>NZ_FMZA01000021.1 GCF_900102685.1 Melghirimyces thermohalophilus
AACTTCTGTCCTTTTTTCGCCATGAAAACACCCCTTAAAAGTAGTTCCGTTCACAGGGGGTTTTTCCTGTGTCTACTTTAAGGGGTGCACATCATGTTCAGCTGGGGGCTTTTTTTGGGTTGCTCTTTATCCCTTCAATACGCGGTTTACATGTTGGATCACGTTGTCTACGGTGAATCCGTACTCCTCCATCACTTGACCGCCGGGGGCAGAGGCGCCGAAGGTGTCGATGGCCACGATGGCCCCTTGATCACCGGTGTATTTCTCCCAGCCGGAGGGGTGGGCCGCTTCCACGACCACCCGGGCTTTCACATTGGAAGGAAGGACCGATTCCCGGTAATCCTCCGATTGTTGGTCGAAAAGTTCCCGGCAGGGCATGCTGACTACGCGCGCTTGCACTCCCTGTTCTTTCAACTGTTTTTGGGCGCTGACAGCCAGACTCAGTTCCGAGCCGGTGGCGATCAAGATGACATCGGGATCGCCGTTGTCAGCATCCGCCAGCACATAGCCACCCTTGGCCACTCCATCGAACCCTTTGTCCGCGGTTCCTTCCAGGACGGGCAGGCCTTGGCGGCTGAGAGCGAGAGCCACTGGCCCGTCGTTCCGGGTAAGGGCATGCCGATAGGCTGCCACGGTTTCGTTAGCATCCCCAGGGCGGAACAGTTGGAGGTTGGGAATCAGCCGCAAGGAGGGGACCTGTTCCACCGGTTCATGGGTAGGGCCGTCTTCGCCGACAGAGATGCTGTCATGGGTCAGCACGTATAGGACGGGGAGGCCTGACAAAGCCGACAGACGGATCGAGCCCCGCATGTAATCGGAAAAGACGAGGAAGGTGCCGCCGAAGGGGCGCAGTCCGCCGTGATAGGCCATCCCGTTCAGGGCGGCGCCCATGGCATGCTCTCGCACCCCGAACCAGACATTGCGCCCGGAGTAATCCTCGGCGTGGAAAACCTTTTCCTCCTTCAATGTGGTCTTGTTGGAGGAAGCGAGATCAGCCGAGCCACCAAACAGGTTGGGAACGGTCTTGGCCAGTGCGTTGAGGGCATCACCGGAGGCGGCACGGGTGGCGATCTTTTCCCCGGTCTCGTAACGAGGAAGTTCCTGGTCCCAGCCTGCGGGCAGCTCCCCGCGCATCGCCCGTTCCAGCTCCTCCGCCAACTCGGGATGGGCCTGTTTGTATTCGGCAAAGAGTTCGTCCCATTCCGACTGGGCCCGGGCTCCTTTTGCCTTCAGTTCAGCAAAATGGCTCCGCACCTCTTGCGGAACGAAGAAAGGCTCGTCCCATTTCCATCCATAAGCTTCCCGCACCTTAGCCGCTTCATCGGCACCGATCGCTTTTCCATGCACTTCATGGGTGCCGGCGAGATTGGGACTTCCGTAGCCGATCGTGGTCTTCACCTCGATCAGAGTGGGACGGGTGGTCTCCTTCTGCGCCTCTTCGATGGCGGAGGCGATCGCCTCCAGGTTGTTCTCCTCTTCGACGCGCAGCACTTGCCAACCGTAGGCTTCAAATCGCTTGGCCGCATTTTCGGTGAAGGCGTGGGCGGTTTGCCCGTCCAGGGAGATATCGTTGGAATCATAAAGGGCGATCAGTTTCCCCAGGCGCAGATGGCCGGCCAGGGAAGCGGCTTCCGATGCCACCCCTTCCATCAGATCCCCATCACTGCAGATCGTGTACGTGTAATGATCCACCACTGGAAAACGTTCCCGGTTATAGACAGCCGCCAGATGGGCTTCCGCCATCGCCATGCCGACCGCGTTGGAAATTCCTTGCCCCAGCGGCCCGGTAGTCGCTTCGACACCGGGAGTGTGACCGTATTCCGGATGACCCGGTGTGGCACTCTTCCACTGGCGGAAATTTTTCAGCTCCTCCATCGGGAGATCGTAGCCGAACAGGTGGAGAAGGCTGTACAACAGCATGGAACCGTGGCCGGCGGACAAAACAAACCGGTCCCGGTTGAACCAATCCGGATTGGCCGGATTGTGCTTCATAAAACGGGACCAGAGCGTATATGCCATGGGGGCCGCACCCATTGGCATCCCCGGATGCCCAGAATTGGCCTTTTCCACCCCGTCGATCGACAGCATGCGGATGGTGTTTACGGCCAGTTGTTCGATGGACTGGCTGGTATTGGGCATAAGTTTGATGTCCTCCTTGTCCTCTGCTTATCATTTTACGGTTATTATAGCACAGACAACCTTTTCATCTCGCTTATTTTTTGCTTTCCAGGATCAGAGTAACCGGACCGTCATTGGTTAGCTCCACTTCCATCATCGCCCCGAACACTCCGGTTTCCACTGGTACGCCGTGAGCTTTTAGCTCCTCATTCAATCGCTCATACCATTTTTCAGCCACGTCTGGTGGAGCGGCCGCCATAAAATTGGGGCGACGTCCCTTTCGACAGTCTCCGTACAAGGTAAACTGGGAGACCGACAGAACACTCCCACCTACATCCAGCAGGGAATGATTCATCTTCCCCTGCTCATCCTCAAAGATGCGTAAATGGGCCAATTTGTCCGCTAGGTAACGGACATCCTCTTCTCCATCCCCTTCAGTCACCCCGACCAGGCAAACCAAGCCATGGTCGATAGCGCCTGTTGTCTTACCATCAACGGTTACACGGGCCTTTTTGGCCCGTTGAATCACAATCCGCACAAACTTCCCCCTTCTTGGCTCGACCTATTGCATGATGCGGCGCACACTGTAGATATCATGCACCTTTTTGATGTGATCCACTACCGATTGCAGATGGTTGATGTTCCGGATGGCGATGGTCATATTAATTTTGGCCATCCCCCGCCGGTCGGCCTTTCCACTGACTGCGATCAGCGTCACCCGAGTCTCAGCAACTGCCTGCAACACCTCGTTTAAGAGGCCATCGCGATCCAAGCCGGAGATTTCGATATCCACATTGTAAAACTGGTCGGGAACGCCTTCCCATTCCACCGGAACCATCCGGCCTTCCTCAACTCCCTGCAGGTTGGGGCAATCGGAGCGGTGCACCGATACGCCCCGTCCCTGGGTGACGAAGCCTTTGATATCATCACCGGGCACCGGATTGCAGCACCGGGAGAGGCGGACCAGCAAGTTGTCGACGCCTTTGACCCGAACGCCGTCACCCAATCGTCTCCGACGTGTCGGCATCGCTTTGACATCGGGGAGAACCAAGGGTTTCTCCTCTTCCTGACGAAGCCCCTCAGTCAACCGGTTCACCACCTGGGCGGCGGAGATGCCTCCATAACCGACGGCGGCAAACATATCCGTTTCATCGGGAAAGTTAAATTTATCAGCCACTTCCTTAGGCCGTTCACTGTTTAACACTGTAGCGGGATCAAAATCCTGTTTTTTGAGGGAGGCCTCGATCATTTCCTGTCCCTTCGCTATGCTCTCCTCACGCCGCTCCTTTTTAAACCAGTTTCGGATCTTATTCCGAGCCTGGGAAGATTTGACCAACTTCAGCCAATCCCGGCTCGGTCCGTAACTGTGCTTAGAAGTGAGGATTTCCACAATGTCCCCGGTTTTCAGCTTGTGCTCCAGGGGGACGATCTTGTTGTTCACTTTAGCACCGATGCAACGGTTTCCCACTTCTGTGTGGATACGGTAGGCAAAATCCAAGGGAACCGATCCAGCCGGTAATTCCAGCACATCCCCCTTCGGCGTGAAGACGAAAACCGCATCAGAAAACCAATCCATCTTCAAGTTTTCCACAAACTCCCGGGCATCTTGCGTCTCTTGCTGATGTTCCAGGATTTCTCGGAACATTTTCAGCTTCTCGTCGAAGGAGCTTTCACCCGGCTGGCTGCCAGATTTATAAGCCCAGTGGGCGGCGATGCCGTATTCCGCGATACGGTGCATCTCCCGGGTCCGGATCTGCACCTCGATCGGCTCCCCTTTGGGACCGATCACTGTGGTGTGCAGCGACTGGTATAAGTTGGCCTTCGGCATGGCGATATAATCTTTAAACCGGCCAGGCATCGGCTTCCAGATGGTGTGGATGATGCCCAACACGGCATAGCAATCCCGGATGGAGTTGACGATAACCCGGACCGCCAACAGATCATAAATCTCATTAAACTGTTTGTGATCCTTCACCATTTTCCGGTAGATACTGTAAATGTGCTTCGGTCGACCGGAAATATCGGCGGAAATGTCCATATTTTCCAGTCGCTGACGGATCGTGGCGATCACTTCTTCCAAATATTTCTCCCGTTCTTCTCGCTTTTGCTTCATCAGGTTGACGATCCGGTAATATTGCTGCGGATTCATGTTTCTGAGGGCAATATCTTCCAGCTCCCACTTGATCGTCGAAATCCCCAGCCGGTGGGCGAGGGGAGCGAAGATCTCCAGGGTTTCCTGGGCGATCCGGCGCCGTTTCGCCTCGGGAAGATAGCGAAGCGTCCGCATGTTGTGCAGCCTATCGGCCAGTTTGATCAAAATCACCCGGATATCTTGCGCCATGGCCACAAACATTTTCCGATGATTTTCCGCTTGATGTTCCGCATTGGATTTATATTTCATCCGTTTTTTCAGCTTGGTCAAACCATCCACGATCTGGGCGACGGTCTCCCCGAATTCCGCCTCTATCATTTCCAGCGTGGCACCGGTATCTTCCACCACATCGTGGAGAATAGCAGCGGTCAGGGTGGTGACATCCATTTGCAGGTTCGCCAGAATCCCAGCAACCGCCACCGGATGATGAATATATTCTTCACCGGATTTGCGGGTCTGCCCTTTGTGAGCTTCCGCGGCAAAAAGGTAAGCTTTCTCCACCTGTTCCAGCTCTTCTTTTTTCAGATATTGACCCACGATATCCAGTAATTTCTCAATCGGCATATCCCACTCACCCAGCAGTTATTAAAAAATAATTTTATCTTGTATTATCTCTTAATTGACTAGCAAAGTAAAGGAATGTCATGAACCTTTCGGATAAGCGGCGAAATGAAAAGAACCCGGCGGACAACCGGGTGGGATCTGTCAACGACGTCGAAAGCCGAATAATCGGCCGCTCTGGTACCGAATATATAGAAATAGAGCCGATGCGAGGATCGCCAACACCATCATCACCGTATATTGGGCCACTTCCTCCTCGCTTTTTTGCATCATGATCGGCGCCACAATCATTCCGCCGTAGGCGGACAGTTCAAAGGAAAATAAAAATCTTTTCCAAGCACGGTAAAGGTAGTCCCGAATCTGGATATCACCCGGCGTAAACAGTTCCTTGAAAAAGAGAAACAGGATAAAGACCATCCAAATCAAAAAACCGCCGACCACCAGACGGGCGAACCCCCCTACCAGATTTGAAAAAAAATCCTCAAACAATGATATTCTCCCCTTTTTTCCATCGTGCTGTCAAAATAACAGAAGGGTTAACGGAAATGCAAAGGGAAGCGGCCGGTTCTCCCCGTGAGGAAAACCGGGCAGGAGAGGCTAGCCCTTCTTCCATTCTCCCAGCCTCTCTTTCCATTCCTGCTTTTTCTCTTTCCATCGCTCGGAGAGCTCATCCTTCTGTTTCTCCCATTCCCGTAACTTCTTCTGTAACGATTCGTTCTCTTTCTCCTCTTTGTCCTCCCGTTCCACTCGGGGCGGCTCTTTCCATTTTACCGCATCCAAATCGAAGGCTCCCACCGGTCGGTCGGCTAAGGCTTTCGACATCATTTCCCGGAACACCACCGCCGCCGTCGAACCACTGGAACCGGTCAGATAGTGTTCCGAGTCGGTCTGGTCGTAGCCGATCCAGACGGCTCCCACCAGGTTGGGGGTGTAACCCACGAACCAGTGGTCCTTGGCTCCCTCCCGCTCCCCTCCGGGCAGCTGGGTGGTCCCCGTCTTACCGGCGGTGGGACGTCCGGGAACCTGGGCCTTCTTCCCTGTTCCCTCCTGGACCGCCCCGCGCAGCATATAAGTGATGTGTTGGGCCACCTTCGGCTGCGTGACGCGAACGGACTTCTTGTACCATTTGCCCAGGGTGTCACCCTCGACCGTCTCCACCCGACGGATGGTGTGGGCATCCACCATTATCCCATTATTGGCAAAGGCGGCATAAGCTTGACTCATTTCCAAGGGAGAGACCCCTTTGTTTAATCCGCCCAGGGCCAACCCCAACTGATGGTCCTCCTGCGTCAAGGAAATACCAAATGCTTTAGAAAAACGAACGCCTTGATCCACTCCGATTTGGTCCAGCAGCCAGACTGCCGGCACGTTGCGTGAATCGACCAGAGCTTCATACATGGTAACCTCGCCGAGATACTGATCATCGTAATTGTACGGTGTGTAATCTCCGAAGCTCATCGGTTGATCTTTCAGTCGCGCATCGAGGTCGTAACCGGCGGCGAGGGCGGGAGCATAGACAGAGAGGGGTTTCATCGCCGACCCTGGCTGCCGTTGCAGTTGGGTGGCCCGGTTAAATCCGCGGAAAACGTGTTTCCCTCGTCCGCCGACTAAGGCCCGGATGCCCCCCGTCTTTGGATCCAACAGTACGCTGCCGCTCTGAACCGGTTGGTCATCGCTTCCCTTCGGGAACAGCTCCCTCTGGCTGGTTACTTTCTCGGCCGCTTGTTGCATGGTAGAGTCCAACTCCGTATAAATGCGCAAGCCACCAGATAGCACTTCTTTTTCCGTCAAGCCGTAACGTTGAGTCGCCTCCTGGATGATCGCATCCACGTAAGAGGGGTACCGCCCGCGGTAATCATCCGGCTGCTGCCCTTGAAGCACGATATCCTTCTTTTTGGCCTGAGCCATTTTTGCCTCGTCGAGAAACCCTTCCTCTTCCATGCGGTTTAACACCACATCCCGCCGGGCCATCGCTTGGTTGAAATGTTTGAAGGGAGACAAGGAAGAGGGCGATCGGATCATTCCAGCAAGCAGCGCCGACTCCCCGACAGTCAACTCCTTCGGCTCTTTTCCGAAGTAGATCTGGGCCGCTTTTTTGACCCCCCAGGCACCTTCGCCGAAATAGATGGTATTGAGATACATCTCCATAATTTCATCTTTTGTATAAGTGCGCTCCACCTTTTTAGCCAGGAGAATCTCCTTCACCTTTCTTTTGTAGGTGCGATCGTGGGTCAAAAATATATTTTTTGTCAACTGTTGGGTGATGGTACTGCCGCCTTGGGCAATCGTCCCTTGGCGAAGGTTAGCGATCGCCGCACGAAGCGTACCCCAGTAATCCATACCAGAATGCTGGTAAAAGCGGCGGTCTTCAATGGCGACTACCGCCTGAATCATGTGATCCGGCAGATCCTCCAAATGGATCGCCTCGGATGGGGAGGTGGAAATTTTACTGGCCACATTCCCCTGTCGATCCAGAATGAGCGTCGGCTGCGGGGAAGCGGCTTCCAGCGCATCGACATCCCGGGTTGAGATCAAGAGGTTCACGATGAGAAAGAGAACCATCCCGATCAGACCGATACTCCAGACAGAGACCCGAACCCATTTTTTATGCCACCAGTCAGTCAAGGTGTGGATCTTGGCGCTTTCATCCTTTATCGGTTCCATGTGATGAACCCCTTCACCCCCACAGTTTGCAGAGAGTCCATCTCCCCGGGCGTCAATTGATCGGGCACTCGTTTCCACCTTCCGCTATACGTAGCTAGATTGTACCAGAAAATGTTCACACTTTCGAGAGGATCGGCTTCCTTTCGACATCCTGTCCTCAGAAACAGGTTAGATAAAATGGACGCATGTCCCCCTACTTCCGAGGATAACCTTCCAAATAACGGACCCCATAGGAAGGAGGATTTGTTATGAGCCGGCGTCGGAAGAAAACAGAGCCACCACCCTTCACTGAAGCAGAGGATTTGGATCCCATCCAAGCGCTGGAGCCGATTATCACCCGGCCCGCGGATGAGGCTTTTGACGGCCCCGAACTGGACCGGGAAACGACCACCCGAGATGAGGCGTAGCTTTGCGCTGTTATCAATCCATACTGGGATTCCGCGCGCCCGGTTCCTCGGAACTGGGCTTTTTCCATGTCAGCAGTCCGTTTTTTCTTCACAGACCGCTATGTGATAAAATAGATCGGACAAGCTCAGCTAGAAGGGAAGTCTGTCTCATGAGAGACATCGATGTGAAACAGGCCATAAAAGAAAAGAACGTTCAATGGATCGATGTCCGGTCCCCGAGGGAATTTGCAGAGGCCACCGTTCCTGGTGCAGTCAATGTTCCCCTGTTTGACAATGAAGAACGGGCCGAGATCGGGACCATTTATAAAAAACAGGGCAAACAAGCAGCCATCCGCCAGGGAATGGAGATCGTCTCCCCAAAAATTCCCCATTTAGTGGATGCGATGCTGGAGCAATCGGCCGGGCGCACCCCTCTGTTGTTTTGCTGGCGAGGGGGAATGCGCAGCGAGTCGATGGCCACCTTTCTGGATCTAGCCCGCGAACCTGCACTTCGTTTGGAGGGCGGTTACCGTGCCTACCGGGAACACGTGGTCAACCGTCTGGAAAATATTCCTATCTACTTCCGGTTTGTGGTGTTGCACGGCTTGACAGGTGTGGGGAAAACGGCGCTTCTTCACCGAATCCAGGACCAGGAGGTCCCCGTGTTGGACCTGGAAGGGTTGGCCGGGCACCGGGGCTCCGCCTTTGGCAGCCTGGGGGAAACCCATCCCCGCAACCAGCGCATGTTTGATGCGCTGCTCCTGAAGGAACTGGAGCGGTATCGGGAGGAACCTTACGTATTTATCGAAGCGGAGAGCAAACGAATCGGCCGTGTCCAACTGCCCGATTTTATGGTAAAGGCCAAGGATGACGGTATCCCGGTGCTGGTGGAAGCTTCGGAAAGCTCTCGGGTCGACCACATTTTGGATACCTACCTGCAACAACATCCCACCAAGGAGTTCCAACGACAGGTGATGGGTGCGATCTCACGGATTGAACGCCGATTGCCGCCAGACACTCGCAAAGCGTTGTGGGATTGGGCGGAACGGGGGGAGTATCGCCCGTTGGTTCGTACGCTTTTAACCCAGTATTATGACCCCCGTTACCAATACAGCCAAGCACGATATCAATACGTCCTCCACATTCAATCTGACGATATGGACCAGGCGGCAGCCGAACTGGTCTCCTTCCACCACCGGCTGCTAAAGGAACAGACGGCCCTTCACCCCTGAAGGGCTCGGCCTTTTGGTGCGATGGGTAAACAAAGAGTAGCGAGTATGCTCCCTCCTGATTTGTCGCAAACTGGGACAAAAGACTGATCCAAAGGAGAAATCAGGATGAACCTTCAACGTCTGTTCGCCTGTGCGTTCACCATCTGCTTGCTGTCTGCAGCGATCTTCTATCCGGCACAAGCCCACGCCGGGAACCTTCCACCCTCTAAGATTTCAAAAGTGGAGGGATACCGCGTCCTGCAGCAGCAAAAAACCCCTATCCGGGTCGACCGAGCGATGCAGATGGAATTGGAGCGGGTGCTGGAAGGGATTCGGCAAATGGGTGGAATGAGCTCGGACGAGCTGCCGCAACAATACGTTCTGTTCCACTTTCCCCGTCCGGTGGTTCTCCCCTTAACCCCGGTGGGATATCCGGTGGAAGACGTGATCATCGCCCCAGCTCCCTCTCTGTGGGAGGCCCCTCGACTCTTAATCAAAAACCGGCAACACCAATGGATTGAATACAAAACCAGGCGCTCGCTCCACCAATTGGCGGATCAGGTGAAAGCTGCCCAGTAAAGAAACAAACGGGAGGCGGCCACAAGGCCGCCTTTATCGATGGAGCATCACACCTCGATAGAGACCGATTTCCGCGACAGAGGCATCAGCGTATCCTCTAACACCACGCCGCCGACGGAACCTCCCAAAAGCACCCGCTCACCTTGCCGAAAAAACTCCATAAACAACCGCCACATGTCATCCTTCCAGACCATTTCCCGGCACAGCTCTTGTTCCGAACCTCCCGTCACCGTTACCTCGAGATCCCCTTCCGGGTGGGAGGCGATGTGAAGGGTGAGCGATTCCACCATCGAAGCCAAGCGGCCGGTAGCATCCCGAGCCTCTTCTTCCTCAGTAAAGTCTAAAGCGACAAAGGGATTCGGCTGCCGTTCCTGCTGTTCGTAGGCGCCGATCAGAAGACCGGATACGTTTAAGACCATCCTTCATACCCCTTTCGGAATGAAACCAATTTTGCCACAACAGACACAGCAAAGAACTGCCACACTTGGAGGTGTGACAGTCACTGACTTAATTGATGGAGACGATTTTAAATTGGATGGGGCCGGCGGGAGCGGGCACTTCTACGATTTCCCCTTCCCGCTTCCCGATCAATTCAGCACCGATCGGAGACTCGTTGGAGATTTTCCCGGAGAGAGGATCCGATTCCGCGCTACCCACAATGGTATAGGTCTCTTCTTCCCCATCGGGCATTTCCTTGATTGTTACCTTGGCTCCAACACTGATAAAGTGTTTATTCTGCGTATCCTGGTCAATAATTTTGGCGTTACGCACCATATTTTCCAGGGTAACAATCCGCGATTCCACGAACGCCTGCTCTTCCTTGGCTGCGTCATATTCGGCGTTTTCGCTCAAGTCCCCTTGGGCGATCGCTTCTTTCAAACGTTCTGCAACCTCCTGACGACGTTTCGTCCGAAAGGTTTCCAGTTCTTCTTTAACCTTTGCCAAACCCTCTTCAGTAAGTAGAACTTCTTTTTTTTGTGCCATACCGATTCCTCCTTGAAAAGACAAACAGATGGTCCCGATCCATCGTTACAGTTTGTATGCCTTTTCACACTAAAATTGGGCATAAAAAGCCACGGTATACAATCGCCCGTATTCACACAGATCCCAAATATTTTCCAAACCCGTTCCCCGAGACTGAATGATATCTTATCACAAATCCTTCCACCGTAAAAGAGGCCTCCGCATCGTGTAAAGGGTATACTGTTACCGGAAAAGGAGAGTGAGTGAGATGCTAAAATGGGTTCAACTGACGGGTAAAGTGGCGGTCACGTTAATGATGGCGATCACCGCTCTTTTCATATTCAGTCTGCTCCTGTCCCCGATCTCCCCTGACCTCGGTCCGCTGCCCCTTACCGTCGCCCAGAATGCTGCCTTTGTGCTGGCGGCCTATGTATCCTGGCGCTATATGGAAAGAAGGCCCTTCACCGACATGGGATTGGACCCCTCCAGGTGGATTCGCCCTTTCTTGCATGGAAGCACGTTGGGACTTGTATTGATCGGTGGGCTGTTTCTCCTGCTCTGGTTGACGCCATGGCTGGAAGTCACAGGGCTACGACCCGCCGGGCTCATCACTCCGGGACTTTATTCCGCCCTTCTTTTTCTGATCGTGGCCTTCGGAGAAGAAGTGTTTACCCGGGGTTATATGCAGACATTGCTATCCCGGTCCTTGGGTAGCTATCGCGGCATCTTTACCACCGCTATCTTGTTTTCTGCACTCCATCTCCAAAACCCTTCCTCCACCCTGCTGCCCATGGTCAATCTTTTTTTGGCCGGGGTGTTGTTAGGGGTGGCTCGTCACGTCAGCGGAGGATTGTGGTTGCCGATCGGGATCCATTTCACCTGGAATTGGTCCCAGGATATGCTCTCCTTGCCCGTCTCCGGGTTACGGATCTCCCGGGATTCGCTGTTGACCGCAGTGGAGACGGGGCCAAACTGGATCACCGGCGGCGCCTTCGGCTTGGAAGGAGGAGCCGCCGTCATCCCGGTCTTACTGCTGGGTACGGGGTGGCTTTTGTACCGATGGCGATCAACCCAAAACACGAGTGGATTCTCCGATTCCCACTAGTTCCGCCACAATATTTTTCGCCGCCCGTAGAGCCATGGCACGCCGTGTCTCCCAAGTGGCGCTGCCTAAATGCGGGGCCAGAACGACGTTGTCCAACTCTTTCAATCCGGGAGCGAGTCGGGGCTCATCCTCATACACATCCAGCCCGGCACCAGCGATGGTTCCCGTTTGAAGCGCCTCTACTAAGGCCGGTTCATCCACCAACGCCCCCCGAGCGGTGTTGATCAGATAAGCTGATGACTTCATCTGGGCAAGCTCTTTTGCTCCAATCAGATGATGAGTCTCCTCTGTATAAGGGGCGTGAATAGAAACAAAGTCCGACTGCTGAAGGAGCTCGGTCAGGGAGAGGAAGGTGACACCCCACTTTTTCTCCTCCTCGGGATCGAGCGGGGTACGGGAATGAACCACCACCTTCATGTTAAAGCCGGCCGCCCGCTTAGCCACCGCCCGGCCGATTCGACCAAAGCCGATAATCCCTAAAGTGGAGCCGGTCACTTCTTTTCCCAGATGGAACATCGGCGCCCACTCATGCCACTGGCCGGCCCGATTCAGCCGGTCCCCTTCCGTCACTCGACGGGCGGCATCCATCAAGAGGGCCCAGGCCAGATCCGCCGTCGCTTCCGTCAACACGCCAGGGGTGTTGGTGACCGCTATTCCCCGCCGGGCTGCCTCTTCGACATCGATGTTGTCGTAGCCCACAGCATAGTTGCTGACCACCTTCAATTCAGGAGCAACATCCATCAACTCCCCGTCCACCCGGTCAGTCAGCATGGAGAGGAAGGCATCTTGATCCTGAATCAGTTCCAGAAGCTCTTCCCGTTTCAACATCCCATCCTCGGCGCCCACTGTCACAGAACAATGTTGGCGAAGCAGCTCCAGTCCCGCCTCCGGGATCTTTCGACTCACCAGGACCCGAGGGCGTCTTTCCCGTTTCATGGTTTCAACCTCCCCGAAAATGATGTTTGTATTCGTTCGATTCATCCCTGATTTACTCCTGCTCCAAAATCGGAACCTGCCTGATGGAGAGCCAGGCAATCAACTGCACAAAACCAACGGGTAACACCAGCCATTTCAACTGTGCCGGATCCGGCATCTCCCGTATCCACCAAAGAAAGACCAAAACACTGAGCACCCGCCCCACATTGAGGGCCAGCTCACGAGCGACCACATACTCCACTCGCAACCGGGCCGTATCCTGATTCTCCCCGATCACATCGAAGACCGCCGAAGTAAGTGGGACCATATAGACCGGGTAAAAGAGGGACGCCCCTACCCCTAAAATAACCAGGGTCCAGGTATTGACATCCCATAACACCGGCAAAACCACGATCCCAGACATAGCGGCCCCCAACAGGATACTTTCATCCCGCCATTTCAGCTGCATGACCCGGCCCACCGCCACATAAGCGAGCAGGGAAACGACGGAGGAGGCGGTCAGATAGCCCCCCAACGCCAGCTCGTCACCGGTGGAGACGAAGATCAAGAGACTGATCAGGAAGGCAAATAACCCTTCCCGTGTCCCCTGAGCGATCATGGCGAGATTAACCCAGTACCAATGGTTATCGCGGCGTTGGGTGAGCCGGAGGATTTCCCGCAAACGGTAAGCGCCCCGAGCACTCCGCTGCTTCAACATGAAACTGATGATGACCGCCAGCAGGAATACAGCCAGGGAGATGGCAAAAATGATGCGATATCCGGTAAAGTGATCGACGACGGTGATCACCCAACCGGAGAAGAGGGGAGCGACGATGCCGGCCAGCGAGGTGAAGAGTCCGTTGATGCCGTTGTAAATATCCCGGTTATCACGCTCGGTAATTTCAAAGTACAACACATGATAAGATAACCAGAAAAAACCGGAACCAATCCCCATAAAAAAACCGAGAGGAATGACCAGTTCCGCAGATCGGGGACCGAAAAACAACACGGCCAAATAAAAAAGGGCCTGCAACGCCACACCTATCCGGATGGCGATGACCCGATCCAGCTGCTTGGCCAGACGACCAGCCAGTACAAACGTGATCGCCATCGCCAGGTAACTGGCAAGATTGAAGCGGCCGATCACGATAAAGTCCTGTTTCAATTTCCATAAGTATACATTGACAAAGGTATTGGACATGGCGGTAGAAACCGCAAACAACCCGTTAATGATCAGCAGAAGCCATGCTGGGCGGTCCAAGCGATCAGTTTTCCCAAGTAAGCTCATAGGCCTCACCCAAGCATAGCTTATCCAAATAGCGGCGGATTTACCGATCCGATGTGAAGGGAAATCGGTAAACGGCTTAGAGCCCTTTTTTCAAGCGTAACAACGGCCCGGCCAACAATAGCCCCGATATCAACCCTCCCAGATGAGCGATCAGATTGATCGAGGGGTCCATAACGCTGAGCAAGAGGTTGATCCCCACCAGAGCGAGCAATCCTTTACCTGTATCCGGATCCATCGATCCTTTGCGGAATAAAAACAGATAAACATAGACACCGAACAATCCGTAGATCGATCCCGACGCCCCTGCGCTGATGTTCCCCGGAAATTCTAGATAAAAAGTGGCCAGGTTCCCCGCGATCCCCGTTACCAAATAAAGGAGCAAAAACCGCCAGCGGCCGAAGAGCCATTCCAGTTGGGGAGCCAAGATATATAAGCTAAAACTGTTAAATAAGAAATGAGTAACACCGATGTGAAGGAAGATAGGCACAACCAAGCGCCACCATTCCCCTTCGACCACCAGAGCGGGAACCAGCGCACCGAAGGCCTGCAGCACAAAGGGATTTTTAGAACCACCACTTATTGTCATCAACAGAAAAAGAACAGTCTGTACCAATAAAATAAGGGTTACGATGGGGAAATAGGACTTGAATCGCCTCGGGGGTAGTTGGGTGTGCTGAAACAATGGGATTTCCCTCCTTTCCCTTCCGGTTGCGGTATGATCCGCGCAATCGCTTGGCCCATCTGAACCGATTGACCCGGTGATAGGTCATCCACCCATACGGTTCGGCCCGGTTCAAAGACAAGAATCACCGTGGAACCAAATTCGAACCTTCCCAGTTCCTCCCCTTTTTCCAGCGTCACCGGGTGCTTGTATGTTTTCGTGCTCTCCCGTCTCCGTCCCGGTCGGTTGGTCCGCACTTGATCATCGTAATAAACCCTTATGCTTCCGACATTCGTAGCCCCCACCTTGACGAGAGCCACTTCCCCCGCCGGGGAATGGAGATAAGTGATCAATCGTTCATTTCGGGAAAACAGTCCCCGAACCCTGCGCACACCGATGGAATTGACAGGAAATAGGGTGCCCGGTATGTACGTCAGCCTGTGCACTTTTCCCTTTACCGGTACGTGTATTCGGTGGTAGTCCCTTGGACTTAGGTAAAGGGTGATAAATGCCCCTCCCAAAAAGCGTCGGCTGTTTGCAGCCTCTCCACCCAATAGGGCTTCTAAAGAATAGGTTACTCCTTTGGCCTGCAGAAGACTTCCTTCCTGTACTGTGCCGACCTGGGAGACCGTTCCATCCACCGGACTGATGATCCGGTCGGAGGCTGGATCCACCGGACGCGCCCCTTCTTTCAGACCCCGGACAAAAAAATCGAGCAGCGTCCGATAATGGGAAACGGGTTGTTCCACTTGGGAGAGATCCACATTAAAACGTCGGATATAATAAGGAATCAAATGTCGGCTGTAGGGAGATCGAGCCAATCGCCCCATCCAGCGAGAGACGGATTTTTTGGGGATGCAATTCATCATCGCCATCAAAATTTGTTCCTTCATGATGCCTCCTCAGGCAATAAATGTTTCTAAAATCAGTGAGTGAAACCCTTGTTTCCGGACACAATACTTAGCACGGAGGTGATAAAATGGCTTTCCAACCCAAAGGCGCTTCCAAAACCAATGCTCAACAAGTGCGCCAACAAAACCAACGTTCTGCCGCCCAAGGTCAACAACAGCAATTCGGGAATGAGTTTGCTTCCGAGACGAATGCCCAGCAAGTTCGTCAACAGAACCAACGTTCTGCTCAAGCCGGTCAGGCTGCCCAGGCCGGACAAGCCGCTCAACAACAGCAGCAACAAAAGCGGTATGCGAACGAGTTTGCTTCCGAGACGAACGCTCAACAAATTCGTCAAAAGAACCAGCAATCTCAAGCCCGCAAAAACCAAAATCAACAGTAACATTCCATGATAACGATCCCATCCCGCCGAGGCGGGATGGGATCTTTTGTTTCCCCGCAACATCCGCGGATCAGACGCCAGTTCCAGCAATCGATCCCTTCATTATTGACCAGACGGCACACCCATTGCAACAAGTGTGACCAGGTCCACGAACGCCCTATCACCGCCCTTACCCGCTGTTTTTCATATAATCCTCTGCATACACGCTGATCATTTTTTCTGCGATGGGACCAGCCGCAATACTACCGTAACCGCCCTCGGGCACGACGACAGCCACAGCGATTTCCGGATCTTTTGCGGGGGCGAAGGCGATGAAGACGGAGTTTTCCACGCGTCCCTGACCGGGAACATCCTGCTCCGAAGTACCCGTTTTGGCCGCCACATCAAAGGGCAGGTCCTGAAACAGGTTGGAGGCTGTCCCTCCCGGCTGGGTCACCTGGGCCATGGCCTCTTTGACGGTTTGAAAGTGGCGATATTCAATGGAGGATTGGTTCAGTACCTTCGGTTGAAACTCTTTGACCGTTTCTCCATCCTGATTTTTCACCTTCTCCACCAGCAGAGGTTTCATACGCTTGCCGTCATGGGCCAAAGTGGCGGTGAACTGGGCCAGTTGCATGGTGGTATAGCGCTGGGCTTGCCCGAAGGAGCTGAGCACCATCGCTCCCAAGGGGGAAAAGCTTTCCGACAGATATCCTTCCGATCCGTCTTGTTCCCCTTTAAGAGGCACTTCCGTAGGAACGCCCAACCCGAACTGGTGGGTATACCGTCTAAATTGATCCAGGCTCTCCTTTCCATCCCTGCGGTACCACCGGTTCGCCGTCCACGCGAAAAAAGTGTTCGCCGATTTCTGGATCGCCTTATATACATTGAGGGCTCCGTAGTTGTGATTGCTCGAGTTGCGCACCGGCGGCGTCGCCGTCGCGTAGTAGTATGTCCCCGGATCCTGGAATATGGTCTGGGGTCCGATGAGACGCTCTTGCAAAGCCATCAGCGCCATCAGCGGTTTAAATGTAGACCCTAAGGGAACTACCGACATCGGATGCCGTCGATATTCTTCCTCGGGATGGGCTGCATTACGGGCGTCGTAGGGAGCCTCCTGGATCGTTCCATTGCGGATCGTATAGGTTAACCGCTTGTAATCTTCCGCGGTCACCGGGCCATTCCAAATGTTGGGGTCGTAATCCGGGTAACTAACCATGGTACGGATTTTCCCCGTCTTCACTTCCATAGCCACCGCATAAGCGTTTCGTGCGTTGGGCGCCCGATGGCGGCCGGGAGCTTCTTCTCGCAACCACTGTAATTGTTTTTCAATAAACGCCTCGGTTTCCAGTTGCATGGACTCATCCAGGGTCAAGGTGAGATGGTTCCCGGGGCGAGGTTTCACCTCTTTGATCACCTCCACCGGCTTACCCGTGGAGTTGACCCGGACCACTTTATATCCGTGCTGTCCGCGGAGGTAGTCCTGGTAACTGTATTCGATCCCATCCATGCCCACCTGTTCCCAGTCGAGATACCCACCGTCTTCCGGCTTATTATCGGCCTGTTTGTACTTTTGCAAAGAAGCTTTTGCTCCGGCAAAGGGTCGTACATACCCGATGGTCTGTACGGCAAAGGTATCCTCCCGGTAATCGCGAAGGGGCTCGAGGAAGATGTTCACCCCTTTATACTGGGAAGGATGCTCCGATAGCTGCACGACCTCTTCCTCTGTTAACCGATCCTTAATTTTCTTAGGGTAGTAGGCCGGCTGTTTACGCGGGACCGAATTGCCTTTGGGGTCCAAACCCACGTCCATCTTTTCCAAAACCTTTTTAACGGACATATCCAGTGCCTCAGCCAGGTTTTTGGCCGTTTGCAACTTCTCTTTTTTATCTCCCTCAGTTTCCAGATACATGGCGGTAAACAGGGATTCATTTCCCACCAACAGCTCCCCTTCCGCACTGTAGATCTTCCCGCGGGGAGCCAATATCGGTATCTGCTTAAAGTTATTCTCTTCCGCCAGTTTTTGATACTTTTCTCCTCCGCCAAGCTGAACCCATGCCAGGCGCAAGATCAAAACCACAAATAACAAAAAAACGATCAACCATAAAATATGCAACCGTTGAAAAAGGATCTCACCAGGTCGGGAACCCTGCGGTTTTGGTTTGATCATGGTCGCTTCTCAACCTCTCTATTTTTCCCACATTGCCGATTTTAAGTGTAACATAACTGGCTCGTTTATGGTTCATCCCGCACAGTCTATTCCAAAGATCTTCCTGATTGGGTATATGCTGTGCCCCTCTTCTTCTATGAATCATACTTTGGCAAGTGAAGATTTTATAGATAGGAGAGAGCACTTATGAGCCAGACCCATTATCAATGGATCCGTGAATACGGACGGAGAATGGATTCCGATTTACGTTGTTCACTGATCCAACGGTTGCATCTTCTCCGTTATATTCCGTGTTTCTTTCACCGGGCCACCCTCTCCCTGATGGAAAGACTGAGCCGTGTGCCCGTCCTCGTTCAGGTGGATCAACATGCCAAAGTGAGTGCTTCATTACAAAACACCCTATACAACAACCCTTCTTCCGTCGATTTCTTCAACAGCATTCACATGTTTCGTATGCACCTCAATCTCAACCAGCTCCACAAGATGATGAAGCATCCAGAGGTCAAACGCGTCTACTTGGACCGCAAGGTTTATGCTTTGTTGGATACGGCCGCTCCCGCCGTCAATGCCCCGCTAGCATGGAAGTATGGCAATACCGGTGAAAGGACGGGAATCGCTATTATCGACACCGGCATCCACGCCCATCCCGATCTGATGAATCCGGAACCCCGTATCGCCGCCTTTAAAGATTTTGTCAAAGGGAAAACCAGCCCATACGATGACAACGGTCACGGCACCCACTGTGCCGGGGATGCCGCCGGTAACGGTTATGCCTCCGACGGCAAATATAAAGGCCCCGCTCCAGGGGCCAAACTGATCGGTGTAAAAGTGCTGGACAAAGCCGGTTCCGGCCAGCTTTCCGATGTGATTTCCGGAATTGAATGGTGTATTCAAAACAGAGAGAAGTACAATATCCGTGTGCTGTCTCTCTCTCTGGGAAGCCGGACCAACTCTTCCTATAAGGATGATCCGGTGGCCCAAGCGGTGGAAAAGGCCTGGGATCATGGAATCACCGTGGTGGCAGCGGCTGGTAACGATGGACCGGACCCTGGCACCATCTCCAGTCCGGGAATCCATCCCCGAATCATTACCGTGGGAGCCAGCAATGACAAAGGAACTCCAACGATCCGCGACGATGAAGCCGCTTCTTTTTCCAGCCGGGGTCCCACACCGGATGGTGTTACCAAGCCCGATCTACTGGCTCCGGGAACGGATATCGTCTCCCTCCGGGTCCCCCGTTCCTACATTGATAAAATGTCGCCGGACAGCCGGATCAATCGGCACTATACCACCTTGTCGGGAACATCCATGGCCACTCCCATCGTCGCCGGCATGGCGGCTGTTCTGCTCACCCATCAGCCGGACCTGACCCCAGATGAAGTGAAAAGAGAGTTGGTGCAAGCGGCCCAATCCCTGGAGCTGCCCCCCAATGTTCAGGGGGAAGGATTGGCTCAGGCAGCCGATTCCTGGTTTAAGGGATAAACCGGCCCATATAATGAGCCAAGGACTGTGCCGCTCGATACGCATTTAATTTGCCGTATTCCCGGGTGTTGCGAATCGTGCCTGCCGATTCGATAAACAAACTGCGGAGCTGATCCGGCGAGAGATCCGGTTTCAGGTAAATGAGCAGCGAGCAAGCTCCGGCTACATGAGGGACGGCCATCGATGTGCCGCTCATCTCACGGGTAGTTTCATTTAACCAAGCGGAAGCGATTTTTTCCCCCGGAGCCGCAAGATCCACTCCTTTTCCCGTATTGCTGAAGGAGGAAAGGGTCCCGTTTCGCGAAACCGAGGTGACGCCGATCGTTTCTTCAAACCGGGCCGGATAGTCCGTCGGTCCCGCAACTCCCTGATTACCCGCCGCAGCCACCATCGTTAAGCCTCTGCGATGAGCCGTTTGTATCGCCTGGCGCAGGCTGTCACTCACATTGGACATTCCGAAACTCATATTGACCACGTCGATCTCATTTTCGATACACCAGTTAATCGCACTGAGAAGGTCGGAAAGATTGGCACTTCCTCTCCGGTTAAAAGCTTTGACCGCATAGATCCGAACCCGGGGAGCCACCCCCATCACACTCAGTTCGGCAGCGCTTCCGGCGATGGTGCCGGCGACGTGGGTTCCGTGGCCATTGTAATCATACGGGGTAAACATGGGAGACAAAATATTGACCCCGCCGGCGTAATTTTTACGGATGGCCGGATGGTCGTTGGCGATGCCGGTATCGATCACCGCCACTTTTACCCCACGCCCTTTAGTATAGGGCCATACCTTGTAGGCACCGACATCCTGAACACCCCAGGGCAACTGGTCTCTCGTCTGATCGGTGATCTCCCCGGCAAAAGGGTCGGTAATTCTCACTCGGGAATCAAATTCCCAATGAGCCACATCCGGATGACCTTCCAAACTTCGGGCACCTTGCTGATTGATAAATTCACCCACTATGATGCCCAGATGGGACAATATCCGAACCGGTCGCCCGCCCGATCGGTTGATTTCCCGAATACACTCCTTCGGGTTGCGGAAATTCCTTAAATAATAAATCTTTCGAACCCTTTTTGCCTTCCGATGAAATGCGGGCAATGGTCCCTGAAACCATTCCGGCTTTGGCATTTCGCTCAACTCCTTCTCTCACTGATAACCCCCGGTATGAATACCTTATGAGAGCGATGCAAACCACCGAGGGAGTGTAGCATTTTGAAACAGCCCAAGCTATATACCCATCACCGAAGGGGAAAGCAAGCCCGGCGTCCGGCTCGGCGGGCCGCCACCGCCAAGGGCGGGGCGGAAAACATATCCGTTTCCGGACGAATGGATGAAATCCGGAATTTGTCCAGGGAGATTTTTTCCGCCACTTCTAAAATGGAGCAATGGCTGACCGCGATCACCAATCTGAGTTACGCATTGGAAGACAAAAAGGCATTCCAAAAATTTCTTACCAGCCTATCCAAAATGGATTTGAATCCATCGGACGACGACAAAAAGGATTCTTCCAACCAGTCAACCGCATCATCCCCAAAAAAGTCGTCGCATTTATCTTCCAAGCCTTACTCCACAGACGGCGAAAGCCTTTACGATCTGATCAACTCTCCAGGAATGGCCCAAATGGTCGACACCATTATGAAAAACAGACAGGCGAACAAAAAGCGAAAATAATGTGGTAACGGGCTCTCAGACAGCCCGTTATTTTTTCTTCCGATTGCCAGAGGAATTCCGCAATTTTCGGTTCATCTTTTCTGCCTGCTCCTGGGGAAACCATTGTTGTTCAACCAGTCTGGTCAGTGCCCGGTCCGGTTTGCCGGCATCGATCACCAGCTTCATCATCTGCTTCAGCTCCTCATTGCTTAACGGAGCCTGGGTCAACCGACGGATATACCCGAGAAAACCGTCTAACCCCCGGTTATAGTAGCTGTTCTTGGCATCGCTCAAAATCTGTTCCAACAGCCGAGCATTCATCACATTTCGACCCATCATCTGATTGATCAGATCGGCGAATTCTTTTTTAGTCGGCCCCGTTCCCGTCATAGTCAGCGCCCCCTTTTCTCTTCACATGCTCCTTGTGCGCTTACACATAGATGTATGTAAATCGCCCGGACTTGCATATGGCAAATACCCAGCTTCCAGGTAAAGAGGCCGCCGCCTACACCGTCTTTTCCATAAAAAAGCGAGGGGATCATCACCCCTCGCTTTGCTGATGCTTTTATACGCCTGTGGCCGACAAGCCCTCAAACAAAAGCACTCGAGCTGGAGCAGCTTCTGTATCTCGCAATTTGATCGGCGCTCCCACCATGAAGTACTCTCCAGCGGGTACCTCCTTGAGTCGCAAACCTTCCACAATCAGCACCCCAGCCTGAAACAGTTTTTTGTGGGTTGGGTGTCCCGGCTGGCTCCGTTCCACACCGAGGGCATCAATCCCTACCCCTCGAACGCCGCAGGAGGCAAGAAACTCGGCGCCGTCCTCCGCCAAGAAGATAAAATCGAAATCGAAGGCATCCTCTTCGGAGTTGCGGGTTTTAAGCAGCAGGAAATCCCCTTCCCGGATCTCATACTTCTCCAGATCGGAACGGCGAATCCCTCCTTCAACATCAGTCAGGTCCACCACGCGGCAAGGACCGGTCAATGGTTTCACGTCCACTGTCTCTATGGTTCCGCCGTCGGGCAACATGTGCAGAGGAGAGTCCACATGAGTGCCCGTATGAACATCGAGATGAATCCGGGATTCCCGGGCGGAACCGGTATCGAAATCCTGGATCACTTCGATCTCCGGCTTTTTTTCAGGCTTGTTTTTGTAAACCGGCATCTCTTCATGAATGGTCATGGATACATCGTATACGCGGTAACTCATCTTTGTCTCCCTCTCAATTCTGTTAAATGCCACTGGGTTCCATCCTGTTGCAGCAATCCATCCGCCTCCTTGGGCCCCGTCGAGCCCGCTTCGTAGAAGCAAAGGCTGGACGCTTCGGAGCGGTCCCAAGCCTCCCGGATCGGATCGACAAATTTCCAGGCCAAAGCCACCTCTTCCCAGTGAGTAAAGTAGGTTCGGTCTCCCTCTAAAGCATCTCGCAGCAAACTCTCGTACGCTTCCGGGGTTTCCGTCCCGCAATCATGGCAAAAATCCATCGCAATCGGAACCACTTCCGTCTCCGTCCCCGGTTTTTTGGCATTGATTTGCAGGGACAATCCTTCTTGGGGATTGATCTTGATCACCAACAGATTGGGACCCAAGTTGTTGTCCTTATGAAAATACAGGTTGTCCGGCACACTCTTAAATTGGATCACGACCTCGGTGGTTTTTCGGTCCATCCGTTTCCCGCTCCGTATGTAAAAAGGAACCCCGGACCAGCGGAAATTATCGATATACAACCTGCCGGCCACAAAGGTTTCGTTGAGGGAATCCGTCGGAACTCCTTCCTCTTCCCGGTATCCCGGCACCTCTTTCCCATCCTGGATACCCCCGGTGTACTGGCCGCGAACCATATTTTCATCCACTGCTGTTCCGCTCCAACGCCGCAAAGAACGGAGCACCTTCACCTTTTCTTCGTGGATCGCCTCTGGTTTCAGGTGACTGGGAGGCTCCATGGCGACCAACATCACCATCTGCAGGATGTGGTTTTGCACCATATCCCGCAGAGCTCCGGCGTGATCGTAGTAGGCGACCCGGTCCTCCACCCCCACCGTTTCACTGGCTGTGATCTGGACATTGCTGATGTACTGGTTGTTCCAGATGTGCTCAAACAATGTGTTGGCAAACCGGATCACTTGAATGTTTTGGATCATTTCCTTGCCTAAGTAATGGTCGATCCGATAAATATCTTCTTCGGCAAAGGATTCTTGAATCTGATTGTTCAGCTTTTCAGCGGAGGGGTAATCGTCACCAAAGGGTTTTTCAATCACCAACCGCCTCCAACCGCTTCCCTGTGTTAAACCGTTCTCCCGGAGATGGGTCGACACCTCACCGAACAACTGAGGAGAGATCGCCAGATAGAAGAGTCGATTTTCAGGGATATCCGATTCCCGTTCCCGCATCTCCACCTGTTCCTTCAGTTGTTGATAGCCAGCCGAATCCCGTACATCGAGCGACATGTATTCAAATTTGTTGCAAAAAGATTGGAGCCCGTCCTCATCATCCACCGGGACACGGAAGTACTGATTTACAGCCTGACGAACCACCTCCCGGTATTCTTCCGGCCCTCTCTCTGAACGACCGAGGCCGATCACCTGAAAATCTTGATGAATCAACCCACTGCGGTACAACCCGTACAAAGCGGGAAGTAACTTTCTTCTGGCCAGATCCCCCGCTCCGCCAAATAAAACCATGACAAAGGGGGCCAGATGTGAATGGCTCTGATTCGACACCGTTTTTTCACTCCTGTTCCGTCGTTTCCGGTTGTTCCGGATTCCAACAGGTCCCGGTTTTCTCTCTCATCTTTCCCTCAAGGAACCCACCTCATAAAAACCATCGGGAGGGAAGACAACAAAAAGCTGTTGACCGTGAGATACCGATGTCAACAGCCTGTCGATGGTTATGACCAACGGACGGTTATTTTTCTTTTTCCGTCTGTAGGACGTTCTTGAAATCGGGGACGACCCTGCAGCCCTCGGCGGGAAAGTCCACATCCCGGCCCACTTCCCCGCTCTGATTCCAAAATTCCACGACACATTCCAAGGGTTGGGAAACCTTATCCCGGGGAGCCAGGAAGAGCGTCTCTTCCCCGGAAGCCTCCCCTTCCTTGTTAAACGTGACGTAAAAAACCGGATACCGGACCACAGTCGATGCGTCTTCAATATCGAAATATACCTCGTGGCTGATCACCAGATCGGAAATCGTGCGGGAAATCGCGTTCTCTTCTCCATCCTCCGACTGGGTGATCACCTCCACCCGGTCTTCCTGTTCATCCACCCGAATCTGTTTAGCCTGTCCAAAGACAAAGACCGCCTGTTGGTCCATATCGAGTAGACCCGCCACGACGGGAGCATGATCGGAAATCACATTTTTTAACAATCGATCAAGCCCCGGGCCTGTCATCTCTCGGACGGAAGCCTCAAAGTTGACGATATTACCATGGGGGAAAACGCGCATGTTATTCGGCTCCTTCTATACAACTCCCTAGGATTATAACTCAGCAGGGAGACTGGTTCAAGGAGTCTGCTTTTTCCGTTCTTGTTCCATCTTTCGCAATTCCACCCGCCGGATCTTGCCGCTGGTGGTTTTGGGCAGCGCGGAGACAAATTCAAGTTCACGGGGATACTTGTAGGGTGCCGTCACTTTTTTCACGTGATCCTGCAGCACCTCGATCAACTCCTGCGAGGGATGGTTCCCGCTTTTCAGAACGATAAATGCTTTAACGATAGAACCTCGCACCGGATCGGGACTGGCTACCACCGCACACTCCTGCACCGCCGGATGTTTGATGAGCGCATCCTCCACTTCAAAGGGCCCGATCGTATATCCCGAACTGATGATGATATCGTCAGAACGACCTTCAAACCAAAAATAGCCATCTTCATCCCGACGGGCCCGGTCACCGGTCAAGTACCATTCTCCTCGAAAGGCACGCTCTGTCCTCTCCTTATCTCGATAGTATCCTTTAAAGAGGGCGGGGGCATCCCGATGAACGGCGATATCTCCCACTTCTCCATCAGGGACCGGCTGACCCTCTTCATCGATCAACGTCACCCAGTTGCCAGTGGTCGGCTTGCCCATCGATCCCGGCTTTAGCTCCATCCCTTTTGTAATGCCCACCAACAGCGTATTTTCGGTCTGTCCGTACCCATCCCGAACCTCCAGATTGAAATGGTGGCGGAAGGTGTCGATCACTTCCCGATTCAAGGGTTCCCCAGCGCTGACGGCACTACGGAGATGGTTCAGCCGATAGGTGTCCAGCCGGTTCACTTTGGCCATCAAACGGTACTCCGTAGGCGTACAGCAAAGTACATTGACCTGGTAGGTTTCCATCAGCGACAGATACCGTTCAGCATCAAACCGTCCCTGATAAACAAAAGCCGTCGCCCCGCTGCCCAAGGTGGACATAAAGGGGCTCCAAACCCACTTCGCCCAGCCCGGTCCAGCGGTGGCCCACACCGTATCCCCAGGCCGAATATCCAGCCATTCCCGTGCAGCTACAGCCTGATGCGGGATCGCCCAGCTGTGATGGTGGATCACTCCTTTGGGGCCCCCGGTCGTCCCTGAGGTGTAGGAGATAAAGGCGACATCGTCGCTACGTGTGGCGGGTAAATGGATATCGTCCGCCCCTTCACCGAGGCTGGCGAGAGGCCCCCACCGATCCGTACCTTCACCGACCATCCAACCCCAGTTGAGGGAAGGACAATCACGTGCCGCCTCTTCCACGCGATCGAGCAAGCTGTGGTCAAAGATCACCGCTTTGGCTTCGGCATGTTGAATCCGGTAGGCGATATCAGCGGATCGAAGCATTTCCGAACCCGGCAACACCGCCAAGCCCGCTTTCAGTGTTCCCAAATAGGCCATATAGGCTTCCGGAATCCGGGGCAGAAGAATCATTACAGGATCTCCTTTCCTCAACCCCGCCGCGATCAACCCCCTGGCCATTCGATCGGAAGCTTCTTTTAGTTTCCGATAGGTAACCTCCCGTCGATCCCCCTTGTCATTTTCCCAACGGATCGCCACTCTCTTTTTATCATCCGCATAACGATCCACATCATGTGCCATATTGTAGTGCTCGGGAATCTTAAACATGTCCATATTCTCCCCTCCGTCGTTCCATATGGTGTGAAATTTCAGTCGACAACGCGGCCGACTAGGCACACCAGATATTTCGACAACCAACAGGCCACTTCCTTTTCCCAAAACATGTTAAAGGGCAGCGGTTTTTCCGCTGCCCCAGAACCAATTATTTACTTTTTACTTCAGACCGCCACCCATTTGTTGCTCAGCCAGAGCAACCAGACGTTTGGTGATCTCTCCACCAACGGACCCGTTGGCCCGGGAGGTGGTGTCAGCACCCAGTTGAACACCGAACTCAGAAGCGATTTCGTACTTCATTTGGTCCAGAGCTTGAGCCGCACCGGCAACCAGCAGTTGGTTGTTGTTGCGCTCGCGGTTGTTTTGTTGTTGAGGCATCCTCGGTTTCACCTCCTTGCAGATGGTACTCTTATATTGCTTTAGAACCGCGAGCCCAATGCGAGTGAAATTCTGGAATGCGATTGTTGTTTTTAAAATGGGCTGCGACTCAGGTGTCCGTTGACGGGAGCGGGACATATAATACCCAACAAAAGCCTTGGTGGCTGATCCCTGACAGATCCGGTTTCCGATCCATTCAGCGAGGTGTATCCGTTGAATCCAAATGATTATCGTTTGTTGGGAGAGCTGCAAACCGTTGATTTTCTCCTTTCGGAACTACAATTCCACTTGAACAGCCATCCCGAAGATTCCCGCGCCCAAGCTCAGCAAGAGGAGGTTCACCAACTTCGCCGCAACTTAAAAAGGGAGTACGACAAGTGTATCCACCTGTTGCACTCCGCCCAAGAACAACTGTCGATGAAAATCGATCCAAAAGATATCCTGTAATATCCTGAGCGCCACTGAGCGCTTTTTATCCTGTATCTTTAACCAGTTGGTCCCATTGCATCTTCAGATTTTCTAACTCTTCCCGTATCTTCATTTGCTCCAGAAATTCGTGACGGTCCACTGCCTGTTTATATTCTTCTCTCTTCCGGTTGTACTTCTCTCGGATCTCCAAAAGTTGGTCCTTCATAAAATGCAACACCTCTTTCACCTTGGAAATGGTGCCCGGATGGAGCTAAAAATAGGTACCCTTTTCCGGGGTGGATCAAACCCATCCAATATATATGCATTTTTCTGTCAATTATATGAGAAAAAGGCTGCCTCCTTTTCATTGTGCAGCCTTTTGTTAGTCTTGTTTATCCTTTTTTTCTCGCAACCACTCTTGACGACTTAAGTTGGATGACCGGAACACCCGGTACATTTTCGCTCCGTCAACCGCAGTCCACAAGCGGGTGCCTGCGGTGATCGATCCGTCACGGGTGAAACGGACATAATCATAATCTCGTAACTGCGTGAGCATCCCTTCCCACTGGGTTTGTGTCCCCAGATGCTCCTTAAACAATCGATAAATCTCTTCTTTGTGCATAGCAGGGCGCCCCCGGTTCTTCGATTCTGGATCCAACTGGGGATAAACCAACAATCCCCATAAAATGACCAAAGAAGCCTTTGACGCCTCATCCCAGCGATGATGCGGAGCTGAATGAGTGGGTTGGAGTGTCTCTTTTTTTACCGAAGGAAGCCTTGATGTCAAAAAGGAACTGATTTTCCGTGCGGATAACCGGGACATTCACCACACCTTCTTTCGGTTCAGTCCTGATTTTTCCATTTTCTAAGTATAATTTTTACCCTTATTCTCTTTATGTCCATCGGAAAGTATGTTTATACTAAATCAAGGCCAAAATAAGGAAAATGATATGGACATCATTGCCAATATTTTTGAATGGAAAAGGCCTTTTCTTTTCTGTTATATTATTCATTATAGAAAGTTTAGACAGGGGAGGGATAAAAATGTTAGATACGAAAAAAGGAAAATACACCCACGAGGAAAATGAACGGATAATTCAGAAAATTAATGATGATTTTGCCCAGGGGATTCGGGAGAAAGAGACGCTGAAGGAGTTGTCCCGGGAATTGAACCGCGGTTTTGCCGGCATTATGTCCCACGTGAGAAAACTGCGCAATCAGTTTCCCGATCGATTTCCCGCCAAACAAAAGGCTAACCGGTCCCGAAATGACCGTATGAACAGCTGGACCGAGGCGGAGGAACAGCTGGTCATTGAAACAGTCAACCGACACCTGGAGCAGGGAAAACCTCTTTCAACTGCCATCTCCGAACTGGAACGACAGCTCAAACGGACACAAGGGGCCATTTACCAGCGAATTTACAATTTACGCCATAAGTACCCGGAACGCTTTAAACACATACCCCAACCTCGTCCCAGAGGTCGGAGGCGACTCAAGCCGTGGCAGATTGAATCGTCTCCGAGCCAACAAGGAGAGGGAAGCCACTCTGAACCTCACACGACGCCTATCCAGGGGGAAATCGCCGCTTCCCTAGAGCCGTCCGATCCCGCCTCCCTCCCAGGGAGGAACAAGATCCCTACCCCCTCTGAAGAAGAAATGGTGCTGAAAGCCTTCGAAAAGCGGTACGGTAAACTGAACAACGCCGCACGTAAAAAAATGCGGGCGTTGATACAGGAATACGGAGGGACACGGGTGTCCATCGCCTTGTTCACCCTTTCCGAGGACAAAGAGTTTCCCGCCTTCATCCTTCGTTTTTTGCACGATCATTTGGAACGGAACCGCCTGTAAGTGTAAAAGCGCGGGTTTATGAACCCGCGCTTTTTTCCTCTTCCCGTTCTTCTCGCAATCGGACGGGAATGCTCGCATTTAAGACGGTGGTATTATCCCGCTGACGAGATTGGGGGCGAATCTCCACCTGTCCCACCACATCGTAGCCAAATTCATCACAAAGCTCAATCAACCGGCCCTGAAACTTTTTCAATTTGCGTTCGTCGATATCGGATCGTTGATAACTGAGCACCAGAGACAAGCGGTCATCCGCTGTAGCTGCCGTTGGCCGCTCCTTCTCCTTATTAAACATATTTAAAAAAACCACTTGAGTTCACCTCGTCATTTGATCAGGCGATGTGAAAGATCCGTTTGATTCGACTGATCAGGGTTGGCTCCTCCAGCTCGATAAAAGGGATATCCTCCCCATTTAAACGGCGGGCAATATTGTCGAAGGCTTGTCCTGCCATCGACTTATCATCCAGAACCACCGGTTCACCGGTGTTGGAGGAGCGGATGATCCGCCGGTCTTCCGGCACGATGCCCACTAGATTAATTGCCAGGTGATTCTGTACCCTTTCCACGCTCAACATGTCTCCATCTTTCACCATGCCCGGCTGTACACGGTTGACCACTAGATCGATCTGATCCAGATTGGCCGACTCCAGCAACCCGATCACCCGATCCGAATCTCGGACCGAGGGAATCTCGGGGTTGACCACCAGGATCGCCTGATCAGCTGGCGCAATCGCATTTCGGAATCCCCCTTCGATTCCCGCAGGCGAATCGATCAGGATGAACTCAAATTCTTCGCGGAGCTCGTCCACCAGTTGTTTGACCTGGGCCGGGGTGACCTCCTCTTTGTACCGTGTCTGAGCAGCTGGCAGCAGGGCCAAGTTGTCATATTCCTTGTGGCGGACCAACGACTGGCGCAACTTACTCGTCCCCTCAACCACATCCAGCAAATCATAGACGATCCGGTTTTCCAGACCCAACATCAGATCTAATTTCCGAAGGCCGATATCTGTATCCATCACACAGACTTTTCGGCCCAATTTAGCCAATGCCAGTCCCACCGAGGCGACAGTCGTTGATTTTCCTACACCACCCTTGCCGCTGGTCACAGTAATCGCCACGGATTTCTGCTTCATAACTCGTTACCCCTTTCCCAAAGCCTTGACCTTATCTATCTAAAACAACGTAAACCCACAGCCCTGGGGACGATACCTTTCTAAGCCCAGTAATATGGGCCGTCTCCGCCACCACGGCCTGATATTCGCTAAATTTTTCAACGATTCCGCTTTCCTGACATCAATCTACACGTTTCACTATTTATTGTAGCAGAAGTTTTGGGGCAAAAGAAGAGATTGGTTAAAATTCCTGATTTATCCCTATTCTTTTCCTTTTTCGCGGATGCGATGTTCATAATGGGCCATTTCGTCGCTCAAAAACTTCCACACCATCGCTACCGCAGCCGCATCGTCCACATATCCCACCCCCGGCAGCAGGTCTGGAATCACATCTGCCGGCAGGATAAAATAAAGCAGCGCTGCTCCAGCCAACGCTTTTTTGGCCCGATGGGTTTCCGGGTCGCGAAAATAGTGATAAAGAAGTTTTAATTTGTCGATCACGCGTTCAATCCCACCGACACGCCGGACTTTGTCGTTGAATTCGTCGAGGATTTTCCGTTTTCCTTCCGGTGTGACGGCTTGACTTTTGAGCGGCTTAAGGAATCTTTCCACCTTCTGGTTCAGGTTGGAAGCCATGAACATCCCCCTCAATCATGGTAAACATGTTTATGGCAGTGGGGACAAAAAACGGTGTCTTCTTCCACCCGATCACCGCAGTGAGGACAGATAAAAATCGCTTCTCCTTCCACCCAGCCATTAGAAGGCGTCTTTGGCTGTTCATCTGCTTTTTCCAAGCTCCTGTTGCTCCTTCTGCTGCGTGAACCCAGCATCGGTTCTTTCCCTTTCTCCTCCTCCGAAGCTTCCTGTACGGCCTTCGACTCTTCGTCAGTGGAAGCGGGAATTTGCTCCGCTTCCTCCTTCCATTCGGAGGATCGTTCCTTTTCCTCTTTTTTCAACTGCTCCAATGTCTCTTCCATCTCTGCGATTTTCTCCCGAACTTCTCGTATCTGATTTAACGTGGCTCGGGTGAGATCGGTCAATTCCAACTGTTGTTTTCGTTCCCAGTAACGATAGATTTCCCTGCCGAGCCGACGATACAGATCCTCTTCATTTTCCTTGGTACTGCGGAGCAACAGACTGATCCGGCTGATGTCCAACACTTTTTTGGACCTTTGGCTGGTGGTCTCCAGCCCCTTTTCCAACTTATCTTTCAATCCCGTCCACAAACCCAATGCGATCCGCTCCTCCAATTAGTGACTGTGCTTTTATTTTACGATGAATTCACCTCTCCTTCCATAGGGAACCCGATTTCCTGGCAAGAAAAAAGCCCCTTTGCGGGGCAAAAACGTTAAAAATCATCAGGTCCGGGACCAAAACCGGGACCCGGTCCAAATTCTGGTCCAGGGCCCGGTCCAAATTCTGGTCCAGGGCCCGGTCCAAATTCAGGATCGAACCCGGGGCCAGGTGGTGGAGGTGGCGGTGGAGGCGGCGGACCTAGGATTCCCCTCGGTCCTCTCGGGCCTCGCGGACCAAAACCTCTCCGCCCGATTCTACCCAGGAACCTTTTTCCCAAGAATCCAATCATCGATGTCCCTCCCGTCTGAAGAGTCCGTGGGTCAATCTCATTCTATGCTAGAACCCTCTTCAGAGAGTGGGACACCCTCCTTCGGTCAGGTGTGGATTTTTCAACCATCACCGAGCCGAGGGTAATTTTCGCGATACGGAGCGGTGGGCTTCCTGGTGGTGCTGACTCGGACGGATCAATCCCTTTCTCAGTACCATAGCCCCGCTGATCAACAGGATCGCGGTCATGATAAACAAACCCCGGATCCCGATCACACCGGACAGGTACCCTCCCGTGATCGGACCCAGCATATTGCCCAGGAAGGTGGCGCTGGTGCTGTAACCGTAAGCCGTGCTTTCTTTCCCCTGGGGGGCTTTGCTGCGGATCAAAGAGTTAAGAGAGGGAAGCAACCCGCCCACGCACAACCCCAGCAAAAAGCGGAGGATTAAAAGCTGCCATACGGAGGTCACCATGGCATGGGGAATAAAGAAAACAGCAGCCCCCAGCATGGCAAAGAAGAGCACCTGCTCAGACCCATACCGGTCACCGAGCCGTCCCAACCGCGGGGCGGCAAGCATATTGGCCAAACCGGTGACTGCGGTCACCAAACCGGCAAAAAAGGCGAGATAGCCACCAGGTGCCCCCAATTGGTCCACAAACAAGGACATTTGAGGCATCGGTGCCAGCATGGCGAACTGCAACATAAAACCGACGGAAAACAAGATCAACAGCGGTTTTTGATGCAAAATCTCCGATACTTCTTTGAAAAAACCGGCCCGCTCTTTTTTCGGATCAGGCTTCTTCTCTTCCTTGACCGAATAGGTTACCACCAGGGTGGCCAGGCCGATCATCACTGCGGTCAGGTAAAAGATCGTCTTGTAGTCCACCACTTCCGCCATCAGTCCCCCGAAAAAGGGACCCATGATATTCCCCGCCACCGCGCCGGACTGGAGCAAGCCCAGGGCATATCCGGTCCGCTCTTTCGGCGTATTGGTGGCCACTAGAGAAATCGCAGCGGGTATGAATCCGGAGATGGTTCCGTTGAGTAGACGAAGCAGCAGCAACTGCAGCGGGCTGGTAGCCAACCCCATCAAAAAGATCACCACGGTCATGCCGTAGCCCGAGCGAAGAACCATGATCTTACGGCCCACTTTGTCAGCCAAGCTCCCCCATATTGGAGCCACCAAAAAGGCGGACAAAAAGTTGACGCCGAAAATCAGCCCAGACCAAAGCTGAGTCTTCTCAGGATCCGTCACCCCCATCTCCTGCAAGTAGAGAGGGAGGAACGGGATGATCATACTCATGGCACCCATCACCAGAAACTCAGATGCCATCAAAATGTAGAGATTTCGCTTCCATGTTTCCATTGGCTCCAGTCACTCCCTCCCCAAATTTTTCTCTCAACGTTTATTTCGTTAAACGAAATAAGGCACCAAAAAAACTGCCTCCTCGAAGACAAGGCAGCGAACATCCATCATGAATGCTTTAATCGGTCAGGTTTATGAAATTCAGTCGCCAGTTCCCGGCGGTGCGAACGATCGATCCGGGTGACGAAGGGCATCCGTTCCATTTGGCGGATGATTTGATCCGCCTGTTTGCCATCAACGTAGAGAAACACATATTTCAACCGCTTGGAAACGTAGTGAATGTTACCCAAACGCCCCAGCGCGCGTGCCGCCTTGAGATCCTTGACCCAAACAGCTAAACCCAGCCGTTCTGCGATCTCAACAGACATAAAGAAATACCCCTTTTCTCGGTTCGGTCAAAGCACAGCAAAGTCGCTTTTCCGGGCACAGAAAACAACGAGACGACATTCACACACTCAATTATACCATAGCGAACAACTTTTTACAGCCCCGCCGGAGAAGTTGATACCCTGTTGTCAGGGGTGGATAAAGTGTCCAACGGGAACAACAATTGATCAATCGGCTGCAAGGCGCGGGCTTTCACGATGTGGAATGGAGGAAATACGCGGAGCTTGTGGTTTTTATATTCAAACCGGATTCGAGAACAGAGCCGCTCAAGCGACTCGTCCCTTTATCCGGAATACGGATTTCACCTTTGAGTGCCAGTTGGTTCGCTGGACGCCAGATCGCTTCCGATTCCGGGTCCCTTCGGGAAAAAGCACTTGCTGCGGAAGGCGTTGTCCCGATTGCATTCTGTTAGCCGCAACTCTTCCGTTTGGCCCGGTTGGCTTTTCTCAACTCCCGCGGATCGTTGATCGGTACTTTAATCGAGTCGGAAACGGAGTGAGCCAAGGTACGGCTGACTTCGCCCAACAGGCGGTCCAATTTCTCCTCCAGTTCCAGATAGGCCCCGATCTTCGGATGTTTCCTCATTTCGGCGAGGAACTCTTTTGCTTCATTCTTTGCCCGGTGATAATCCGGGTGAAAATGGCCGAAACGCTGACTTTCCTCAAAGAGCTCCTTCTTCCGTTGAAACTCCCGAATCAGCCGTTGTGCCTCCGGATCTTCCTGCACCTCTTGTTTTAACTTCAGATATCGGTTCACCTCTTCGGATTCCTTGATCCGATCCGCCAATTTATACGTCTCAAGCAAGAGCTCGGTCATATCGACTGCACTCATGTCAATCCCTCCGACTCCATCATAACATATGCCCGCCACATACATAAAAAAGCTCCCCTTCCATCTCGGAGGGAAAGCGGAGAGGTCTTCAGACCACTCCTTTTCGAAGGGATCTGGGGGCACGACCGTTGACCGCCTGTTCCACTTTGCTGTCGATGATCTCCGGAGTCCAAGCGGGTCGGGTATCCACTTTTTTTCTCTTTTTAAACTTTCCCTTCGCATTGATCGGCTCATCATTCCGCTGTTTATTGATCAAAACGCTACACCGCCTTTTTATCGCTATCGTTTTATTCTCCAACTCCCTTGACGGCGTCCCGGCGGATATGAAGCAAACGCAACGCCACCAGAAACAGATGCTTATGCTCCACGATGATGTGCCCCAAAATGTCGCTGGCCTCATCCGGGTCCGTCGTATCGAGACGAAACACCAATACAAACAGTTCTTCATGAAAGACAGTGGTCACCATATATTCATAAGGGTATGCTTCATTCTGGGAAACGATGTCGTCTCCTGTGACCCAGCTCTCGATTTCGGGCGAATCAGAATCTTCCTCCTGGTGAAAGACCGGGACGAAGCGGGCCCCGGCGGAGCCGATCCGTCTCAGCTCCTTCCCCGCCGACTCGTAGCAGGCGACGGCGACACACTTGATATCCAGCTCCTTGAGCAGGCGCTCCATCAACAGGTGGGAATCCACCGGGTCTTCCCCCTGAAACAGGACATCGTACAGGCGCACTTCACTCCGCATTTTGCTGGCGAGACGCAAAGCATATTCTGCTTCCCGTTGTGCCCCATGCAATTGATCCTGCAGCTTTTCCTTTTTCTGTTCCAGCTTTTCCAGACGTGATTCCAGCTTTTCCTTCCATGCCCCCTTCTCCTTCCTCTGTTCCCATTCCTGCCGTTCCACAAACTGTTTCCGGTTAAAGATGTATTCGCCGAAGGGACTGTAGAAATAGGAACCCCGTTCACAGATTTTGCGGGAGGCAGACTGACCGAGGACGATGACGATCAATGCTATATAAACTAATGCCACCGCCGGAGCCGCCGCCCAGACCTGCCGGAAGTCTCCGTTGAACACCGGTGTGAAAAAAAGTACTGTCACTAATGCAGCCCCGTACCGAAACCATTGTCCCACTCTACCTGTCCACATCACGGCAGAAGCGATAAAGGCCCCGACAAACTTCCATACAAAATCCCCCGAGAAACGGGGAGGCGAGGCCGGATTTGGGGTTTCCGGATGTTGAGGCATCGGTTGCATGCGCTTCCCTCCCCTGTATCCATTCGACCTTGGATGGGGATTCCCTGCCTTCTCTTCCGCTTTTTTAAAACAGCTCTTTCCATGGGGCCAGTAGTCGGACTGCCGATATCTCCTCCAATGAAAACCTCTGGTTTCCACCCAGCTCATCCTGTCCATCCACCATCCAACGGTCCCCGTCCCGAAATACCGTCACCGGTGTCAGTCGGATCGGATCCCCGTCACCCGGGGCACAGAGGAGGTCCAGCTCCATTTGAATCGCCTGTTTGATCAGCTGGCGCAGAGTGGAAGGGTGATAAGGGCGAAGCCCTTCCGTCCACACCTTGGGTAATTGTTTAAAACCGGGCACCGCCTCCTCCAAAGCGGGGTAATGCCCGTCCACCAAAAGGGGCTCCTCCTGCCCTTCCGTAAAAACGGGCTGCGCCGCCGGCTCGTTTTTCCACCAAGGGGTTTCTCCCGGCGGTTCGATCACCGGCGTGCCCCGGTCACTCCATCCCTTCCGAACGGATTCGATCTGCGATTGCGGAACCCGGTATAACCCGTCGGCGAGACTCTCCAAGCCCCACGCAGCCCGGTCTTCATCGGACAGACGGTGGTGGGATCCAGGCGGCAAGCGGAGCAGCCACGCCTCCTCCAGCACAGGGTGACCACCCCCCGCCCAGCGGATGAGACTCTCCCGCACATTTTGCGGCGGTGGGTAACCGGAAATCTCCTGCAGCAATTCCATCATTTCGTCTGCGGATATGCCTCGCTCCGCTCCACGCCGAACCGAGGAAGCGGTCAAAGCATAGACGGAGAGCTGGTCCCCGCCCATGTCATCGGCAAATTGAGCCAGCAAAAACCGACGATACAGCGAAAAAAACGGAGGCAACAGCACTTCAAAATCGGGCTTCACGTAACCTTTCATCTCCGGAATCTCCGGCCCTGCCGGGGGGGACCAGGGCGTCCAGCGCCAATAGCGATGCCCCCGGTATGTCCCGCGTTCCACCCAGCCCATGGTATCCAGGGGGGCGAGCCAACGCTCTTCCGCCTCCTCCACAACAGCGGGAAGCTTACGGGCATCTCCGATCACCTCCAGCCATCCCAGACAGGTGTCCCTCCAGCGAGCCCATCCCTCAGAGTGGGCAGTCATTCGCCACCACAGTCCGTCCCAGCCAGGACGGTCTTCCAACAAAACCGTCTCCGTCAACTGAAACAATTGGGCGATGCGGCTATCCCAGGACAACCCCAACCATCCTTCCAGGCAATCGGGATCAGCCCGCCATTTTCCCTTTTCCTCCCGCAAGAATCCCAGCCGGGCGGCGAAGTCCGCCATCAACTGGAGGGCGGCGGAGCCGGTCCCGCCTCCCCACAGGGAGAGGTTGAGCCCTCTATCATCCAGATCCAACTCCGCTTCCAATTTCCGTTCCACCGGACGCGCCACCCTTTGCTCCCGGGTCAGAGGAATCCCTCCCTGCTCCAACTGAACGGCAAATTGAAACAGAGGGTCCCACAGCCCGCGGGAGCTCTCCTTTTCCGGACGGATCGGGGGTTGTTCCCGCTGGGAGGAAGCTTCGCTCTTCGCGGCGAGACAAGCCCGCCGGATCTCCCTGGGACACCAATATACCCACTCCCCGAATTCCTTCCGGATGCGAAACAGAAGGCCGCGACGACGCAGAAGGATACATGCAGTTCGCAAGCAGGCGGGAGATAAGGAGGGATGATTCAACTCTGCCATCCCCTCCGGCAGCCATCGGTCCCCTCGAGGAAGGATCAACTCATCGAGAAGAATCTGCTCCCAAGGATGGAAGCCTTTTGCCGTCCCTCCTCTCAACATCCACTGTATGATCGCCTCCGCAAGGGAAGTCGGGTCGTTCCTGCAGCTGTAATGATCCGCCAACCGCTGGCGTGCCTCATGCTTCAATTTTTGCAGACATTGGATCAACGACGGTTTCATCGGGGTCACTCCCATGCTTCAAAATCTTGCACATCGTATCGATAACCCTGTTCCACTAAAAACAGTTGCCGCTGAAGAGCATACTCCTGATCCAGGGTGTCCCTGGAGACCACATGGTAAAAATGTGCTTCATTCTCTCCTTTTTTCGGTCGTAAAATCCGGCCCAGCCGCTGCGCCTCCTCCTGACGGGAGCCGAAGGCGCCGGAAAGTTGAACCGCCACTCCGGCATCCGGCAGATCCACGGCGAAATTGGCCACTTTGGAGACGACTAGCACCGGTTCATCTCCGCTTCGAAACCGGTCAAACCAAATCTCCCTTTCCGATTGCGGCGTCTGACCTGTGATCAGTGGGAGACTTAACTGAGTCGCCACCTGCCTCAATTGATCCAGATATTGACCGATAACCAAAATCTTATGATCCCGGTGACGGTGAAGAATCTTTTTCAACACGTTGATTTTTAGCGGATTTTCCGCCGCGATCCGGTATTTTTTCTTTTTAGGTGCCCGCTGGTATTGCTGTCGCAAACCCGGTTTCAACGGGGTTCGGATTTCCGTGCAGGCAGCCTGAGCGATCCACCCCCGGGACTCCAACTCTTTCCAGGGAACTTCAAATTTCTTGGGGCCGATCAGGGAGAAGACGTCCTCTTCCCGACCGTCCTCTCGAACCAGGGTCGCAGTCAGTCCCAACCGGCGACGGGCTTGAATGTCAGCGGTGGCCCGAAACACCGGTGCTGGGAGCAGGTGCACCTCATCATAGATCACCAGTCCCCAATCCCTCTCTTCAAACAGCTTCATATGGGTAAAGGGATCCCGCTTTCCCGAACGGTGGGTCAAAATTTGATACGTGGCCACCGTGACCGGGCGAACTTCTTTTTTATCCCCTGTATAAACCCCCACCTGCTCTGCCGTAAGATCGGTCTTGTCCAGCAATTCCCGAATCCACTGTTGTACCGATGTGGTATTGGGGGTAAGAATCAGGGTCGCTTTTCCCACTTTCTCCATCACCGACAAGCCGATCACTGTTTTTCCGGCACCACAGGGAAGGACCAACACGCCGTTACCTCCAGTTACATCCCCTCGGCGATGGAAATTTTCTACCGCACGCCGCTGATAGTCCCGCAAATGGGTAGTTTCTTTCAACTGCAAAGAAAGGGGTTCTCCCCGGGTATACCCGGCCCGGTCTTCCACTGGATACCCCAGCCGGATCAGCTCCTGTTTGACCCACCCCCGCAACTCAGAGGGAACAGCAAATGTACCCCGCCCCAAAAAAGTCATGCGATCCCTCCAAGGGCGGCTTTTCCTCATTTTTTGGGAGAGGGCGGCATCAGCGACAGACAGGATCAATTGTTTCTCCTTCGAGGTTAAAGTGACGAGACCGCACCGTCCCATCTTCTCTTCTACTTGCCGCTTGAGGGAAGCAGGCAGGCCAAATTTGCTCTCTTCCTCCAGAAAGCCCACCGCTTCCTGAACCGTCCACCCCGCCGACACCGCATTCCACAACGAGAGCGGCGTAATTCGGTAAGTGTGGAGGTGGTCCGGCGTTTTGACCAGCTCAGCCAGATTGGACAGCCGATCGCGCACCTCAGGAAAAGCGGGATGATCCGCCTCTAAGAGAACCACACCATCCCCTTGTACAATCATGGGGCGATCCGGACAAAATTTCATCGAGTACCCCCCTTTTCCGTCTTATTCTTTTACGGATAAAGGGGAAACATGACAACTGGCGAATATCTATGGTAAAATACGGACAAAATGGCATCAAAAGATTTGCAACTTTTTTCTGCCCACTCCCGTCCATATATTAACTTCACATAACGGGAGGCACTGAAATGCATAACTGGAAGGTGGCCCTTCTCATGATGATGATCGTCGCGTTGATCGGAGCCGGTGGCTGCACTCCTTTTTTCGCATCGGATGATGCCAAGGCCAGAGAACCGGACGGTGATGGCGCGTCCCTCTCCTTCCAAGAGGAATCGGCGGAAAAACTTCCTGAGGCTGTGAAAAAGATACGGTCCGAAGTGATGGCTGCGGACAGCGAAAAGTTGTCTCATCGGGAAGTTCGCTCCGGCGACCGTACCTATTTAATTCTTTCCCTCGGTCAGCGACCGACCGGAGGTTATGCCATCCAGGTGGAAAAAGTGGTACGGAAAGGGGATACCATCCAGGTGATCGCCGAAGAATCCCCCCCTCCCAAAGGCAGCTTCAACACACAGGTGATCACACAACCGACTACTGTCATCTCCCTTGAAACACCTGATGAGGAAGTCCAATACCGTTACCGGTTGAAGGAATCCCCCTGACCCGAAGGAAAAAGCCCTGTGCTTGGTGCGCAGGGCTTTTTCATGGATAATCCAAAAACGTTACAAGGCCTGATCTTTTCTTCCCGGTTTAGGGTCCCGCCGCTCTGGGGGCTTGCCCCGATCCGGCTGTTCCGGGGAAGTCGTAATCGGCTCCCGAGGCGTCGTAATTTCCGGCTCCCGTCGCGGCGATCCAATTTCGGGTATGCGCATATATCTTCCTCCTTGATGGATGGTATCATTAGTGTACCCGCGTTCCTCCTCGCTACCCGACCGCCGCTGCATATGAAAAAAATCCCTCCCCTTTATGGACGAGCCTCCATTTTTTATACACTTGAGAAAAAATCGGATTGATGTACCGCAACCACCTGGATGTGAGAGCATCATCCCTTTTTTTGGCTACATCATGCTCAGTTACCCTCCAGTATCATCGACTCCTGTTCGTTTACACCACAAAAAACACCCCTTAACCTGTGTCTATTTTCAGGGGTGTACATCACTGGCGGGCATGTTTTTTGAAAGAGGAGTCGTCTCTCCGCCTATACTAATGACCGACCTGTTTATTCCACGCCATCCAGCCAAGGGGATTCCGGTGATTCGGGAGAATCCCACAATGGTGGAGGTGACCCGGGCATTCCCATTGGCGGCCTGACCGGATAAGGGGCCGGCGGCGGAAGAGGCCCCCTTCCGGGAGCCGGCGGATAAGGAGGCCACTGGGACATATACGGCGGCGCCATTCGTGGGTCCTGATAGGATACGTAGCCCATGGGAAACATGGGGTATGGATAAGGAAGCCGATTCCCGCCGGGATGTACCGGATGATCCGGCACTGGGTAACCTCTGGCCGCATAGGGATGAGGGTGACGAAAGGACATTAAATCCCTCCTTGAGGTCTTGAGGTAGTTGCAAGGCCTATCATAGGATATATACGGTCCCACTCCTCGTCCTATGTCCTTTCAGTCGCGATGCCGTTTCCAAACCGGGAACGGTTTGATATGATGATGTAGATTTTCAAACCAAGTGGAGAGGAGGTAGGACGCATGCCGGAAAATGAAGAACGGAAGCGTGAGATCGATCTCGATTCAATCAAAGTCGCCCTGCAAAAGAGAGAACAACGGTTTTTGCGCCCTCTGGTTGAGGAACTTCAGCCTTATGACCTGGGGCAAGTTTTTTTTCGTCTGCCCACCGTCTACCGCTCCCAGTTCGTCCGGATGCTTAAGCCGGCGGAGATTGCCCTGCTGCTGGAAGAAGTGGAGTCGGAAGAACAACAGGAAATCTTGTCCACCCTCGGACCGGAGCGCACCTCCGCCATCCTGAACCGGATGCCCTCCGACAAAGTGGCGGATTTGATGGGTGAACTGGACGAAAGCATTGTTCGGTTGCTGCTTCGATCGATGGAACGGGATGAAGCGGACAAAGTACGGGCCCTGCTCCATTATCCTGAAGATACCGCCGGTGGGAAAATGACCCCCGAGTATGTTGCCGTATACGAATACTACACCGTGGAAGAAGTGATCCAGTACCTGCGAAGGGAAGCCCCGACGGCAGAAACCATTTATTATATTTACGTGATCGATGCAGATGACCGGCTGGTCGGCGTTATTTCCCTGCGGGAGCTCTTGATCGCTTCCCCGTCCAAACCGATCACCGAGGTGATGTACGAACGCATTATCTCCGTGCCCGCGGAAATGGATCAAGAAGAAGTGGCTCAATTGATGCAGCGGTACGATTTTCTGGCCATCCCCGTGGTTGACGGTGAAAATCGCCTTCTCGGGATTATCACCATCGATGATGTGGTCGATGTCCTGATCGAAGAGGCTCAAGAGGACATCTCCAAACTTTCCGCCGTCGGGCAGACGGAAATGGACGTGCTGACCCATCCGTTTTCCTCTGCCCGACGCCGGATCCCCTGGCTGGTTTTGCTTCTCTTTATCGGAATGCTGACCGCCACCATGCTCAGCACCTTTGAAAACACCATCAATCGGGTGGCCGCCCTCGCTTATTTTATGCCGATGGTCGCCGGGATGACCGGTAACACCGGCACCCAATCCCTGGCCTTGGTCATTCGGGGACTCAGCTCCGGGCAGTTAACCCGTGACAAGTATTTGCACATCCTGAGACAGGAAGGCATCACCGGAGTCATGATCGGCACGGTTTGCAGTGTCCTCATCTTCTTCATGGTCACCCTGCTTTACGGGAAACTCTCTCTGGGATTGGTGGTGGGGGTATCCATGTGGTTTACCCTGCTGCTGGGCACCATCGGCGGCACGCTGATCCCGCTATTGCTCAACCTGTTGAAAGTGGACCCCACCGTCGCCTCCGGCCCCTTGATCACCACTATCAACGACGTCTTTTCTCTGTTAATCTACTTCGGCTTCGCCACGCTGTTTCTTCACTACCTGCTCTAGTCTAACGCCCGGTTACACCGGGCTTTTTTGTGACAGTCTCTCGACCTTCTCCCCATGAGCTATGAAGGGAAACCGATTTTTGGTAATGTATATATTAACCTTGCAAACACTATAGAAACCATACTCATCGCAGGAGGTCGTCGCTGGAGTGGAAAGTTTTTTCCTGATCCTCTGGAATCTTTTCCTGGTTTTTATACTTGTCTTCCTCAACGGGTTTTTCGTCGCCTCGGAATTTGCCATTGTCAAAGTGCGCGCCACCCGGATCGCCCAGCTCTCCGCTGAGGGAAATCGCCGTGCCATGGTAGCTGACAAAGTGATCCGAAAAATGGACGCCTATCTTTCAGCCACCCAACTGGGCATCACCTTGGCCTCGCTGGGGTTGGGTTGGATCGGGGAGCCGGCGGTCGCCAAATTGATCGTGGAACCGCTCCTCGGTTTGCTTCCTTTCGCCATCCCGGAATGGCTGGTCCACACGCTGGGTTTTGGAGTCGCGTTCGCGATCATCACCTTTCTTCACATCGTCCTGGGAGAGATGGCCCCCAAGTCTCTCGCCATCCGCCGCGCCGAAGGGACCACGCTTTGGACGGCAACGCCTCTCAACTGGTTTTACAAGCTGTTTTATCCCTTCATCTGGACCCTGAACACGGCAGCAAACAAGATCTTGAGTTGGGTCGGGGTCGATGAAGAGCTCACCGAACATCAGCAGGCACATACCGAGGAAGAGATCCGGATGATGGTGGCCCAGAGTCACAAAAGCGGCCACATCGATCAGACCGAACTCTCCCTTTTTGATAACGTCTTCGAGTTTACCGACCGTGTCGCACGGGAAGTGATGGTACCCCGGGTCGATATGATTTGTCTGTACACAGAGGATCCAGTGGAAGAAAATCTGAATGCTCTGCGGAAAAGCCGTCACACTCGCTTTCCCCTCTGTCGGGAAGATAAAGACGACATCATCGGCATCGTCCATATCCGCCACGTTTATGAAGTACTGCTCACCAAGGAAGAGCTCGATTTGACCGCCCTGACCCAACCGGTCATCCGGGTGCCGGAGACGATGGAGGTCAAAGACGTCCTGCGCATCCTGCAAAAAAACCGCTCGGAGATGGCGATTGTCGTCGACGAGTATGGCGGGACAGCGGGCTTGGTTACCACGGAAGATATCATCGAAGAGATCTTCGGCGAGATTCAGGATGAATTTGACGATGAGCGTCCATTCTTTCAGAAGAATGGTACGGCGACCTCCATCGACGCCCGCCTCCTGATCGAGGAAGTGAATGAGTACTTCCATACTGACATCGATGATCCTGACAACGATACGATCGGCGGTTGGGTTTTCTCCCAGCTAAACGAAGTCCCAGAGGTGGGTGACGAAGTGACCTATCAGGACTTCATATTTAAAGTTCAGGAAACCGATCAATACAGCGTCGGGCGGTTGTTGGTCACCAAGGTGCCTCCTGAGGAAAAGGAAGCTACCGACTAAATAAAACCCCCGATCCCCGGGGGTTTTTTTACGTTCCTCCTTCACCTTCACACCTGTACCAGTCCCGCTCCATACCATCTCCTGGCACCGAGCGGGATCGCCCGCTGGAACAAGAGACGGCGCACGGCGGCTGTCGATCGTCCCCCTTGTTTGAAACGGGCCGCGACACCGGACACATGGGGGCAAGCCATCGATGTCCCGCTGAAGACAGCGTAACGATTGACCGGATAAGTGCTCAAAATGTCGACCCCCGGGGCTGACAAATCGAGAGCAGGACCTGTTGCTGAAAATGAGGCCCGACGGTTTTGGCGATTGGTGGCAGCGACAGCGAGGGTAGAGGCGATCCGGGCGGGTACCTCTACATGGTTTCCATTTCCCTCGTCGTTACCGCTGTTGCCCGCCGCGGCCACCACCAGAATTCCCCGGCGGACCGCCGTATTCACCGCGTGAACCAGAGCGGCGGGGGCGGAACCTCCTGCGGATAGGCTGAGATTGAGAATATGCATCCGGTTGTCGATGCCCCAGTCGATTCCCCGAATCAGATCAGTGATACTGCCGGATCCTTGGGCATTTAACACTTTGATTGCGTATAGACTGGCTGAAGGAGCGACTCCTACCACGCCGATCCCGTTGCTGCGCGCGGCGATAATACCGGCCACATGGGTGCCGTGACCGTTATCATCCCGGGGAGGACGACCTGGATGGACGAAATTGACTCCACCACGAATGTTGCGGACCAAGTCCGGGTGGCTGAGATCGATCCCTGAATCAACCACCCCGACCCGGATCCCCCGTCCTGCATCGGGGGCGGGAGCACCCCGCCAAACACGGCGAACATTCCAAGTCAGGGTTTGTTGGGCTTTCTTTACCGACTGCTGATACTCCCTTTTGGTCAGCACCCGGCTCAATTTTGGCTTCGGAATGGTAACCCCCTGGTCTTCTTCGGCCAGGAGCACATCCCGTCCCCGCAGCATCTTTTTGGCTTGACTCCGAGGGATGCGAGCAGAAATCAAGCCGCTGTGAAGGCTGACATAATCCACTTGGCCGCCGGATCGGCGAATTCGGTTTACTACAGAGCGATTCCGGGCGAGAATGGTGTAGCGAGGATGGTCTCTTCCATGCATATGTGATCACCTCGTACTCCAAGGTATGAGGCGGCCGCTTCGATGCTTGTACGGGTATCGGAAGTTTACGAGATTTGGACAAAAAAACCGACCAGACGACGAACCGTCTGATCGGTTATTCTTCTTCCACCGGCGCCACGAACACGACGGCATCCCAACGGATATAGTACTTTTGGTCGCCTTTGGAGATTAATAGGTGATCTGGATAAACACCATCGATGTTCCCGTTTAAAACCCCTGTAAAGGTGGAGACTTGAACCTGTTGTCCCAACACCCGATATAACTGCTGAGAGAGACGATATTCCCGGGGTCGTTTTTTGAAAAGCCCTTTGAAGGGATTTTTAAACTCTCCAAACAGCGGTTCATCCGGGGACGGAGGCGCCATTTCCTGCGGATTTGCGGGAAAAGGATACTGGTAGGATCCGGAAGGCATCCCCGGCGGGCCGGGATGCATCGATGGCGATTCTGGTGGATAACCGTATCCGGGCGTCTGAGGAACATAACGGTTGTAACGGGGGACCATCGGGTGGAACCACTCGTCCATAGCATTCACCCCCAATCCTTTGTGCAGATATCCTATGCAGACGCCCGGCATTTGCCACCCTGAACCTTACACCTTCGATCCCTCTGCAGAGCGCATCCCCATTTTTTCCAAGTCATCCATCATGGATTGAAAATTTTCCAAGGTGAGGGACTGGGGTCCGTCGGACCAAGCCGCTTCCGGCTGGGGATGGACTTCCACAATCAAACCATCGGCACCCGCCGCCAATCCAGCTCGGGCCATCGGTGCCACATAACGCCATTTCCCCGTTCCGTGACTGGGATCCACCAAAATCGGCAAGTGGCTCAGATGTTTCACCACGGGTACTGCGGACAGGTCGAGGGTGTTCCGGGTGTAGGTTTCAAAGGTGCGGATCCCCCGTTCACACAAAATCACGTTAGGATTGCCTTCATTGAGGATGTACTCGGCGGACATCAGCCACTCCTCGATGGTAGCCGACAACCCCCTTTTTAAAAGAACCGGTTTATTGGTGCGCCCCACTTTTTTCAGGAGGTGGAAGTTTTGCATATTGCGGGCGCCCAATTGGAGAACGTCAGCATACTCCGCCACCAGCTCCAAATTTTCGGGATCCATCACCTCTGTGACGATGGCAAGCCCAGTCTCTTCCCGGGCTTCAGCCAACAGCTTCAGCCCTTCTTCTCCCAGCCCCTGGAAGGAATACGGGGATGAACGAGGTTTAAAAGCGCCTCCCCGGAGCATCCCGGCACCGGCTGCTTTAACCGCCCGGGCCGTCTCCAGGATCTGTTCCCGGCTCTCCACGGAACAGGGACCGGCGATCACCACGGGATCCTCACCGCCGATCACTAAATTTCCTACCTGAATCCGACTCGGTTCCGGATGAAAGGAACGACTCGCCAATTTGAAGGGTTCACTCACATGAACCACTTTTTCCACGCCGGGATAACGCTCCACCGGCAGCTCACTGATTTTTGGTTTGTCCCCGATCAAACCGAGAATCGTTTTATCCACGCCCTCTGAATAGTGGACCCTCACCCCTTTTTCTTCTAAGGACCGCACAATATGATCCACCTGCTGCCGGCTCGCATTTTTCTCTACCACAATAATCATTTGACAACCTCCTCTCCCATAATTCGAGAAAATAAAAAATCCCGCCCGATAAGGGACGAGATTTTCTCGCGGTACCACCCTTTTTGGATCCGTAACGATCCCGCTCAAGGCACACACGGCTCCTCCATGTGTCACCCGGGTAACGGCGGGTCCTCCGGAACGGGGTTCACCGACAATCGGTTTCAACCGTCAGCTCCAAGGGCGTACTTCAAAGGCGGGCCCGATGCCGGTTTCCAGCACCACCGGCTCTCTGTGATCGGGGAATCCTCCTTTTACTTTTCCTCTTCAACGCTTTTGGGTGCTAAATTTAATTGTTGATAATCTAACATGGGAGCCAAGCCATTGTCAAACCCTTTTTTCCTTTTTCCCACAAAAAACCCGCGCCTCCTTATGAGGTCACGGATTTTGTGTTCTCCCCCGGCTCTTTGGTCTGTCGCTTCGCCGCTGCTCCTATGGCACTCTCCTGAAACAGACCGGCCAATACGTTGTAGCCGTTTTGATTGGGATGTACTTCATCGGCAAAATAATCCTTTCGGTGTAAAAAGGAGTCAAAGGGGTTGACCATTTGAATCCGGTATTTCCCGCACATCTTGGCATATTGGACATTCATGGAATGAAGGGCACGGGAAGCAAACAAAAATCCCAGTTCGTAAGCAGGCAAGGGAACATAAAAGCCCAGCAGTTGGATGGGGGCCTCCGGATTCAACTCCCGCACCGTCTGCAAAATCCGATCGGCCCGATCACGCACCTTGCGCATCGTTCCCCGAAGACCGGCGAGAGATGCTCCCGTTTCAAACCATTCGATAAAGTCACATCCACCGGTGGTGATTGTGATGTGGGAGACCCTGGGGATTAACTTTCGAATCGCCGGGGTCTGGACGAGATCCAGCAATTCTCCGGAGGTGAGTCCCGAGATCCCGATATTGACCAGCCGACAGCGGGGGGAACATTTCAGGTGATTGAAATGCTGAGCCACAAAATGGGTATCGGCCCCATCGGCACCCACCCCCTCGGTTAAAGAATCACCCATTGCCAGGTAGGTGATCGGGTTCATTCAGCCGTTCCCCCTTCCTTCCAAGGTCACCGCGTGGGCGATACAGGGGATCGATTCCCCTTGTTGGTAGGAGACTGGATTCATCAAGGCCCCTGTTGCCACCACCATCACTCGGTTCAGTTTTCCGTCCATCATCTCTTTGATGATTCGCCCGTAGGTTACAATAGCGCTGCTGGCACAGCCGCTGCCTCCAGCGAAGGCTTGCTGATCCGGCTGAAAGATCATCAAACCACAATCCTGAAACCGTTCTCCTAGATCATACCCTTTCTCTGCCAATAGATCGGCGGTGATCGGGTGCCCTACTTTGGCCAAATCCCCGGTGACGATCAAGTCATAATCATCGGGCGCCAACCCGGTATCTTCAAAATGGGCTTGAATGGTTTCCGCAGCCGCCGGGGCCATCGCCGAACCCATGTCGAAAGGGTTTTTCAGTCCCATATCCACCACTTTGCCTATAGTGGCATATCGGATCAATGGGCCTTTTCCCCCTAAACCGATCAGGCCCGCTCCGGCGCCGGTTACCGTCCATTGGGCGGTATCCGGCTTTTGCCCTCCATATTCTGTCGGATACCGGTATTGGCGCTCCGCCGTCGCGTTATGACTGCTAACCGCCGACACCACCGTGTCACAAAATCCACCTTCCACCAGCACCGCTCCGGTGGTCAGGGTGAGCATGGAAGCAGAACAGGCCCCGAACATCCCCATCAACGGGATCTGGTGGGTCCGAGCTGCAAAGGAGGCACTGATATTTTGATTGAGGAGATCGCCTGCCAGAAACATATCGATTTGATCCGTCTTCTTCCCAGCTTTTTTTGTGGCGTGGTTGACGACATCCTCCATCATTTTCCGCTCCGCCTTTTCCCAAGTATCCTGTCCGCAGTATAAATCGGGATAAACTTGATCCAACATATCTTTTAATTGGCCTTTCCCTTCTTTGGGGCCGGCCACGGCGGCGGCCCCCAACACCGCCACACCACGCTCAAAGGCCCAGGAACGTTGTCCGATCCGCTTTTCCGCCATCTTTATCCCCCCTTATCCGGTGATGTACATGAGCAGCGTCCGGATCAAACCGATGAAAAAGGCCGCCACCACGCCAAATACGATTACCGACCCGGCCAGTTTAAACATGTTTCCGCCGACTCCCAACACGTACCCTTCTGACTTATGCTCCAGCGCCGCTGACGCGATCGAGTTGGCAAACCCCGTGACGGGAACGGCTGTACCGGCTCCCGCCCACTGGCCGATTTTGTCATAAACACCTAGCCCGGTCAGGAGACAGGCGATAAAAATCAACGTGGCCGAGGTCATATCCCCGGCGCTGCTCGGTTCCACGCCAAAACCGCTGATAAACATCAGCTGGAGCAATTGCCCCAAGGTACAAACCAGCCCGCCCACGATAAAAGCTTTCAGGCAGTTGACCCATATATTGGGCTTCGGTTGATACGATTTCGCCATTTTTTTGTACATCTGTTGCTCTTTGTTGTTTTGGCCTTGGCCATCACTGTTGGTCAAGCCTGGTCACTCCTTTGACCTAACGGTTCACAAACTTATATTTCAGCACAACAGGCGCTTTTATACCGGAGAACAGGGTGCCAAAAACAGAAAAAAAACCGCCGAAGGCGGTTATCCAGCTTATAAAAACATCAAGCTGAAACCGATCACCAGACCGGAGTAAAAGAGGGCGAGCAGACAAAAGCCCATAATATCCCTGGCATTAAGCCGAGCAATCGCCAACAGGGGCAAGGCCCAAAAAGGTTGTACCAAGTTGGTCCAAGCATCTCCCCAGGCAACGGCCATGGCGGTTCGCGCTGGATCCACTCCCAGCGCTTGCCCCGCAGACAACATAATCGGTCCCTGAACCGCCCACTGACCACCTCCGGACGGGACAAAAATATTCAACAATCCGGCACTCAGAAATGCGAACAGAGGAAAGGTGGTTTCATTGGAGAAGGCAATCAACCACTCAGAAATGATTTTTCCGAGACCGGACAAGCTCATCATGCCCATGATCCCGGCATAGAAGGGGAATTGAATCACGATTCCCCCCGCTTCTCGGATCGCCTCCGCCAGCGCCGACAAGTATCTTCGCGGGGTTTGATGCAACATCAGACCCATAATTAAAAAGGAAAAATTGACAATATTTAGATCCAACTGCCCTCCGTTCCGATAAAAAAACGTGGCGATATAAACCAAACCCATCCCGCCGACACTCATGGAGATCCATCGACTCCGCTCGAGGCGTTGCGCCGGTGTGGCCGCCACCTCCTCGGCTGCCAGTTGGAGCGGGCGGCTCTCTTCCAGCGCATCGGGATCCACCAACACCCGCTCTTCCCTGCGCGGTTGTAACCGAGCCATAAACAAAGGAAATGTGAAGATCAAAATCAGGGCCGGAATCAGGCTGAAGGAGGCAAAGATCGTTTCCGAGGCCGGTACGGTGACGCCGAAGGAGTTATCAGTGGCGATTTTTAATGGGATGGAACCGGAGATACCGGCATGCCACACAATAAATCCGGCGTAAGCTCCGGCAACCAATACCCGGTAATCGACTCCCTGCACCTTTCGGGCGACTTCCCGCGCCACCAGGGCTCCGACGACCAGCCCAAATCCCCAACTGATCCAACTGGCAAGGGCGGAAATAAAGGTAGTCAGCATCACCGCCTTAGCCGGTGTACGGGCCGAGCCGGCAATCAAGAGCAACACCCGGCGCACCGGCGGCGCCTGGGCCAATACGTGGCCTGTCACCAGGATCAGCACCATCTGCATCGAAAACTCCAACAGTCCCCAAAAACCGTCTCCCCAGTAGCGAATCATCTCCAAAGGCCCCGCTGAAGTCACTGCCCATCCGAATCCGAATACGACAAAAGTGAGCAAGATGGCGAACAAAAACGGATCCGGCAGGTACCGCTGAACGATGCGCACGGAAATACGGGTCACTGCGTGCAACAAGAGCATCACCTCACCGCTTTTTGGTCTGTCAACAGGAAAAAAGCGGACCCCCCGTCCGCTCGCTGACCGCAATCACTCCTTCTTTCCGGGTAACTGCCGATTTAGTTCTTCAATTTGCTGTTGAAATCCTTCCTCTCGCTCCTGTCTTTTCGACTCCATCTTTCGGCTCACATTTCCCTCCATCTCTTTTTACTTCTCTTCCTTTTCAGTTCTTTCAACTCTTTTTCCTTGTCTGCGATCTCTTTTTCTCCTGGGTTTTCCATTCCTTTCTTTTTGATGCGTCATCTGTTCCCGTTCTCGCAAACGGCGGTGCAGATTGACGATCATCTCTTCCTTCTCGTGCAATGCCTCTCTGGTTTGATTCAGGAAATGGCGAAGCTGCTCCAGTTCCGGCGATTCCGATGCCTCTTCTCTTCCTTCAGACCGGGCCTGTTCAAACCCCCACCTTTTTCCTGCAACTGCGACGATAATTTTCTCTTTAGACTGGAAATATCGATAATAATCGTTCCACCGACCCAATAATTTTCCCAGGCCTCTTTTCGCTTCAGTTCCCGGTTCTTTTCTTCCAGGATGCGTTAAACTTCCCCGCCATGAGCTGAGCTTTTTCCTTAAAGGTGGGGTAAGCGGGACCCTTTTCTCACCATTCCCTAGAAGCAGGTGTAGCACACAGGAAAAAGGGAAGCATGAGCTGAAGCCGGCCAATACTTCCCTTCTAATCAAACCGGATATCGACAACCGAAAGGATTCTAAATGATTCCATGAAGCGATCTATCGTTTGCGACCGATGGCTGCAGCCACTCCTCCCAGGAGCGCGTGGGCCAATCCAAACCCACAGATACCATATCCCCATGCCTGCCGATCGCGAACGTTACTGATGCACTTTTCCTTTCCAAATAAAACCAACGCTCCCGCCAAACTGACAATCAATCCCAAGAGCAAAGTGATCATACTGGTACGTCTCACCTTGATCCCTCCCTTCCTCTCTTAATCTGTTCATCAAGCAGCATCTCGTCACTGGTATTTTTACCCTCCCAATAATGAAGCAGCCACTCCTCACACTCGCTTTTGATCCAACCGTTCATATAGCGCATGGTCCGGATGTAGCCTTGGTACCAAACCTTCACTTCCCGACAATCTTGTCTCTGTACAACATCCACAATGTGCCCGCCCCATTGACTCAGCGTGGTTTGTCGCGCTACCAAGACGAAGCGGATTCCCTCTATCGTCCGCTCAAACCAGCGAATCAGGGCTCTACTTGTTTTTAAGGCGGGGATTATCTGCATCCGATCCCGGTCCCTTTCCAGCACCAACAGGAGAACTTCCAGCAATACCACCTGTTTCACCAAAGTAGATACCTGCGTCCAATCCTTCTCTTCCTTCATGGTCCTTCCCCTGAAATAAATAGAACATATGTTCCCATTATATGCAACCAGCCATCGGAAAGTCCTGGTATTTTTAGGATTTACGGATTTCCATCTCCGGTATCCACATAGATCCGCTCTTCCCCCTTCTGTTTGGCCGCGTAAAGAATCTCTTGCAGATTCCGATATCCTTGCTGTCGCAAGGTTTGTTTTAGCCAGTCTTCATCCTTTCCGATCAGCTTCAGATTTCCCTGCTGGATTTGGCCGTCCACCACCAGGGAAATGGCGATACCGCCTCGGCTGTCGGGCAATTTTAAATCCTTTACGGTGACGGGGTTTAGCTCCGGACTCGGCAAAATGCTCATATCCCCGGTAGGTTCCAAAATGGCATACTGCACCTGGCGCAGATCCGGATATCCCTTGGAACGGATGGTAGAGATCAGTTCCGACACCGAGATTTCACAGCGAGCCAAATTTTCCCGAATCATTTTGCCCCTTTTGATCAGGATAGTCGGCTCACCCAAAATCCAGGTATTGGTGCGGCGGTAGAGGGTCAATTTGGCGAAGGCGATGTGCAGGCCCGTCACCACCAAAATGCCGAGCAGCGTGCGATCCAGTTCGGTCTCCAAGATCGGGTTGGTCGCCAAAGCGGCGATCACTACAATCGCCATCAGATCGTGGGGGGTCACCTGGGCCATGGTGGACTTTCCCATCAACCGGAGGGCGGTGATGGCGGCGGTAAAAAGAAGGGCCACTTTCAATATGTACAGCAAATAACCACCTACTCATAGAAAAAGCCCGTCCCTCGCAGGGGAAGGGCCGTTTTTCCATCGACACTCCATTACATCTGGGGAGAACTGGGTTTGGAAATGTTGCTGAGGGCCTGGCCCGCCTCGTTGGAAAGGGTATTTCTGACGGCCAAATCCCCCAGGGAGACCATCCCGACCAATTGGTTGTTCTCCACAACCGGCAACCGACGGATCTGATTTTGCGCCATCAGCTGGGAGGCTTCCCCCACTGTCATGTCGGGACTTCCGCTCACCACCTGGTTGCTCATCACTTCCCCGACGGACACCGCTTCGTTTTGTTGGTCGGCCAGAGCCCGCAATACCAAATCGCGGTCTGTCACCATCCCCCGGATCTGTCCATTTTCCACCACCGGAACCGCTCCGATGTTGTGCTGTTTCATCAGGCTGGCCGCTTTATAGACGTTATCCTGTGGAGAAACGGACGCTACGCTTTGCGTCATGATTTGGCGTAATTGGTTCATTCAAAATCCCTCCTTTTCTGTGACTATGGTTTCCGTTTCTTTGAATTCCATACGATCGATGTGAGATCTAATCCTGATATTTATCCACATAAAGGGTTCCATCACTTTCCAGTGCTGCGTAAAAAACCTGGTTGACCGAACCCACCGATGCTTTTTTGCGCAGCTCCTGTAACAGCCATTTCCCCGTCTTTCCGGTTTTGCGCAGATTGTCATAGATGATCTGCCCTTCCACCACCAGTTCCATGGGCAGCTTCGGGGTAGACTGGGAAGTATTTAAAAAGTTTTGTGCAGTGAGCGGCTCATGCTCTGGTTTCAACATCACTGAGATCGCCCCGTCGTTTTCCAACACGGCATACTGCACCTTGGATACGTCGAAGACATTCTTTGTACGCAACATGTTCAGAACTTCGCCGACGGTGTATCTGCTTTTGCGCAGATTGTTCTCCAGAATCTTTCCGTTAGAGATCACCAAGACGGGATCCCCCTCCAGCCATCGCTGAGCCCTGCGGCTATTTAAAGTGATATATGACATCCCTAGGGTCAACAAACCGAACAGGACCAAACCGAATAGGTGAGGCCAGGTTTGATTGGGTTCCAGATCTGTCGCCATATTGGCGGCAATCGAGCCAAAGGTGATCCCGTTGATGTATTCAAAGTAGGTCATCTCCGACAGCTGTTGCTTCCCCAATAACCGGGTTAACACCAGGATGGTGATAAAGGCGAACACCGTCTGGTAAAACACTTCAAAAAGCGTGTTCATTAGAAGCCCCCCTCGGGACCCTAGCCTTCCTTATTCCATCCCCGCTCATACAAACTTCCCGAGCAAAGGACACAAAATGAAAAATACCATTTGACATCCAGGTTGCCGGAGTGTATGATCTCCTTAGTACAGTTAATGTATGAATACATTAGTACACCGGTACACCTAATAATGGAAAGGAGGCGGTCCTGTGACCGCATGGCGCGGATTGTTGTGGAAGGATACCCGCTTGATCCTTCCCTGGTTTCTAGGCGGCTTGGCCCTGATTCTCCTATTTGATGTCTGGGTGACACTCACAGTGGACTCCCCCAACGCCCGCTTTGGACTCAGTTTGTTCCCACTGTTTTCCCACTTCTTTTACTATCCCTTATATCTGATGATCACCCTCAGGGTCGAGGGAAAGCAGATGCACCAATGGCTGCACAACCCCCATCCCGCCTGGCAGCTGCTCCTGTCCAAAACGGGCATCGGCTTTCCGCTGATGGTTTTCTCCCTCGGGGTGAGCGGGTTATACCCCAGCTTTGTGCTGATCACCCATGATTTTTTTCAGATCCACTCCGTGCTGGATCCCGTTTCTTTGTGGATGGATGTCGGTTCCTTCTTAATCGGAATCGTCGGATATTCTCTCAATCTAGGGATTATTCTGCTCTTGCTTTGGTCCATTTACCGCTGGTTACACACCTGGTGGGGAAAATGGACGTGGGTACCCCTCGCCGGCGGATTCATCGCGATCCTGTACGGCTTCAGCCAAATCATGAAGACCGCTCTGTACGATACCTTGTTCCGCTGGGGAGCTACATGGCCCCAATTCCACTCGATCCCGGAGTCACAGCCTTCGGCACCGGGCCTCTACACCGGCGAACTGCTCCTCAACATGCTGCTGTTGGCCTTGTTTTTCTTCCTGTCCGGACGGATTTTGGATCGACGGATGGAGGTGTAGTCCATGTACGGATGGCTGATGATGGTTCGCAAAGATTTCCGGCTGGGTCTACCATGGTTATGGACAGGAAGTTTGTTCATCGTCTGCGGCCATCTCTCCGTCGCCTGGCTGCTGGAGGGACAAGAACAGTTGTTGGCGACTCTGTACCTCCTCTTTTCTCATCTGTTGTTTTTCGGGCTCTACCTGATCCTCACCCTGTCCGCAGAGGCACAACAACTGCATCAGTGGCTGCATGTGCCGCGCCCGGCGTGGCAACTGCTTTTATCCAAGATATGGTGTGCCCTGCTGGCCGCCACCCTCACCTTTGTCTTGAGCAGTCTCTACCCTTTCAGTCTGCTCGTGGACGGGATCGGCTGGGTGACAGGGTTGGAGCGGTTCTTTACCGCTTATCTCCACCTGACCTGGTTCGCCCTCCGCTTCGGCTTGATCCTGATGCTGATATTCGTTCTGCAAACCGTTTTTTCGTTTGGAAAAGGGAAGGATTGGATCCTCGGTCTCTCCCTGCTCCTCTTGATTCTTTTCGTCCCCTCGGTCTCGTCGTGGATCTTGCCTGTCGGCTGGGGAGGGTGGCCCGATTGGGTGCAACTCTTTGAACAGGGTGCGGCCTTACCCCTGTCGACCCTGGCGATCGGGGGCGATGGGCTGCTGATGGGAGCCTGTTTCACGGCCTCGTCCTGGCTGCTGGAAAAACGAACGGAGGTGTAGCAAATGAAGCCCAATTTTCAACACTCCAGCCCGATTTACCTCCAACTGTCGGACCGAATCCAGCGGCAAATCCTGCGGGGGGAGTTGAAGCCCGGGGAAAAATTGCCATCTGTACGGGAAATGGCCATGTTCTCCCAAGTCAATCCCAATACGGTCCAACGAACCTACAATGAATTGGAAAGGATGGGAATCGTGGAAACGAGAAGGGGCCAGGGAACCTTTATCACTGAAGATGCCGCCCGTCTAAACGCCCTTCGGGATGATCTCCGTCAGAGACAGATCGCCACTTTCGTGGAGGCCATGGAAGAAATGGGGTTTCATTCTCAGGAGATCTTGACAGGACTGGAAACGTATCTAAACAAACATAAAGGGAGTGATCAAGATTGATCCGTTTTGAAGGGGTGAGCAAACGATACCTGACCCGCACGGCTTTGGATGCGGTGGATCTGGAGCTGCATCCTTATCAGGTGATCGGCGTCGTGGGGGAAAACGGCAGCGGCAAATCGACGATGCTGAAACTGATCACCGGGCTGGCCCGTCCCACCAGCGGTCAGGTTCATGTGGACGGAGAACCGGTCACCCGCCGCATCGCCAGCAAGGTGGCATACCTATCAGAGCTGGAAACCTTTTATCCGTTCCACACGGTGGAGGAGACGGTGCAATTTCACGCCTCCCAGTTTCCCGATTTCGACCGGGCACGGGCCCGGGAAATCATGGCGTTTATGGGGTTGGATCCCGACGCCAAGGTGAAAAACCTATCCAAAGGCAACCGGGGGCGGGTAAAACTGATGGTGACACTGGCCCGCAATGCCCCCTACATCCTGATGGATGAACCCTTATCCGGATTGGATCCGATGGTACGGGACTCCATCATCAAAGGGCTGATCTCCTTTGTAGATTTGGAGAAACAAACGGTGGTGATCACCACCCATGAAGTCAATGAAATCGAACCTCTGCTGGATACCGTCGTCGCCATCCGCCAAGGACATCTCCTCAAGGTGGAGGACGTAGACACCCTCCGGGGAGAGACAGGGCTCAGCCTGGCGGAGTGGATGACCCAAACCTATGCGGGAAATGAAAGCTGAGCCAAAGGGGGAAGGCGCCATGGAAAAGCAACCTGTCCTTGAAATCCGCCAACTGACAAAGGAGATCGGTAAAAAAACGATTGTGGAGGACCTCAGCCTCCAGGTACAGCCGGGGGAAGTGTTCGGCTTCTTAGGCCCCAATGGCGCCGGGAAAACGACCACCATCCGCATGTTGGTCGGGCTGATGTCCATCACTCGCGGCAAGGTGTTGATCCAAGGGATCGACCTGGAGGAACACTTTGAAAAGGCGATCGCCCATGTGGGGGCGATTGTGGAAAATCCAGAACTCTACCCTTTTCTCACCGGCTACCAAAACCTGTTGCACTACTGGCGCATGAGCCGAAGCATACCGAAAGACCGGATCGATGAAGTGGTGCAACGGGTGGGGCTAGAACAACGGATCCATCACAAGGTGAAAACTTATTCCCTGGGTATGCGACAGAGGTTGGGATTGGCCCAGGCCCTGCTGCATTCCCCCTCCCTCCTGATCCTGGATGAACCGACCAACGGTTTGGATCCGGCAGGCATTCGGGATTTTCGTAATCAGCTGCGAACTTGGGCCCGGGAGGAAAATTTATCGGTGCTAGTGTCCAGTCACCTCTTATCTGAAGTAGAGTTGATGTGTGATCGGGTAGCGGTGATCCAGCAAGGGAAGCTGATCGATGTCAAACAGGTGCGGGAATTGGTCGACGATACCGATGAGGAACAGACCTTTTTGTTAGATGTCCACCCCTCCTTGCAGGCCCTGACCCAGCTGCAAAAACGCTTCCCCCATAGAGAGGTAGAAATAATCGACAACCGCATCCAGCTTCCCCTCCAGCGATCAGAGGTGCCGGAGTTGAGCGCCTGGATGGTGCAGCAGGAAATCCAGATTTACACCATCCAGCCGGTGACCCGCACCCTGGAAGATCGATTCCTGCAACTGACGGGAGGGAGCCAACTTGGTTAACATGGTGCGACTGATGCAAAATGAGCATCTCAAAACCTACCGACGACCCGGCACCTGGGTAATGATCGGAATCTTGCTGCTGGTCTCGATCGCCTTCGGGTTTCTATATCAAATGGAGCATGAAGGGGCTGCCGGAGACTGGCGTGCGGGACTGGAAAAGCAGAACCGGCAGGACGAGAAAACCTTGCAGAATGAGAATTTGAATCAAATGACCCGCGCGAATGTTGAGGAACGTTACCAAATCAACCAATACCGCCTGGACCATAACATGCCCCCGGCAGCAGGCAATCTATGGGGGATGATGAGTGAAACCGCCGCTCTCATGTCCCTGGTCACTCTGTTTACCATCATCGTCAGTGCGACCAGTGTCGCCGGGGAATTTTCCCAAGGAACCATTAAACTGCTGTTGATCCGTCCCGCCAGCCGGGCCAAGATTTTGCTAGCTAAGTACCTGTCCTCTTTCGGATTGGCCTTAACCCTGCTCGTGTTGGCCTTCACCTTTTCCTTTATCACCGGGCTCATCCTCTTCGGGAACGAAGGGTGGGAGACACCTCACCTGTACGTTCAGGGAGGCCAGGTACATGAACAGAGCATGTTGTTACATGTGATCGGCCTCTATGGGCTGAAGGGGGTTGATCTGTTGATGATGACCACCTTCGCCTTTATGATCTCCGTCGTCTTTCGCAGCAGCGCCCTCGCCATCGGGCTCGCCCTCTTTCTGATGTTCACAGGAAGCAACGTGGTCATGATGCTGGCTGCTCTAGGGTACGATTGGGTGAAATACATCCTGTTCGCCAACACGGACCTTTCCCCCTACTTCTCCGGCCGTCCCTTGGTGGAAGGGATGACCCTCTCTTTCTCGGTCACCGTGCTCGCCGTTTATTTCCTTCTCTTTAACGCCATCTCCTGGCTCGTCTTCCACAAACGGGACGTTGCCGCCTAAAAGGAAAAACCGCCCGTTGACGGGCGGTTTTTCAGGCTGTCGAGAAAGTTTCGACAGCCTATTTTTTTTGGGGAATCCTTTTCACTGCTTCCCACCGTTTATTAGGTTGAAGAAGAATGGGATGGGTGTGTTACGTTCCAATAAAGAGAAACAAAATGAGCTGGAGTTTGTCTGTATTGAAGAATTAGTTCCGGAAGATCACTTGCTCCGCAA
>NZ_FMZA01000010.1 GCF_900102685.1 Melghirimyces thermohalophilus
AAAAAAATAGGCTGTCGAGACTTTCTCGACAGCCTGACCTTTCCGGTTATTCCGGAAAGGTTTTTTCATTCCGCTCAGTGCGGGGTTTTAGTGGCTTCCATTTGCCTTTCTTCATCCCCCCAGCACTCTACATTTTTTAAGCCGGGAATGTGGCTCACGTGGAAGACAGGATCTTTCCCTTCTTTTTTTTGAGAAAGATAATCTTTCAGCGCTGCAAAGGCGATGGGGCCGAGGAGGGTGATGGCGATCAGGTTGAGCAGAGCCATGGAACCCATGAACAGATCGGCCAAATCCCAGACGATCTGAATCTTGGCGACGGAGCCAAACATCACCATGCTCAGCACAGCCAGCCGGTAAGCGGTCAACCACCCTTTGCTGTTGGCGCGGGCGAATTCGATGTTGGTTTCGCCGTAATAATAGTTGCCCACCAGGGAACTGAAGGCGAACAGGAAGACGGCCACGGCGACAAAGACACCAGCCCAGGAACCGATTTCCGCTCCCAGAGCGTTTTGGGTGAGTTGGATCCCATCGGCTTCACCGGTGGTATATTGTCCGGAGAAGAGGATGATAAAAGCGGTGCAGCTGCAGATGATCAAGGTATCGGTAAACACGCCGAGGGTCTGGACCAACCCTTGTTTGACCGGATGGCTCACCTTTGCTGTGGCGGCAGCGTTGGGGGCACTTCCCATGCCGGCTTCATTAGAGAAGAGGCCCCGCTTGATCCCTTCCATCACGGCGACGCCGAGGCCGCCGCCGGCAACAGCTTTGAAGCCGAAGGCGTTGGCGAGAATCAGACCGATCACTCCGGGAATCTCTGTGACGTTAATCAGGAGGACGTAAAGGGCGAGCAAAATGTACAGCACTGCCATCACCGGCACGATCACCTGGGCCGTCTTGGCGATCCGTTGGACACCGCCGAAGATGATGAGGGCCATCGCTGCGACGAGGAGGACGCCGAGGATGGAACGATTCATGCCGAAGGGTTCAAAGGCCAGGGTGATGGTGTTGGCTTGAACCGCGTTGAAGACCAGGCCGAAACAGAGGGTGATCAGGATGGAGAACAAGATGCCCATCCAGCGCTTGTTTAAAGCTTTTTCCATGTAGTAGGCGGGGCCGCCGCGAAATGCTTCCCCGTCCCGTACTTTGTAGATCTGGGCCAGGGTGCTTTCCACAAAGGCGGAGGCTGCTCCCAACAGGGCGATCAACCACATCCAGAAGACGGCGCCGGGTCCGCCGAGGGAGATGGCCAGAGCGACCCCGGCCAAGTTCCCGGTACCTACCCGGGAAGCGAGACTGATACAGAAGGCCTGAAAGGAGGATATTCCTTTTCTTTCCACTTCTTTGTCGGTTTTACGGCTGAGCAGGCGTACCATCTCCCCTGTCAGCCGAAACTGAACAAACCGAGTCCGGATGGTAAACCAAAGACCGACACCGATCAGGGCGATGATCAGGACATAAGACCACAAAAGGTCATTGACCTCTGTAGTAAGCGCTTCCAAAAAAGACATCGAATCACCTCATCATAAAAAATGCGATGGTTGAAACTGACCTGAAATAATAACTAATATTCTTAAATGACTCCCCTCCCTATTTTACTATAAACTTGCTAGGCAGAGAGGAATAAATATATCCAAAGCTTTGATCTTTCCCAACATAGTCGCAGCCGTTCGGCGCGTCGGAACGGCTGCGATAAACTTTATGGGTTTAAAGGACATTTTTGTAAACGGGAGGTTCCTTGTAATCGCTCCACCCGATCGATGCCGCTGCCAAACATGGCGATCCGACATTCTGTCTCGATCCGTTCCAGTTGGAAGGCGATCGCCTCAGGTGTCGGTTGGGTGGCGGCAGCGAGGAGGGAACGTCCAAAACCGACAAGGTCTGCTCCGAGAGCTAATGCTTTAGCTGCATCCAGGCCATTTGTCATTCCGCCGCTGGCGATCAGTGTTCCCGTCGGATTCAGCTTACGGGCTTCCTGGAGACAGAAGGCGGTGGGCAGACCCCATCCAGAAAAGGTTTTCGCAGCCTGGATGAGCAGAGGGTTCTTGGAACGGTGCTTTTCTACCTGGACCCAGGAGGTGCCCCCGGCTCCAGCTACATCGACAAAGGTGACGCCGGCGTCAAACAGGCGGCGGGCCAATTTTCCGTTGATCCCCCAACCCACCTCTTTCACCCCCACTGGTACCTCAAGGGTGTTACAGATCCCTTCGATCTTGGATAGAAGGTCGCGGAAGTCGGTGTTTCCTTCCGGTTGAAACACCTCCTGCAAACTGTTCAGATGCAGGATGAGGCCGTCAGCTTCGACGAGTTCCACCACCTGCCGGCAATGATCGGCTCCGTAACCGTAGTTGAGCTGGACCGCTCCCAAATTGGCGAGGATGGGGATGGTGGGAGCCACATCCCTCACCCGGAAAGTGTCCACCGTTTCCGGGTGTTCCAGAGCGGCACGGCAGGATCCCAGTCCCATCGCCCACCCCCTTGCTTCGGCGGCCTGCGCTAGGTTTCGGTTGATGGTCCGTGCCTTTTCTGTCCCTCCGGTCATGGAACTGACCAGAAAAGGGGTTTGTAGCGATTGCTCCAGAAAGGTGGTCTTCAGGGAGATTTCTGAATAAGCGATTTCTGGGAGGCTTTCATGGACCAGTCGGAACTGTTCCAAACCGGTCGTAATATCGGTCCCGGCGACGGGTTGGTTCAGGGCGATATCGATATGCTCCGATTTTCGCTTTTCCGTGGATCGTTTTTGATGATTCATGAACGCGTTCCTCTCTTTAGGATGGATTCCTTGGACTGCATCGTGTTCCGTTTAGCTTCTCCGGGGCAGAAACTGCTTATCATCGGAGGGGATCCCCCGGGAATGATTTGCATCTTTATGATGGCATGGCGGGACCAAATCGTCCAGTTTGCTCTTTACCCCTTGCCAAAGGCGACACATAATTAGATAATTAGAATATCATCTAAATAAATGTCGAGGGGATTTCTGTTGAATGAGACTTTTAAGGCGCTATCTGATGCTAACCGCCGTCAAATCCTTCGGCTGTTGCGCCAGGGGGATCTGACAGCGGGGGAGATCGCCGAACATTTTTCCATGTCTAAGCCGAGTCTTTCTCATCACCTGAATATTCTTAAACAAGCCCATTTGGTGCTGAGGGAACGAAAGGGGCAACATGTTCTTTATTCCTTGAACACCACTGTGCTTCAGGAAGTGATGAGTTGGTTTTTGGAGTTGACCGATGAATATAATCGGGACGAGGGGGCGCTCAAATGATGAAAAAGTGGACGCGTTGGGATACAGTGGTCTTGATCTTGGGGATGATCCCGTTGGTTTTTGCTTGGACGGTGTACGATCAGTTGCCGGAACGTATCCCCAGTCATTTCAATTTGTCGGGAGAACCGGACGACTACAGTGACAAAGCGACGTTTATTCCGCTGATGGCGGGGATGGGACTGGGGTTGCCCTTTTTGATCAAATGGCTCCCGGCATTGGATCCGCGAAAGGAAAACTATCGCAAGTTCACCAGCTCCTATGAGCTGTTTCGGGTGGCGCTGACTGGTTTTTTAGGCGGAATATTTATCGCCACCTTACTCTATGCCTTAGGTTATCCGGTGGATCTGTCCCAGGTGGTTCCGGTGGGTATCGGCCTGTTATGGATGGTGTTGGGAAACTTTTTGGGCCGGATCCGATCCAATTATTTTTTCGGGATCAAGCTGCCGTGGACCTTGGAAAATGAAGAGGTGTGGCGAAAAACCCACCGGTTCAGCGGTCCGGTATGGATGGGAGCCGGCATGGTGATAGTGGTTTCCGCCTTTTTACCTCCATGGGTGCGAGGCGGGCTTATCTTTGTAGCGATCCTGTTAACCATCTTGCTTCCGGTGGGCTATGCCTATCGTGTTTATCGGAAAATCCATCAGGAGTCATAAACGGTAGGAGGTGAGTGAATGGTGAGCAGGAAACAAGCGAAGGTCTTGTTGTTGGTGATCACGGTGATCTGGGGCTACACTTGGATCCCGATGAAAGTGGGGCTGGAGGTGTTGGGCCCTTTTTCTTTTTCCTTTTATCGCTTTTTGCTTGGTGCTCTGTTCCTGATTCCCATCGCCTTTCGCAAAAGCCGCCCCCGTATACATAAAGAGGATCTCGGGTGGCTGCTCCTCTTGGGCGTCCTTCAGACCACTGCTACCTTCGGGTTCTTTATGGCCGGTATGAAGAGCCTTCCCGCGGGTACTTCTTCCATTCTCGCTTATACGATGCCCCTTTGGACCTATGGTTTGGCCTGGCTCTTTCTTTCGGAGCGGCTGACCGCCGGTAAAATCGGCGGTTTGTTGCTGGGGATCGTGGGTCTGGTCGGGGTGGCCGGACCGGAAGCTGCGGTAGGAAGGGGAACGCTTACAGGCATGGTCTGGGTGTTGGCCGGCGCGGTCTGTTGGGGTGGCAGCAATGTTCTCGTCCGCGCCCGGTTTTCCCGTCATGAGAAATTGTCTCTGACAGCGATTCAGATGGTGGTCGGCACGGTCGGGCTGGCGCTTCTCACTTTGATGTTTGAGCCTGCATTTACGCCGGATCGGTGGAGTCTATCGGTGGTGGCCAACCTGCTTTTCACCGGAATCTTGTCGTCAGCTTTTGCCTTCGTGGCATGGTTTACGGTTGTCTCTGTACTCGGGGCGGGTGAGGCGGCGGTTTCAGCCCTGTTGGTCCCGGTTTTTGCCGTCTTTTTCGGCTGGCTGCAGTTGGGGGAGACGATCAGCGCGATGCAAGTGGCGGGAGTGGTGTTGGTGTTGATCGGGATTACCCTGGTGCAAAGGAAGGAACCGCAGAAGGGATCCATCTCAACGGATCGGGCAACTGATGCGGAACAGGGTTGAGGCGTCAATCCGAGAGCCGCTGCGGCTACCATGGGATAAAGCCTGAATCAAGGGGAGGAGTCGAGCTCATCTTTCACTTGATCCTTTGGCTGTGATAGGGATGTCCTGAGGAGCCGATCCCTAACATAGACAGCGTGATCTATGATCAGGAAAGCTTTCCCGAGGAGGAAGGCTTTTTTCTTTGAAGATATAGGACGCCGCCTTTTTTCATAGGTTGTATCATAAGGCGGTAAATCCCACAACCTTGTACGGCTACAGACGTATGATAAAAAAAATGGGAGAGGGGAGATGACTCATGTCCGACGAGATGAAAGAATTGGAACGGGCCATCGGGGAGATTACAGAGATCGCTGAAGGATTCGGTCTGGACTTTTATCCCATGCGTTATGAAATCTGCCCTGCAGATGTGATTTACACCTTTGGCGCTTATGGAATGCCTACCCGATTCTCCCATTGGAGCTTTGGGAAAACCTTTCACAAAATGAAACTTCAGTATGATTTGAATCTGAGCCGGATTTACGAGCTGGTGATCAACTCCAACCCCTGCTATGCCTTCCTATTGAAAGGGAACAGTCTGATCCAAAACAAACTGATCGTTGCCCATGTGCTGGCTCATTGCGATTTCTTTAAAAATAATGTCCGCTTTTCCAATACGTCACGGGATATGGTGGAGAGTATGGCCGCCAGTGCCGAACGGATACGTCAGTATGAATTGGAATATGGAAAAGAGGTCGTGGAGCAGTTTCTCGACAGCGTGTTGGCGGTTCAAGAGCATATCGATCCCAGCTTGATTCGCCCTCCCAGGCGCAAAGAGGAGCCGGAAAAACGGGAACCGCCGAAACGGCGATCCACCCCATATGACGATCTTTGGGATCTGGATGAAAAACCGAAACCGGAGCAACATCGGCGCACGACGCGCAAAAAATTGCCGGAGAAACCGGAGAAAGACTTGTTGCTCTTTATCATGGAACACAGCGGGATCTTAGAAGAATGGCAGCAGGATATTATTACGGTACTTCGGGGCGAGATGTTGTATTTTTGGCCGCAGATGGAGACAAAAATCATGAATGAAGGTTGGGCCTCCTACTGGCATATTCGGATCCTGCGGGAAATGGATTTGACTGAGGCGGAGACACTGGAATTCGCCAAATTGAATGCCTCCGTCACGCAACCTTCCACCACTTCCATCAATCCTTATTACCTGGGGCTCAAATTGTTTGAAGATATTGAGAAACGGTGGGATCAACCCACGCAGGAAGAGCAGGAACGATATGGACGGGTGCCCGGGACGGGAAGGGAAAAGATATTTGAAGTGCGGGAAATGGATATGGATACGTCCTTTATCCGAAATTATCTGACCAAGGAACTGGTTGATGAGTTGGATCTCTATGTTTTTCAGCGCTCCGGAAACGATTGGACCGTGACAGATAAAAATTGGGAACAAGTGCGGGATTCGCTGATTGCCGGCCGGGTGAATGGGGGGCATCCGTATATTGTGGTACAGGACGGGGATTACTCGAGAAATGGAGAGCTTTATCTGAAACATCGATTTGAAGGGCTGGAACTGGATATCAAATATATCGAAAAAACGTTGCCCCACGTGTATGCCCTTTGGGGCAGACCTGTCCATATTGAGACGGTGATCGAAAAGAAACCGGTGCTGTTCACTTATAACGGGAAGAAATGTACCCGGAAGTTTCTATAGATGCAAAAGAAGAAGCACCTGCATCGGGCAGGTGCTTCTTATGATGGTTTAATCCATGTTACGGAACAACTTGGGTTCCATCCGTTCCCATTCCGAGGGCTGGATGGGGGACGGGGAGTCATCTTCCTCTTCTTCCGTTTCCTCTGCGGCTGGGAAACTTTCTTCATCCTCCTGGGAGATGAGATCTTGGTCGATGAGGGAAAGATGGGACTTCAGCGCACGGGAACTCTCCTCATCGAAAGTGGACTCGGTCGTCTCCGCTGAGGGATCTTTGTCATCCTTCGACGAAGCGGTATCGTCCGGTGAGGTGTCGGTTTCCAGCACCGGAGCGATCTCTTCGGAATGGGATTCGGTCGACGTCTCCGCCGGGGAGTTCTCGTCACCGGAATCATCCCTCGCTTCTTCAAGGTTAGTGGCATCCGCTGATGGCACTGCGTCATCGGTTTTAGGGAGGGTTTTTGAATGTGTGGCCGGTTTCTCCTGGGAAGCCGTTTCGGTATCTTCCTCCGCCGCAGTCTCTGGTGCGGTAGGTGCCGCTGGGAACGCTTCCGCTTTCACCGTCAAAGTGGATTCGGCGGACGGATCAGAGGGAACGGCCATCCAGAAGAGAAGGCCAGTCACTTTTTTGGGGACGAAGTGGAGGGAGCGGATCCGGAAGGTGAATGATCCCGACTCGCAGCGATCCAAATAGACGTGACAATCCGGACGGTTGGTCATGGCCATCGGGATCAAATCTCCGTGGCGATCGGTATCTTCCAGGGAAAAGGTGAGGGCCACCTGTTTCGCTTCTGCCGGAATGGTAAAGGGAGTGACTCCGGAACGGATCTTTTCCTGGGTCAGGTTGAAGGCCAGTTTTTCCACGCCGATGCTGGCATCGGCAATCGCTTCCGACCGGACGGAGCCGGGGGAAAGATGTTCAGACTGTATCGCCCCTTTACGAAGGTGGCTTCCTAAAATGGAGCCTTTGCTCAGCTGTTCCGCTGTGACACTGCCGGAAGCGAGGTGACGGGTGTCGACGCAGTTTTCAACCAGGTGCTCGCCTTCCACCTGTTCCGGACTGATATGGCGGGACTGGATCGATTCCGGATCGATTTTGTCTGATGTCACGGCCTTCCCTTCCAAATGCCGGTTTCCCACCGTCTGCTCTTGCAGATGGGTACTGCCGACAGCATCCATCTGTAAATGGCGTTCTCCAATGGAGCTGTCGGCCAGCTGATCGAAGTGGACCACTCGGTCGGCTAGGTGCTTGCGGCTGATCTGTCCTTCGCCGATATGCTCACCAGTAACGGTATCCCTTCTCAAATGTTCTCCGGTGACGGATTCACCCGCCAAATGACGGGAGTCAATCGACCCTTCCACCAGATGATCCCCGTTGATCTGGTTGGTGCTGATATGGTGGGATTGAATCGATCCGGGCACGATGTTGTCCGCGGTGACAGCTTCTCTCTCCAATCGTTCTTTGGTGACGGAGCCGATCGCCAAGTGGCGGGTTTCAATGGAACCTGCCAACAGGTGGTCCCCGCCGATCTGCTCGGAACCGATGTGGTGGGAGCGAACGGCTTCATGATCAATTTTTTCTGAAATGACCGCTCCGTCCTCCAGGTGTTGATTTTCCACGGTCTGATCTTGTAAATGTCGGGAGGAAACCGATTGGTCGGCCAGATGGGAGGCTTGCACGCTCTGTTCCTGTAAGCGGGAACTACCGACGGATCCTTTTCGTAGGTGACGTTCTCCCACGGATTGATCGGCCAACTGTTCCGAACCGACTGATTGATCAGCCAAATGGTTTCCGGTAATCTGACCTTCTTCTATGTGGCGGGAAGAGACGGCACCATCTTGCAGATGATCTTCGCTGACTAATTTTTTTCGGAGGTGATGGCTGTCGACGCTTTGGTGAGCCAACTTATCTCCTGTGACCGCTTCATGGGCCAATTTGGAAGATTGCACAGCGAGATCGGTCAGTCTGTCGGTGGAGATACACTCAGGGGCCAGTTTCGAGATGGTCACACTACGATCCGCCAACTTATCCTCGGTGATTGCGTTGTCCGACAAGTGTTGTTTTTTGACAGCTTGCTCCTGGAGATGGTGGCTGTTGATACTCTGGGGGGCGAGATGCTGCTCCTGAATGCTTTCATTTCGGATATGATGTTGATCCACCGAGTCAGGTGCCAGTTTGCTCCCGGTGACCGCTTCCTTTGCCAGATGGTCATTTTCCACGGCCTGCTCATCGAGGTGAACCCCTTTGACCGCCCGCTTGGCGATTTTTTCACTGGTAACGGAGTCCGGGGCCAGTTTGCTTTCGGTGACGGCTTCATCCAGAAGGTTTTCTGAAGCGGTTGAGCCTGGGGCCAGTTTCGCCTGGTCGACGGCGCTGTTGGCCAGATGATGGGTGTTCACCGTCCCGCTCTTCAGTTTGTCTCCGGTGATGGCTCCATCCGCCAAGTGTTTTCCGTTAACCTGTTCCAGGGCTAGGTGCCAGGCATGTACGGATTGTTTCTGCAATTTGGCCCCTTCGATGCTGCTGTCCTTGATGCGGTTTCCCTCAATGGAATTTTCGGGAAAGTGTTGGCCCTGGATCGTTTCCGGGGCGATGTGTTCTGCACCGATGCTGCCATGAGCCAGGTGGGGTCCCTTCACGGACTTTTCGGCTAGCTTCGAAGAGGTGACAGCGTCAGGGGCCAGTCGGGTCGAATCGATCAACAGTTCCTTCAGATGTTTTTGTTCCACGGCCCCTGGTTGCAAGTGACCTCCGCTGACAGTGTTTTTGGCCAACTTCTCCTGGGTTACCGCTCCGTCGTTCAGGTCTCCGGTGTGAATAAAAGGTTTGCTCTGGGAGGATGAAACCCGTTTCTGTTTGATATTTTGAACGTCTGGGGGAAGGGGGGCCGTTTCGGAGCTCTCCGTCTGTTCCGCCTGTACCTCTTTCTTTTGCCTTTCCGAAGGCCTTTTGGTCTCCTTCCAGTCAAAGTCTTCCCGGTCTAACTGAAGACTTTTTTGTTCTTCATAAGTGATCTGATCCAGGATCCGTTCATCCGCCAACTTTCGCATCCGTCTGGAGTCACGGGAAGTTCTTCTCCTCCGTTGCAAATCAGATCCTCCTCCTTTGCCCGAGTTGTCTCATGTGTAGGTATATTCATCAGGGATAGTGGCGGAAACAGTTTGGGATCAAACTGGGCGAACGATTGGACAAAACCGTAAAAAAAGGCCGGATAGGCCTTTAAGCGGAGGAAGCGTGTGATGTAAATTCCTTGGAACTCCAGTTGCCCCCTCCCAGACAAAGGGTGGGCTTTCCGGTGGGACCCGTGGTCAATTTAAAGGCGACCAGCCCCACCTTAAAACAAAGCTTCAGACTGGGGATATTGTCGCAGGAGACTCGTGTATAAACCCGGTCCAAAGCCGTCAACGCCTCTTCCAACATTGACTCGCCCACCTGCCGTTTCCGATAGTTCGGATGAACCACGACAAAGGCTTCTTCCAGTCCGTAGGATCCGAACAGGATAAAACCGACCAACCTTTTCCTGTCGACAGCGGCTGCTAACCAGGTCCCCTCGGGAAAGGAATCCCCGGATAGGGTATTTAACCATCGTAATGCACGGTGGGTGATGCGACGGTCTCCGTATTTACGGGAAAAGCGGAGGATTTGAGGGCGAACCCGGCGGAGAAGCGCTGGACTCACCGTAACAATGCGAACCACCGGATCACCTCCCCGCGGTGACTGTCGGGAATCCGCTCAGAAACAGACAATATTGCAACAATCGCTGCAACGAGAGACGACGGATGCCCGGTTCGTCAAATTTCATCGGTTTGGCATTGGCTTCGAAAAACCAGAGCTTTTCGTTCGTTTCCAATCCCAGATCCATCGACATTTCCCCCAGATTTTTCCCTTCTTCCTGTTCGATGTGGCGGGCGATGTCCAGAGTGGTCGTTCGAATCTTCTCCGTGACGGCCGCAGCCCTTTTTCCGAATAGGGATTGAAGCACCCGGGACGAATCGGCGATCGATCCGCCCATGGGTACATGGGTGCTGATCGCTTCTTTTCCGGCGACTCGAATGCCGATTCCCGTATGGGACCATTTGCCGGCCCCGTTTTTCTGCATCAGGATGCGCAGGTCAAAGGGGCGGCCCCCGTATGTGGCCAGCTGGATTCCTTGTTGCAAGACATAGCGCCGGTTTCCGGTGAGCAGGTTCAACTTTTTCTTCAATGCCTGCATGTCATCGACGTGAAAGCGTTTTTTGTTGTAAACCTTTTGATCGACGATTTCAAACCCGCGTTCCTTCCGGGTGATTCGGATCATTCCATGCCCCGCTTTGCCGTTCACGGGTTTCAAAAAGAGCGTAGGGTGTTTTTGGGCCATCTCCTCCAGTCGTTCTCCCTTTTCCCACCGAACGGTGTCGGGAAGAAGCCGGGCTAATTGGGTGGAGTGTTTCATCCGCAAAAACAATTCCCACTTGTTAAAAAAGGAGGGGTTGAACAGGTGGACACCAGGCATCGCGGACAGTTTGGCTAAGGCTTGCTGTTCCGGAGCCCGGTTTTCCGCTTGGCGATTGGGGATGCGGTTGTATACCACATGGGGCATCGGGAAGGTGGCGGATATCCACTGAGCTTGATTTCCGCGATGTCCCCTCTTGGGAATAAACCCCTCAACTCGCTTGTCGTTTCGCTTCAGCCCTGCCGGTGTGATGACGAACACAGTGACCCCCATGCGGCGGCCGGTGTGGATCAGATCGAGAAAGTTGGAGCGGACTCCGGAAAACCCTTTTGGTTTCCCAGCGGCCAGGATGGCGACAAAGGGACCCGCTCGGTAATGGCCACGCTGATCCCGGATCACCTGGACCGGACACCGCACCTCGTTTTTGGATGGAGGGGTTGTTTTACGGACGGGGACTTGTTGTCGCCATCCAGGTCCCAGGGTCAAAAAGAGGGATGAGGGGAGTGAAGCTCCGGTATGTTGTTGCCGGGGAATAAAAATCGGATCGGCGCCGTTACGATCAAAGGTGAGCCACCCCGTAAATTGGAAGGGCATCATCGATACCTCCCTTCTAAAATTGAGCCAAAGTTAGGCTGTATTGAGTGATGCAGCGTGCCGATTCTTTTCCGGATTCAGACAGGGACGGGTGTTTAAATATGTGTCGCCCGGGTTTGGAGTTGGCCTCAAACAGCCATACCTTCCCGTTCTTTTCCACCCCGATGTCCAAACCCAGTTCTCCCAGCGGACCGCCCACCCGATTTTCCAGCGCGGTACAAATTCGGACGGAGGTATTCCGGATGCGCTCTTCCACTTCGGCACTCTTACTGGAGAAGCATTGTTTCAGCAGCTCCGAGGTGGATAGGAGAGAGCCGCCGGTTCGGCCATGGGTGGTGACTGATCCAATCCCAGCCACTTTGGCGCCGATAGCGACCACCTTCCACTGTCCAGTCCGATCTTTGTGCATATGAACACGAAAATCGACAGGACGACCCTGGTATTTAATCAGGCGGATGCCCTGTTGAACCAGGTAATTGGGCAGGCGTTTCATCCTCGCACCGAAAATTTGCTGCATCAGTGGACGAAGGGAGCGGTATTGACGCAAAATATTTTGATTTCCGATCCGAAAACGGCAATAGTAACCGCCTTGAGGAATTTGGGTGATCCGGAAGATCCCGAGTCCTAGGCTGCCTCCACTGGGCTTGAGATAAACCATTTTGTGACGATCGAGCATCTCCTGCACGGTTTCCAGGGAGGGGGATCGTCTCGATTCGGGGATGCAATCGACGGTCAAGGGATGGTTGTAGATCGCTTCGTGGACCTTCCACTTGTTAAAGAAACCTTGGTTAAAGAAATGCGTCCGGGAAATGGCTTGCAGCCGCTTTTTACATTCCTGTACCTGTATCTGCGACTCGGCTTTCCGGTTGGGGACCCGTTCATACACCACATCTGGAAAAGGTGCGGCTTTTCGGATCCATCGGTATGATCCGGAAGAATCCCTCCGATAAAACCAACCGTTGATCACTTGGCGATTCCAATTGACCATTTCCGGTGTAAAGATGTAAAAAAAGGGGCGGTCTCCTTTGGATGCTTGTAGAAAGAGCCGGTATAATCCCGATCGGGCCCCGAAGGGTGAGGCGCCCGCGCCTTGAAATCCCGTGGTCAGGATGGCCAGAACCGGGCCGAGACTCAGCTCCCTTTTCTGGAAGGAAACCCGTGTCTCACCGTAAAAAGGAAGGCTCAGTTGAGCAGCCATCGAACGGGGTAAAAGAATGACCCGCTGTTTTCGGGGAGTGGGGACGACCCGAGTAATCAGACTCTTGCCGCCGACGCGGAAACGAATCGATTGTCCTGGTTGACAACCCCACTCTTTCATTAGAGGCAGCGGGAGTTTGACGGCATTTTGGCTTCCTGGTGGCAAAGGCTGAATGCGGCAAATGATGGAGCTCATACAGATCCTCCTGTCAGACTGCGGAAAAGGGTCAGGGCATATTGGATGGGAAGTTGTATCGAGCGCATCCGGGTCTCCTTTTCCCCGGTCATGAGAAATACGCTCCGGCCGGGTTTGGAGTTGGCCTCCAGCACCCAGACGTGCCCGCGACGATCGATCCCCACGTCCAATCCCAGTTCCAGCAGCCTTCCATGTTGGCTTTCGATTTGTTTGGGAACATGGATCGAAAGAAAACGAATGGCATCCATAATCTCCGATACTTTGTTCGGAGGGAAATTTTTACTCAAGAATGATTGCGCCTGTTCGGCGCGGCCTCCCCCGTGCAGGTTGGAGGTGAGCGAATTTCGATTTCCCGACCGGACGGCCATACCGGTGGTGGTCCAGGTTCCCGACCGGTCTTTTTGGACCAGGATCCGGATGTCGAAAGGACGCCCGTCACTGGTAGTAAGATTTAGGTACGGCTGAACGATGTACCGTGTGTTACCGATAAACCGCCTGGCCCATAACAACAAGGTTTTTGTGGAATGCAGCTTTATATGAAATCTGCGGTTGGCTTTGGACCGTCCCCAGACCCGGATGATGTTTCCTTCCGGAATGATGGCTGCTACCCCTCTTCCGTGGCTGCCGCCGTTTGGCTTGATGAGGATGGAAGAATGACTCCTCAAGGCAGACAGGAGCTCCTGGGTGTTTTGCAATTTTTGAGTAGGAGGGAGGTAGGGACGAAGGGACGGCTCCTGTTGGAGCATCTTGTAGGTTTGCAGTTTTCCGCCCAAGGCCTTTCCCAAAAACAGAATGTTAGGGTCCTGATTCATACGGGATATATGGGGTTTATAAGCTAGGTATTGGCGGCTATCCAAGTAATAACACCGGTCGTAGATCAGCCGGGGTAGGGGATGCTCTTCCTTCAACCACTTGTCAGTCGGAAGGTCGTAACTCCAGGCGGTCACCTTGCGTCGGGTCCAATCCACATCCATGGGATTAAAGGTGATCAGACGGATGCCGAGGGGTTTTCCTTCCCGAGTTAGTGATTTGATATATTCAGTTTCCAAAAACGGGGGAAACTTTTTGGCTATACGGCAGGTGATGACCCCCAGTGTGTAGGTAGTCGGCCTCATCGTCTTTTCCTCCTGGTCCGATCGGGCCGGGATTTGTTTCGGTTATTCGCAGCGAAATAAGGAGCCCAACCAGTGATGTAGGTGACATAATCGACCAGACGGTTGACCGACGGCCGGACAGCTGCTGACGGGTTGGTGACTGTTTCGTCGGTTTTGGATGGTTTGGAGTTGAGTTCCAAAAGCCACAATTGCCCCGCCTTATCCAGTACCAGATCGACGCCCAGTTCGGCGAAATGTTTTTGGGAAAGTCGTTCAAATGCCTCTGCGATCGCTATCGCCCGCCGTCGAAGATAAGACAAAGTCGGTTTGTTGATCGACTGTACAGCGGCCAGCACCTCGCCGGCTTTCCGCAGGGTTCCGCCGCGGGCCAGGTTGGAGACGATGTTTTTGTGATTGGCAATCCGTCCCACCGAAGAGGTGACCGACCATTGCCCTTTTTTGTTTTTTTGGACCAACACACGGAAATCGACGGGACGCCCTTCACAGGTGACAAGATTAAGCCCCTGCTGGATGATGTAGCGAGTGGGGGATACTTTCCGCCGCAATTGCCTGATCGCCTCCTTCGGATCCTTGAAGACCCGGGTGACAGTTCGGGAGGATTCTGCGTATTGGCAGATCCATTTTCCGCCGGAGACGGTAACCCGGATGATTCCCTGGCCCAGACTCCCGTTGGTCGGTTTTAAATAAACCGTCCGATACTTTTCCAGCATATTCCTGAGTCGGGCGGGTTGGTACGGTTGGGTTTCCGGGAGGAGGCGACGGGTTTCTTCATCTTTTATTAATAACTCGTGGACCTGTCGCTTGTTCAGAAAGGTGTCGTTAAAAAAAGGAATATGGCTGAGGGCTTTTATTTTTTGTAGCTTCTGTTGCAACTCCGGCTTCTGTTCAATTCGGCGGGATGTGATCCGGTTATAAATCGCATCCGGCAACGGCACGGTGGTCTGTCGCCAACGGTTTCCTTGACGTTCCCAACCGTGTACAATTTTTTGTGAGGTGTCCATCGCCTCAGGGGGAAAGACGACCATACAGACCCCTTTGGACATACAGGCCTGTGCACACTCTTCGAGAAAACGGGCCATTAGTCCAAACAGTTGTTTGTCGCTTCCCTCCAAATCCCGATTCATCAAAATGCCCAGAAGGGGACCAAAACGGAGGCGTTGATAACGGGGATCGTACCGCACATTGAGGACCTTCTGGTTTGTGATGTTCAATCGGCTCGCCAACTGGGAACTGATCCGGACCAACGGGGTTTTGGTTCGAATCGTCAGGATGAAGGCGGTGTCCGAGGCGCTTCCATATGTCGCCCTGACCGGATGCCCGGGCAGCCGGAGTCGGTCGACTAGGGATTGACTGATTACCATATTGACATGTGGGGGAAAGTTGTGCTCAGACACAACCTGAATGACGACTCTTGCATGCCCCATAGCGATCCCCTTCCGCGTTAAGTGACTGCTATAGGTTATGTAGGCATGTATTTGGCGGTGAATAAAAGGGGCGGTGCATTTCCGCCGAGATGGGGGTGGCCGATTCCCCCGGGGGGCATGCTATACTGAAAAGGGAAGCGGTCTTTCGTTTACAGAGGGACAGAGGAGGGAAATGAGGTGTCAGCGGCCAATCCTTATGATCAGGCAGACGAACTGGCCCGGGAGCTTCAGAGGTCGGAAGCGGTTTCCCAACTGAGGGAAGTTTGGGGTGAAGTGTGTCAAAATCCGGATCAACGCAGGACCATGGAACGATTCCGGGAGCTGTCCATGGAATTGCAGAGGCTTCAGCTTGAGGGAAGAAGGCCGGAAGAAGCAAAGGAACAAGAGTTGAACCGGCTGTTGGAGGAGATCCGTTCCCACCCGACGCTTCAGCGATACGTGGAGGCAGAGCATCGCCTCAGTCAAATGATGAACGATATCCACCGCATTGTGAATGCCCCGATCGAAGAGATCTACAAAAAGTGACCAAACTGAGATGGAGGGAGAAGCATGCAGCTCACTTTTCACGGGCAAAGTTGTTTTGAAATCCACCATGAAGGAAGCAAGTTGATCATCGATCCGTTTCTGAGCGGAAATCCTTTGGCCAAGGCAAAACCGGAAGAGATCGAAGTGGATTACATCCTGCTGACCCACGGACACGGGGATCATGTGGGAGACACTGTGGAGATTGCCAAAAGGACGGGGGCCACGGTAATCGGCAATAATGAACTAGCCACCTGGATCGGATTTCAGGGAGTGGAAAAGGTACATCCGATGCATATCGGCGGCAGTCATACCTTTCCTTTCGGCCGTATGAAGCTGACCCAGGCATTTCACGGCTCCGCCTTTATCGACGAGGAGAAGCAGGAGATTACCTATTTAGGAATGCCGACGGGCATTTTGTTGAATCTAGGCGACAAAACCATCTATCATGCCGGGGATACCGGTCTCTTTTCCGACTTGAAACTGATTGGGGCCCAGAATGAGATCGATTTGGCGTTGCTGCCGATCGGGGACAATTTCACCATGGGACCGGAGGACGCTCTGTTGGCGGCGGAGTGGGTACAAGCGAAAAAGGTGGTTCCGATGCACTATAACACCTTCCCGCTGATCGAGCAGGACGCTGACGATTTTGTGCGCCGCTTGCAGGAGAAAAATATCGACGGTCGAGTCGTTCAACCGGGTCAATCTTTTGAACTATAAATCCATTCACCGAGATACCAAACTGTAAATCCGGTGTAATGTCGTTGTAATATCAAAGAACTAGGATAGAGATAGGATGAAAACCCCCTACTGATGAAGTCGGTGCGACCCACCGCCTTTTTTTTTGCATGAAGGTCCGGCTTGTACCGTAGAATGAAGTAAGCCGGATAAAGGGGGGAAGGTTGGGATGTTTCAGACGAAAAACGGCGTTGCCTTGGTGGTGGCGCTAGCCCTTCTCTTTTTCGCCGTCCCCAGATTGCCCGTATCTGATGATTTTGGTATGCCGTCCTTGTTTGCTTATTCGTGGTTAACTTTCGCCTGTCTGGTGATCGCGGCCAATTTTCGAAAGGTGTTGCAATTGGACCGTGAGAAACAGCGCCAGGATGAACGTATGCGGCGAGAAAGGTGGTTGGAGTCGAACCGCAGGCGGAGAACCGTCGGATCGATCAGCCGGTATCAGCACAGGGGTTAGGACGGGAGGTGGGAGATCCTCCCTTCCGTCCCTTGGTATTCCGATTTTCCCTCATGTATAATGTGGAAGAAAGCGTTTAATTCGGGGGAAAGAAGTGAGGCAAGTGGCGACCAAACACGAAAAAATTCTGGAATACATAGAAGGATTGGAGATTGGACATAAAATTTCGGTCCGTCAAATTGCCCGGGAGCTGGAGGTTAGCGAAGGGACCGCCTACCGTGCCATCAAAGAGGCAGAAAACCAGGGGCTGGTATCCACGGTGGAACGGGTGGGTACGGTCCGCATCGAGAAAAAGCACCGTTCCAAGATTGAACGGCTCACCTTCGCCGAAGTGGTCAATATTGTGGACGGTCAGGTGTTGGGCGGGAGCACGGGGCTACACAAATCGCTGAGCCGGTTTGTCATCGGTGCGATGAAGTTGGAAGCGATGATTCGTTATGTGGAGCCGGGCAACCTTTTGATTGTCGGCAATCGGGACAACGCTCACCGCATCTCCTTGGAACGAGGGGCGGCGGTTTTGATCACGGGGGGCTTTGATGCCACCGAGGAAGTGAAACAGCTGGCGGATCAGTTGGAACTGCCGGTTATCTCCTGTACATATGATACCTTTACTGTGGCGGCGATGATTAACCGTGCCATCTATGATCGGCTGATCAAAAAGGAGATTCTCTTGGTGGAAGATATGCTCAATCCTGATCAGCCTCCTGTATTCCTGCGCCTGGATGACCGGATATCCCGCTTTCACGAATCCGTGCGGGTGACCGAACACAGCCGGTATCCGGTGGTGGATGAACGTGGAAAGCTGCAAGGAATGGTGACGGCCAAAGACGTGGTGGGCCATGACCCTGAAGAGCGGATTGAGCGGGTGATGACTCGACATCCGATCACCGTGACGCCGAAAACCTCCCTGGCCTCTGCCGCCCACGATATGGTGTGGGAAGGAATTGAGCTGTTGCCGGTTGTTAACGCTCAGTACCACCTGTTGGGTGTGATCAGTCGACAGGATGTGATCAAGTCCCTGCAGTATATGCAAAAACAGCCCCAGGTAGGGGAGACGATCAACGACCTGATCACCAAGGGTTTTGAGGAAGGAAAAGGGAAAGATGGGGAGTTTGTGTTCCGCGGGATGGTGGCCCCGCAGATGACCGACCCCCTGGGCAATCTGTCTACCGGCGTGCTCACGTCATTGATAACGGAAGCGGCATACCGTCGCTTACGCCGGCAGCATAAGGGAGATATGGTGACCGATAACCTGGCTTTGTACACTTTGAAGCCGGTCCAGTTGGAACGGGAGATTCAAATTCACCCCCGCATCATCGAATTGGGCCGGAAAGTGGGAAAAGTAGACGTGGAAGTATATCACGACGGGCATATGGTGGGTAAAGCGGTCGTGACAGCCCAGTTGATTGAACGGTGAACCAATTTCGCTAGAAACGGAAAAGTGTGATAAGATAACGAACCGGGCCGGTCGCCAAAACCGCCCGGTTTTGTGTTTCGGGCTTGGTTGGAATGTGGAAATGGTGGCAACCCTAATTGTAGGGAAAATTAGATCAGGGAGTGGTTTCATATACGTGAAAAGAAGTAGGTCTGATTTTGTGATTTGTGTGCAAAAAAAGTGGGTAAGGGGATTGATATGAAGAAGATTGAAGTGGAAAATGTGACCAAGATTTTTGGGCGCTCCCCCGCCAAAGGCCTGGAGTTGGTGCGGCAGGGAAAGAGCAAGGAAGAGATTTTAAAGGAGACGGGAATGACTGTCGGTGTCAACCGGGCTCAATTTTCCGTTGAGGCTGGTGAAGTCTTTGTCATCATGGGCCTTTCCGGAAGCGGAAAGTCCACTCTTGTACGCCTGTTAAACCGGCTGATCGAACCGACAGAAGGTTCGGTGTGGCTGGATGGGGAAGATGTGACTGAGATGAACCGGGAAGAGCTGCGGCGGATTCGACGGACCAAGATGGGCATGGTGTTTCAGCGTTTTGCCCTGTTTCCCCATAAAAGTGTGCGGGAGAACGTGGAGTACGGGTTGGAAATTCAAGGGGTTTCTAAGGAAGAGCGCAAACAGAAAGCCTTGGAATCTTTGCGTCTGGTCGGCCTCAATCCGTATGCTGATAGCCGTCCCAACCAGCTGTCCGGCGGTATGCAACAGCGGGTGGGGCTTGCCCGGGCGCTGGCCAATGATCCAGATATCCTGTTGATGGACGAAGCCTTCAGCGCTCTAGACCCGCTCATTCGAAAAGATATGCAAGATGAGCTGATGGATCTGCAGTCTTCCATGCAAAAAACGATCATTTTTATTACCCACGACTTGGACGAGGCCTTGCGCATCGGCGATCGAATCGCGCTGATGAAGGATGGAGAGATCGTCCAGATCGGGACACCGGAGGAGATCCTGACCGATCCGGCTAATGCGTACGTGGAAAAATTCGTGGAAGATGTCAATCTGACCAAGATTTTGACCGCCGGCTCGATTATGAAACGGTCAGAAGCGTTGGTCTTCGGGAAGGAAGGTCCGAGGGTGGCTCTGAAACGAATGCGGGAACAAGGTACCTCCACCTTGATGGTGGTGGGCCGTGACCGGAAGTTCCTCGGGATTTTGGCTGCTGAAGACGCCAAGGCGGTGGTGGAAGAGGAAAAAGAGATGGAAGATGTTTTGATTAAAGATGTGGTCCGTGTTGAAGAAGAGACTCCGGTCAGCGAACTTTTGCCGCAGATGGCGGAAAATCATTTTGCCTATCCGGCAGTCGTTACCGATGAAGAAGGGAAACTGCGCGGTGTGGTGGTGCGCGGGGCCATATTTGCCGCCCTGGCCGGTAATGGAAATGGGGTGAACACCGATGCCATTTCCTAAACTGCCACTGGACCGGTGGATCGAGCAGATTGTGAATTGGCTGATGGAGAATCTCACCATCCTGTTTGACTTGATCTCCAATCTGGTGGAACCGACGGTCGGTTTCTTCGAGATGCTGCTGACCTTGGCTCCGCCGGTGATCACGGCAGTGGTGATCGGGTTTTTGGCCTTGTTGGCCAGTCGTTTATCGGTCGCCTTGTTCACCTTGTTCGGCTTGTTGCTGATTCAAAACTTGCAATTGTGGACACAGGCAACCAGTACCATTTCCCTAGTATTGACCGCTTCCCTTATCTCCGTGATTGTCGGTGTTCCCCTGGGGATTTGGGTAGCCCGGAGCAAAGGGATGAAGAACATCATCACCCCGGTACTGGATTTCATGCAGACGATGCCTGCATTTGTCTATTTGATTCCCGCTGTCTTCTTCTTTGAACTGGGGGCGGTACCTGGGGTGATCGCATCGGTGATCTTCGCCATGCCCCCGACGATCCGGCTGACCAACTTGGGAATCCGCCAGGTGGACCAAGATCTGATTGAGGCCGCCGATGCCTTTGGGTCCACTTCTGCGCAAAAGCTGTTTAAAGTACAGCTGCCTCTGGCCAAGTCGACGATGATGGCTGGAGTCAACCAGACGATCATGCTGTCTCTGTCTATGGTGGTGATCGCCTCTATGATCGGCGCCGGCGGACTGGGGGCGGTCGTATTGGAAGGAATCAGCCGCCTGGAAGTGGGACAAGGCTTTGAAGGCGGTTTAGCCATCGTGATTATCGCGATTGTACTGGATCGAATCACACAAAGTCTCGGCAAGAAAAGTGAAAAAACCTCTTGAGAAAACGAAAACACCTTCTTCCTGTGGCGGGAAGAAGGTGTTTTCGTTCTCAGCTGGATTTGCGCTCCTCCGCTTCCGATTGCTGCCGCTTGTTTAAGGATATCCCTTGTATAGTGAAAACAACGCCGACCAACAGCATGAACCAGCCGCCCATATCCCCTTCAATCACGATATTGAAGAGATTGGTAAAGATGAGGATAAGTCCGATCCAGAAAAACGCTTTGGCCTGGAAACGTTTTTTGTCTTTGGTTTTTCGATACTCCAACAAAGCGAAGATCATCCGGACGACCATAAACAGCACAAAAGCGATCAGAAATAAGATGAGAAGACCTTCCACAGATTTGTTCCCTCCTCCGTTTTGGATACAAGGCTATGATATCGGAAAATTTGATCACCGAGCAAGAAAAAGCCCGGAATTTCCGGGCAAGGGCCATGTGTTACTGCTGCTCCTCCAGTTTTTTACGGTAAAAATTCCTTGCTCTGAGGCCGAAAATCAGGTTGTATATGCCGAGGGCTCCGACTGCGATCATGAGCAGGCGAATCCACCAGTCTCCTAGAGAGATTCCCTGCATCAGGGCGACAGCGATAAACATGAGGCCCATGTTGATGTTCATTTGGGCTCGGTGTTTCAGTTGGTCTAAGCCATCTGCTCGTCGCCCGGCAATGCTGTTGGAAAAAGTGCGGATCGCGGTGACGACGACAACGATGATCAAGAATACCATAAACAGTTGCATATAGAAGCCTCCAAATGTATGTATCGATAGAAGGCGCCACCGCCTGGGGGACGGTAGGGCGCCTATAGGGAAGGATCAGGAACAATGGGAATCGGCAGTTCCCGGGGGGCAATCACTGGCGGGATGACCATCGGAAGCTTCGGGGAAAAACCAAGATCCGATCGGCGTCCGGTCGACTCGGACCGACAGATCCATCCCATTCAGCTCTTTTTCGATCAACGTGGCTACCTCTTGGGTCTCCGCATAGGCAGAATATCCATGCTTCAGTTTTTCCACCTTCGCTTTGGCCAAACGTTTTCGGCTGATAATCAACAGAATCCCCCCTTATCTATGTATATGATACACCTTAGGTGGGCGTTTGGCGATTGTCCATTCGAAATTCTTATTTTTAATATGGATCACATGGCTTTGTTCCCTATTCCTCCGTTTCTTTTTGTTTTTCCTGGGCAACCACCCAGATCTTCAATTTGGTTCCGACAAAGGTGAGGTATTTGAGTCGGATTTGAAAAGACTTCGATGTCGCTGTCCCTTTCTGATCCTGATCGATTTGGATGATGCGCTTGGCCATCATCGTGTCCAATACTTCCGGGTTGTCACTCACCCAATGGACCGATTTGCCTACAAAGGGCTGCAAGATCTCCTGTATCTCCTTACGGATTTTGTCCTGATAAAATTGACTTTCATTTGTAGGCAACTCCACTTCCACGGAAACATCCTGTCCGATGTATTGGGTGTCGTGATGTTTGTTTAAATCCTTTTCTAACATCTGGATTTTTTTGTACTTCTCGTTGTTGCGGTAATAAAGATTGTTTCGCTCCAAATAGAGGGAGTCCAGCTTTTGTCCGTATAAAAGATTCATCGCTGTGAGGCCTCCGATCAATCCGAAGAGAAAGGCGACGACGATCCGTAACAACTGCACGCGAGTCGATCGGTTCATTTACAGATCCCCTTGAATAAACCAACGGATCAGCACGGTTCCGAAGTGAGCCCCGAAAAAGGCGCTCAAAATGAAGATGAGCTGTTGGAATACCTGGCTCATCTCTCCGCCCAGGATATGGACTTCAAAAGATTTGATTGTATCGAAGGTCCCACCCAGTGCAGCGACCAGGGCCCAGATCTTTAGATGTTCCGACATCCTGAGCATCGTATCCATCGGCGGTTCATTACCGAAGAATGCACCGATCCCTCCTAGCAAGGTGCCCCCGAGTACAACGCCCAAAGCAATACAATAGTTTAATACCGTGGTCGACCAAAACTCTCCCATCCCCACACCGCCTTTGTCCAACAAAGATCCTTGGTTCAATTTATGAAGGAAGGAACCCGATTATGTGGACGAGGGTTTCGTCTCAACCTCGGATGGGGACTGTATGTTCGCCTCTACTTGTCCGATGCGTTATAATAGGAGGACCAATTCTTAAGGAAAAATCGGGTGAAGACGATGAACGGTTCCTTTGTCCACCTCCATGTGCATACGGAATACAGTCTCCTGGATGGAGCGGCCCGGATCGACCAACTGGTCGATGAGGCCAAGGCGACCGGTTTCGATGCGCTGGCCATCACCGATCACGGCGCTATGTACGGGGTCCTGCCTTTCTACAAAGCCTGCAAACGGGCTGGGATCCGTCCCATCATCGGGTGTGAAGTGTACTTGACACCGGGACGGTTGGAAGAGCGTCCTAACCCTCGGGAAAATCGGAACCATCACCTGCTCTTGTTAGCAGAGACGCTAGAGGGGTACCGCAATCTGATGAAAATCGTCAGTGAGGCCCATTTGAAGGGATTCCATTACAAACCGCGAGTGGACAAGGAGCTGCTTCGCCGCTACCATCGCGGTTTAATCGCTACCAGTGCCTGTCTGGCCGGGGAGATTCCCCAGGCGATCCTGCAGGGTCAGTTTGATAACGCCCGGCGGATGGCGCAGGAATACCGGGAGATTTTCGGGGAGGGGAATTTTTTCCTGGAACTGCAAGACCATGGCATTCCCGAACAACAAAAGGTGAATCGTCATCTGATCTCCTTGGCCCGGGAACAGCAATTGCCTCTGGTGGCGACCAACGATCTCCACTATGTGAATCAGACCGACCACGAGATGCACGACTGTCTCCTGTGTATCGGGACCAACCGTCGCTTGGAGGAACAGGACCGGTTGCGGTTTCCGACTGATCAATTTTACCTGAAGTCGACGGAAGAGATGGAAAGATTGTTCGGCTATATACCCGAGGCCTTGGAAAATACCCAGCGGATCGCCGAGCGGTGTCAAGTGGAGATTCCTATCGGCGAACGGCTTCTACCCCGTTTTCCCCTGCCTGAAGGAACGGATGCCCCGTCCCGGTTACGGGAGTTGTGCCAAAAAGGGGCGGAGAAACGATATCGCACCGTCACCCCTGAAGTGAAAAAACGGTTGGATTATGAGCTGTCTGTGATTGAGAACATGGGGTTTAGTGATTACTTCCTGATCGTGTGGGACTTTGTCCGCTTTGCCCGGGAGCAGGGTATCGCCGTCGGTCCCGGACGAGGTTCGGCGGCTGGCAGCCTGGTGGCTTACGTGCTGGGGATTACGAATATCGATCCGATTCGGTACAAGCTCCTGTTTGAGCGGTTTCTCAACCCGGAACGGGTCAGTATGCCGGATATCGACATCGATTTCAACGACGAGCGGCGGGATGAAGTGATCGACTATGTGACCCGTAAGTACGGATCGGATCGAGTGGCCCAGATCATTACCTTCGGTACGATGGCTCCCCGTGCAGCGGTTCGCGATGTGGGGCGCGTGATGGGTTTGCCCTATACCGAGGTGGATCGGGTCGCCAAGATGATCCCTTCAGGACCGGGGGTCAAACTGGAACGGGTGATGGAGAGGGGCTCGGAATTGGACCGAGCCGTTCGGGAAGATCCTCGTGTGGCTCGCTTGATGGAAAACGTGCGGAAAGTAGAAGGCTTTCCACGCCACGTGTCCACCCATGCGGCGGGGGTGGTCATCTCGGATACGCCTCTGACGGATCATGTCCCCCTGGAGGAGGGAACAGGCGGAATCAGCCTGACCCAATATCCGATGGAGGCTTTAGAAGAGATCGGGCTGCTTAAGGCGGATTTTTTGGGTTTGCGCAACCTAACAGTGATCGAGCGGACCATTGAGGCCGTCCGGGAGGCGGAAGGGACGGAGATTGACTTCAACGGTTCCGATTATGATGATCCGGTCACCTACCGTATGCTCTGTCGGGGAGAGACCACCGGCGTATTTCAGTTGGAATCTGCAGGGATGCGGAAGGTGTTGCGGGATCTGCAGCCGGAGGATTTTGAGGATGTGATCGCCGTGCTCGCCCTGTACCGTCCCGGGCCGATGGAGCAGATTCCACGGTTTATCCGGGCCAAGCACGGTCAGGAGCAGGTCCATTATCCCCATCCGGACTTGAAACCGATCCTGGCGGATACCTACGGAATTATCGTCTACCAGGAGCAGATCATGAGGATAGCGGCCAAGATGGCCGGCTTTAACCTGGGACAGGCGGACATCCTGCGACGAGCCGTCTCCAAAAAAAAGAGAGATGTTCTCGATCAGCAGCGGAAGAACTTCGTCGAGGGGTGCCTTCGCCAAGGATATACGGAAGAGATCGGCCACAAAGTATACGACCTGATTCTCCGCTTCGCCGATTACGGATTTAACCGTAGTCATGCCGCCGCTTATGCGGTGCTTGCCTACGAGACGGCTTATCTGAAAGCCAACTATCCCCTTTATTATATGGCGGCTTTGTTGACGACGGTGATGGGAAACCACAGCAAGATGGCGGAGTATGTTGAAGCTTGCCGACAAAGCGGGATCTCGGTGCTTCACCCAGATATCAATGAGAGTGAGCGTACCTTTGCCGTCCGGGAGGGAGCGATTCGGATGGGGTTGGCCGCCGTGAAAAATGTGGGCACCCATGCGATTACGGACATCCTTAAGGAGCGCCGCAAAAAGCCATACCGAGACCTCTTCGATTTTTGTCGGCGGGTCAACCTGCGTACTTGTAACCGTCGAGTGATTGAATCCCTGATCCAGTGCGGGGCGATGGACAGCCTCCCGGGGCATCGTGCGCAGCTTTTGGCCATGCTGGATGAAGCGATGGAAAGAGGCGGTGAGTTGCAACGCCGGCAATCGGAAGATCAGCTCCAATTATTTGACGAGGTGGAGGACGATCCGTCCCCCCGCTTTTCCTATGATGGGGTAAAGCCCTTTTTAAGGCGGGAAGTACTGGAGATGGAACGAGAGCTGCTGGGACTGTATCTCTCCGGTCACCCGCTGGATGAGTTCCGTGATACCGTTGCTTCCCGTACCTCTCACACCTTGGAGGCGCTGGAAACAGGGCGGGAGAAGGAACGAGTGACTGTAGCCGGACTGATCCGGGATGTGAAAGCGATCACCACCCGTAAAGGGGAACCGATGGCTTTTGTCACCCTTGAGGATTTTTCCCGGCAGGCGGAAATGGTCGTCTTTCCACGAACCTTGCGACAATACCGGACCCTGTTGCAGGTTGATCGGCCTGTTATCGTCTCCGGTCGCTTGAACCAGCATGAAAATGGGGTTAAATTGCTGGCGGATACCGTGGAGGATCTGCAGCGTCTGGCGAGGACGGCGGAACGGGTACGGGAGTCACCGGCCGACGGCGGACTCGATCCGGAAAAGAGGTTGATCGCCTACATTCGGATCCCCCGAGATAAAGAAGGGCCTCGTTTGCTCAATCGGCTGAAACAGGTGTTAACCTCCCTGCACGGGAAAGTGCCGGTTCGCCTTTTCTATGAGGGCTCCCATCAAATCCGCGAACTTCCGGTGGATAAGTATGGCATTCACCCTTCCCCAGAACTGAAACGTCGCGTGGAGGAAATGATGGGGAACAATTCCTTTCATGTCAAAGAAGAACCGCTTCGCACCCGCGACGGGCGGGGAACATAATCTATTGTCATGACGGGTCTGGAGAAGGTGGATGGTTTGTTTTATCGCCACACGATCGATTTGTTGAAGAAGCGGGGAGTGACGTTGACCGATATTGCGACCATCGTCTTCGACCTGCAGCATCCATATAACGACCAGTTGGATCTGCAAACATGCCTTGAAAGCGTAGAGCATGTTATGCAAAAACGGGAAGTGCAGCATGCGTTGATCACCGGGGTCGCCCTGGATGAACTGGCTGAGCGACACCGTCTTCCCACTCCCTTACAAGAAATGATGGAAGTGGACGAACCGCTGTACGGAATCGATGAGATTTTAGCCCTATCCATCACCAATGTTTATGGGACGATCGGATTGACCAGTTTCGGCTATCTGGACAAAACCAAGGAGGGTGTGATTCAAAAGCTGAACAACCACGGCGGGAGGATCCACGTCTTTCTTGATGATTTGATCGCGGGGGTCGCCGCTGCGGCTTCCGCGCGGATCGCCCATGAAAATCCGGATATGGGTCGCTATCTCGCTGATGCGAAAGGAAGTGGCAAAGGGCCGGTCGAATGATCGGTCTTTTTTGTATGCTCGGGTTTCAAAGGGGGCATTCCCACCCAGAATGGTTAGAAACAAGCCGCGAGGAGGGATGGCATGGGTTGCTGGTTGGTTCAGCTCTCCGATGGACAACAGGCTCTGATCACGGATGAAGACTGGATTCCCCGGGATCTGGAGTCTTATCGGCTCCTTCAGATGAGGAACCGTCGATATCAACAGAGGCTGCAGCAGATTTCCACGAATATCTTTGGAGAGTGGTCCGATTTTCTCGGACCGGAATCTGAGGTCTCGCCATAAATGTATAAAATCCGATCAAAAAACTAGGTAAATATGGTTGACTTCCTATCGGCCACCCTCTAAGATAGAAATAAATCTTATCCAGAGCGGCGGAGGGACCTGGCCCGATGAAGTCCGGCAACCTGCAGCTGTAAGGTGCCACATCCAGCAAAATGGGAGCCATTTTGGAAGATAAGTAAGATGGTAAGGATGATACCTTCTCACCTTCAAGTCTCTCCAAAATGGGAAGGCTTTTTTTATTCCTGGAGGGAGGGGAACCGGGATGTCCGACAAAAAGAAGGCATCCGACAATGGTTATGAAACTGTCACCGAGCGGATCCGGGAGATGCTGGACGGGATGCGATACGGATCGATTACATTGGTTGTACAGGACGGCCAGGTGATCCAACTGGAAAAAAACGAAAAAATGCGCTTGAAATGAGCGGAACGCATCCGCTGACCGGAGAAACCGGAGGCGGCCCGCACCACATCAGCTGTGGTGTGGGCCGCCTTTTTGCTGAAAAGGAGGGACTCGAATGGATGTTCAACTCACATATGAAACCTGGGAGAAGGAAAAACCCGTCTTTTCCATCGACAATGAGAGCAAAGGCGCAGTGAACGCGCTGGAGTGGGCTTACAGCCACTACGGGGACGAGCTGGTGTACGCCTGCAGTTTTGGGGCGGAAAGCATGGTGTTAATCGATTTGATCGCGCTCATCCGCTCCGATGCCCGGCTAATCTTTTTGGATACCGGACTTCATTTTCGCGAGACGGATCAGGTGATCGCTGCCGTCCAACAACGATATCCCAACATGAATATCGACCGGCTCCGACCGGACTTGTCTCTGGAGGAGCAGGCGGAGGCTTTCGGCGACAAACTGTGGGAGCGGGATCCGGACCGGTGTTGCCACTTAAGGAAAATTGTCCCTCTGGAGCGGGCGTTGACAGGCAGGTCCGCCTGGATTTCCGGGTTGCGCCGGGCCCAGTCTCCAACCCGTCAGAACATGCAATTTATCAACCGTGACGAACGCTTCCGCTCCATCAAAATCTGTCCCTTAATCCATTGGAGTTGGAAGGATGTCTGGGATTACATCCATAAACATGATCTTCCCTACAATTCGTTGCACGACCAAGGCTATCCCAGTATCGGCTGTGTTCCCTGCACCCGTCCGGTGGCGGAAGGGGAAGATCTCCGGGCGGGCCGGTGGTCCGGCAGGTCAAAGACGGAGTGCGGCCTGCACACTACCCGGTAAAGGAATGGGAAATCCATGACTGCGATCGTCACCGGTTTCGTCGTCGCCTTTTTCTTTGCCGTCAACATCGGAGCGAGCGGGGCAGCTGCCGCGATGGGTGTCGCTTACGGAGCAGGTGCCGTCCGACGCCGTCAGGCCGCCCTTTGGATCAGTGGAGCAGGGGTGTTTGCCGGGGCGGCCCTTGGGGGAGGTGAAGTGGTTCGGACAATCGGGTCGGGAATCGTACCCGAATGGATCATGACCGTCCAGTTGGCGGTGCTGATTCTGGCCGCCGCTTGTTCCTCTCTTTTTATCGCCAATCGTCTGGGCATCCCTCTTTCCACCAGCGAGGTGACGGTTGGGTCGGTGGTGGGAGCGGGGGTCGCCTTGCAAAAAGTGTATTGGTCCCATTTGGCTGGCATTATCGCCTTTTGGCTTTTGGTTCCCTTGACCGCTTTTCTCCTCGCCTTTGTTACGGGAAAAGCCGTGATCGCGGCGGAACATCGTTTCCCCGCCATTCGCAAGGGAAATCGCAGCCGCTGGTTGGCCCTGCTACTGGTTGGGACTGGATTTTTGGAGGCATTTGCCGCCGGGATGAACAATGTGGCCAATGCTGTGGGACCCTTAGTCGGGGCAGGACTGCTTACGGTTTCCGAGGGGATTTTATACGGCGGGTTTTTTGTTGCCCTGGGGTCGATCCTTCTCGGCGGCAGGGTGTTGGAGACCAACGGAAAGCGGATAACCAACTTGTCTATGGTGGAGGGGAGCGCCGTCTCGGGAACGGGGGCGATGTTGGTGGCGGGGGCCTCCCTCATCGGCATCCCGGTACCCCTGACTCAGGTGACCACCTCCGCCATCATCGGTGTAGGTACGGCACGAAAAGGCTTTTCCTTGTGGCAGCAGAATGTGGTCAAACAATTGTTGCAGGTATGGGTGGTGTCGCCGGTCTTCTCTCTGGTGATCGCCTATGGTCTGGTCGAAGGATTGGTGAGGGGCGATTTCTACTCCGTGATCGCCGTGACCAGCGTCTTTTTGGCTACACTGGGTTCGATCAGTCTAATTCAAACCGTGCGACGGGAAAAACGTTCTCTCCATGAACATGGCGGGGGAATTTGAATCACGAAAGGTGATATTCCGGAAAAGGGGATGCGTTGGACCGAAATAGCTACTTTACCTCTGCCCGAAGACGGAAGGGGTCGGGGGGCGGAGGGGTCCGGCGAGACTTGTCCTATGGGTGCAAGGGAATGTGGGGGCGAACCTCGCCTCAGGTCGCGTGAAAAGTTGCACACATACCAGCCGTTTTCATATATCGGATCATCAATATCAACGAGGGGGCATTTATATGAGCAGCCATCCACATGGAGGAACATTGATCAACCGGTGGCGTCCGGATGTGGAGACAGAATCGATTCAACAGGAAGTGGAACTGGACGCCTTTGCCTTGAGTGATCTGGAACTGATCGGAGTTGGAGCTTTCAGTCCACTCACCGGTTTTCTCGGTGAAAAGGAGTACCGATCGGTGGTGGATCACATGCGATTGAGCAACGGTCTGCCTTGGTCGATTCCTATCACCCTACCCGTTTCCCGGGAAAAAGCGGACCAATTGAGAATCGGCCAACGGGTGAAGTTGGTGAAGGATGGAGTCCTCTACGGGGTGCTTCAACTAGAGGAGAAGTACTCTCCCGACAAAGAGTGGGAGGCAAAACAAGTGTATCTGACGACGGAAACGGATCATCCCGGCGTGGCTAAACTTTTCTCTCGACCGGAGATCTACCTGGCCGGTCCGATCGAACTGGTGCGCCGGCCGGCCAAACGTTTTGCCGATCGCCATCTGGATCCTGCGGATACCCGCAAAATCTTTGCCGATAAAGGGTGGAAAACGATCGTCGGTTTTCAGACGCGCAACCCGGTCCACCGAGCCCATGAATACATCCAGAAGACGGCCTTGGAGACGGTGGACGGTCTGTTTCTCAATCCGCTGGTGGGTGAGACCAAAGCAGGCGATATTCCAGCACCGGTACGGATGGAAAGTTATGAAGTTTTGCTGGAACACTATTATCCCGCCGGACGGGTCTTTTTGGCCGTCTTTCCCGCCGCCATGCGCTATGCCGGACCGCGGGAAGCGATTTTTCATGCGTTGGTGAGAAAGAACTTCGGCTGCACCCACTTTATCGTGGGCCGGGATCATGCCGGTGTTGGCAACTACTACGGCACCTATGACTCGCAAAAGATTTTCTCGGAATTCACCCCAGAGGAACTGGGGATTACGCCCCTTTTCTTTGAACACAGTTTCTATTGTCGCAAATGCGAAAATATGGCCTCCACCAAAACCTGTCCCCATGGAAACGAAGACCATGTCGTATTGTCCGGGACTAAAGTGCGGGAGATGCTCCGCAACGGGGAGCGGCCGCCGGCTACCTTCAGCCGGCCGGAAGTGGCCGATGTATTGATTCGCGGATTGCAAAAGGAGACGCAGACCACCGGTTAAGGAGGGAAAAACATGGCCACAAACATCGTTTGGCATGAAGCCGCCGTCACCAAAGCGGAACGCAGACAAAAAAATGGTCACGGGAGCGCTGTTCTCTGGTTTACGGGGTTGTCGGGGTCGGGCAAGTCGACCCTGGCCAATGCTCTGGATCGACGCCTAAACGAACTGGGGGTAAAAAGTTACGTACTGGATGGAGACAACATTCGACATGGACTGAATAAAGACTTGGGATTTTCGCCGAAGGATCGCAAGGAGAATATCCGGCGCATCGGTGAAGTGGCAAAATTGCTGGTGGACAGTGGACAATTTGCCCTGACCGCCTTTATTTCTCCCTATCGGAAAGATCGTCAGCACGTTCGCCGGCTGTTGGAGGAAGGGGAGTTTATTGAGATCTACGTACGTTGCTCCCTCGATGAATGTGAGCGGCGGGATCCAAAAGGGCTTTACCAAAAAGCGCGAACAGGTGAGATTCCACAATTTACCGGGGTGAGCGCCCCCTACGAAAAACCGCTGTCGCCGGAATGGACCATCGATACCGAAGGATCGACAGTGGAGGAATCTGTGGACTGCATGTTGGATTGGTTGCGACAACGGAGATTGATTCCTGGGATCAAGGATTGAGGAGGTAGGGCCGTGGCTTACGAAAAACACTGGGCAAACAACGACAAGATCAATGCTACAGAGAAACAGAAGTTAAAGATGGATGGTTTGGAGATCTTTCAAAAGATTCCAGAGTATGCCCGATCGGGCTTTGCATCGATTCCTAAAGAAGAGTGGCCGATGTTTAAATGGGCTGGCCTCTATCTGCAACGCCCCCGGGAAGAGGGATACTTCATGATGCGGGTCTGCATCCCCTCCGGTATTCTCAACTATGACCAGGTGGTGACGCTGGCTGGAATCGCCCGGGATTACGGTCGGGGGATTTACGATATCACCACCCGGCAGGCGGTCCAGTTTCACTGGTTGCGGATTGAGGACATTCCTGACATTTTTGAGCGCCTGAAACGAGTGGGGCTGTCTACTGCCGGCGCCTGTGGGGATATCACCCGCAATATCGTGGGCAATCCCTTGGCGGGGATCGACCCTGACGAGCTGTTGGACACCACTCCTATCGTTCGTGAAGTATATGAAACCTTTCAGCACAACCCCGACTTTTCCAACCTGCCTCGAAAGTACAAGGTATCGATCAGCGCCAACCAAAAAAACGCATCGAATGCGGAGATCAACTGTGTCGCCTTTACCCCGGCGGTGAAGACCATCGATGGGGAAGAGGTGAAAGGTTTCCACGTGAAGGTGGGCGGCGGGCTATCCTCCCGTCCGTATCTGGCGGAGACGCTGGACCTCTTCATCCGGCCCGAAGAGGTGAAGAAAGTGACCGTGGCCATCACCACCATCTTTAGGGACTATGGCTACCGAGAAAAGCGCACCCGAAACCGCTTAAAATTCCTGATAGCGGACTGGGGTCCGGAAAGATTTAAGGAGAAAGTGCTGGAATACACCGGGCCCTTGCCGACAAAGGGCACCGATATGTTGACGGATTGGAACGCTGGTTACTTTTACGGCGTCCATCCGCAAAAACAAGAGGGGCTCAATTATATCGGCTTAAACGTGCCGATGGGACGCCTCACAGCCGATGAGGTGCTGGAGCTGGCCCGCGTGTCTAATAAGTACGGTAACGGGGAAATCCGCAACTGCAGCTCACAAAACCTCGTGATTCCCCATGTGCCTGACGACCAGGTAGAAACCCTTTTGCAGGAGGAGATCTTTAAGCGGATCTCGGTCGATCCACCGAAATTTATCGGGTATGCCGTCTCGTGCACCGGGATCGAGTACTGCAACCTGGCCTTGGTGGAAACCAAGGAAAGAATGCGTAAGATCGCGGAATTTCTGGATAAGCAAGTGGAGGTGGACGTACCGGTCCGCATCCATATGGTGGGCTGCCCCAACTCCTGCGGCCAACGTCAGATCGCAGATATCGGGTTGCAGGGGATCAAAATGAAATCCAAGGAGACCAAAGAGTTGGTCGACGCCTTTGAGATTCACGTAGGCGGCACCCTGAAGCAGGGGGGAGAGTTTAATCGAAAGCTAAAGGGAAAGATCGATAGCCAACACCTCCCCGCAGTGCTGAAACAGTTCCTGCTTCATTTTAAGGAGCAAAAACAGCCGGAAGAGTCTTTTCACTCCTTTGTTCATCGGGTCGGGGTCGACAAGTTGCAACAGGTTTTAGATGAGATTCTGGAGCGAACCCTTCCTAAAGTGGCTTCCTGAGGGGGGTGTCCAGGTGTATCTCTACCGTTTTAAAGTGGCGGCGGAAGGGGAGAGAATTCCCGTCATCATCGCCGCTGGAGATGATCAGGAAGCATTCCAACTGGTCGATACAGAGCTGGAGAAATATTTTCTACGCATGCCTGACGTGGAGGATGTCACCCTTTACGAGAAAAAGCGGATTGGTAAAGGGGGCGGATATGTCCTTTACGAGGAGGAACAGAGCTGACATGTCGGGAGGGTTTGTCGATGGGTAAAGTGTATCTGGTGGGGGCGGGTCCCGGTGACCCCGAACTGATCACGGTGAAAGGTGTGCGTTGCATCCGGGAAGCGGATATCATCCTTTATGATCGTCTGGTGAATCAGGAGCTATTGGAATATGCCCGACCGGGGGCGGACCTCCTCTACTGCGGCAAGCTGCCCCAAACCAACACCTTGAAACAGGAGACAATCAACCGGTTTTTGACGAAACACGCCCTGGCGGGTCGGGTCGTCACCCGGTTGAAGGGGGGCGACCCCTTTGTCTACGGTCGGGGCGGGGAAGAGGCGGAGAGCCTGGTTCGCCACGGGGTTCCCTTTGAGGTGATCCCCGGGATCACCGCGGGAATCGCCGCCCCCGCCTATGCCGGCATACCAGTTACCCACAGGGATTTTGCCTCCACCTTTGCCTTTGTCACTGGACACCGGAAAAAAGGAGAGGCTGAAGAGTTGAGGTGGGAGCACCTGGCCCGGGGGGTGGATACCCTAGCCATTTACATGGGGGTAAAAAACCTCCCTCGGATTCGGGAGAAACTCCTGGCCTTTGGCCGCGCTCCGGAGACGCCAGTCGCTCTCATACACTGGGGAACTACCCGTGGACAGCGAACGGTGACGGGCACCTTGGACGGGGTGGCGGAGCTCGCTCGCCGTCATCAGGTGGAAAATCCCACGCTGATCCTCGTGGGGGAGGTGGTCGCCCTCAGGGAGAAACTGGCTTGGTTTGAGTCCTGCATTCAGATGAGCGGGATCGAATCCGCCGTGGAGTCGGCGGGAATCTAGCATCGAGAAGTTGTCAAACAATGAACCTGTAACTGTTGCATACCGCCGCAAGGCGGCTTTTTTATCCTCCGGATCTTATTTGATATCTGAGTAAAAACCAGTAGATGTGATCGATCAGAATGGAAAAGGAGGTGCTCTTCTGATTCATACACCGATCATGCTGGATCTCAGCCAAAAGCCGGCTGTGGTGGTCGGAGGCGGAAAGGTGGCCGCCCGTCGCATTCGCTGGCTTTTGATAGCCGGCGCCTGTGTGACGGTGGTCGCCGAAAGAGCGCAGGAAGCGATTCGGGTCTTGGCCGCAGAAGGGAAAGTGACTTATCGGGAGAAACCTTTTGCCCCCGCCGATCTAGAAGGGGCTTGGGTGGTGGTGGCCGCAACGGATTCGCCGGAGGTGAATCGTAAGGTGGCCGAGTCGGCCGGTGACCGCCAGCTGGTCAATGTGGTGGATCAACCGGACCGGGGCAATTTCCACGTTCCCACCAGCTTGCAACAGGGGTGGCTTACACTGGCTGTTTCTACCGGCGGGGCCAGTCCGATCTTGGCCGGGATGATCCGGGACAAGCTGGCGGAACAGTTTGATGAAAAATGGGCCGAGGCGTTAGAAGCCTTGGACGAGGAGAGAAGGGCGATCAAGGGATCTGGACTATGTGAAGAGGAGAAGCGCCATCAGTTGAAGCGGTTGGCCCGAAAATGGTTTGATTCTCTGTGAGAACCTGCTGAATTTTTTGCCGATGGATGATAGGAACTCCTTCTTTTCACTCTATTCATTTGCTATAATAGGAGATATCGCCCGAGTGGTCTGACCACCGCGTGACCGGATATAAAGGAGTGAAAGGATTGTCCTCTTTGCGTGAAGATGCTTTGAAGCTACACCGAGAACAACAGGGAAAACTGACGGTTGGTTCGAAAGTGGCTGTCAACAACTCCAGGGATTTGAGTCTGGCCTATTCACCCGGTGTGGCTGAACCTTGCAAGGAGATCCATACCGATCCGGCCAAAGTTTTTGATTACACAGCCAAAGGGAATTTGGTGGCCGTCGTGTCCGACGGAACAGCGGTGCTCGGGCTGGGGAATATCGGTCCCCAAGCGGCTATGCCTGTCATGGAAGGAAAAGCGGTTCTATTTAAATCCTTTGCTGGCGTGGATGCTTTTCCCCTCTGCCTGGATACCAATGAAGTAGATAAAATCGTCGAGACCGTCAAGCTGATGTCCCCCACCTTCGGTGGAGTGAACTTGGAAGATATCGCCGCTCCAAAATGTTTTCTCATTGAAGAGCGGCTGAAAAAGGAAGTAGACATCCCCGTGTTCCACGATGATCAGCATGGAACAGCTATCGTCACATTGGCTGGACTGATCAACGCATTAAAAGTCGTGGGCAAGGAGATCGGCGAGATCAAGGTGGTAGCCAATGGTGCCGGTGCAGCCGGGATCGCTATTATCAAATTATTGCTTTCCCTGGGTGTCAAAGATATCATCATGTGCGACAGCAAGGGCCCTATTTATGAGGGGCGCCGAGAAGGCATGAACAGCATCAAGGAGAACATCGCTAAAGTGACCAACCGGGACGGAGTCCGCGGATCCTTGGCGGAGGCGATGAAAGGGAGCGATGTCTTTATCGGGGTGTCTGTGGCCGGAGCCGTCACCAAGGAGATGGTCCGTTCGATGAACCGGGATCCCATCATTTTCGCCATGGCCAACCCGACTCCCGAGATTATGCCGGATGATGCTTATGAAGCCGGGGCTAAAGTGGTCGGAACCGGTCGTTCCGATTTCCCCAACCAGGTGAATAACGTCCTCGCTTTTCCCGGAATTTTCCGCGGGGCTTTGGATGCGCAGTCACGAGAGATCAATGAGGAGATGAAGGTGGCGGCAGCTTATGCCATCGCTGAGCTGATTGAACCCGATGAGCTGTCACCTGAGTATGTGATTCCCGCTCCCTTCCATTCTTTGGTTGCCCCCAAAGTGGCTGCCGAAGTGGCCCGCTCCGCCATGGAGACAAGGGCGGCCCGCATCGAAGTCGATCCGGACGAGGTTTATGAACGAACATTGCAGCTGACTCAAAAACGATAAATAAAGAACGACTGCAGATATCAGGAGGAGCGTAGTGTGGTGTCAGATGTATTCGGGGAATTGGGTTCTACAAAATTCCAATCGATCCTGCTCAGGATTCATCAAGTTATCGATGAAGAGGGTCTGAAGCCCGGTGACCAGATGCCCTCTGAACGGGCATTGGTGACCCGTCTTCAGGTGGGGCGGTCAACGGTTCGCGAGGCGCTGAGAGCCCTGGAACTTCTCGGGATCATCACCACACGGAGAGGACAGGGCACATTTCTGCAACCTTATCGAAATCATCGTTTGGTAGATTTGCTCGCGTTCTACATCCTGCGGGATCAACGCTCCCGGGATAACCTTCTGGAAATGCGAGTCCTGCTGGAGTCGGGGGCCGTTCGGCTAGCGGCCCAGCGGGCTGATGCCGATCACTTGGCTTCCTTGGAAGAGGCTTGGTCCCGAATGAAGAGACGTGTCGAGGAAGGAAGTGTTCCGGTGGAGGAAGATTATGAGTTTCACCACCAGTTGATGCTTGCTTCCCATAACCATTTGCTGACACGAGCTTGGTATCCCGTGATTCAGTTTGGACAAACGGTACGTGAATCTTCACTAAAACGCCGCGGCCGTCCCGAGGTGGCGCTGCGGGAACATCGGGAAATCTTGGATGCCATCAAAAGACATGACCCCCGCGAAGCGGAAAGGAAGCTGGAAGCTCATCTGACCGCCGCGGGTTTTTTCCGTGTCGAAGGTGAAGAGATTGAATAGATGATCACCAGTTCTCAGATAGCGTTTTGCTTCTCGGCCATCCAGTGTGCTATGATGTGTTTCGTCAAGCAGAACATCGGGGGATTCGCCTTCACGATAAACGGTTCTGCACGGCGGGGGCCGGGGGCCGAGAAAAATTTCAAGTGCAGATGAGGGGTGTAACCGTGTTAAAGGATCTGTTTCGCAAACAGAAAAAGTACGCTACCATTCCTTCGGAGCAGGCAAAAAGAGAGATCCCCGAAGGGATTGTCCTGAAGTGTCCCCGGTGCGGAAACATCGGTTTTGCCAAAGAGTTGGAAAAAAACCTGAAGGTCTGCAAAAACTGCGGTTATCACTTCACCCTGTCTGCACCGGAGCGAATCCGGTTGACGGTGGACGAAGGGAACTTTTTTGAATTCGATTCAGATCTGATTTCTGAGGATCCGTTATCTTTTCCTCATTATAAAGAAAAACTGGAAGCAGACCGCAAAAAAACAGAACAAAACGAAGCGGTGGTTACTGGAGAGGGAACCATCGGCGGTTTCCCCGTAATCGTCGGCGTCATGGACTCCCGCTTTCGAATGGGAAGCATGGGATCGGTTGTCGGCGAAAAGATAGCCCGGGCCGCGGATCGCGCGGCGGTCAAGGGATACCCCTTCGTATTGTTCTCCGCTTCTGGCGGGGCCCGTATGCAGGAGGGGGTTCTCTCCCTGATGCAGATGGCCAAAACCAGTGCAGCCTTAGAGCGGTTGCATGAAAAGCGCCTGCTGTTCGTCTCAGTATTGACCGATCCGACGACCGGCGGTGTCTCCGCCAGTTTCTCCTCTTTGGGTGATATCAACATTGCTGAACCTGGGGCACTGATCGGCTTTGCCGGCAGGCGTGTGATCGAGCAGACGGTTCGGCAAGAACTGCCCGAGGATTTTCAGACCGCCGAATTTCTGTTAAAACACGGGCAACTGGATCAAGTGGTTCACCGCAGAAACATGCGAGAAACCTTGATCCGGATCTTGGATTTCCACAGCGGGGGGGATGGCTATGGCGACCACCAACGGAACCCTTCCCTTTGAGAAGCCGCTCATTGAGCTGAGGGAAAAGATAGAGGAATTGGAGAAATTTACAGAGGAAAAGTCGATCGATCTCAGTGATGAAATTAAAAACTTGGAGGAGAGAGCCCGTCGCTTGGAACGGGAAATCTACGGCAATCTCACTACCTGGCAGAAGGTGCAAATCGCCCGGCATACGTCCCGGCCCACTACCGCTGATTACATCAAACATATTTTCACCGACTTTATGGAGCTCCACGGCGATCGGCTTTATGGTGACGACCCGGCGATTATCGGAGGAATTGCCAAGCTGGACGGTCGACCGGTGACGGTGATCGGACACGAGCGGGGCAAAGATACCAAAGACAAGATCGCCCGCAATTTCGGGCTCCCCCACCCGGAAGGTTACCGGAAAGCCCTGCGGCTGATGCAGCAGGCGGATAAGTTCCGCCGCCCCATCATCTGTTTTGTCGATACCCAAGGCGCGCATCCCGGGGTAGAGGCGGAGGAGCGCGGGCAATCAGAAGCGATCGCCCGCAACCTGAGAGAGATGGCGGGCTTTAGGGTTCCCATCGTCTGCGTCGTGACAGGGGAAGGGGGAAGCGGTGGTGCGCTGGCGATCAGCGTGGGCAACCGCCTGTTGATGCTGGAGCACGCTTATTATTCCGTTATCTCCCCTGAGGGAGCCGCCGCTATTTTGTGGCGGGATGCGGCAAAAGCACAGGAAGCTGCCGAAGCGCTCAAAATATCGGCACAGGATTTGGAAACGCTAGGGGTAGTGGATCAAGTGATCCCCGAACCAAAGGGCGGAGCGCACAAAGATCCCCAATTTCAGGCGGAGAGAATCAAGGACGCGATTACGAACACCTTGAAACCGCTCTTGATGATGGATGGGGAGCAGTTGGTGCAGGATCGCCATCAAAAATTTAGCCAGATCGGGGTCTACCATACCGTGGATTAGTATTCCCACGGTATTCTCTTTTTGTCCCACAGGGACAATAATAGTCCCGGGGGGTCGGATTTTGTTGATTCCATAGGATGAGGTGAACACGATGAATCGTATTGCTGTTTTGACCAGCGGAGGTGATGCGCCAGGTATGAACGCGGCCATTCGTGCCGTGGTTCGTAAGGGTCATCATCACGGGCTGGAAGTGATCGGTGTCCGCCGTGGGTATACCGGTTTGATTCAGGGGGATTTTACGCCCATGGATCTGGGCTCCGTTGGGGATATTATTCACCGAGGAGGTACGGTTCTCTACAGCGATCGCAGCTCTCTATTTAAAACCCCTGAAGGGCAGGCCAGGGCCGTGGAAAATCTTAAAAATGAAGGTATCGACGGGTTGGTGGTGATCGGGGGAGACGGAAGTTTTCGGGGTGCGCAGAAATTGACGCAACAGGGTTTTCCCACTGTCGGCGTTCCCGGTACCATTGACAATGATATCGCTGGAACGGATTACACCATCGGTTTTGATACTGCGGTCAACACGGTGATTAAATGTATCGATCAGATCCGGGATACAGCTACCTCCCATGAACGAACCTATATCGTGGAAGTGATGGGGCGCGACGCAGGGGATATCGCTCTGTGGTCCGGACTGGCCGACGGTGCAGAATCGATCCTAATTCCGGAAGCTCCCCACAATTTGGACGACATTGTTCAGCGCCTGGAGAGGGGGAACCGGCGCGGTAAAAGACACAGTATCATCATTGTGGCCGAAGGAGTCGGCAGCGGGGTGGATATCGGACGTCAGATCAAAGATAAGACCGGGATGGAAACCCGGGTGACTGTGTTGGGCCATATTCAGCGCGGCGGTTCCCCGACCGCCTTTGATCGAGTATTGGCCAGTCGAATGGGGGCCAAAGCGGTGGATCTGTTGATCGACGGAGAGAAGGATCAAATGGTGGCCATTTGCAAAAACGCGATCGTCGGAGTGGACTTTGACAAAGCCTTTTCCATGAAACATCAACCGGACATGGCGATGTACGATTTGGCCGGTATTTTGGCTATATAAAAGGGAGGGCATGGGCATGCGCAGGACCAAAATTGTATGCACGATCGGTCCGACCAGTGAAGAGAAAGAGACCCTTCGAGCATTGGTTCAGGCTGGTATGAATGTGGCTCGGCTCAATTTTTCCCACGGTTCCCATGAGGAGCATCTCCGCCGGATCAAAACCATTCGTGAGGTGGAACAGGAGATGGGCACAAAGGTGGCCATCCTGTTGGATACCAAGGGGCCTGAAATTCGCACCGGGATTCTGAAGGAAGGACAGGTTCAGCTGGAAGCGGGGAAAAAGATCACCTTGACCACAGAAGAGATAGAGGGAGATGCTTCCCGGGTGTCTGTCTCTTACAAGGGGTTGCCCCAAGATGTGAAACCGGGGTCCACCATTTTGGTGGACGATGGCTTGATCAGTCTGAAGGTGGAGGAGATCCAGGGAACCGAGGTTCACTGCCGCATCGAAAACGGCGGGGAATTGAAGAATAAGAAAGGGGTCAATCTGCCGGGGATTTCCGTCAATCTGCCCGGGATCACAGAGAAGGATGAGGCGGATATCCGCTTCGGAATTGAACAACATATCGATTTTATTGCGGCTTCCTTCGTGCGAAAGCCTGATGATGTGTTGGAAATCCGTCAGGTGATTGAAGAGATGGGCGCCGACATCCACATCATTTCCAAGATCGAAAACCGGGAGGGCATTGACAATCTGGATGAGATCCTCGACATCTCTGACGGTGTGATGGTGGCTCGGGGGGATTTAGGTGTGGAAATCCCTGCAGAGGAAGTGCCTGTTCTGCAAAAAGAGATGATCCAGAAATGCAACCACCTGGGGAAACCGGTCATCACGGCCACCCAGATGTTGGACTCCATGCAGCGAAATCCTCGCCCCACCCGTGCGGAGGCAAGCGATATCGCCAATGCTATTTTCGATGGAACGGACGCCATTATGCTGTCCGGTGAAACCGCCAGCGGCAAATATCCGGTGGAAGCGGTACAAACCATGGATCGCATCGCTTCCACCACTGAGGAATCCCTTCAATACGATGATCTATTTCATGACCGGATCCGTGCACTAGAGGTGAGTATCCCCGACTCCATCAGCCAGTCTGTCGTTCACACCGCGGCCGTTTTGAATGCCTCGGCGGTGATCACGTCTACGGAGAGCGGGAAGACCGCCCGTATGGTTTCCAAGTATCGCCCGAAAGCACCGATTTTGGCCGTAACCCGCCATGATCAAGTGATGCGCAAGCTGGCCCTGGTCTGGGGAGTTTATCCTGTAAAAGGCAATCGGGTGGATACCACCGATGAAATGCTCAATACCGCCATCCAGTCGGCTTTGGAGTCCGGTGTGGTCCGCCATGGGGATCTGGTGGTGATTACAGCTGGTGTTCCTGTGGGCCACTCCGGCACGACCAATCTAATGAAGGTGCATGTGATCGGTGATGTATTGGCGAAGGGGCAGGGAGTCGGAAAAAAAGTGCTTACCGGAGAAGTGGTGGTGGGCACTTCCTCCGAAGAAATTCGCTCCAAAATGAGAGACGGAGCTATTCTCGTCACCCGTTCCACCGATAAAGATATGATGGACTCCTTTAAACGAGCATCTGCCGTGATCGTGGAGCAAGGGGGGCTCACCTCCCATGCTGCCGTCGTGGGTCTCAGCCTCGGAGTCCCGGTGGTTGTCGGGGTGCAGAAGGCCACCCGGCTGCTTCAGGACGGGATGCAGGTGACGGTGGATTCTGAGCGTGGTCATATTTATTCCGGCCGTGCCAATGTCCTCTGATCACGAAGAAGAGCGCTGGTTATATACCAGCGCTCTTCTTTATAGAAAACAAACAATGGAACATGGCAAAATGCGGTTTGCATCGATTGGATTGACGGCGGGTTAGATGGTGCGAAGTCGGGGATAGATCCACCAACGAAGCTTCTTTCGCCGTGTTTTGCGCCGCCGCAGTTTCACTGTTCACCCTCCTTTTATCACCTGTGATGTTGATTGTTGTTTCTTGGCATGGTGGCAGGAAACCAAACCGACTTGACCATTCATAATATGTGTGCTTGGCCGTCAGATTATGTAAAGAGACGAGAAGAGCCGAAAATTGTAGATTTATGATATCATAAGGTCGTTTGGAGGTGAGTACAGACAAATGTCGCAACCCAATCGTCATGAAACCGTAATCCGTGTCCGATACCAGGAGACGGACCAAATGGGTGTTGTTCACCACAGCAACTACGCTGTCTGGTTTGAGGTGGGTCGAACGGCTCTGATTCAGGAAATCGGAATTTCCTATGGTGAACTGGAGCGACGGGGGATCCTGCTACCTGTAGTCGATCTTCACTGTCGCTTCAACCTCCCGGCTCGGTATGAGGAAGAAGTCCGCATTGTAACCAGGATCCGTGAGATGAGGGGGCCGAAAATAACCTTCAGCTACGAAGTGCGCCGATTGACAGACGATGTGCTGCTCGCCCGAGGCGAGACGATTCATCTGTGGACGGACCGGGAGATGAAACGTTTTAACCTGGAGCACCGGGAACCGGAACTCTTCCGTAAACTGCAAACTTTACACCAGCCATCGGAGGAATGAGTCATGTTGCGTCTGATCATCCTGTTGTTGATTATCGTTCCCGCCCTGGAAATCTGGGGGTTGGTCACTGTGGGAAACCTCATCGGCGCCTGGCCGACGGTCTTGTTAGTGATTGCGACCGGTATTGCCGGGGGTACTCTCGCTCGTCGTGAAGGGGTTTCCACCCTCCGCCTGGCTCAGCTGCAACTCTCCCGGGGTGAATTGCCCGGGGAGGCGATGCTGGACGGTGTCTGCATATTGGGGGGAGGGTTGTTGCTGCTGACCCCAGGCTTTTTTACCGATATCGTTGGGATCCCGCTGTTGCTCCCCTACACCCGAGGGATCGTCAAATGGTGGGTCAAACGGCAGTTGACCCGGATGATCGGGGAGGGGCGTGTCTTTTGGCATGTGCGGCGGCGCTAGAGATGCCCGGGAAGGTCGCTGCAAGAAGCTTGAAAGAAGGGCCTTGACCTGTGGGCATCTAAAATCATTCGGTTTCTGCAACCGAGGGCGGCGGCTTATGGCGGATCCCTTCTACAACCCTTCTCAAAAATCAGGAGCGGTTTTTCAGCGATCCGCGCATAATAAAGTGCCACAAATCGATAAAAACGCCTGCGCGATGAAGGGCGATCAGGATGACGGCGACTACAGGGCCGACGATCAAACCGAAAACCCCGATCAGTTTCAAACCTGTAAACAGAGCAATTAAGGTGAGCAAGGGATTTAATCCGATGTTGGTGGCAACCAGTTTGGGTTCCAGGAACTGGCGAACCACGACGATGATCAAGTAAAGGATAGCGATGGCTAGGCCGAGCCGGGGGTCACCGGTCAGGAGGAGAAAGCCCGACCAAGGAACGAGGACCGCCCCTACACCGAAATAAGGCAAAAGATCCACAGCGCCGATGATTAGGGCCAGCGTGAGGGCGTAGTCCATTCCCATCAAATTGAGACCAAACCAGACGATGATCCCGGTGATCAGGACCAGGGTTAATTGAGCCCGGACAAAACCAAACAATGCCTTGCGCAAATCATGGAAGATCAATCCGCCGGTCCGTTGGATCCGTTTCGGAATGAGACGTAAGATCCCGCTTCGCAGTCTCGGCCAATCCAACCCGATAAAGAGGGAAGCCAGAACGATGAAGATAAGCACAGTCGCATAGTACGGGAGATTGCTCAAAAAGGAGCCGATCCCGGCCAGAATGTCGGTGATCAACTGCGTCCCTTTATTGGTGATCACTCCGAGATTATCCCGAATGCCATTCATGATTTCCGAGCTTTGTTCAGGGTTTTTTTGCATGTACTCCTGGATGACATGGATCATGCGACTCAGTTCTGTATCTTCATGAACAAATGTGTCCAACAAATAATCGTTGATGCGATTAATAAAACCGGGCAGGTGCTCCGCCAATTTTGTCAGTTCTACGACAATTCTCGACACTAGAAAAATCATCAGGCTCAAGAGGGTGCCGATGACGAGGAGCAGCATAAGACTGACCCCGGCCCAACGAGGAAGACGGACCTTCGTTTCCAGCCAGCGGACTAGCGGTTCAACCAACATGGCGATTACCCAGCCGATTAAAAATGGGTAGAGGAGTGGTATGGCAAACCGCAATACATAATAAACGATGACAGCTGTTGTAATGACTAATATGGCACGGAGAGCGATCCTGAAAGCCGTTTCGCGGTCCATGTGGAATCTCCTTCCTGTCTATGGTTCCCGTCATTTCATCCTTCCCTCGATCACAGTGGTTCAGCCGAGAACTCCTCTTTATTGTATAAAAAAACGGTGAAAAAACCCAGTGATTCGGCCATGGTCAGAAACGAAACGGTTATGGTCTGTTCTTGGCGTAGGAGAAGTCACCATGTTTTATGGGTACCCATCATGATGATAACGTTTTTTTTTTGTGGTAAACTAGAATAGGCGAAACAGGGCACCAAAGGCAGCTTGTATTTCAGCACTGGAACCGGTCCATCGCAGAGCAGCGGCCTCAGGGTTCTACTTATTGTTCATTTTGTTCATTTCGGCAAAGCGCCCGTCAACAGGGGAAGTTTTGCAGGAGCGCTTTGTTTCTGTTAATGAATAAAAATTCACAGCATTGATGTTTCATTTCGAATGAAGCACGCCTAGCAGTGCCCGTACACCATAACCAACTGTAAAGGAGCGATTGCCATGTCGGTTGCGAAGGGATTGGAGGGTGTTGTAGCTCTCACTTCGGAGATCAGCTCGATCGTGGATGGCGTATTGAGCTATCGCGGGATTAACATCGATGAATTGGCTGATAACGCCAATTTTGAGGAAGTGATGTTTCTCCTCTGGAACGGCCGCCTGCCCAAGCAGGATGAGCTGGATCAGTTGAAAAAACAATTGGGTGCTTCAGCTGAGCTTCCCCCAGAGGTGCTGGAGCAGTTGAAAGCATTTCCGAAGGATATTCACCCGATGGCAGCCCTTCGGACGGCGGTGTCCGCTTTGGGCATGTACGATGCCGAGGCGGATGATAACAGCCACGAAGCCAATCAGCGGAAAGCAATAAGCCTGGCTGCCAAACTGCCGACCATCGTTGCTGCTCTGTTCCGCCTTGAAAAGGGTCTGGAACCCGTCTCGCCTCGCCCTGAATACAGTCATGCCGAGAATTTCGTTTATATGTTACATGGCAAGGAGCCGGATGAGACGGCGGTCAAGGCGATTGACAAGGCGTTGATCTTGCACGCCGATCACGAGCTAAACGCTTCCACCTTTGCATCCCGTGTGACAACGGCGACCCTTTCTGACATGTATTCGGCTATCACCACAGCGATCGGCACCTTGAAAGGTCCCCTTCACGGAGGTGCCAACGAACGGGTGATGGCCATGTTGGAAGAAGAGATCGTTACGCTGGACCAGGTAGAACCAGTGATCCAGCGCAAGTTGGATAACAAGGAAAAGATTATGGGTTTTGGCCATCGCGTCTACAAAGATGGGGACCCCCGGGCCAAACACCTGAAGGAAATGTCCCGTCAGCTGTCTGAGTCGACGGGGGATCGCAAGTGGTATGAAATGTCCATGAAGGTGAACGAGCTGGTTGAGGCGAAAAAAGGATTGAAACCCAATGTGGACTTCTATTCTGCTTCCACTTATGCTTATCTTGGGATTCCGCGTAAGCTGTTTACCCCGATTTTTGCCATCAGTCGTGTAACAGGCTGGACCGCCCATGTTCTCGAACAGTATGCCGATAACCGTCTGATCCGTCCCCGCGCCGAATACACGGGGCCGGTTAACCAATCCTACCTCCCGATTGAAAAAAGATAAAAAAGCGGGAACATCAATCCTTCCCGTTGAGAAGGAAAAGGAGTGTTTTTTATGACACGGTTTGAAGCACCTCAGGCAGGAGAAAAGATTACGGTAGAAAACGGAGAACTTCGAGTACCGGATCGTCCGATCATCCCCTTCATCGAGGGGGACGGCACAGGCCCGGATATCTGGGCAGCCGCTCGCCGTGTCCTGGATGCCGCTGTAGATAAAGCATACGACTCCAAAAGAAAAATTGAATGGATGGAAATTTTCGCTGGGGAAAAAGCTTATAATCAACTAGGTAAATGGTTGCCGGAAGAAACCCTGGAGGCGATTCGCGAATACTTTGTCGCCATCAAAGGGCCTTTGACCACGCCGGTCGGAGGGGGAATTCGCTCCCTTAACGTGGCTCTGCGCCAAGAGTTAGATCTGTTTGTCTGCCTGCGCCCTGTTCGCTATTTTTCCGGTGTACCCTCTCCCGTCAAGCGACCGGAACAAGTTGATATGGTGATTTTCCGCGAAAACTCCGAAGACATCTATGCCGGCATCGAGTGGGAAGCGGAAACGGCTGATGCCCAAAAAGTGATTCGCTTTTTGCAAGATGAGATGGGTGTGAAGAAAATCCGTTTTCCTGAAACATCGGGAATCGGTATCAAGCCTGTCTCCAGGGAAGGAACGGAGCGTCTGGTACGGGCGGCGATCCAATACGCTCTGGATAACGGCCGCAAAAGCGTCACCCTGGTCCATAAAGGCAATATCATGAAGTTTACCGAAGGCTCCTTCAAAAACTGGGGTTACGAACTGGCGGAACGGGAATTCGGTGATAAGGTGTTCACCTGGCGGCAATACGATGAGGTGGCAGAGAAGGAAGGGCGGGAAGCTGCCAACCGAGCGCAATCTGAAGCGGAAGCCGCTGGTAAGTTGATTGTGAAAGATTCCATCGCCGATGCCTTCCTGCAGCAAATTTTAACTCGTCCCGCGGAATATGATGTGATTGCCACCCTCAACCTGAACGGCGATTATGTATCCGACGCTCTGGCTGCTCAGGTGGGTGGTATCGGTATCGCACCTGGCGCCAATATTAACTCGCAAACCGGCCATGCAATCTTTGAAGCTACCCACGGTACCGCTCCCAAATACGCGGGGATGGATAAGGTGAACCCCGGTTCCGTGATCCTCTCCGGCGTATTGATGCTGGAACACTTGGGATGGCAAGAAGCTGCGGACCGGATCTACCGGGCCATGGATAAGACGATCAGCGAGAAGCAGGTTACTTATGATTTTGCGCGTTTGATGGAAGGTGCAACCGAACTCAAATGTTCGGAATTTGCCACGAAGCTGATTGAAAACCTGTGATGCTTCGTGTGAATGGAGGGTCTTACCGTGTCCATTCGCAGAAATAAAATTTCTGTTATCGGCAGTGGTTTTACAGGAGCTACGACGGCCTTGATGTTGGCCCAGAAGGAGCTGGGCGACGTGGTTTTGGTCGATATTCCTCAGGCAGAGGGTCCGACAAGAGGGAAGGCGTTGGACATGTTGGAATCCACCCCGGTTCAGGGGGTCGATGCGCGAATTGTCGGCACCGTCGACTATAAAGATACCGAAGGATCCGATCTGGTGATCATCACCGCTGGTGTAGCCCGCAAACCGGGGATGAGCCGGGATGACTTGGTCAGCACCAATGCCAAGATCATGCGTTCGGTTACCCAAGAAGTAGTGAAGTACTCTCCAGAGACGACGATCCTGGTATTAACCAACCCGGTGGATGCCATGACTCTGGAAGTGTTTCGCACTTCCGGCTTTCCAAAAAACCGGGTAATCGGCCAGTCCGGTGTCCTGGACACTGCCCGCTTTCGCACCTTTATCGCTCAGGAGTTGAACATTTCCGTGGAAGATGTGACCGGCTTTGTGCTGGGTGGCCACGGAGACGATATGGTTCCGTTGGTCCGGTACTCCTACGCTGGTGGTATACCGCTGGAGAAATGGCTGTCCAAGGAGCGTCTGAAGGAGATCGTGGAACGAACTCGTAAAGGCGGCGGCGAAATCGTCAGTTTGTTGGGCAACGGAAGCGCCTACTACGCTCCCGCTGCTTCCCTGGTGGAGATGGCGGAAGCCATTCTCAAGGATAAGCGTCGGATCCTACCGGCCATCGCTTATCTTGAAGGGGAATACGGCTACCGGGATCTTTACCTCGGTGTTCCGGTCATTTTGGGTAAAAACGGCATCGAAAGAGTGATCGAGCTTGACCTAACCGAGGAAGAAAAGAAAGAGCTGGATCAATCTGCCGATTCGGTGCGAAAAGTGATGAAGTTGCTCAATTGAGCAGGAAGCCCGGGTAAGACCGGGCTTTTTTGTTGGGGAAACTGTAAAGTTTTTCCTGACATCGATTCTGGGGACTTTACTCAAACGGCAGATGGTGTACCATGGGAAGTGAATGAACAAGATACGGTGAGAAAAAATAGAGAGGGGTTACCGCTAGTGCCTCTTCCGGAAATGATACAGTTTCTATTGAATCTTATAAGTGGAATAAGTATCTGAAGGGGCACCATAATCATTCCAGTATATGGGAGATCGATGAAGCGGGGGATCAAACATGGACAAAAAAGTATTGGTGGTTGACGACGAACCCTCCATCGTGAAGCTGGTTCAATTCAATTTGGAAAAGGACGGCTATCAGGTGGAAGTTGCTACTGACGGGGAAATGGCCTTGGACAAGGTGAAAGAGGCTGTTCCCGATTTGGTGGTGCTTGACCTGATGCTGCCCAAAGTGGACGGGTTGGAGGTTTGCAAACAGTTGCGGAAGAAGAGCCGGCATATCCCGATTTTGATGCTGACGGCCAAAACCGAGGAGTTTGACAAAGTGCTCGGCCTGGAGCTGGGTGCGGATGATTATATGACCAAACCCTTTAGCCCCCGGGAGCTGGTGGCTCGGATCAAAGCGATATTCCGCCGGATGGAAGCCGTTCAGGCCAAAGGGACCCCAAAGGAAGAAGGGCTGAAAATCGGCGATCTTCAGATCGACACAGAGGGGTACGAGGTGCTCAGAAAGGGAGAACCGATCGACTTGACGCCCAAAGAATTTGAGCTTTTGGTCTATCTGGCCAATCATCGGGGCAAGGTGCTCTCCCGGGATCAATTGTTGAATGCCGTTTGGGATTACGACTATATCGGGGATACACGGATTGTCGACGTCCACGTTAGCCACCTGCGGGAAAAGGTGGAGGAGGACTCCCGCAATCCGCTCTATATTAAAACCGTTCGCGGAATCGGGTACAAATTTGAAGGTCCGAAGGAATCATGAGATCTGTTCGTAATCGGTTAACCTGGATGTTTCTCCTCGTCATCGCCACATCCGTCCTGGGGACGGGGATCTTTGTCGCGCTGTTGTTGAAAGCCTCCTATTTGGATTCGTTGACGGACCGTCTCGGCAAAGAAGGACGTCTTCTGGTCGATACCCTCAACTGGGAAGAAGCGCTGGAGAAACCGGCGCTTTTTCAACAGCAGGCGATCAAATTCAGCCGTTCCCTGGATGCCCGGGTCACCCTGATCGATCACGATGGAGAGGTGTTGGGGGATTCGTCCAAGCCCCCTCGTGAGCTGGGCAATCTGAAACACCACCGCCCAGTGGCCCGGGCACTACAGGCGGAATCCAAAGGGAATTATGACAGTGTCACCACCCATGATAAACTGTATGTCTTCATTCCGGTGGTGAAAGGAAGAGGCGGGGATACCCAGGTTTTGGGGGCGGTTCGTCTGGCTCTGGAGTTGGAAACGATTGATAAAAGCCTGAGCCAGGTATTGGTCTCCCTCACCTTGGGACTTCTATTCTCTTTTGTCTTTGGAGCTTTCATGAGTTCCCGCATCGCTCTACATATCACCCGTCCCATTGAAGAAATCACCCAAGTTGCGGTGGATATCGCCCGGAATAAATTGCATCGCCGGGTGCCGGTCAAACAGAGGGATGAGATTGGCCGGCTGGCTACAGCTATCAACCGAATGGCAGCGGGTCTCCGTTACCAGCTGGAGACCATCCGTAAAAACGAACGCCGCTTGACCAGTGTGATCGAAACCATGGAGAGTGGACTGCTGTTGGTGGATTCCGAGGAAAAGATTACCTTGGCTAACCAAGCGATTCACCGCTTTTTTAAGTTGAAGGGGCCTCTGTTGAACAAATCCCTGTCGGACCGGGCTGTTTTCCACGATCTGTATCGGTTGTATCGCAAATGCCTGCAGACCGGTGAGCAAGTGAAGGAGGAGCTTCACCTTTATTATCCGGAAGAACGGATGATGGAAGCCAACCTCACCCCCATCCACGGAGAAAGAGGGGGGATGGGTGTTGTTGTGGTTTTACATGATATTACGGCGATTCGCAGGTTGGAAAAAATGCGGACAGAATTTGTGGCCAATGTCTCCCATGAGTTAAAGACGCCGGTCACCTCTTTGCGGGGCTTTGCGGAAACCCTGCTTGAGGGGAACGTCGATGATCCGGAAATGAGACGGGAATTCCTTGGGATTATTCAAGCGGAAAGTCTCCGCCTCGAAAGGCTGATCGGGGACTTGTTGGACCTCTCTCGGATCGAGTCGCGCAAAATGAGCCTTGATTTAGAGAGAATAGGGGTGCGGGATCTGATCCAAACCGTATCTAAAACCGTGGAAGATGGGATGAAAAAACATGAGCTTACCTTCCAGATCGAAGTGGAGGAGAATTTTCAAGTTCAGGTGGACAAGGATCGGTTTTCCCAGATTTTAATCAATCTCCTGTCCAACTCCATGGCCTATACGCCCCGGGGCGGGGAGGTGATCGTATCCGCCGGCAAAGAAAAAGATCATTGGTGGATCCGGGTGGCGGATACGGGAATCGGAATCCCGGAAGAAGATGTATCCCGTATCTTTGAGCGTTTTTATCGGGTGGATAAAGCGCGTTCCCGGGAGTCCGGAGGAACGGGTTTGGGATTGGCGATCGTCAAACATCTGGTGGAGGCCCATGAGGGTAAGATCCACGTAGACAGTCAGGTAGGGGAAGGGACCGCGATCACACTCTCCTTTCCCCGTTGAGATATAGGATTCTGATTTTTAGCAGCCCCGCAGGGGCTTTTTTGTTACAGAATGTTAACATCGAATTTAATCAAAGATTTACAATCCATTTAAGCCAAGACAATAGTCGCGATTTATAGTGGAAATGGTTTAACAAAAGACTAGTCAATCGAGAGCTAAATCTCTAGGGGGGCGACGTTGTGAAGTTGAGAAAGAGTTTGCAAGCGGCAGGCGCTCTGGTACTTTCTCTATCTTTGGTTGTCGGTTGTTCATCGAACAACCCCAACGCGAAAGAAAATGGAGGCGGCCTCAGCGGAAAAATTCAAATAGATGGCTCCAGCACCGTTTACCCCGTTTCTCAAGCGGTGGCTGAAGAGTTTATGAAGAAGAACCCGGGGGTCAACATCACCGTTTCTCAATCCGGAACCGGTGGCGGTTTTGAAAAATGGGCCAAGCAAGAGACCGACCTCTCTGACGCTTCCCGCCAGATCAAAGAAGAAGAAAAGAAAAATGCTGAAAAAGCCGGCCTCGATCCGATTGAAGTTCCGGTGGCCAAAGACGGCATCACGGTGGTGGTCAACAAAGAGAACGATTTTGTGGACAAACTGACCGTGGAACAGTTGAAGAAAATCTGGGAACCCAACAGCAAGGTGAAAACCTGGAAGGATGTCAACCCCGAATGGCCGGACGAACCGATCCAACTGTACGGTCCAGGGACCTCTTCCGGTACCTTTGACTACTTCACGGAGGAAATCGTCGGAGAAGAGGGGAAAAGTCGCACCGACTACACCCAGTCCGAGGATGACAACACCCTGGTTCAGGGCGTGACCGGTGACAAAAATGCCCTCGGTTACTTCGGTTATGCTTACTACAAAGAGAATAAAGAGAAGTTGAAAGCTGTCCCAATCGATGCCGGTAAAGGCGCTGTAACACCGACCGATGAAACGATTCAGAGCGGCAAATACACACCGCTTTCCCGTCCCATCTACGTCTATGCTAGTAAACAAGCCATGGAAAAAGAGCATATTAAGAAATTTATGGAGTTCTATCTGACGGAAGGGAAAGAGCTGGTGCCGAAAGTTGGCTTTGTTCCGCTGAAGGATGAGAAATACCAGGCCAGCTTGAAAGAGCTCGGTATTGAGTAAAGGGCGACAGCTCTTTTGCAACAAAGGATGCATGGGGTGTGTGGCCGTCCCGTCTGGGGCTGTGCCACACTTTCCCATGTTTAAGAGAGGAGCGAAAAGATATGAAAACTGCTGGATCGGTGGGATTGGATCGCTTCCGAAAACAGCGTACCTTACGCACCGCATGGGAAGGGATGATTCCCAAGCTGCTCATGGTCTGCGCTCTGGTGTCCGTTTTGACTACCATCGGTATTGTTTTCACCCTGATCAAGGAGACGGCATCCTTTTTTCAGGATGTCCCTTTTCTCCACTTTATCACGGGTACCGAATGGACGGCACTGTTTAGCGGGGCACAGCAACAATTTGGTGTATTGCCGCTGATCAGCGGGACGATGTTGGTGACGGTGGGGGCGGCCGTGGTGGCAATTCCTCTCGGTCTTTTTTCCGCCATCTACCTGAGTGAATATGCTCCTGACAAAGTCCGTCGCATTTTGAAGCCGGTTCTGGAGATTTTGGCTGGGATTCCCACTGTGGTCTACGGCTTTTTCGCTTTTACTTTTATCACGCCATTATTGAAGAATTTCATTCCGCAAATCAGCTCTTTCAATGCCTTGAGTGCAAGCATCGTTGTTGGAATTATGATCATTCCCATGATCGCTTCGCTGTCGGAAGATGCCATGAGCTCCGTACCTCGCGGCGTTCGGGAGGCGGCCTATGCGATGGGCTCCACCCGGCTGGAAGTGGCGATGAAAGTGGTGGTGCCGGCGGCATTGTCAGGGATTATCGCCTCCTTTGTGCTTGGCATTTCTCGGGCCATCGGTGAAACGATGATTGTGACCATCGCCGCCGGTGCGACACCGACTATGTCCTTGGATCCCACCCAATCGATCCAGACGATGACCGCCTACATGGTGCAGGCCGCTTCGGGAGACATCAGTTATGGCACCACGGCTTACAAATCCATTTATGCGGTGGGCATGACCTTGTTTATCTTTACCATGATCATGAACCTGTTTGCCCAATATATCTCCCGCCGCTTTAAGGAGGAATACTGATGGGTGCGGAAGAAGCGATGGTCCGTCAGGGCAGCAACCGGACCGCCCCGACCAAATCAGCGACGAACAGCTCTGGACGCGTCGTTTTCCGTCGGTTGAAGAACCGGATCGCCCATGGGCTGTTCCTATTGGCCACGTTAGTCGGTGTGGTGGTATTGGCTGTACTTTTATTCGATATCTTTAAAACCGGCTGGAAATGGCTGAGCCTCGATCTGCTCAACAATTTTTCTTCCCGTTTCCCCGAAGAATCCGGGGTGAAAGCGCCCCTGTGGGGATCCCTCTGGTTGATTGCGGTTACCGCTCCGCTCACATTTATCTTTGGTGTAGGGACGGCCATCTATTTGGAAGAGTACGCAAAACAGAATGGGTTTACGCGGATGATTCAACTGAACATCAGCAACTTGGCCGGCGTTCCCTCCATCGTATTCGGGATCTTGGGTCTCACTCTGTTTGCCCGGGGTTTGCAACTGGGACAAAGTGTGCTGGCCGGGGCCTTGACCATGACCCTGCTGATTCTGCCGATCGTGATTGTGTCCGCCCGGGAAGCGATCGCCAGCGTGCCCTCTTCCCTGCGCCAAGCTTCTTTCGCCATGGGGGCCACCCGGTGGCAGACCATTTCCAAGGTGGTTCTTCCCTACTCCATGCCGGGGATCATGACTGGAACCATCCTGGCACTCTCCCGGGCCGTCGGTGAGACGGCTCCCCTGATCATGGTGGGGGCGGTCACCTTTATCTATTTCACACCGGGGAATGTATTTGATTCCTTCACAGTGTTGCCGATTCAGATCTATACCTGGACCGGTTTGCCGAAAGAAGAATTTCAGCAGCTGGCGGCGGCAGGGATCATCGTGCTGTTGGCTATCCTGCTGACCATGAATGCGCTGGCGATTATCCTGCGGAATAAATTTCAACGGAGAGACGGTTAAGGGGGTAACGATCCATGGCAGAACAGAGCGTGCTGACAAAACCGGCGATCCAGGTGGAGGATCTAGATCTTTACTACGGTGATCATCAGGCCTTGTACAATATCGCTTTGGAAGTGGAAGAAAACTCGGTGACGGCCTTAATCGGTCCGTCCGGATGTGGAAAATCCACTTTCCTTCGCACACTCAACCGAATGAACGATTTGATTCCCGGCGTTAAAATTGACGGGAAGATCCGGTTGTACGGTGAAGACATCTATGATCGAAAAGTGGATGTGGAGATGCTTCGCAAGCAGGTGGGGATGGTGTTTCAAACGCCTAACCCCTTTCCCAAAAGCATTTACGATAATATCGCCTACGGGCCCCGAATTCACGGGATCCGCAGCAAAAAGCAGCTGGATGAGATCGTGGAACGGAGTCTGCGGCAAGCGGCGCTGTGGGATGAAGTGAAAGACCGCCTTAAAGACCGCGCTACCGGCCTGTCCGGCGGACAGCAGCAGCGCCTCTGCATCGCCCGGGCATTGGCGGTGGAACCGGAAATTGTGCTGATGGACGAACCCACCTCTGCCCTGGATCCGATTTCCACGTCCAAGATCGAAGAATTGCTCGGAGAATTAAAAGAAAAATACACGATTGTGATTGTCACCCACAATATGCAGCAGGCGGCCCGCGTTTCCGATAAGACTGCTTTCTTCCTGAACGGGGAATTGGTTGAGTATGGCGAGACGGACACCTTGTTCTCCAACCCGAGTAACTCGAAGACTGAGGACTATATCACCGGCCGCTTCGGTTGAGGAAAGGAGTCTGATCGGTGATTCGACAATTTGATACTTCCCTGAAGGAAGTGAAGCATCTCCTGCTGGATATGGGTGAAAAGCTGGAGATTGCCATTAACAAGGCAGTCAAATCCCTATCCCGGCTGGATGTGGATATGGCGAGGGATGTTTTGAACAATGATCAGGCGATTGACGAGATGGAGAACCGGATCGATGATAAAGTGGCGACGCTGATCGCCACCCAGCAGCCGGTGGCCAAGGATCTACGCAAACTGATCTCCGCCCTTAAAATCGCCTCCGATATGGAGCGGATGGCTGACTTGGCTACAAATATCGCGGAGGTCACGCTTCACTTTGTGGAAAACGACCTGAAATTGTTTAAGGAACTGAAGGACATCTCGGAGATGGCCCGGATTACGCAAAATATGGTCCATGACGGGATCAACAGTTATATCGATGGTAATGTGGACCTGTCTAAAAAGATGGCGGAAACCGACGATCAGGTGGACAAGCTGTATGAGAGAATCGTCAAGGAACTGTTGGAGGATATGATTCAAGAACAGAAATTTACGGAGGTTTCCCTCCGCCTCTGCTTTGTGGCCCGCTATCTGGAACGGATTGCTGATCACGCCACCAATGTTGCGGAAAGCGTCGTCTATATCGAGACCGGAAAACGGGAAGATTTAAACTGACCGCCAATACAAAGAGGCAGCCGATACGGATCGGCTGCCTCTCTTTGATGGAGAAAGCCACGAAGGTCAATCTTCGTGGCTTCGATTATTTTTCCGGCGGTTGCGGCGTCGGAGTGGAGGGACCTTGGTCCCCGTATCGCTCTTCGATATATTGGCGAATTTCCTGCAGGGAGTTGCCTTCCTTTTTCATAGCCACCGCGTCACGCGCGATGTTGATGCAGATGCCTCAGGTGGCACCCATCCGATCCCAGGCCACGTTACCGTCTTCTCCTTTGTCCTGAATGAAACAATGGGCATTATGTCCGTGGCCCTGCGAGCCGCAGCCACAATAACAGGGCATGTGTTCAAGCAAGTCGGTGTGAGCGTAGGCCAGCCGATATGCTTCCTGGGCTCGAGGTGGGGCGGATAGGATAAACTCCGGCAGCTCAACCTTTACTTGTTCGGCTTCTTTCGTTAAGTCTTGCAGGCTTTCTTCGGAAGGGCCGCTGGTTGCACCGGAGCATCCGGTCAGTGCCAACAGGAGCATCAATCCCAATAGCAAAGCTCGTTTCATCCCTACACCTCCATTCTGAAAAAACGTGCTTCGATTCTAGCGATGACGATAAAATCGTAACGGATGGTTGGTTAGAAAACAAGTGATGGGGGTGGAATAATGAAATGGTGTTGACACGGTCTCGAAGAGCAGATCCCAACTTTAAGGCAACTGGAAGGTACGATGACAAGCTTCAGCGACAAAGGGGTCATGGGTGACGATGATGATGGTTTTGCCTTCTCGATTAAAATTATTTAAAATTTCTAATATACCCTCGCGGTTCTCCGCATCCAATGAGCCCGTCGGCTCATCGGCCAGAATTAAGTCACAGGGCTTTAGCAGAATTCTCGCCATCGCCACCCGTTGCTGTTCCCCGCCGGAAAGTTCATGGATTTTTTGTTTGAAAGAAAGGTTTAACCCCACCTGTTCAAGGGCGTCTCTTTTCATCCTCTGCTTTTCCTTTTTGTTCTTTTTTGCATAGATCAATGGGATGTCCAAATTTTCATCAACCGTCCCATTATCGATTAACGCATAGTTTTGAAACAGATTGGAAAGTCGGGTTCGTAATATATGATGAGCTTTTCTGGAGTGGCTGCTCGGTTTTTCCTCGCCAAATAATTTGACTGTCCCTCCATCCGGGTTTTCCAACATGCCCATAATATTTAAGATCGTAGTTTTACCGGATCCGCTTTTTCCAGTGATAGCGACCATCTCTCTTTCATGGACAGTCAAGTCGATTTGGTTTAAGACGAGGTGATCACCGTATCGTTTCGTTACGTTTTTTAGCTCACAGACTGGTGGCATACAGTTATTCTCCTCCTTTTATTACCGAGACCTTGTTCCGTCGTTCCATCACAGTCAGAGAGAGAAAGGTGGCCAGCGTCTCCAAGCTCAGCAAACTGAAAATGACGAGGAGAACATGGGGATCTGTGATTCCGGTTATCCATCGTAGCCCCAAGATCCGATCTATCGCGAAACTGAGCACGACGAAGGCGACTGATGTCACGAGCCACCAAATGAAAACCCTTCGATAGGTCATGAAGAAGCCGATTCCGAACAAACGTTGGACCACAAATCGTTTCTGGTGTTTATGGAAAAGAATTAATAGGTTTTGCACGATCAAATACGCAAATACGCTTGCTTAAGCCCAGCATGGAGAGAAGAGATGTGCGAATAGAGGCTTTTAACCGGGCCACTTCTTGCGATAAAAATTGGGAAAAGGTGAATACACTATTTTGTTTGATCTGGTCATCGATTTGGTGCCGATCAAATTCTGGTTGTAGCTCTTTATAGGTGAGTCTTGGATCTTTGTCGACCAACTTGAGTTTTAAATGATCGTTCAGTCCACCGCCAAGGATCCCACTTCTATAGGTAAATAAATGGTTTTCCTCTGTTTTCACGTGAATGATGGGGTCGTGAATCATATTTTGTTCGGTTGGGAATACATCCGGATTGGAACTGAAAATGCGTTGCCCTTCAGCTAACCAGATGATTTTCAATTTTTGGCCCTGATCGGTCGTTAAGTAAAAATCTCTGATGTTTTCTCTTTCATAGAAGTGACGAATATCTTCTTCCCGATCTCGATATTGTTCGGGGACGAGCAACACCCAGTCCTCACTCTTTTCTGATACTTGAATCGGCTGTCCTTCACGATCAACGACTGGAAAAGCCTTTAAATAATTAGGGTTAACTGTGATTGAGCGAATATTGTTGGAATCACGATTCAATAACAGTGCATTTTCTTCATAATCGGTGGCATCGATGTATAAAGCCCCTCGGTGATTGAGAAAAGGATAGAGTTGATCTAGTGCTTGATCATCTCGATACATCTCCTTTTCAAATTCATCCCTCGTATAGGCAGTGCTATGGCCGATGGAAGGTTGCAGTAGACCATAGTCATCCATCTGACTCCAATGCTCTAGCTGTCCTTGTTGAGCATCGATCTGCTCCTGCTGGGCTCGCAATGAAAATTAATACTAGTTTATACATTTTAGGAAATCAACAAAATTAAAAAACATATTTTGACATTATTCGACGCTAAAACCCCCTTGTTTTCAAGTGATATCGAAAGATGTGATTAAAGTTTTCAGTCGGTTCCGATTCCGTGTCTTCTGTCTCTGGAACTTGGATGGTGAAAGAATCGTAAACAGTCGTTCAATATCAATTTGGGACCCGTTACCCACAGTGACTGTGCGGGGAAATGGTAACAGACTCTGGACTACCACCTCTGAGGAGTCATCTGGATGGTTGCCGCATTTTGTATCTTCCTTCGGAGAATAACAGCAAACTGTAAAAAGCGCTCACCACACCGGGTGAGCGCTTTTATCGCATGTGTAGTGATTATCCGTTCCGCGGAGCCCATAACATGATGATAACACCGGCCATGCAGAAGAGGGCACCCAGCCAGTCGTCACGGTCTGGAACCTTTTGATCGATTCCCCATCCCCACAGAATGGAGAGAATGACGAAGATGCCGCCGTAGGCAGCGTATACCCGTCCAAAGGATGGGAAGTTCTGGAGAGTGGGGATCACCCCATAGAGCACCAGGATCAGAGAGCCGATCACTCCGTACCCGATGGATGTTCCTTCTCGGATCCAGAGCCACACCAAATACCCGCCGCCGATCTCGGCCAGCCCGGCCAAGAGAAAGAGTGAAATCGATTGGATCATAGACGTTCGTCCTCCTTGCACTTTATCGTTTGATGCTTTACCGCTTTTCTTGGTGTGTTTGTTCCCTGTATGGCCGGTCGTTCCCGAAACCGGATGAAGACATATACTCCGATGACGATCAAGAGGCCGCCCGTCCATTGCAATGGGCCAGGCTGTTCGCCAAATATCCAATAGGCAAGGAGAGAAGCGCCGACCGGTTCACCGAGGATGCTGACCGAGACGGTGGTGGCCGGCACCCATCGGATCACCCAGTTGAGCAGGCTGTGACCCAACAAGGTGGGGAAGAGGGCGAGTAGGAAGAAGAGGATCCAGTCCTGGGATGAATGAGCCAACAGCGGTTCTCCGGAAAAAAGACAGGCGATGGCTAACAACAGCCCGGCGGTCCCGTATACCAGGGTGGTGTAGGTAATGAGGGAGAGGCGCTGGCGCAGGTGCTGACCCGCTAGCCAATAGGCGGTGACCATTACCGCCCCCGACAGGGCGAGGAAGTCGCCGAACAGAGCGTTTCCTCCCAGAGCGAAGTCTCCCCAACCCAAAATCATCCCCCCGCTGACGGCCAGTCCCGCTCCGGCCAGCGCGGTGATATGGGTTCGTTCTCGAAATAAGAAGTAGGCACCTGCAAAGGCGAACACCGGTTGCAGCGTCACCAACACCACCGAGCTGGCCACGCTGGTGTATGACAGGGAGGCGAACCAGAGGGCGAAGTGGAGGGCCAGAAATACCCCCGACAGGAGGGTGAGCGCCCAGTCCCGTCCTTTCATCCAACGCAGCTCCTGGCGATGTCTCCACCAGAGCGGTAACATCAAGCCGGTAGCCAGCAACAGGCGCCAGGCGGCGACGACGGTGGAGGAGGCGGCTGCCAGCTTAACCAGGATGGCGGAGAAGGAGATAAACAAGACTCCAATCCCCAGGGCGAGGTAAGGGTGAATCGGGGGGCGATGGGACATATGACTTCCTCCTTCTGTGTGGTTGCAGCTGGAAGTACATACCGGCCCATGGTAAAATGGTGTTGCTTTATGTAAGGGCTCGACTGCACTGTTATCGCCCATTATATCCCGGGTCTTCGTTCTTGGACAATGACGCGGGATGGTAACTTCGATATATGGAGGTCCATGATGGACAAACTGGTTTTGATCGACGGAAATAGTATCGCCTATCGGGCGTTTTTCGCCCTTCCGCTGCTACAGAACAACAAGGGTACCTACACCAATGCGGTGTACGGCTTCGCCATGATGCTGATGAAGGTGCTGGAGGAAGAAAAACCGAGTCACGTGCTGGTGGCCTTTGATGCCGGTAAGATGACTTTCCGGCATCGGGACTATAAGGATTATAAAGGAAAACGGGACAAGACCCCCGACGAGTTTTCCGAGCAGATCCCGCTGATGAAGGAGCTGTTGGATCGTTTCGGCATCCGCCACTTTGAACTGCACCAATACGAGGCGGATGATATTATCGGGACACTGTCAAGAAAAGCGGATCAAGAAGGCTTTTCGGTGACGATCGTGACAGGGGACAAAGATCTTTTGCAATTGGTGACTGACAAGGTCCATCTCCTGATGACGAAAAAAGGCGTCACCGACACAGATCGTTACGATCCGAAAAAGATTGATGAGAAATACGGCTTGAAGCCGGAGCAGATCATCGACTTGAAGGGTTTGATGGGAGACCCCTCCGACAACATTCCCGGGATCCCCGGCGTGGGGGAGAAGACCGCCCTGAAGCTTTTGAAGCAATTTGAATCTGTGGAAGGGGTTCTGGATAACATCGAGGATCTCCCCGGCAAAAAGCTGAAGGAGAAGGTGGCCGATAACCGGCGTGACGCGGTCTTGAGTAAAGAGTTGGCCACGATTATGTGTGAGGTGCCCCTCGACTTCAGCCTGGATGATTTGAAATATGAAGGCTTCTCTATCGATCGCGTGTCGCCGTTGTTGAAAGAGCTGGAGTTTAAATCCCTATTGGAACGGATCGGCGGGGCGGGATCGTCGGCAGATGAGGCAGAGGAGATGGAGAATATCTCCGTGAAGAGGGTCCAACCCGATGAGACGGCGGAGTGGGAATCCTTCCTGCAACAATCCCCTCTGACGCTTTATTTGGAGATGAGCAGTGAGAATTACCATCGAGCCGACCTGTTGGGGGTGGCGCTCTCTGACGGTGAACAACATCTCTTTCTCGATTGGGAAACGGCTGCTGGCTGGGAGGCTTTTGCCCAGTGGCTGCAGGATCCGGAGCGGGAAAAGTGGTGCTATGACATCAAAGGTAACCAGGTGGCCTTGAGGAGACAGGGGTTAAGCTCCGACGGCTACAGCTTTGATGTCATGTTGGCCTCCTATCTGATCAATGCCTCCGATTCCGCCCATCAACTCTCTGACATCGCCCAGCGACGGCAGATCGGTGGGTTGCCGGAGGATGAGGCGGTTTACGGGAAGGGAGCGAAACGGCGCCAATTGACCGGTCAGGAACTGGCGGAGCATTTGGCTCGTAAGGTCCACACGATACATCAGCTGAAGCCGATTCTGGAAAAGGAACTTCAGGAAAATCACCTGGACGCCCTCTTTTTTGAGTTGGAACTACCTATCACCCACGTTCTGGCCCGCATGGAGCTCGCTGGAGTCCAGGTGGACCGGGAGCGGCTTCAACAGCTGGGTGAGGAGCTGCGGGAGCACCTGGAGGAATTGACAGCGAGGATTTATGAGCTGGCCGGGACCGAGTTTAATATCAACTCACCTAAACAATTAGGGGAAATTCTGTTTGACAAATTGGGGCTCCCAGTGATCAAAAAGACGAAAACCGGTTACTCCACCAGTGCTGAGGTGCTGGAAAAGCTGGCGCCACAGCATGATATTGCCGAAGAGATTTTGCATTATCGGCAGGTGGTGAAGTTGATCGGGACTTACGTAGACGGCTTGCTGAAAGAGATCTATCCCTCGACGGGGAAAATCCACACCCGTTTCCATCAGGCGATCACCGCCACCGGCCGCCTGTCCAGCTCCGACCCCAATCTGCAGAACATTCCCGTTCGGCTGGAAGAGGGGCGTCGCCTGCGTCAGGTGTTTGTACCCTCTGAGGAAAATTGGTTGATACTGTCGGCGGATTACTCCCAGATCGAGTTGCGGGTATTGGCTCACCTGTCCGGGGATGAAAAACTGATCGAAGCTTTTCAAAAGGGTATGGACGTTCACACCAAGACGGCGATGGACGTGTTCGGCGTCTCCGCTGAGGAAGTGACCCCGCTTATGCGCCGGCAAGCCAAAGCGGTCAACTTTGGGATTGTCTACGGGATCAGCGACTACGGATTGTCCCAAAATCTAAATATCCCCCGCAAGGAGGCAGGGGAGTTTATCCGTCGCTATTTTGACAGCTACCCCGGTGTGAAGCAGTATATGGATGATATCATACAAAAGGCGAAACAAGATGGGTATGTCTCCACGATGCTGCACCGGCGGCGTCAACTGCCGGAGATTAACTCCCGCAACTTTAACCGGCGAAGCTTTGCGGAACGGACGGCGATGAACACCCCCATTCAGGGCTCAGCTGCAGATATCATCAAAAAAGCGATGGTCCAAATGGACGAGGTGTTAAGGCGAGAAGGGTGGAAAGCCCGTCTTCTCCTTCAGGTGCACGACGAATTGATCTTCGAAGTGCCGGAGGAGGAAACGGATGCCTTGTCAGAGCGGGTCCGCCGTGTGATGGAGGGACCGGTGGAGCTTGCCGTTCCCCTGAAAGTGGACGTTAACACCGGTCGGACCTGGTACGAAGCGAAGTAACACCAGGGAGAGGGGAAACCATGCCGGAACTGCCTGAAGTGGAAACTATAAAACGGACCTTGGAACATCAGATTGTGGGAAAAACAGTGGACGAGGTTTCGGTGTTCCTGCCCCGGATCATCAAAGAGCCCCCGGATCCGGAGCTGTTTGGAGAAATGCTGCAAGGGCGGACAGTAAAAGGAGTGGGACGTCGCGGGAAATTCCTTCTCATCCATTTGGACCCATGGGTGTTGGTCTCCCACCTGCGCATGGAAGGGCGCTACTGTATGGAATCCAGTGAAGCCCCGGTAGAGAAGCACACCCATGTGATTTTTCGGTTTACAGACAAAACGGAACTCCGTTATCGCGACGTCCGTCAATTCGGAACCATGCATCTGTGGCCCAAGGGGGAGGAGTTGGAACGGCTGCCGCTGGTGAAGTTGGGACCGGAGCCCCTATCGGAGGCGTTTACCCCGGAGATGTTTGCGCAGAGATTGAGGAGCCGGAAAACCCGGATGAAGGCCCTCCTGTTAAATCAGGAATTCCTGAGCGGGCTTGGCAATATCTATGTGGATGAGTCCCTCTTTTCTGCAGGCATCCATCCGGAACGTCCGGTGCAGTCGCTCACTGACGACGAGGTGAAACGTCTCTATACCAGCATTCGTTCCACTCTAGTGAAAGCGATCGAAGCGGGGGGCTCCTCCGTTCGAAGTTATGTGAATGGTAATGGTGAGATGGGAATGTTTCAGTTACGTATCCAGGTGTACGGGCGCCGGGGCGAACCCTGTCCCCGCTGTGGCGAACCGATCGAACGCCGGGTGGTGGCGGGAAGAGGTACTCATCTGTGTCCCCGATGCCAGCGATGATGAACACAAACTGCAGCAAAGGAGGGGGCGCCTATGAGGGTGGGTTTGACTGGCGGGATCGCCACTGGAAAAAGCACTGTGTCCCGCATGCTGCGACAGCGGGGGGCGGCGATTGTCGACGCCGATCAGGCGGCACGGGCTGTGGTGATGCCCGGTTCCGAAGGCATTCGCAAGGTGCGGGAAGCCTTCGGAGATCAAGTGATTGCAGCAGACGGCAATCTGGACCGGGCTGCCCTTCGGAACATCGTGTTTCAGGATGAAGCAGCTCGGAATAAATTGAACGGCATTCTTCATCCGCTGATTATCGAACACATGGAGGAAGAAGTGGCTCGGTACCAACAAGCGGAAGAGGAACGCCCCGTCATTCTGGACGTTCCACTTTTGATTGAGGAAAACTTGACCGAATTGGCGGAGCTCGTCGTCGTGGTATACCTTCCCGAGGACCTGCAATTGAAACGGTTGATGGAACGAGATGGGATTTCGGCGGCTGAGGCCCGGCGCATGGTTGGGGCCCAAATGCCTATTGAAGAAAAAAAGCCGTTTGCCGACGTACTGATCGATAATACCGGATCGTTGGCAGACACGGAAAGACAGGTTGATGCACTATGGCGAATTCTGGTATCCAAAAATGGATCCGACCGGCTATAGCGGCCCTGCCTTCCAAACGTAAACTGGGTCTAGCTTTCATTTTGCTGCTGGTTTTTCTCGTGGTGGCGACCCCGCTGTTTAATCGGTGGATGTATCCTTTGAATTATGAGGAGAAGATTTTGTACAGCGCCGAAACCACCGGTGCCGACCCTTTTTTGGTGATGGCCATCATCCGGGTGGAGAGTAAATTTAAACCGGACGTGGAGTCCCATGCAGGTGCCCAGGGACTGATGCAACTGACGCCCAATACGGTGGAGTGGGTTGTAGAACGGGGGAAATTTTCCCCGGCATTTAAGGATGAGGTCCATGATCCTGCGATCAATATCCACATGGGTAGTTGGTATATCTCTGGATTGCTGAAAGAGTTTGATGGAAATAAGATTGCTGCTATCGCCGCTTATAATGCGGGACCAGGAAATGTGAAGAAATGGTTAGAAGAAGGCCGTTGGGATGGAACAAGGCGCAATCTCGGCCAGATTCCCTTTGGTGAAACACGCCATTATGTGCAGCGGGTAGTCTTTTTTCAACAAAAATATCGGGCGCTTTACTCTCATTTGATTAAAGAGCGTGACACATTTACCCGTCCTCAGTAAAGTTTCGCCCATTTTTCCGTCCTTCTCATTGCAATATGTGACATACTGATTATAATAGTAAGGGAAAACGGTATGTTATATATAGAAGGAAGGGGAAACCTATGCCGCTGCGGATTGCGATTAACGGATTTGGACGGATCGGACGGATGGTGTTTAGGAAAGCCATTCAGGAGGAATCGTTGGAAGTGGTGGCGGTGAATGCCAGCTACCCAGCTGAAACCCTCGCCCACTTGGTGAAATATGATACCATTCACGGTACAGTGGATGATGACATCCGAGGAGACGGAGACCGGCTGATCGTCAACGGCAAAGCAGTGCAACTCGTCTCCGACCGGGATCCGGAACGCCTTCCCTGGTCCCAGTTGGATATCGATATTGTCGTGGAAGCGACCGGCAAGTTCCGTGAGCGGGATGGTGCCGGTCTTCATCTGAAAGCGGGCGCCAAAAAAGTGGTTATTACGGCACCGGGGAAAAATGAGGACGCGATGATTGTGATGGGCGTAAACGAAAGCGATTACGAACCGGAACAACATCACGTGATCTCCAACGCCAGCTGTACCACGAACTGTCTGGCGCCAGTGGCCAAGGTGCTTCATGAAGCGTTCGGGATTGAACAGGGTCTGATGACAACGGTTCACTCCTATACCAATGATCAAAAAAACCTGGATAATCCCCATAAAGATTTGCGACGGGCCCGGGCTTGCACCCAGTCGATCATTCCGACGAAAACCGGGGCTGCATCGGCGATCGGGCAAGTGATTCCTGGGTTGAAGGGGCGGCTGAACGGACTCGCCCTTCGGGTCCCGACACCCAATGTTTCCATCGTCGATCTGGTTGCCGATCTGGCATGTGATGTTACCGTCGACCAAGTGAACGATGCGCTGAGGCGCGCAGCGGAAACGGATATGAAGGGAATCATCGATTATTCGGAGGCGCCCCTCGTCTCCTCTGACTTCAACGGGAACCCCCATTCCGCCATCGTAGATGCCACGTCCACGATGTTGATCGGTGACCGACAGGTAAAAGTGCTTGCTTGGTATGACAACGAGTGGGGATATTCCTGCCGTGTCGTCGACCTCTTAAAATATGTAGGCCGTCCGTTTCTTTCAAAGAATGCCCTGTCCCATGAACATATGACGGTATAATTGATAAGCTATTACGGAGCATCCTCGGCTGAACCGGGGATGTTTTGTTTTGCGAAGATGGATTTCACCGGCTGAGGCTCCGTTTCTTGTGGTATAGTTAGGACAAACTTCATTCCGCTCGTCGGCAGGAAGTCCGCCAAAAGGAGGAGTGCGATGATGCGTTGCCCATATTGTCATTATCTGGGGAGCCGGGTTTTAGATTCCCGTCCCGCCCATGAAGGAAAATCGATCCGGCGGAGGCGCCAGTGCGACTCATGCGAACGGCGGTTCACTACCTTTGAAATGGTGGAGGAAAAACCCTTGATCGTCATCAAAAAAGATGGCAGCCGGGAGGAATTCAGCCGAGAAAAGCTGTTGCGGGGGTTGATTCGGGCTTGTGAAAAACGGCCGGTTCCCATGGAAACGTTGGAAGAGCTGGTCGACCAGGTGGAACGGAGTGTCAGAGAACAAAATGCATCGGAAATTCCCACTCGGGAAATCGGCGAATTGATCATGGAACGGCTGGTCAGTGTGGATGAGGTAGCCTATGTCCGGTTCGCTTCAGTCTATCGCCAGTTTAAAGATATTAATGTCTTTGTGAGGGAATTGGAAGATCTGTTAAATCGCTCCCGCCATCCTTTGGCGGAGAAAAAAGGAGAGGAACACGAGGAAAACGGTGATTCCCGGGGGAAATCCGGTTTGTGATGGACAGGCTCACCTGTTACAATAGAAATCCATCTTTGAAGCGTCGGGGAGGTTGTCCGCATTCGGACGCCGCTGTGGGGTGCAAGGGAAAGCCCTGCTGCTTGGAAAGTGTATCAGAAAAGGTGGCGTTGCCGTATTCGCCGAGGAACATAGCTTACAAAGACGCTTAGGCAGCAGATTGCTAGACCCGGTAGGCCTGCGCGAGACCGGGAGCTTGGTGTGACGAAAATGTCACCCATCGTGCTGCTTTCTTTTTTCGACACATCGGTACCCGCGCTTTTAGTGAACGGATCGGGAGGCTGGGTTCATGTCGATCGCATGGAAGGATAACACTCCAGGGGATATGTGGATCAGTCACAGCCGCCGTCCGGTACAACCGACGGATCAGATGGTTTTGCTTAGCTTATATCAACCTCTGATCGGGGCTGCGGCAGTCAGTCTTTATCTTACTTTGTATCATTGTCTGCCTCTGGATCGCCCTGGGGTATCCCGCCGTTATTCCCACCTGGATTTGATGAAAATGCTTCAACTGCCCTTAGACAAGGTGGTCCAGGCCCGTTATCGGTTGGAGGGGGTCGGCTTATTAAACACGTTCCAAAAACAAGCCGAAGATCAGAAACTGCTTGAGTACGAATTGGTTCCTCCCCTTTCCCCTGTCGGTTTTTTTCAGAGTGATGTGTTGAGTGTTTCGCTCATCAACCGCTTGGGGAAAGATCGATTTCGCGATCTGTATGAGAAATGGGTTGTCTCCGGTACTGAAACCAGATCCAACAGAGGGAATGAGATCACCAAATCCTTCCAGGACGTATTCCAATCCTTGTCACCTGCTGAGATCCGGTCGGCAGCGGAAGTGGAAGAGGAGTTACCGCAACCGGTGGCGGAGTCGGATGGCTGGGTCGATGAGGGACAATCCCCGGATTTTTCCAAGGGAGACGACGACGATTTGACGATGGTAAAGGCTCGGTTGCGCCATGTATTGAAAGAGAGTGCCTGGACATCACAGGTGGAGGAGCAGATTCGGGAAATTCAATTTCTCTACCGGCTAGATGATTGGGATTTGATTCGAGCGCTACAAAACCCCTACGTGACCCAACAGGGGGAGATTGATTTCTCTCGGCTGCGCTCCTTCGTGCGGAGCCAGTATCGCATGAGCTTTGGTGGTGAGCCGGTGATTGTCGACCGCCATCGCGTTGAATCTCATAAACCAGCCCAGGAGCAGGAGGGTAAAGCGAGACGGGCAACACCACAGGAAAGTGAGGAGGAGCGACACTTCCGTATGTTGAATGAAGTGTCCCCGATGGAGCTTTTGGCCCACTTTCAAAAGGGTAACCGGATCCCCAAAGCGGATTTGGAGCTCGTGGAGGATTTGATCAACAATTACGGGCTTCCGACTGGAGTTATCAACGTTTTGCTGGAGTATGTGCTGTATTCATATGATTACAAGCTTCCCCGTGCCCTCGTGGAGAAAATCGCCGGCCACTGGGCCCGCAAAAATATTCGAACCGTGGAAGAGGCGCGGGAATCGGTCCGAAAAGAGTTGGATTGGGAGTGGAAACGGGGGACGAAGGGAGGCGGGAAACGGCTCTCGGCTGCCAACCGGAAGCGGCCGAAAAAAGAGGATTCTCTTCCTAAAGCTGTCGCTCAAGCGATGGAGCGGGAAGAGAAGGGGGAGCGTCCCCAGAGTGAAAGAGTGGATCCGGAGACGGAAGCTCGCCTTCGGGCGAAGTGGAAGCGGATGAACCAGCGACTCAACCAACGGATGCAGAAGAAGGGGGCTGACGAGTGATGGAACGGATCGATAAAGTGGTGGCCCCGCTGAAAAGCCGATTGCAAAAACAGACCGATCCGGAGAGGGAGTTGGACCGGATCCTCGACCATCCCTCCCTCCGCTCTTTCCGGCAACAGCATCCGGAATACCCGAGGGAAATGTACCGGCGGTCCCTTCCTCAATTGCGGCAGATGGTGACAGAGCGGAAGCATTGTGACCATTGTCCGGGTTTGAATCAATGCCCCAACCTGGTGCCGGGATATCGGACGGAACTCCAAGGATTTGGAGGGTATTTGGACTTGAGGCTGGCTCCCTGTGAGAAACGGATCGCCCAGGAAGAGGAACACCGCAGAAAACAGCTGATCCGCAGCCACTATATCCCGACGGATATCATCCAGGCCACATTTGATCAGATGGAATGGGATTCGGGACGGGCCGACGCGATTGAAGCGGTGATGGATTTTTGCGAGCAATTCGAGTCTGGACGCCCCCGCAAAGGATTGTATCTGTACGGCCCCTTCGGGGTCGGTAAGAGCCGGATCGCGGGAGCGATGGCCCAGTATCTCGTCCGGTACGGGATCGATTCCCTGATGGTTTATGTGCCTGATTTTGTGCGGGAAATCAAGGAGTCGATCCGGGACGGCCAGATTCAGCGCAAGCTGGATGCCCTTCGACAGGCGACGGTGTTGATCATGGATGATGTAGGAGCGGAAAATATCACGCCGTGGATCCGCGATGAGATTTTCGGTGCTATTCTGCAATACCGCATGGTTGAAAAGTTGCCAACGGTCTACACGTCCAATTTGGGACTGGATGAGCTGGAGGAACATTGGGCCCATTCAGATAAAGGTGGCATCGAGAAAACCAAGGCAAAGCGAATTATGGAGCGCATCCGTCCCTATGTGGAGGTCTGTTATGTGGACGGCCCCAATCGGAGGCTGGTTTGACTCAAATAGGGTCTTGCGCTCTGGAAACCCACGTGTTATAATATGTTTCGTCGTCAGATAAGACGAAGCGGTTCGGTAGCTCAGTCGGTAGAGCAGAGGACTGAAAATCCTCGTGTCGGCGGTTCGATTCCGTCCCGAACCACCATTCTCGAGCGGATGTGGCTCAGTGGTAGAGCACCGCCTTGCCAAGGCGGGAGTCGCGGGTTCGAATCCCGTCATCCGCTCCATTTTTATATGTGCCGGGGTGGCGGAATTGGTAGACGCACGGGACTTAAAATCCCGGGGTGGGTGATCCACCGTGTCGGTTCGAGTCCGACCCTCGGTACCACATTTCCCCCGCAGGGTGCCTGCGGGGGTGTTTTTATCTTTCCGTCCGTCTGTTCCCCTCTTTTATGCTACAATGTTTTTATATTGGCACCGGATCTGCGGTGCTTTTTCTACATGCGTCATCCAAACATTTGTTTCCAAGAGGAGGTTGAATATGACGGGCAATACCCATTTGTCCCTGGGAGTGGCGGCGGGAGCGATCGCTGTCGGCATCACCGGAAGTGGCTCCGATTTGGGGACGGCAATCGGTATGGTGGCGGTCGCTTCCTTGGGATCCATGTTGCCGGATATCGATGAGGATGGAAGCACCCTGAATAATCTGTTGTTTCGATCGATCCGCTTCCGCTCCGCCGCTCTGGCGATTGCCGGCTTGATCGCTGTCTTGTTGACGCTGTTTCAAGGTCTCGATCTGTGGGTTCTTTTTGCCGGGATTTACGCGATGTCTGTAGCATTCATCCCTCACCGGAGTTTTACCCATTCTTTCTTATCCTTGGCGGTGGTTTCTTGGATCACTTATTTAGCCGATCCAACCTATACCTGGGCGATGGCGGTGGGGTATCTTTCCCACCTGTTGGCCGATGCCTGTACCACCCGGGGGATCCCGTTGTTGTGGCCGTGGAAACAGCGGATCGGCCTCCGGAATTTAGGCATCAAGATTCGCACCGGAGAGACCTTTGATAAGGTGACCGGGAAAGTGTCCATGTATGGCGGATGTTTGGCTTTGATCTGGATGTTCTTTGAAGGGGCCTCCTATGATGTCTTTCTCCATTCGGCCATGGAACAATTGCGATCAGTCAAAGGGTTGTTCGGTTGAGGTCGAATCAACGTCTAGAGGTGAAGGTTCCGTGAAAAGGGGATTTCAGCTCTTTCTTCTCGTCTTGCTCATGGCGGTGTCGGGTTGCCAGTTACCATCGGAGTTGGATGGGCTGCCTTTGTCCGAAACGGAACACAATCAGAGTGAGTCGCGGAATGGGAAGGTGCTACGTGTAATCGACGGAGACACCCTACTCGTGGATGTGGAGGGAAGCAAGGAAAAAGTTCGTCTGATCGGAGTGAATACCCCTGAAACTCGCCATCCCGAGATCGGTGCCCAGTATTTTGGGAAGGAAGCTTCGAGGTATACCGAGGAGCGATTGCAGGGAAAAAGGGTCCGGTTGGAGACCGATGTAGAAGAGCGGGATCGGTACGGCCGTCTGCTCGCTTATGTGTGGCTCGGCGATGAACTGTTTAATGCCACACTGATCGAAGAAGGAATGGCCCAAGTGATGACGGTCCCGCCCAATGAACATTATCGGGACCGCTTTCAACAATTGCAAAATGAAGCCCGGAAAAAAGGGGTTGGCATGTGGAAGGAAAAAGGAAGGGAGGGAAGGGATGTAGAGGACTGCTCCGGTGAGATCAAAGGAAACATTACCGGTGATGGGGATCGGATCTACCATACCCGGGAAAGTCCTCAGTATGAGGTAACCCAGCCTGAGCGTTGGTTTTGTACGGAAAAGGAAGCAAAAGCAGCCGGATTTCGACCGCCGAAGGGTGTCCGTTGAACGCTTGGCTGTGACGTATACTGAACCTGGCGCTCCCATATACTAGGAGAAACGATGGACAAAACGGGGGGCGGGCGATGGCCTCTTATCTTATATCCGTGCCGGGGACAGAGTGCTCACAGGGAGCCGACCGGATGCGCCAATGTTTGAGGGACCAGTTTCAGCGGTTGACACAATCCAGCGTCCGCTGCTGGATGCGGGAAAAAGGATGCGGCAACCGCACGATGTTTCAGTTTGATACGGAAGCCAATATAGGGAACAAAGCCCTGAGGAATGCCTTGGGCACGGCGGTAGCGGAATACTATATCAGCATCTGCGAACCTGACTTGATCCGTCAGATTATCCGCCGCCAGTTTCAGTACCAACATCCCGACGATCGTCGACGGATTGAGCAATACACCTATGAATTATTGATGGATTCCGATGACGATGCCCCCTCGGGACAGACGCGGAAAGTTCGCATGGCCCAACATGTTGCCCAATACCTGGCCCAACACCAGGTGTTGGCCGCCGATGGTTTTTTTCATTTCCGCCTAAAACGATATCGGAATGGATTGATCCACTTGGTGGAACATGCTGTGGATGAGTATTTATTGGATCAGGAGTATCGGGAATTTATCGACCTTCTCCGCTATTTTGTATCGGTGCAACCACCGAAATATTCCCTGGTTCATGTTCTTCACACCGACGAGCGACGGTTCCAACTGTTGGACGGTGAGGGGCGGCCGCTTCGCATGAAAGAACTGGACGGTGCGGTCAAGGAGTTGGTGGAGCCCCCTTTTTCTCATGAAGATCTGATTGTGAGCACGCTTCTGACCGTGGCACCTGAACAAGTGGTGTTACATACACGAAATCGGGAGGAGAATGTGGTTCAAACCTTGGAGCAGGTGTTTGAAACCCGGATTTCCCTCTGCGACGGTTGCCCTGAATGCCAACCGCACCGGTTCCATCGGGAAGAAAGGATTCCCCCGAAAGGTTGACGATGGGATTGGCCGGGGGGTATAATGGCGACAAACTTCTATCGTATGTGATGACGAGGCCATCATCGGTTGCTTACGGTTAGCAGAGAACAGAGGTCACAGGCTGGAAACCTCTGAACCCTCTGAGCGATCGATGACCCCCTCCGAACAGCGCCGGGAACGCCGACAAGGTCAGTATCGGTAGCCGGTCCCACACCGTTATCGTGTTGAAGGATCGTCATGCACTTCTTGTGCCCATGGCGGTCGAATAAGGGTGGAACCACGTGTTTAAACACTCGTCCCTTGGGGATGGGTGTTTTTTATTTGCAGACAGATCATGAGAAGGAGTGAAGATAAGTGGGTGTGGCTGTAAAACTGCCCGACGGATCAGTTCGGGAGTATGGAGAACAAGTGACGGTACAAGATGTGGCGGAGTCGATCAGCCGCGGTCTGGCTAAAAAAGCGATCGCGGGACAAGTGAACGGACAAACCGTGGACTTGTCCAGAGAGGTACCGGATGGAGCTGAAGTGCGCATCCTTACCCTAGAGGATCCAGAAGGCTTGGAGGTTTATCGGCACAGCGCCGCTCACCTGATGGCTCAAGCAGTGAAGCGTCTCTACCCCGACGTGAAGCTGGGTATCGGTCCGGTGATCGAGAATGGGTTTTATTACGATATGGATCTTCCCCAGCCCTTGACCGCAGATGATCTTCCCCGGATCGAACAGGAGATGCGAGCCATCGCCAAAGAAGATTTCCCGATCAAACGGCGGGTTGTCTCACGGGAAGAAGCCTTGCGCATCTATGAAGAGATAGGAGATACGCTGAAGCTGGAGTTGATCCGGGAACTGCCGGAAGACGAAGAGATCACCATCTACGAGCAGGGGGAATTCTTCGATCTGTGCCGGGGCCCCCACGTTCCCTCCACCGGAAAGCTGAAGGCATTTAAACTGCTGAGTGTGGCCGGGGCCTACTGGCGGGGGGATTCCGATAACGCCATGTTGCAGCGGGTATACGGAACCATCTGGCCGAAAAAATCCCAGTTGGATGCCTATCTGAAGCAGCTGGAGGAAGCGAAGGAACGAGATCATCGTAAGCTGGGCAAAGAGCTGAAAATCTTTACCTTGTCGCAAGAGGTGGGACAAGGGCTCCCCCTATGGCTTCCCAATGGGGCCACCATCCGCCGCACCATTGAGCGGTACATCGTCGACAAAGAAGAGCGCATGGGATACGACCACGTTTATACCCCCCACCTGGCCAGTGTGGAACTATACAAGACATCGGGTCACTGGGACCACTATCAAGAGGATATGTATCCGCCCATGGAGATGGATAACGAAGAGTTGGTCCTGCGTCCGATGAATTGTCCCCACCACATGATGGTGTACAAAAACGACCTGAAAAGCTACCGCAATCTCCCGGTGCGTATTGCCGAGTTGGGCATGATGCATCGGCATGAGATGTCCGGAGCATTGTCCGGATTGCAGCGGGTTCGGGCGATGACCTTGAACGATGCCCATATTTTCTGCCGTCCGGACCAGATCAAGTCGGAGTTTACCCGCGTGGTGCGCCTGATTGAAGAGGTGTATCGGGACTTCGGTATCCAGGATTTCTGGTACCGTCTTTCCTACCGGGATCCCGAGGACAAGAAAAAGTATGTGCAGAACGATGAGATGTGGGAACAGAGCCAACAGATGCTGAAAGAGGCGATGGACGACCTGGGGCTGGAGTATGTGGAGGCGGAAGGAGAAGCCGCTTTTTACGGCCCCAAGCTGGACGTACAAGTGCAGACCGCCTTGGGCAAGGATGAGACGCTGTCCACCGTCCAATTGGATTTCCATCTGCCCAATCAGTTTGAGTTGGAATATATCGGTGAGGATGGCCACCCCCACCGCCCCGTTGTGATCCACCGGGGAATCGTGGGAACGATGGAGCGTTTTGTCGCCTTCTTGCTGGAGTATTACAAGGGGGCGTTGCCCCTTTGGCTGTCGCCGATTCAAGCTCGGGTGATGACGATCACCGATGCCTACCACGATTACGCGGGCGAAATGGTCGACCGCCTGAAAGAGGCCGGCATCCGTGCGGAGCTGGATGGGCGCAGTGAAAAGATCGGCTACAAAATCCGGGAAGCCCAGCTGCAAAAAATCCCCTATATGCTGATTGTGGGTGAAAAGGAACAAGAACAGGGAACCGTGGCTGTTCGCCGCCGCGGTGAGGGAGACCAGGGTGCCCGCAAACTGGACGATTTGATCGACGGGATGAAAAAGGAGATCGAAGAGAAGACATCCTAAATTGCGGCGCTTGACAGGTGTTAACTCCCGTGTTAACCTGTATGGAGCATTCAAGCAGGAGCGCCCCGCTTCTCACCTGATCGACGCACGGGCTGTTGGCAGGTCTTCGGTTCTGGACGATGGAATCCAAGGTGTGGGCCTCTGCCCGCACCTTTTTTTGCGATGATATCGAAATTCCCTTCGGAGGTGGCAGGTATTAGCAAAGAACAGCAGTTGGTCAATGAAGCCATCCGTGCCCGTGAAGTACGGCTCATTGACCGGGATGGCAACCAATTGGGCATCAAACCGCTCCGGGAGGCACTCCGCCTCGCCCGGGAAGCCGATTTGGATCTTGTTAATGTGGCTCCCAAAGCTAAACCCCCCGTATGCCGTATCATGGACTACGGGAAGTACCGCTACGAACAGAGCAAGCGGGAAAAAGAAGCTCGGAAAAAGCAGAAGACGATCCAGATTAAAGAAGTCCGTTTCAGTCCGTCCATCGAAGAACATGATGTCAACACAAAGCTTCGCAAGGTGAAAAAGTTCCTGGAGAAGGGTGACAAAGTGAAGCTGTCCATCCGTTTCCGCGGCCGGGAGATCACCCACCAGGGATTGGGCCGGAAGATGCTGACCCGTATGGCGGAGGAGTTGAAAGAGATCGGGGAAGTGGAGCGGCACCCCAAAATGGAAGGTCGCCACATGATTATGATCCTGGCGCCTAAGAAGGAAAAAAATTCGTAAGCTGTATCCAGGAGGGATTTTTCTATGCCGAAAATGAAGACTCGCCGGGCGGCTGCCAAACGGTTCACCAAAACCGGTACCGGCAAAATCAAGCGAAACCATGCCTATATGAACCACATGTTGGAACACAAGCAGAAGAAAACCAAGCGCAAACTGCGCAAGACGGCTTTGCTGCATAAATCCGACGTGAAGCGTGTCAAGCATCTGATCGGCAATAAGTAAAGGAAACAAAACCTGCGCTGTGCGGAGGAAATCATAAAAGTGTTTGAGTCTGGAGGGAATCGTTTATGGCACGTGTAAAAGGCGGGTATGTGACCCGACGTCGCCGTAAAAAAGTATTGAAACTGGCCCGAGGTTATTTCGGATCGAAGCACACGCTGTTTAAAACGGCGAAACAGCAAGTGATGAAATCACTCACCTATGCTTATCGCGATCGGCGGCAGCGCAAACGGGACTTTCGTCGGCTGTGGATTAGCCGGATCAATGCTGCTGCTCGCATGAACGGCCTTTCTTACAACAAAATGATGCACGGCTTGAAACAGGCGGGTGTCGAAGTGAACCGCAAAATGTTGGCAGATTTGGCGGTTAACGACAAAAAAGCTTTCTCCGAACTGGCTAGCCTGGCTAAGGAGAAAGTGAACGCCTGACGACGTATCGGATAACCACCCGGTTTTTTTCCCATGGGTGGTTATCTCTTTTTAAAAGAGAAAGGTTGGAGGGAGAAAGATGACAGGGATTCCCGTCCCCTATGTCCGGGCCAATCAATGGTTTCAAGTGTTGTCGGTGCTGTTGGCTTTGGGATCCGGCCTGGTTGGCATATTGGCGATTCCCTTGGTGTTCGGTCTGATCGGTCTCGCTTTTCGTCGTCACCCCCTCTTCGCCATCATACGCCCTTTCTTGAAAAAGCCTCTGTCGGAGTATCAGATGGAAGATGCTGAACAGCAGCGTTTTAATCAATGGATCGCGGTGGTTTGTCTCACCATCAGCCTGTTGGGCTTCGTCACGGGCTACCCCGCGGTGGGTATCACCTTTGCTATTCTGGTGGGCTTAGCAGCTGCCATCGCCATCTGCGGTTTTTGCATCGGTTGCTTTATTCGCTTCCAATTCCATCGGTGGAAACAACGCCGAGGGGCCTGAATAAAAATGTCCGCCGTGATCCGGCGGATATTTTTATCATCCTTCTGGTTGGGGTTTGGTGGAGCGGTTGCGGGAAGTGGAGGATTCCTCCTCTTCAGCAGGGTCCCGGTTCGTAGTCCGTAAGGGGATCTCCCGAAGGAAGAGCGTCAAAAGCAGTGCCAGGATCATGACGCCGGTCCCCATCAAAAAGACACCGGATAAGCCGTAGTTCATCGCCTCCCGCAAAAAATCGATAAATCTCTCGAAAAGTCCACTCATCTCCGGGGGGATCTGGCTCTTAATCGCCGCGAGCTGTTCCGGTGAGAGCAGGATCTGAGGGTCTTTCAAGGATTTCCATTTTTCCGCTATCTCAGGGTTGGCCGCCAGATCCGGATCTTTGGTGACCCCGTCCGTCAGCCGGGATTCCATGCGGGTGGACAGGATGGTTCCCATAATCGACACACCCACCGTTCCTCCCATTTGGCGGAACAGCTGGATCGCCGCGGTCGCCACTCCCAGTTCGCGATGGGGCACGGCGTTTTGAACGGTTAGGTTGAAAATGGGAAAAGCCATGCCCAGCCCACATCCGAGAATGACCAGATGAAGGGCAGCGGAAACGTTGCTGGTTTCTGTGCTCATCAGCGTCAACAGATACATTCCCACTCCCATGATGGTCAATCCGGTCAGGGCCAGCTTTTTATATTTGCCCGTTCGCGTTACCAACTGGCCGGTGATCGCACTGAAGACCACCATGCTCAAGGTCATGAACATCATGACGAATCCACTTTTAGCAGCCGATGTCCCCATCACTCCCTGGATAAAAAAGGGCATATACATGATGGCCCCGAACATGCCGATCCCGATCAGAAAGCCGATGGCGTTGGATAGGGAAAAAACATTGTTTTTAAATAAATACAGGGGAAGGACAGGGTTGGTCACCCGGCGTTCGGTGATGATAAAAAGGACAAAAGCGACGACTGATGCGGTTAATAGGCCCAAAATTTCCACAGAGGTCCAGCTATATTGGTTTCCTGCCCAGGTAAAAGCCAACAGCAGCGGAATCATCGTACAGACTAAAAACAACGATCCGTAGTAGTCGATCTTTCTCTTTACACCTGGGGCCGTGGCGGGAAAGAGACGTAGGATCAGCAGGAAGGCGATAATCCCCACAGGGAGAAACACCCAAAACACCCAGTGCCAATCGAAGTGATCCACAATATAACCCCCCCAGGGTCGGCCCAAACACACTGGCCAGGCCGAATACCGAGCCCATCAGCCCCTGCCAGCGCCCCCGTTCCCGCGGCGGAAACAAATCTCCCACTGCGGTAAAGGCGGTGGACATGATCATGCCACCACCGAAGCCCTGAACCCCGCGATAGATGATCAGCTGGATCATATCGGCGGAGGTTCCGCAGAGAAAGGATCCGACCATAAAAATACCCAGCCCGGACAAAATAAAGGGTTTTCTCCCGTAAATATCCGACAGCTTCCCCACCAGGATGGCGGTGACACTGGAGGTCAGCATAAAGATGGTGAAAACCCAATTAAAATATTCCATTCCGCCCAGTTCGGTAACGATTCGGGGCAGCGCTGTTCCCACGATGGTTTGGTTTAGAGCGGCGAATAGCATAGAAGCCATGATCGCCAGCATGATAGTTAATTTCTGGCGCATATCCAGGTGTTCCACGCAGCTTCCAGCTCCCTTCCCGGCAAAATTCTTCTCATCTACCTTCAATTCTTACGTTGGTTTTTTGTCAGTTTTTGAAACGCCTGCAAAAATGATTCCAGTTCCTTTTCCTTGGAGGCCAGAGAATGGAACCTTTTTAAATTTGGTTAAGTATTACAGTATCGAATTTATAGTGGGCGGTCTGTTTTGTCAATTGAGCCAAAAGTAAAATAAAAATCATGGTATGATCCCCTCCAGGGTAACAACAGGGTCCCTTGGATAAGAGATCGTTGTGACCGATTACTGATTCAAAAGAGAGGGGGTCGGAAATCGGAGGTTGGAGGCTTGAAAGCGAAAAAATGGGGCGAAGCAAAGGGATCCCGGAAAGGCAGACCCAGAGAAACAGCCTCTCAGAAATGTTGGACTGGCTGTTAACGGGTTCACCACGGTTCAAATCCGTTTTCTATTCATCTCAGCCCAGTGGATACCGGGCTGAGATGACAGGGAGGCTCATAATGGGCTTTTTCGGAAGGTGGGTTTGAAGGTGGGTTTCTGGTCAGCTTTGGACGGTGGTCGATGTTTGAGCGATTTTTTCTCGTCGCGACCAAAAGGTGGCCAACAGAGGGCCGGATATATTATGCCAGACACTGAAGACGGCGCCAGGCAGGGCAGCAGCTGGATTGAGATACGTTTGTGCCAGCGCGACGCTGAGACCGGAGTTCTGCATTCCCACTTCAACGGAGACCGCTCGGCTGGCCGGTTCGTTCAGCCGCAGGAGACGCGCACCGCTATAACCGAAGAGATAACCTAAACCGTTGTGCAAGATAACAGCAAAAAAGGTGACCAGTGCCAGTTTTCCGAAGCTTCCTGCATTGAGAGCGACGACGCCGGCGACGATGGCGACAATGGCAGTGACGGAGAGGAGCGGGAGGGCTTCTGTCGCCTTTTTTACCGTTACCGGGAAAAAGCGCCGGACCAAGATACCGGCGATAATCGGCAGAATAACCACCTGTAGGATGGATAGCATCATGGATTGGGGATCTACCGGCATCCAGGCGCCGGCCAGCCATAACAGCAAGAAGGGGGTGGCGATCGGCGCCAGCAGTGTGGACACGCTGGTCATGGTGACCGAAAGAGGCACATCCCCTCTTGAGAGATAAACAATCACATTGGAGGCGGTGCCGCCGGGACAAGCCCCTACCAGCACCAATCCGGCCGCCAGCTCCGGCGGCAGTTGCAGGAGGACAGCGATGGCGTAGGCGGTGAGTGGCATCACAAAAAATTGCAGAAAAACACCGACCACCACCGGCCAAGGACGGCGGAGCACTAGAGCGAAGTCTGCCCCTCTCAAGGTGAGCCCCATTCCGAACATGATCACGCCTAACAGCGGGGTGATCCAGGGAGTCAGCCAGGTGAAGAGTCCGGGTGATAACCAGGCCAGGATGGCGGCGATCACCACCCATAGGGCAAAAGTGTTTTGAGCAAAACGGCTGGCGGAGATCAAACCCTTCACCAACCATACCTCCTTTTTCTCCGATTAAAAACTAAAAGAAAAATTTCATTCAGGTCGTGACAGCTATTGAAAAATACTATACACTGTTCTGCAATCATCTTGTCAAGGGGAAACAGGAGGGAAGCAAAGATGAGCAAGGAAACAACAATAGAAGATCTGCGCATTCGAAGTCATGTGATCAGTGAAGGGACGAGCCGTGTTCCCAACCGGGCGATGCTTCGAGCCGTCGGTTTTTCCGATCAGGATTTTCAAAAACCGATGGTAGGTGTAGCCAGCACCTGGAGCGAAGTCACCCCTTGCAATATCCACATCAATGAATTGGCGGAAAAAGCTAAAAAAGGAGCCCGTGAAGGTGGGGCAGCGCCACTCATCTTCAATACGATCACCGTTTCCGACGGAATCTCTATGGGCCACGAAGGCATGCGGTATTCCCTGCCTAGCCGGGAAATCATCGCTGACTCCATCGAAACCGTCGTCGGAGCGGAGCGGCTGGACGGATATGTCGCTATCGGCGGATGTGACAAAAATATACCCGGCTGTATGATCGCCATCGGCCGAACTCAGGTGCCGGCAGTTTTTGTCTACGGGGGGACGATCCGTCCCGGCAACCTGGATGGAAAGGATATCGACCTGGTCTCCGCTTTTGAGGGAGTGGGGCAGCACAACAAGGGATTGATCGATGACGAATCCCTGCATCGGATCGAGTGTCACGCCTGCCCCGGGGCCGGATCCTGCGGCGGCATGTATACAGCGAACACCATGGCCTCGGCCATCGAAGCATTGGGGATGAGTCTGCCGGGCAGTTCCTCCCATCCGGCAGAATCGGCGGAGAAGCGGGAAGATTGTTACCGTGCAGGCGAAGCTGTGGTCAACCTTTTGGAGAAAGGGATATATCCCAAGGACATCATGACCAAGGAAGCCTTTGAGAACGCGATCACTGTGGTGATGGCTCTGGGCGGTTCCACCAACGCCATTCTCCATCTTTTGGCGATCGCCAACACCCTTGATGTTGATCTGTCGATCCAGGATTTCGAGCGGATTCGGCAGCGAGTTCCCCATATTGCTGATATGAAACCTAGTGGTAAATACGTGATGCAGGACCTCTATAAAGTTGGCGGTGTCCCGGCTGTGATGAAATTGTTGCTGGAGGCGGGTCTGCTGCATGGTGACTGTTTAACGGTGACAGGAAAAACCTTGGCCGAAAACTTGGCGGAGGCGGATTCGCTGAAGGAAGGGCAGCAGGTGATTCGGCCCCTCGATAATCCGTTGCGCACGACGGGTCCCTTGGTGGTGCTGGAAGGAAATCTTGCTCCTGAAGGAGCGGTAGCCAAAGTGTCCGGCTTGAAAGTATCCCGCATGACAGGACCGGCCAAGGTGTTTGATACGGAACAGGATGCTGCTGACGCGATCCTCTCCGACCAAGTACAAGCAGGGGACGTGGTCGTGATCCGTTACGAAGGTCCCAAGGGTGGCCCCGGGATGCCGGAAATGCTGTCCATCACCGGCATTCTCGTAGGAAAAGGCTTGGGGGAAAAGGTGGCCTTGATCACCGACGGACGTTTTTCCGGAGGTTCCCACGGCTTTGTGATTGGTCACGTGGCACCGGAAGCCCAGGTGGGGGGGCCGATTGCCCTGATACAGAACGGGGATCTGATCACGATCGACTCCACCACGCGGGAGCTGTCCGTCGATCTGACCGAGGAGGAACTGGAGCGCCGGCGGAAAGAATGGCAAGCCCCACCGCTTTCGTCTGCCCGGGGCGTGCTGAACAAATATGCGCGTCTGGTTTCCTCGGCTTCAAAAGGAGCCGTCACAGATTCATAATTTATTAACAAAAAATCCGTTGACAATTAAAACGGACCCTGACTATAATAGCACCTAAATAATTAAACAATTTCACAAATACGGACAAAATGAGTCCGTGAACGTGTAGGAGGATGCCTAGGGTTCCGCCCGATGCGGGGACTGTGACCGAGCGGCATCAACACCCCGAGTGCGGTGTACACCGTGAGGATAAAAGCCTCTGCGGCAGGTCCTACCCGGTTCGATCAACCGTTCGGAACGGGTTAGGATGCCCAGAGGCTTTGTTTTATCTATCACAAGGAATTTGTTACAAAAAATTGCATAAGTTGGGACAAAAGCTGAGAAGAGGCCATATGTCACCACCTCCCGTGTCACAGAGAGTTCCGCCAGGCTGAGACCGGAACCACGGTGTGGAGACAATCTCACCTCGGAGCTGCGCGTCGAAAGGTTCCCCCAGTAGATCGCGTCCGGTTGGTCACCGTTATCCGACAGGGTGTGCTTAAAATCGAGCACACCCGCTGAGGCCGTCTGCCGTGAGGCGGCGGCGAGCATTGGGTGGTACCGCGAACCTTTCGCCCCAATCAAACCATGACCGTGAACTGTGGCCGTGTCAGGAATTGGTTGGAAGCGAAAGGTTTATTCTTTATCAGAAGGAGGGTGCAAAAAGGATGGCCCAACGGTTGACGATGCCAGTTGAAGAACAGAAACCTACCAATCAGCCGCAGCAGGAATTTACCGGATCGGAGATTTTACTTCGATGTTTGATCGAGGAAGGGGTCGAGGTCGTCTTCGGTTACCCAGGTGGGGCCGTGCTTCCCATCTACGACTCCCTTTACCAGGGAGCCTTAAAGCATCTGTTAGCCCGTCATGAACAGGGGGCCGTCCATGCCGCTGACGGTTACGCCCGCGCCACGGGCAAGCCGGGGGTAGTGATCGCCACCTCAGGACCGGGAGCTACCAATCTGGTGACGGGTATGGCGACAGCGCAGATGGATTCCATCCCGCTGGTATGCATTACCGGGAATGTGGCCCAGAACCTGATCGGCACCGACGCTTTTCAGGAGGCGGACATCACCGGTATCACCATGCCCATCACCAAGCACAGTTACCTGGTTACCGATGTGAAAGAGCTGCCTCGGGTGGTGAAGGAGGCATTTCACATTGCCTCCAGCGGACGCCCCGGCCCCGTGCTGATCGACATTCCCAAGGATGTTTCCAATGCTCGTTCGACTTACCGTTACCCGGAACAGGTTCATATCCGCGGTTACCAACCGAAGACGGATCCCCATCCCTTGCAGATCACCCGTTTGCATCAGGCGATTGCCGAAGCGAAAAAACCGTTGATCCTGGCGGGAGGGGGAGTGGTCACCGCCGGTGCCGAACAGGAATTGATCGCCTTTGCGGAAAAGATCAACGCCCCGGTGACCACCACCCTGATGGGCTTAGGCGGTTTCCCCGGACAGCATGCCCACTGGGTGGGGATGCCAGGAATGCACGGCACCTACGCTGCCAATCACGCGCTTTTGGAATGTGATCTTTTGATCGGGATCGGGGTCCGGTTTGATGACCGGGTGACGATGGGTCGGCTCGATAAATTTGCCACCGGCGCGAAAATCGTTCATATCGACATCGACCCGGCGGAGATCGGCAAGAACGTGGACACTTACATTCCCATTGTCGGTGATGTGAAAAAGTCTTTGGAGGAGGCTGTGAAAGAGGTGCCCCGGGCCCGTTCTGATGCCTGGATGGGACAGGTGCAGCAATGGTACCGGGAAAAGCCCCTCACCTTTAAGGATTCCGAGGAGATGTTGAAGCCGCAATGGGTGATCCGTCATCTTTATGAAACCACCGGAGGAGATGCGGTGGTAACCACAGACGTCGGTCAGCATCAGATGTGGGTGGCTCAATATTTCCCCTTCGCCCGTCCCCGTTCGTTTATCACGTCCGGCGGTCTCGGCACGATGGGTTTCGGCTTCCCTGCTGCCGTCGGGGCTCAGCTGGCTAAACCGGAGGCGACGGTAATCAGTGTCACCGGGGATGGCGGCTTCCAGATGACCAACCAGGAGTTGGCTGTAGTGGCTCTGACCAATATCCCTGTTAAGGTGGCCGTTATCAACAACCGTTGTCTGGGGATGGTGCGGCAGTGGCAAGAGGTGTTCCACAGTAAGCGGTACAGCGAAGTGGATCTAGCGGACAGTCCCGACTTCGTCAAGCTGGCGGAGGCTTACGGGGTGAAAGCTTGGCGGGCGACCAACAAGGAAGAGGCCAAAGAGGCTTGGAAAGAAGCGCTGGCCCACCCAGGACCAGCAGTGGTCGATTTCCAGGTGGCATCGGAAGAGAATGTTTATCCGATGGTGGCACCAGGAAGCGGTCTCGACGAAATGATCATGGGGGAGGGGGACGAATGAGGCACATCATTTCCGTACTGGTCAATGACCAACCCCGTGTGCTGGCCCGGGTTGCCAACCTCCTCGGCCGTCGCAACTTCAACATCGAGAGTATCAGCGTCGGCGAATCAGAGGAGCCAGGCCTGTCCCGAATGGTGATCGTCACCAGCGGAGACGAACGGACAATGGAACAGGTGCAGAAACAGCTTCACAAATTGATCGATGTGATCAAAGTGCAGGATTTAAACGAACATGCTGCGGTGGAACGGGAATTACTCCTGGTCACTGTGGGAGCCAGTTCAGGAACCCGAATGGAGATCAATGGCATTATCGAACCCTTTCGAGCTTCCGTGGTCGATGTCGGTCCCAACAGCCTGATGGTGCAAGCGACCGGAGAACGGTCCAAGTTGGATGCTTTGCTCGATCTCTTGCGGCCCTACGGGATCAAGGAAGTGGCCCGCACTGGCGTTACCGCTCTGCCTCGAGGAGCGACCAAGGGCGTAGCGGTACACGTCGGCAACTAAACAAAAGGGGATCCAACTCGGGATCTGACTATCGTCACACACAGAAACTTTATTTCGACAACGCTGAACATGACTAAAATTCGCAAGGGGGATGCTTTATGGCCAAAGTGTATTACCAAGAGGATGCGAGCCTTCAAGCCCTACAAGGAAAAACCGTTGCCGTGGTGGGATATGGAAGCCAGGGACACGCTCAGGCACAAAATTTGCGAGATAGCGGAGTTCGGGTAGTGATCGGACTTCGTCGCGGCCGTTCGTGGGAACAGGCGGAGCGAGACGGATTCGAAGTGAACACCGTCGATGAAGCGGTCAAACAGGCTGACGTGATCCAGCTCTTGATGCCGGATGAAGTGCAGGCTCGGGTGTATCAGGATCAGGTGGCTCCTTATCTGAAACCGGGTTCCACCCTGATGTTCTCCCACGGGTTTAACATCCATTTCCAACAGATCCAACCGCCGAAGGATGTAGATGTGGTTATGGTGGCTCCCAAGGGGCCGGGTCATCTGGTTCGCAGGGTCTATGAAGAAGGCTTCGGTGTTCCCGCGCTGATCGCGGTGGAACAGGACAGCACAGGCAAGGCCAAGGAGATTGGTCTGGCTTATGCGGAAGGTATCGGCGCCACCAAAGCGGGTGTGATCGAGACGACCTTTAAGGAGGAGACGGAGACGGATCTGTTTGGAGAACAGGCTGTCCTCTGCGGCGGGGTCAGCGAGCTGGTTAAAAAAGGGTTTGAAACCTTGACCGAAGCTGGATATCAACCGGAGATCGCCTACTTTGAATGTCTGCACGAACTGAAACTGATCGTCGATCTGATGTACGAAGGCGGACTGTCCGGAATGCGTTATTCCATCAGTGACACGGCCGAGTACGGTGACTATGTGAGCGGTAAACGGGTCGTCGGTGATGCTTCTCGAGAGGCGATGAAAGAGGTGCTGAAAGAGATCCAAGATGGCACCTTCGCCAAAGCCTGGATCCGGGAAAACGAAGAAGGGCGCCCGCAGTTTAACCGCATGCGTGATGCGGATAAAAAACACAGCGTCGAGCAAGTAGGAGAAAAGTTGCGCAAGACGATGGCTTGGCTCAACAAAGCCCCGGTGAAAGGATAAATACGAAAAGAGGGAGGGTGCGGCATGCGAAAGGTCCAATTTTTCGACACGACGTTGAGGGACGGGGAGCAATCCCCTGGAGTAAACCTGAGTGCTGAAGAAAAGGTGGCAATCGCCCTTCAACTGGAACGCTTGGGAATCCATGTGATCGAGGCCGGTTTTGCCGCTTCCTCCCCGGGGGATCTGGATGCGGTACGCCGGGTGGGCGAGGCGGTGACCCATTCGACGGTAGTCAGCCTCGCCCGGGCGGTTCCGGGGGATATCGAAAAGGCGAGAGAAGCACTGAAGAATGCAGCAAGCCCCGGAATTCACGTGTTTCTTGCCACCAGCCCGATCCATCGCAAATACAAATTGAACATGACGCGGGAAGAGGTGCTGGAACAGGCCGAAGCGGCGGTTCGTCTGGCCCGAAAGTACTTTGACAGGGTGGAGTTCTCCATGGAGGACGGGGGACGGACTGAAAAAGAATTCTTGTGCCAGGTGGCGGAGCGGGTGATTCCCGCCGGCGCCGATGTACTCAATATCCCGGATACGGTCGGTTACCTCACCCCCGAGGAGTATGGAGATATCTTCCGTTACATGAAACAGCATGTGACGGGGATTGAGAAAGTGAAGTTGTCCGCCCACTGCCACGACGATTTGGGGATGGCCGTCGCCAACAGCCTGGCGGCTATCGAAGCCGGGGTGGAACAGGTGGAAGGAACTATCAACGGCATTGGGGAACGGGCCGGTAACGCCGCTTTGGAAGAAGTGGCGATGGCCTTGGCCACCCGAGAAGATCACTATCAGGTCTCTACCGGACTCAATCTGAAGGAGATCGCCAAAACCAGCCGGATGGTCAGCAAAATGACTGGGATGCTTGTCCCTGGCAATAAGGCCGTCGTTGGCGCCAACGCCTTTGCCCATGAATCCGGAATTCATCAGGACGGCATGTTGAAAAACAGTTCCACCTACGAAATCATGCAACCGGAGACGATCGGACAGGAAGCGACCCGGTTGGTGCTGGGTAAACATTCGGGACGCCATGCTTTCCGGGATAAACTGAAAAGCATGGGCTACCAGCTTACCGACGAACAGACGGATCAACTTTTCGGCCGCTTCAAGGAGCTGACAGACCGGAAAAAAGAGGTGGAAGACGAAGACATCGCCTCCTTGGTGGAAGAAAAATGGGCGGAGGAGACGGAAATCTATCATCTGGAAACCGTGCAGCTTACCTATGGAAACCAGTCGGTGCCCACTGCTTTTATCCGGGTGTACGATGTCCGCAATCAGCAGTTCCTGGATGAGGCTGCCTGTGGCAACGGCTCCGTTGACGCCATCTTTCAGGCGATTGACCGAGTCACTGGTGAAAAGGCGAAACTGGTCGATTTCAAAATTGCCTCCGTCACCCACGGTACCGATGCTCTCGGGGAGGTTTATGTCAAACTGGAGCAGGATGGCGCCACCGTTCAGGGGCGGGGTGTCAGCACCGATATATTGGAAGCGAGCGCCCGCGCTTACATCCACGGGATCAATCGGATCGTGGCCCGGCGGGACGGTAGAGCGGCCCGCTCTGCAGAAGTCCCCGTCGGTTCCTGAACCTGCGGGAAACGAAGGAGGGAGAGCGATGACTAAACAACGACATGTTGCCGTCCTTCCCGGCGACGGGATCGGTCCGGAAATTGTGGAAGAGGGCGTCAAAGTGATGAAACAGGCCGGCGAACAGTTTGGCTATCACTTTCAGGTCGATTTTGGCCTGATCGGGGGCAGTGCCGTCGATCGGGTGCAAAATCCGCTTCCAACGGAAACCCTCCAAATCTGCTGGGAGGCCGACGCTGTTTTGCTCGGAGCCGTGGGTGGCCCCGCATGGGATAAAAACCCGCCGGAGCTGCGGCCGGAAAAAGCGCTTTTACGTTTGCGCAAGGAGTTGGGGCTGTTTGCCAACCTGCGGCCGGCCAAACTCTTCTCCGGGCTGGAGCAGAGCTCCACGTTGAAGGCAGAGGTGCTGGAAGGGGTCGACCTTTTAGTCGTACGGGAGCTGACCGGCGGCATCTATTTCGGAGAAAAGCGTAGAGAGCAAACCGAACGCGGAGAAAAAGCGACCGACACTCTGGTGTATCAGGATTACGAGGTGGAGCGAATCCTGCGGCGAGCCTTTGAATGGGCCCGAAATCGGCGGAAGAAGGTCACCTCCGTCGACAAAGCCAATGTCTTGGAGAGCTCCCGCCTTTGGAGGCAGGTAGCCGAACGGGTGGCCGGGGAGTATCCCGATGTGAAGTTGGACCACATGCTGGTGGACAATTGCGCGATGCAGATCATTCACCGGCCGACTGACTTCGATGTGATTGTCACCGAGAACATGTTCGGGGACATCCTTAGTGACGAGGCGGCGATCCTGACCGGTTCTATCGGATTGCTCCCGTCGGCCAGCATTGGCGAAGGAAACCGCGGGCTGTACGAACCGGTTCACGGCTCCGCTCCAGGTATTGCCGGAGAGGGCGTTGCCAACCCCGTAGCCACCATCCTGTCCGTGGCGATGATGTTCCGACATTCTTTCGGTGATGAGCAGGCGGCACGGGCCATCGAAGCGGCGGTCACCTGCGTGTTGAATCAGGGCGCCCGCACCATGGATTTGGCTGCTCCCGGCGATCTGGCTCTGTCCACGGATCAATTTGGGGACCGGGTCATCGAAGAGTTAAAACAACAGCAGCCGGATCCGCATATTCCGGTGGAAGCCATGATGTGATGAAAGTAAACATCCTGCGGTATGGAGAACTCCGCCGCAGGATGTTTTTATGTCTGCACAAAAATACGCCTCGGGAAGGAGGCTCTGCAGAAGAACGTCAATGCTGTTGTATATATGTTGCGATCAATCCCACGATTAAAGCCACGTACAAAAATAGACTCCAACGCATGGGATTCATCCAGCGTACCTCCGTTCATCGTTGGTCTACATCTTCATTATACATCGAAATTCGCGTTTCATGATCTCCTTGGGAAAAAGTGATCTTATAGCATGTTTTTGGAATCCTTATCCCCTGTTTCGGTTATGATAAACCGGACCAATCGAAGGGAGGGTGATTATTCGGTGGAACAGCAAATCGCGGAGCTGATCGCACGACTGGAGCAGTGGAACGGCCAAGAAGTGCAGATTGTCAAAGAGGAAGACGGCGATATCGATCTCACCCTGATGACCTTGAACAAAACCTCACTGATCGAGCGGACACCGACGATGGATGGCTACGTTTCTCCCCTCTCTCTCCGAATGGAGGGGGAGGGTTCGGTGGTTCACGCGGACCATCAGCAGGAAGAGTTGCCTTCTGCCGCATTTGATATTCCGGTGGATCGTTTACATGATAACCATTTTGATGGAACCCGACTGATGCTGACGACAGACCGGGGAACCTATACGATATCCAAAAGATAAAAGAGAAAGGCGGCCGGAGATCGTTGCGGTCGCTTTTATAAATAAAAAAAGAAAGCCGTCAGGAAGACGGCCTGGATAAAAGCGTGCTTTCCTCCGTCTTGGATCCGGGGGAATGTTCACCTTGAACCATATATGCCCAGCCTAGACCCGACAGGATAATCAGGAGAAAAGACAGAGTAAGACCGATGATACAACTGCGGCTCATGGGTCTCCCTCCTCTATGAACTCTGTCTCTCTATTATTTTACACTAATTGTTTTACTGTTTACACCATTTGTATTAAATCTCTGCTTGGTTCTTAACAAATAACAATTAATAAGGAAAGAACAGAATGAATGGGGTGGAATCGTGGTTCTCGGCTTGTCCTGTCTGTCGGAGGTCGATATACTGAAATCAGACTAGTGAAACCGCTTTATTTTCAGAAGGGTGATAATTTTTGTTTTCCGATGAAAGGTGGGAGCGAAGAGATGATGAATGTACCGCTGTTAGTGTCATCGATGCTGGAACGGGCGGAGCGGCTGTTTCCCGAGAAAGAGGTTGTTTCTAATACGGATGTGGGGATCTTCCGATACAATTATGCGGAGATGGGGCGTCGCGCTCGAAGGCTGGCCAGCGCACTCCATCAATTGGGTGTGAGGAAGGGAGATCGGGTGGGGACCCTGGCGTGGAACCAATATCGCCACCTGGAGGCTTATTTTGCCATCCCAGGGATGGGGGCGGTGCTTCATACAGTCAATATTCGTCTCTCTCCCGAACACCTCGTCTATGTAATCAACCATGCCGGGGATAAGGTGCTCTTGGTTGACCAGGATTTATGGCCGAAGGTGGAAGCGGTCCGGGACCGGCTGCAGACGGTAGAAACCTTTGTGGTGATGACTGATCAATCCCTGCCCGACACATCGGTGGAGCGGCTCTATTCCTATGAGGAACTTTTGAAAAAAGGGGAGCCGGACTTCCCCTTTCCCCGTGACCTGGACGAAAATGATCCGGCCGGGATGTGTTATACCTCTGCCACAACTGGAAAACCAAAAGGGGTGGTTTATACTCAACGGAGTATCTACCTGCACAGTATGGCTCTGGGGCTCGCTGATGTACTCGCCCTGTCGGAAGCGGATACCTGTTTATCGGTGGTGCCGATGTTCCACGTCAATGCCTGGGGCCTGCCCTTCGCCGCCACCTGGTTCGGCAGTAAACAGGTGTTGCCGGGCCCTCGGATGACGCCGAAGGCCATCGCTGAATTGATCGAATCGGAGAAAGTGACTCTGACCGGAGGGGTGCCGACCATCTGGATCGGTATGTTAAAAGAGCTGGAACAGAGGTCATATGATCTGTCCACGCTGCGAACCCTTCTTTTTGGTGGATCGGCGGCGCCGAAGGAGATGATCCGCGCTTACGAAGAAAAGTATGGGGTGCCTGTCCTTCATGCTTACGGTATGACGGAGACCAGTCCGGTGGTTTCTGTCGGTCGTCTGAAAAGTCATCAGCAGGGGTGTACCCCGGAAGAGAAACTGGAGTTGAAATCGAAACAAGGTTTGCCTGTCCCAGGTGTGGAGATCCGGGTGGAAGGAACCGACGGTGAAGTGGCCTGGAATGGGAAAGAGATCGGGGAGTTGCTGATTCGCGGTCCTTGGATCGCCGATGCGTATCATCAGGATGAGCGGAGTGGGGAAACGTTTCAGGATGGTTGGCTGCACACGGGGGATATGGTCACTGTGGATGAAGAAGGAGCGATCAAGATTACGGATCGGAAAAAGGACCTGATTAAAAGTGGCGGGGAATGGATCAGCTCCGTCGATCTGGAGAATGCTTTGATGGCTCACAAAGATGTTTTTGAAGCAGCAGTAGTGGCTATTCCTGACCCGAAATGGCAGGAGCGACCCGTCGCTTGCGTCGTACTGACGGAAGAGGGCCGAGGGCGGGTGAATGAAGAGGAGCTGTTGGAGTTTTTAAGGCCGCAAGTGGCCAAGTGGTGGCTGCCTGATAAAATGATCTTTATGGACGAACTTCCCAAAACCTCTGTCGGCAAATTTTTAAAACGGGCCTTGCGGGAAGAGCTGGTGGAGCGTTTCGGCCTAAAGCAGTCGGTGGAGTAACCGATGAAAAGCGATCCCAAGGTCGCACCTTTAAAAAAACTTTTATGAAAAAGGTTTTAATGCTTCAGCGTTGAGGAAAAAGAAAGATGGACGAAAAACAGTTGAATTGGAGGTTCGCACCTTGGCTAAAGTATTGATTTTAACCGGTGATGCGGCGGAAGCCTTGGAAGTCTTCTACCCTTATTACCGTCTGTTGGAAGAGGGTCACGAAGCGGTGATCGCCGCGCCGAGTAAGAAAAAATTGCAGACAGTGGTTCATGATTTCGTCCCGCCGATGGAAACCTTTACTGAGCGGATGGCTTATGGCTTGGATGCTCATGTCTCCTTCGATGATGTCAACCCTGCCGACTATGATGGGTTGATCATCCCCGGCGGCCGCGCGCCGGAGCATATCCGGATGCATCCGCGCGTACCGGAAATCGTGAAGCATTTCTTCGACGAGAACAAACCGGTGGGGGCGATCTGCCATGCGGCCCTCGTCTTTGCCGTTGTTCCGGGAGTGACCCAGGGACGCGAGTTGACCGCCTTCGGCAATTGCCGACCAGAGGTGGAACAAGCCGGTGGTAAATATATTGACGAAAACCTTCATACCGAAGGCAATCTGGTTTCCGGACAAGCCTGGCCGGATTTGCCCGGCTTTATGAAGGAATTCCTGAAGCTGATCAATCAGTGATCGCATAGCTTCTGCCCCCGCCTGATAGGCGGGGGTTTTCTTTTGCCTTAGATTCCCTCCCGCACATCTTCACAAATCTGTTACAATAATTATGTGAGAGGCTAATGTAGGGAGTCTGTTATATTTGTAATGGCCGGACTTTTCATTATCATGTAAACAAACAGTTGCCTCTTAATCTGATACGGTTTTGGGGAGGGAAACCATGGCAGATTTAAACCAGAACGCGGATTCTGCTGAAATGCAGTTGGCGGATTCTGCTGAAATGCAGTTGAAGGAAGCAGCTGGAAGAAAGACTGTAGAGAACCTGGATTTTCGATTGGGGGCTTTCGGTGCCTCGGTGCCGATGTTATTTTTTGTCATCTGGGCGGTGACGACCAGTCTGCTGGATATTACCTCGGAGTTGGGTCTGGTTTTGGGAGCAGTGATCGGCCTCGCCCTCGGCCTGTTTCTGTCAAAGAGCAAATGGGCCGATTACGCCCAGGGGATTTTTGACGGTATGGCCCAACCCGTCGGGGTGATCGCCATCGTGGCCTGGTTCTGGGCGGGAATGTTTGCCCAGGTGCTCCAGACCGGAGGGTTGGTGGAAGGCCTGGTATGGCTCGGTAAGATCTCCGGTTTATCTGGCTCGATGTTTGCGGCACTCACCTTCTTGTTGGCTGCGCTATTTTCAACCGCTGTCGGAACCGGATATGGTACGACCGTCGCTTTCTGTACATTGATGTACCCGGCAGGGGTGGCGATGGGGGCGGACCCAGTGATCCTTTTTGCTGCCATTCTCAGTGGTGCCTCTTTCGGGGACAACTTGGCTCCGGTCTCTGATACCACCATTGTATCCGCTGTCACCCAGGGGGCGGATGTTCCCGGGGTGGTCCGATCCCGGGTGAAGTACAGCTTGGCAGCAGCCTTTCCCGCTTTGGTGTTGTTTTCCCTCTTGGGGGGAGGCAGCGGCCAAGGGGTCGATCAGCAAACGGCGATGGCTGCGATGCAGGAATCATCCAACCCTGCTGGTTTGATCCTGTTAATTCCCTTTGCCCTTGTGATCTTTCTCGCTCTCAGGGGGCAGCACCTGATCACCTCGCTCACATGGGGGATCATAACGGCCGTCCCCTTGATCCTGGTGACCCACTTGGGCAGCTTCAGCGATTTTATCCGTTTTAACCCGAATTCGGAAAATGTTGTAGAGGGGGCTCTGGTTGAAGGGATCTCCGGCTATATGAACATGGCCATCCTGATCCTTTTGATCGTGGCCGCGTCCCACTTGATGCGTCTGGGAGGAACGATGAACGCCATCACCGATGTGCTGAATCGTTGGATTCGCGGTGTGGTGCGCCGGGCGGAACTGGCGATCTGGGGAATTGTATCTATTTTGAACAGTTTGATCACTATCAATACCGCCGCGGAAATCGCCGCTGCTCCCTTTGTGAAGGAGATCGGGGAGAAAGAGGGGATTCACCCTTATCGCAGAGCCAATTTCTTGGATGCGATCAGCTCCGCCTTGGGCTATATCTTCCCCTGGGGGGCTGCTCTTCTCCTCGGATGGACGACCATCGGCGACATGACAGAAAAATATGATTGGCTGCCTACAGTCGCTCCGACCGAAGTCTTCCCTTATGTCTTCCATGGATGGTTCCTGGTGCTGGTGATGCTGATTGCTGCCCTCACCGGTTGGGGTCTCCGCTATACAGGGAAAAATGGGGAAGAACTGAAAGAGCGCCCGAAGAAATCTTCATGATCCCAGGGTTTTCCCTTTTGGTAGAAGCGTATTTGCAGATTGCCGACGGATCGCCGTCGGCAATTTTTTATCCCGATTGCCAGCCCGACCAGATTTTTGATAGAGTGGTGCGCAGATTGTGATCACTGGAGGAGAGCCGATGGAGCCTTTATATTGCACCTCCTGGGGCAGGGTGGAGGAATTGAAACGAGTGGAAGGACTGTTGCCCCGGATCGGGGTGAGTGTTTCGGAGTTGCTCGTGTTTGTTCCCCTGGAGCAAAAGCTAGTCCGTGTCTCCGAGACAAAAGAAGAGCGGGTTCCATTGGAGCCGCTCCACCGGGAAATCCATTTTGTGCAAACATTGCCTGATCAACGTTATCTTTTAGTGTCCGCTTTTTCAGGAAATGAGGGGGAACCGAACGCCTTTGTCTATGACCGGGAAGGAAACCGGCTCCACTCTTTTTCCGTGGGTGATGGGGTGGAAGATGTCCAGACGGTGGGTGGCCGGATTTGGATCGGATATACGGAAGACGGGATCAACGGGGAACACCCCCTCAGTCAACAGGGACTGGTCTGTCTCGACCAAGAGGGACACCTTTTGTTTAGTTACCGGCAAGCAGCCCAACGACAAGGGCTTCCTGAAATCTGGGATTGCTACGCCTTTAACGCCTTCCCCAGCGGGGAGACCTGGGTCTACTATTATGCCGATCACCTGATGGCTCGGCTGGATGGCTTTCAAATTCAACAATTTTGGAAGGGAGGTCCAGTGCTCAACTGGCGCTCCCCTCTGAACCGTGCCGGCGGATTTGTCTTACGGAATCGGCAACTTCTCTTTGCCACTCCCCGGCGGGAGGTGTATCGGGCATCCTTGGGACAGAGTTCGCTGGAACGACTGAAGCCAGTCGATCGGGAAGGAAAAGAGATTCGTTTTGATCGATACTGGACAAGGGATTCTCGGCTGTTTTTTATGCAAGGAGCCGACGTTTATCTAGCTGACCTGAATTCCCGCAGATCACTCAACAGATAAGCACCGCCATCCCGGGTTTCGGCCCGGGATGGTTGCGTGAAGCAGGTTTTTGCAGGAGTTTTACTAAAGGAGTCGAAATCCTCTATAATCGGGGATCATGTCTGATCTTGTCGGGCGGCTGAGGTAGCGGTTGAGGTGATCACCTGTGGCGAACCTGAGGCGGGTAGGGACCCTGAAATGAGCCTCGGCCCTGAAGGGAAAAAGGAACGTTTTTCCCAGGGACACGGTGTCGCCGGCGCTGTTTGTGACTGCTGCCTATTGTACGTCGTCATTGGTATCTGAAGATCCCGATGAGGAGATTGGGGTCAGTATGCGGCGGATGGATCAACGGCATCTGACACTACACTCTATCAAGATCCATCCGGACAAATCATTGCATCTATGCGGATCCTGCTGACTTAGCGGTAGTGTGTCGGATTAGCTATGGAAGAACATCTGTCCGGCGATAGCGCCCACAAGCGGGACAGGTGGCCGCAGGGAGGGAAAAATCAGAGCCTTACCGTTGTCGGATACGGGATGAAAGAGGCTAGAGGGCTGAAAACGAGGCCTGGTGTCGATTTTTGCAAAGCCTGTTAACGGCGACTCCGGCAGTACTAACTGCGTGGTGCAATCGCGGTGACGAGAGATGAGATGTCCGCTCCACCAACACCACTTACCGTATTAGGCTCGGGGCTTATTGAAAAAGAGTTTGTCCCATCTTAAATGGGGGGCAAGGGGGAGGTCGAAGTAGGCCTCCTTTCGGTGCGAGCTCTTTTCTTGGACTCAAACATATCCCGGAATATGCGAAATCGACTTATATTTTGTATCCAAAGGAAACAAACTGTCGTCCTTTTAGTAAATGGATGGGTGGAAAACCCCTGCCGTTAGGGGAAACTTTCTGGTTGGCATGAATTTTGCTTAAAATAAAGGGGTGCGGCTGTCCATTTCCATTCCCTCTGTTAAAGGAGCATGTCTATGGACTTCCAATACAGTGATCGAGTACGAAAGCTGATCGATCAACTGACCGATTTTATGGAGGAAGTGGTTTACCCTAACGAGGCTGTCTACATGGAACAGTTGCGGGAGGGTGGAGACCGGTGGCAGGTTCCTCCCGTCATGGAGGAGATGAAAAAGAAAGCTCGGCAGGCGGGGTTGTGGAACCTCTTTCTGCCTGACAGTGACCACGGCGGGGGCTTAAACAACCTGGAGTACGCTCCCCTGTGTGAAGTGATGGGACGTTCCGCGATTGCTCCAGAGGTATTCAATTGCAATGCTCCCGATACAGGAAATATGGAGGTGCTGGAACGGTACGGAACGGAAGAACAAAAACAACGCTGGCTCCGTCCCCTGTTGGATGGGGAGATTCGCTCCTGTTTTTCCATGACGGAACCGGATGTGGCTTCTTCGGATGCTACCAACATGGAAACGACGATCACCCGAGACGGGGATGAATATATCATCAACGGCCGCAAATGGTGGTCTTCCGGCGCGGGAGATCCCCGTTGCCGCATCGCGATCGTGATGGGCAGAAGCAATCCCGATGCTCCCCGGCACGAACAACATTCCATGATCCTCGTGCCGCTGGATACCCCAGGGGTGCGAATTGAGCGAATGTTACCCGTCTTCGGTTATGATCACGCTCCTCACGGCCACGGGGAGATTGTATACGATCAGGTGCGCGTTCCCCGAGAGAATATGATCTGGGGGGAGGGCAAAGGGTTTGCCATCGCCCAGGGGCGCCTCGGACCGGGGCGGATCCATCACTGCATGCGCCTGATCGGAGCGGCGGAACGGGCCCTGGAACTGATGACGGATCGGGTCAAAAAACGGGTCGCCTTCGGCAAGCCCTTATCTGATCAAGGGGTGATCCGGGAGTGGATCGCCGATTCCCGGATCGAGATCGAACAGGCCCGCCTGTTGACATTGAAAGCGGCCTATATGATGGATACCGTCGGAAATCGGGTGGCCCGCAAAGAGATCTCCATGATCAAGGTGGTGGCACCCAATGTGGCCCAACGGGTGATCGACCGAGCGATCCAAGCCTTCGGCGGCGCTGGGGTGAGCGATGATGTGCCTTTGGCCGCCATGTGGGCCAACACGCGCACGCTTCGCCTGGCCGACGGTCCCGACGAGGTTCATCGCCGCGCGGTGGCCAAGCTGGAGCTGGCGGAGCGGGAGAAGGTGATCCGGTGAACCTGCTCCGTGTCTGGATGCGGAAGGAGGAGATCGATCCGGCAAAGCTCGCGGGGGGTGTTGCCGTGGTGATCGATGTGCTCCTGGCCACCACCACCATGTTGACAGCGTTAGATGCCGGCGCCCGGCGAGTGATCCCCGCCGGCAGTCCGGAAGCGGTCCGTCAGCTGAGGCGGCAACTGGGCCGTGGAAAATATCTGATTGGTGGCGAGGATCAAGGACTGCCGGTAGATGGCTTCGATTGCGGCCCTTTTCCCGACGAATTTGGAGCCGATTCCGTTCAGGGACGGGATGTGGTGTTTCTTTCCACCAACGGTACCCGGGCCGTCCATGCTGCCCGCTCGGCGGAGGTGTTGACGGTGGCCTGTCTTCGTAACGTTCCGGCAGTGGCCCGTTTTCTGGATACGGTGGATGCTCCGGTCACCCTGATCTGTTCCGGTTCTGCCGGCCGGGTCTCGTGGGAGGACAGCCTCTGTGCGGCGGCTATTTTGGCCCGATTAAACCGGACGGAACGCCCCCTCAATGATGCGGCGGTGTTGCTGAAAGACTGGGGCAGTCGCCTGACGGATCAATGGCTGGAACATTTGATGAAAGGCCGGGTGGGCCGTTGGTTTATGGAGCATGGGCGGAAGGAGACTCTGCGGTTCGCGGCGCGATACGGCGCGAGCGAAACCGTTCCCCTCCTGCAGGACGGTAGCCTGACAGCTCCACAAACACCCATCTTCTAAAAGGGGAGGCGAACATATATGAGTCGAGATGGGACGATACCGGTCCGCCCGGGAGAGGAGTTGCAGTTGGAGGTGTTGGAACCTTTTCTGCGGGAACGCCTGGAGATACCTGCCGCTCCGCTGGAGGTGTCCCAGTTTCCCTCCGGTGCCTCCAACCTGACCTATCTGCTTCGCGCCGGGGAGTGGGAGGCGGTCCTGCGACGCCCTCCTTTCGGCCCGCTTCCGCCGAAGGCCCACGACATGGTGCGGGAAGCGGGGCTGTTGAAGCGGATTCATCCCGCTTTTCCCCTGGCGCCCGATCCTTTGCTGATTGTGGAGGATTCAGCGTTGTTGGGGGCTCCCTTTTACCTGATGGAGCGGCGTCGGGGAATCGTTCTGGATGACCGTTTCCCCGACGATCTGCCCCATACCCCGGAACGGGGCCGCCAGATCTCCGCTGCCATGGTCGATACGCTGGTCCGGCTGCATGATGTCGATTGGAAGCAGGCGGGACTGGGCGATTTCGGCAAACCGGACGGGTTTATGGAACGGCAGGTTCGAGGATGGATCGGCCGGTATGAAAAGGCGAAAACCGATGAATGGGAAGGGGTGGAGCACCTCTGCCGCTGGCTGACCGACAATGTGCCGACCAGCCCAGCGGCGACGGTGATCCATAACGATTTCAAGCTGAACAACATGTTGCTGGATCCCCGCGACCCGGGTCGACCGATGGCGGTGGTCGATTGGGAGATGGCGACCATCGGCGATCCGCTCTTTGATCTGGCGGTTGCCCTTGGCTATTGGGTGCGGCCGGACGATCCGGAGGAGCTGAGAAATGTATTGCCGACGGTAACTGTGCTGCCGGGCTTTTATTCCAAGGAAGAATTCCTGCAAGCTTATGCGGAAAAGAGCGGCCGCGACGTTTCTTCCTTCCACTTCTATCTTACCTTTGCGTATTTTAAACTGGCGGTTATCCTGCAACAGATATACGCCCGTTGGAAGCATGGGCAGACAAAGGATCCCCGTTTTGCCGGTTTCGGTGAGCGGGTTCGCAATCTGATTCAGCACGCTGATGGATTAGCCCGCGCAGGTCGGTTGTAACTATAAATCAGGAGAGGGGTGCTTTCCATGTATGAAACGATTTTGTACGAAAAGAAAGAGGGCGTGGCAGCAATCACCCTGAATCGTCCCAAGTCCCTCAACGCTTATAACATGCAGATGCACCAGGAGTTGACCCGGGCGATCCATGATGCTGCCGAGGACGATCAAGTGCGATGCATCGTCCTAAAGGGTAGCGGCCGAGGCTTCAGCGCAGGAGCGGACCTCAGCGTCTTCAAGGGTACGGAGAGCCCCGATTACGGCGCTTTTCTGCGGGATACCTACAACCCCTTGCTGATGCGGATGGCCGAGGTGGAAAAACCGATCGTAGCGGCTCTTCACGGCCCTGCTTTCGGTGCCGGCCTCAGTCTGGCTCTGGCCTGCGATTTCCGAATCGCCGCGGACAACGCCACTCTCTGCATGGCCTTTATCAATATCGGTTTGGTTCCCGATGCCGGCGCTTCCTTTTTCCTACCGCGGATCGTCGGTTACAGCCAGGCGCTGGAGATGGCCATGTTGGGAGAAACCTATACTGCCGACCAGGCAAAATCCATGGGAATGATCAATCGCGTCGTACCCGCCGCGGAGTTGGAATCGGCGACGAAGGAGTTTGCCCGCCGGCTGGCCCAGGCTCCTACCCGAGCGCTAAGCGGCATTAAACGCAACTTTTTGAAAAGCTTTGAAAAGGATCTGCCGGCGCTCTTAGAAGCGGAAGCCCGGGAGCAGAGTGCCTGCGGCCGCAGCGTCGACCATAGCGAAGGCGTGACCGCATTCTTTCAAAAACGAACCCCGACATTTACCGGACGCTAACACCTTGTGGAATCCCATCTTACTCACATCGAAAAAGGAGGAACCGCAATGGGGAATCGCTTACAAAACCGGGTGGCAATGATCACAGGGGCGAGCCGCGGCATTGGTAAAGGAGTGGCCCGCCGTCTGGGACAGGAGGGAGCCAGTGTCTCCCTTTTGGATATTGCCGAGGAAGATTTGCAAGAAACAGCCAAGGAACTGGAATCTGAAGGGATCTCTGTCTTTTCCGCTCAGGTGGATGTAACCGATCCGGAACAGGTGGAGTCCGCTGTCAGCCAAACGGTGGAACGCTTCGGTCGTCTGGATATTTTGGTGAACAACGCTGGTGTGATTCGGGACAACCTTTTGTTTAAGATGACAGACGAAGATTGGCAGACGGTGATGGATGTTCATCTAAAGGGGTCCTTCAACTGCAGCCGTGCGGCACAGAAGGTGATGGTGGAGCAGAAGTACGGTCGAATCATCAACCTCTCCTCCACCTCGGCTCTGGGCAATCGAGGACAAGCCAACTATTCCGCAGCCAAAGCGGGGTTACAGGGTTTCACGAAAACCCTGGCCATTGAACTGGGTAAGCTGGGCATCACCGTCAACGCCATTGCTCCCGGATTTATCGAGACAGATATGACCCGGGCGACAGCGGAGAGGATCGGTGTTTCCTTCGACGCTTTTGTGGAGGAGATGAAAAAACGGATCCCGGTTCAACGGAGCGGTCAACCGGAGGATATCGCCAACGCTGTCGTCTTTTTCGCCGAAGAGAACTCCTCCTTTGTCAATGGACAAGTCCTGTATGTAGCCGGAGGGCCAACTGACTAAAGGGGTGATAGCTGATGTGGGAAAAATGGATTGGCCAGCGATCCAAACCGGTAACCAACCCCATCGAGCGGGGAGCCGTAGCTAAATTTGCCCAGGCGATCGGGGATGATTCCCCTCTCTATACCGATGAAGAAGCAGCCAGGAAGTCGGTTCACGGACGGCTGATCGCACCGCCCACCTATCCGATGATATTGGATTACGGGCAGATCGAAGGACTGAAACTGCCGGAAAGCGGATTGATTCACGGGGAGCAGCAATTCGACTACCGCCGCCCCTTGTATGTGGATGAGAAAGTCACCTGTTACGAGACGCTGCGGGATGTGAAGGTAAAACAAGCGCGCAGTGGAGAGATGACCATCCTGGTGATTGACAGAGTAGGTGAGGATTCCGAAGGGGAAAGGATCTTTACCAGCACGCTCACCATCATCGTGACGGAAGCGGTAAAGCGGAGGTGGATGGCTTCATGATCACAGAGGTTTTTGACTTGAGCGTCGGTCAGGAGATTCCCTCCCGCACCTTGCCGCCGGTGACCCGTTTGGACCTGATCAAATACGCCGGTGCTTCCGGTGATTACAACCCGATCCACACCATTGACGAAGCGGCAGAAAAGGCGGGACTGCCCGGTGTGATCGCCCACGGGATGTTAACCATGGGTCGGATGGCCACGCTGTTTTCTCCGTACCTGGAGCGGGGATTTATCCGCAAGTTTACCACCCGCTTTAAAGGGATGGTCTTCCTCGGGGATGAGATTACCTTGAAAGCGGTACTGGTGGACAAGCATGGAGATACCGCCCGCTTTGATGTGACCGCGGTCAATCAGAAAGGGGAAACCGTCACCGCTGGTCAGGTGGAATTTTGTGTGCGGAACAAATGAGGGTTCATGGTAACAAAGCTTCGGTGTAAACAGGTACACCGGGGCTTTGTTTCCATAAGAAACAAAATCCTTTGACGGCGTGGTATCCTTCTGAAACAATGGATGTAAAAGCGGTTTCATGGAGGAACTCATGAAAATTAGTGATCACAAACGCGCCGTCTTGTTGGAAAACCTGGAAAAGATATTGGATTATTTGGATGAGATTTTCCTGTTTATTGCCCCAGACACAAAAATTTTGTACGCCAATGCCACCTATTCCCGCTTTATGGGAATCCCTCGGGATAAGGTAGTGGGCCGTTTCTTGCGGGATGTGGAGCCACATTCCCGAATGATCGATGTGTTGGAGTCGGGGCGGCCGGTTTTTCAAGATTACTCCTATGTGGAGTCTGTAGACATGGAGGTGGTCGGCAATGCGTTTCCGGTCTACAACGGAGATGAGATGATCGGGGTGATGGCTATCTTTCGCCCCATTTCTGTCTACTCGACTCCGATTTCCCCCGCTCCCTTACGGGAGGCAGAGGGGGACAAGCAGGATCCCTTCGCACAGCTGATCGGAGAGAGTCGGAAATTAAGAAATGTGATCCGCATCGCCCGTAAAGTGGCGCAGACGGACACTACCGTCTTATTGCGCGGTGAAACAGGGGTTGGAAAGGAATTGTTCGCCCGGGCCATCCATCAAGCCAGCCCCTTTTCCGATGGCCCCTTTGTTGCTCTCAATATGGCCTCGATCCCGGAGAGTTTGCTGGAATCAGAGTTATTCGGGTATGAACCCGGGGCCTTTACCGGGGCCAAAAGCGAGGGGAAAGCGGGTTTGATCGAATCCGCACAGGGAGGGACGCTGTTTCTGGACGAAATGGGTGAAATCAGTCCGATGCTGCAGACCAAATTGTTGCGGGTATTACAGGAACGAACCGTCACCCGTGTCGGCGGAACCCGTACCCGCAATGTCCGGTTTCGCTTGATCACGGCAACCAACCGGGATTTGGAGAGATTAGTGGAGCACGGTCAATTTCGTCCCGATCTCTATTACCGTATCAACGTGATCCCGATCCATCTCCCTCCCCTGCAGGAGCGGGGTAAAGACATGATTCTGCTGGCGGAGCGGTTCAAGGAAGCGCTGGAAGTCAAACGGAAAGAGCGGAAGGCCTTTTCCCGACGGGTGTTGGAGATCTTTCAAACCTATTCTTGGCCGGGCAATGTCCGGGAGCTGGAAAGCTGTGTCGAATACATGATGACCTTGTCAGAAGGGCGCTTGATGGATGTGCAGCACTTGCCCCCGGCTATCGGCAGTGCAACAGCTGTCGAAAGGGAGGACAGGGAGGGAATGGAGGCGGATCTCCCTTCCACACTCAACCTGCAAGAGGCGGTGGAACATGTGGAACGGAAGTGGATTCGGCGCGCCCTGGCTCAGGCTCAAAGCCGTTCCGAAGCGATCCGTCTCCTGGGGATCAGCCGTAAGGCGTTTTACAGCAAACTGAAAAAATACGGCCTCTCTTAGCCTTCCTTCCAAAATGGGCTAAATGAGAGGAGGCTTTCCCATTCAGCAGAAAACCGTTTAGGGGAAAACACACATCCTAAAAATCCCCTACCAATCAACGCCAGATGGCAAAGCGAGACCGAGAGCGAAGCGACTCAGGCGAGACTTGTGCTGTAAAGTGCAAAGCGAGACCGAGAGCGAAACGGATCAGGCGAGATTGATGCCCATGGGTGTAACGGAACGTCAGGGTACGGAGCGATCAGTAGAACATGGTGACCTGAAGGGGCGCGGGTTGGGGCCGCTTGAGAACAACGGAGAAAGGATGACACCGAATGACCCAGGTGATGGACCTTTTTCGTTTGGATGGAAAAACAGCGATCGTGACCGGTGGAGGCCGGGGCTTAGGCCGATGGATGGCCGAGGGATTGGCGGAAGCAGGTGCCCGGGTGATACTTTGTTCCCGCAAGCAGGAAGCTTGTGAAGAGGTTCGGGATGAGATCCAGTCTCGTGGCAGGGAGGCTGTGGCCCTCGCTTGTGACGTGACCGACAAGAAGGATGTGGAAAGGGTGGTGGCCACCGCCCGGGAAACCTTCGGTCGGGTTGATATCCTGATTAATAACAGCGGGTCCACTTGGGGGGCCTTGGCGGAAGAGATGCCGGAGGATAAATTTGACCAAGTGATGGAGGTCAATGTGAAAGGAACCTTCCTGATGGCTCAAGCAGCTGGGCGGGCGATGATCGAGCAGGGAGAAGGAGGACGGATTATCAATATCGCTTCCGTTGCCGGCCTTGTCGGCGGTCATCCGGATTATATGAATACCGTCGGTTACAATTCCAGCAAAGGGGCAGTCATCACCATGACCAAGGACTTGGCTGTCAGCTGGGCCCGCCATGGGATCCTGGTCAATGCCATCGCGCCGGGTTGGTTCCCCACGAAGATGTCTGGGGGTCTCTTAAAGCATTTTGGGGACAAAATGAAGGAGCATATCCCCCTCCACCGGTTTGGAACAGAAGACGAGTTGAAGGGCCTCGCTGTCTTCCTCGCCTCCCCGGCCTCCTCCTACATCACTGGACAAACCCTAGTCGCCGACGGCGGTGCGACAGCTTGGTAACCCATCGATCATGTGATTGCGAGCTGAGGTAGTCGCTCCATAAAAAGGCGATCCCGAAGCGGGATCGCCTTTTTTTGTGAATTAACGAGTAACAGCCGCATTCTCACATCCAAAAATGTGGCTGTGTTACATGAAATGTTCAACTAACTATTATAATTAACTTCGATCATTTCAAACTGCAGAGTCGGTAATGGTTCTACTCGACCGCGTTTGCACGTTCCATGATTTCCTGGACGATTGAGGTTTTGGCATCCGCGTAGTGTTGCACGTGCCGCCATTCACGCTGAGCCAGGTTACGCTTGACGCGTGCATAATTATCCCGGTCAGATTTATTTGCCCGTAGCCAATCACGAAAGCGCAACATTCGGTCGACCTCAGACGTTCCTTTGCTGAATACATGCAAGTTGATATCTGTATCGGGGCCCTTAAACAATCGGTGCTCAAACCACTCCGGTTCCCGAATACGGAGCTTGTATCCGGCTTTCTCTAAGTCCGGAACATAGGACATCTCGTCCGCAGAATCAGATACAACCAGTAGGATGTCAATGATTGGTTTTGCACATAGGCCCGGCACTGAGGTTGATCCGACATGCTCCACCTGTAATGCCTTGTTGCCGAGTACGGAACGAATTCGAGTAGCCTCCCGGTCGAATAGCTTAGGCCAGCGCGGATCATACTCTATAAGGGTGATATGTGAATTGTGGGGTTTAAGCTCTCCAACCGTCACTTTCTGAAGATCTTCATCACTATTAGGAATGAAATCTGAATTGTCTTGCATCGATGGCATTGAATCTACCTCCTTGTTATCAGTTTTCAAATACCACAGTGTTCGTTAAGTTACAATTTAAACGTCACGACTTTAAACGGCTGCGCTCCACAATCTCCCTCAGTTCCGCTGCCGCGCGCCGGGGCGAGTCGGCGTGGGTGATGGCGGAGATGACGGCGATCCCTGCGGCGCCGGCCTGAATCACTTCCTTTGCGTTATTCCCGTCGATACCACCGATTCCCACGACGGGGAGGGGGTGGGAGACTTTACAGTTAATCCGACGAATCCCCTCAGGGCCGATGGGCTTGCCAGCATCGGGTTTAGAGCGGGTGGCATACATGGCACCTACCCCCAGATAATCTGCTCCCGCTTGGGCGGCTGCTTTCGCTTCCTCGGGGGTTTCTGTGGAGATCCCGATCAAGGCGTTTGTTTCCAGCAAAGGACGCACCTCCACTGGAGGCAAGTCGTCCTGTCCAAGGTGAACCCCGTCGGCATCAAGAATCATAGCGAGGTCGACCCGGTCATTGACGATAAAAGGAATGCGATATTTCGCACAAAGTTCCCGAAGCTGTTTGCCCAGGGAGACCGTTTGGGTCATGGAGAGGGAAGAGTCTTTTTCTCGAAACTGAAACAAAGTGACGCCGCCGGCGATTGCTTCCTGGAGAATCCAGGCAGGATCTCGGCCCCGGCAGTCCTGGCTTCCCATCACCAGATAGAGACGCAGAGCGGAGGGAGATAAAGGCATAGGGGAACCTCTCCTTTCGGAGTGTTTGAATAGGGATATCTGTATTTCACCGCAGACGATTTCACCCTCAGCTGGATGGGATGATCCAAGTACGGATTTCGTCGGAGTGGTTTCGATAGCCCCAATGGTTGGTGGGCCCGTGCCCCTTCCCTAGTTTGAGGGGGTGGCTGATCGCCCGGGTGATGAATGTCTTGGCTGTCTTCACTGCATCGGTCAACGGCTGCCCCTTGGCCAGTTCTGCAGTCACCGCTGCCGAGAAGGTACATCCGGTCCCGTGAGTATGAGGGGTTTGGGTACGGGGGGCGGATAAGGCGAGAAAGGTTTCACCGTCATAGAAGAGATCGGTGGCTGTCTCCCCATCCAGATGCCCTCCCTTGATCACCACTGCGGCGGCCCCCATCTCCCGGATGCGGCAGGCGGCTTCCTTTTGCTTCGTTTCCGTGTCCAATCGTTCTCCGACGAGAAACTCCGCTTCTGGGAGGTTGGGAGTGACCAGTGTGGCCAGGGGGATCAGAGTATCGACAAGAGCATTCCTGGCCGCCTCGTCCAATAGAGAATGGCCGCTCTTAGCCACCATCACCGGATCGACGACCAAGGGGCCTAAGTGGTTTTGCGCAACCTTTTCCGCTATGGTCTCCATGATGGCTACGGTGCCGATCATTCCTGTTTTTAAGGCATCGATGCCGATATCTTCAGTGACAGCATCCAATTGACGAGTCACGGCTTCCGATTCCAATTCATAGATCCCGGTCACCCCCAGGGTGTTTTGGGCGGTGACAGCGGTGAGCGCACTCATTCCAAAAACGCCTAACTCCTGAAAAGTTTTTAGGTCCGCTTGGATTCCGGCTCCGCCTCCACTATCAGAACCGGCGATGGTCAACGCGCGTGGTGCAGTCATCAAACCCTCTCCTCTCCCATTAAAAAAGCCGCCGGTATGCAGCCGGCGGCGCGTGGTCATAAAGTGAGCCAATCTCTCCAGTATCCTGCTGCCTCCGCTGGCATTACCCAGATCAGGTCTAACGGTCGGTGACGGAATTAGTCACCCTCTCAGCCAGGTTCCCCCAGCTCCCATTCTTGATTGTCCCTTATATTATAGATTGGGCCAAGGTGAAGTGGCAAGGGGGAGTGGTCAGACGTTGGCCGGTCGGATGCGGTCGGGCGGGTGTCTATACCGAAAGTGGTGGTGATTCATAAGCTGTAAATGAGCCATCATGCAGGAGGGAGGTTAGACTATGAGCGGAGCGAAAACCAGCAGCCTGTTTAGTCTGTTCGGCATCAAGTGGGCATGGTGGATCGCTATTGCGGTTCTCATCATCCTGTTCTTGTTTTTCGCGTTTTTCTGGTGGTGGGGTGGAGGATTCATCGGACCTTACGGTCCCTACTATTAACCTTCTAATTCCCGGTTCCCTCTCGTCAACCTCCCGTCGTGGAGGTTGTTTTGTTGCCCTTCCAAGCACCTCTTGACTTTCCGGTACATATTGTGACAAGGAAACTCCAGCGGAGGAGGTGAAGGGGGATTGGGACGGATGATTCGGCCGTGGTTTGAGTCCATGTTTTTTGAGGAGATGGGAGAGCTTTGGAACGAATGGCAACGCTTATGGTCCGATTTGGAGCAGACTCGGATGGACTGCCGCTGTGTCGAAACCGATTCCGAGGTGGTCGTCCGCCTGACGATTCCCGAACTCAACCTCGGTCATGAACTCGATGTTCGGGTGGAGGAGGAACGGATTCTTTATTTGACGGGTTACACGGGAGATAAAAAACAGAATCAGATCCAGTTTACCGTCAACATCTACCTTCCGGCTCGAGTGTACGCCGATCGTGTTCAGGCGGAAGTGGATGCGGAGCGGAATCAGTTGACCATCCGGATGCCCAAAAAATCGCCCTCCTGATTTAGGCAGGTGATAGGAGAGCTTATTTGATCGTCAACGGGTGCTGACTTCAAAAAAAGGTGGCCCGGTCTGCGGTTTTCCGGGCCAGAAATAACGGCTTGTGATAAAATAACAGGCAGCCCCGATGATTGAAAGAGGTGTACATATGTCGCAAGGGAAACAAGGCGATTTTAAACAACTATTACGAGAATTGACCGAAGTGGCAGGTCCTCCCGGGCACGAAGGACCGGTGCGTGAACTGATGGGATCCTGGGCTCGCGGGGCCGCCGATGAAGTGACCTCTGATCGCCTCGGTGCGATGATTGCCCGCAAGGGAGAAACCGGGCCGCGAGTGATGGTGGCCGGTCATCTGGACGAGGTGGGCTTTATGGTGACCCGGATTACGGAGGAGGGCTTTCTTCGCTTTCAACCTTTGGGCGGCTGGTGGAGTCAGGTGGTTTCCGCTCAACGGGTAGAAGTGGTGACTGATAAGGGGCCTCTGGTTGGGGTGATCGGTTCCAAACCCCCCCACCTCCTTTCTCCGGAACAACGAAAAAAAGCAGTTCCGATGGATGAACTGTTTATCGATGTCGGAGCCGAAGACCGGGAAGATGCGGAACAAATGGGAATCCAACCGGGAGATGTTGTCGTCCCCTATTCCCCCTTTACGGAAATGGCCAATCCAAAACATTGGTTGGCTAAAGGGATGGATAATCGGATGGGTTGCGCTGTTGCCGTGGAAGTACTGCGCCGGCTACGCGATGTGGATCACCCCAACACGGTGTACGGGGTGGGCACGGTGATGGAAGAGGTAGGCCGTCGTGGGGCCTTTACGGCTACAGCCGCCGTTCAGCCGGATATCGGGTTTGCGGTCGATGTGGGTATTGCTGGAGATACCCCCGGCGGCAACAAAGACCAGGCTCCTGGCCGTCTTGGGGAGGGGCCGCAGTTGGTTCTTTATGATGCCGGCCACATTCCCCATCGCGGATTGGCCCGGCTGATTCAGGATACAGCAGCAGACGAAGGGATTCCGCTGCAGCATGAGTGGATCGCCCGGGGAGCGACAGATGCCAGTCACATCCATCTATATGATCAGGGTGTGCCCACCGTCAGCGTCGGTGTCCCGGCCCGTTATATCCACAGCCACACCTCCATCATTCATCAGGATGATGTTGAAGGTTTGGTCAACCTTTTGGTGGCGGTGATTCGCCGGCTCGATCAGGAAAAAGTGGATGAATTGGTGAGAGGTTGAATGTTTCCGCTCCGTATCAAACGGAGCGGTTCTTTTATTTGTATAAACGTAAAAAAGGCGGATCAGATTCCGCCTTCTTCAAACATCAGGGTTTACGATGGGGACACAGGTGCCTGGGCTTTTTCCCGAGGAATGTTTTGATGCAGGGTTTCCACCATCTGATCTTTTTCCTGCTGGGAACTGTTCTCCCAGATGACTTCAAAAACGACACCCAACCCGGGGAGCAGTTTTTCTTCCCCCTGAATGGAATCATTGATCATGTTTTTCATCTCGTCGGAGCTCATATCCTGGATATTGAAATAAACAGCTCCGCGAATGGGAAAATTCACAGGGACAACCTCCTTTTTAGGTGTAGTTTGGCTCGGATTCAACCGCTTATCCGTATAAGGAAAAACTTGTGTTATAATAACCGCGACTGTTTTCAGTTCAGAGGAGGACTTTTCCATGCCCATGAATAAGCAATTTGCTGTGATCGGCTTGGGGCGTTTCGGTGGGAGCGTCGCCAAGACGTTGCATGATATGGGGTATGAAGTGTTGGCGATTGATCGGGACTCCCAGCGGGTGCAGGATTATGCCCCGATTGTCACCCATGCGGTAGAGGCGGATTCCACCGATGAAAGTGCCATGAAGGCCTTGGGTATCCGCAATTTTGACGTGGTAGTGGTTTCCATCGGGGAGGATATCCAGTCCAGCATCATGACGACGCTCATACTGCAAGAGATCGGGGTGGAAAAAGTAGTCGTCAAAGCGCGAAACGATCTGCATGGAAAGGTGCTGTACAAAATCGGCGCCTACAAGGTGATCTACCCCGAACGGGATATGGGGGTGCGGGTGGTACATAACCTGATTTCACCCAATATCCTGGACTACATCGAGTTAGCCGACGATTACAGCATTATCGAGGTGAGCGCCGGGGAGTTTTTTGCCGGAAAAACCTTGGAGGAATTGGACATCCGAGCCAAGTTTGGATGTAACGTCATGGCGATCAAGAGCGGCAACGATATCAATATCGCCCCCTTGGCGGGGGATCGGATCGAACACGGAGACATCCTGGTCGTGATCGGTCACAATAATGATCTGAAAAAACTGGAGGAACGAGCATAAGGATGAAGATCCAAAGGATTACGTCTGCCCGGAACGAAAAGGTGAAGCGATGGCGGAAATTGAGCACCCGAAAAGGTCGGGAAGAACATGGCTGTCTGTTGATCGAAGGGGAGAAGCTGCTGCAGGAGGCGATCCGGGCTGGCTGGTCAATCCGATCCATCCTGGTCAGCGAAGAGGGAACCCCTCTCCTGAAGCCCTTTGCCGGGAGCGATGTGCCGGTTTATTCCCTGTATGCCTCCACCTTTGCCCAGCTGGTGGATACCCAGTCCCCTCAGGGCATCGCCGCCGAATTGGCCATTCCCGATGAGAGGGATTTCCCTGCGCCAGAGGGGGTGGTCCTGTTACTGGACGCTTTGCAGGACCCTGGCAATCTCGGGTCGATTTTGCGGACGGCGGAAGCCGCAGGGGTGAAGGACCTGTGGCTGGGGGATGGAACAGTCGACCCCCACAATCCAAAGGTGGTTCGTTCCGCGATGGGTTCCCTCTTCCGCTCGCGAATCCGGCGGGGGTCCCTGAAAGAGGCGATCGGAGAATTGAAGCGACGCGGCTATCAGGTTTTGGCCACCTCTCCCCGAGCCGAGAAGGCGCATTTTGATATGGTTTATCCGGAAAAGACCGCCTTTCTCCTGGGCAATGAAGGGAATGGACTCTCCCATGCGGTAGAGGTCCTCGCCGATGAACAGATTCGCATTCCCATGCCCGGCGAAGTGGAGTCCCTCAATGTGTCTGTCACCGCCGGTATTCTCTTATTTGAACGAGTCCGCCAAAAGCGAGCGGCATTCCGCTGAAAGCGGCCTCCCCATTGCAAAGGGACGTCTTTTCGGCTATACTGATGAGCAATACGAATCCATGAAAGGCTATGACGGAGAAAAGTAGTGCCATACGACCTTACAGGGAGGGGGAGCCCAGACTGGAAGCCCCCCAGGAAACGGTGGCACGAAGTTCCCTCCCGAGTCGTCCCCTGAACTCCCCTTTTGGGGGCAGTAGGGGGTTACCGGTTGTGAACCGTTATCCTTTTCACGAAAGGGGGGGACCCTGCCGCCGTTAAGGCTGGGTCGCCCAACCAAGGGTGGTACCGCGAATCTCTCGTCCCTCGGGCGTGGGATTTTTTTATTTATAGCCGGATCACAAGGAGTGAGCCTTACGATGCGAGAGAAACTGGAGAAGCTGAAGCAGGCGGCGGAGGAACAGATTGACGCCGCGTCGTCCCCGGAACAGTTAAAGGAGATCCGGGTGAAGTATTTGGGAAAAAAGGGGGAGATCACATCCATTTTGCGCGGGATGAAGGATCTTTCCCCGGAAGAACGGCCGGTAATCGGCAGTCTGGCCAATCAGGTTCGCGGCCAGTTGGAGGAGTGGATTCAGGAGAAGGAAGAGAGCTTACAGGAAGCCCTTCTGGAGGCCCGCTTGCAAGAGGAATCCATCGATGTAACGCTGCCGGGACGGCCGGAGCCACTCGGTACAGTCCATCCATTAAATGGCGTGATCGAGCAAATCGAGGATATCTTTATCGGGATGGGCTTTGAAGTGGCGGAAGGACCTGAGGTGGAGACGGACTACTACAACTTCGAGGCTCTGAATCTGCCCAAGGATCATCCGGCGAGGGATATGCAGGATTCTTTCTACATCACCCCGGAACTCCTTCTCCGGACCCAGACCTCCCCGGTTCAGGTCCGCTCGATGGAAAGCAAGGAAGGAAAAGTGCCGGTCAAGATTATCTGCCCCGGCAAAGTATACCGGCGGGATGATGACGATGCTACCCACACCCATCAGTTTACCCAGGTGGAAGGGTTGGTGGTCGATCGGGGAATCGCCATGAGCGAGCTCCACGGAACGCTGCTCACCTTTGCGGAGCAAATTTTTGGGGAGAAGCTGAAGAGTCGCCTGCGCCCCAGTTACTTTCCCTTTACCGAACCCAGTGTGGAAATGGATATTTCCTGTGTGCAATGTGGCGGCAGCGGCTGCCGGATGTGCAAACAGACCGGTTGGATCGAGATTCTGGGAGCAGGCATGGTGCATCCCCGCGTACTGGAACGGGGGGGCTACGATTCTGAGCGTTATACCGGGTTTGCTTTCGGCATGGGACCGGAGCGGATCGCGATGATGAAATACGGAATTGACGATATTCGCCATTTTTACACTAACGATCTGCGGTTCCTGCGTCAATTTCAATCCATTTAAGAAATAGCGGAAGGGGAGGGTCAAACGGTGCTTGTTTCCTACCAATGGTTGAATCAGTATGTCGACTTGACAGGGGTAACCCCGGAACAATTGGCTGAAGAGCTGACCCGAGGGGGAGTAGAAGTGGATAGTATCCAACCCCTCGACCAAGGCGTGAAGAAAGTGGTCACTGGCCATGTGCGGAAGGTGGAACCTCACCCCGATGCCGACCGGTTGCAGGTTTGTACCGTGGATGCAGGGCAGGGAGAGCCGCTCCAGATCGTATGTGGAGCCCCCAATGTGGCAGAGGGGCAGATGGTGCCGGTCGCCCTGCCTGGAGCTCGGCTCCCCGGCGGGGTAAAGATCAAAAAATCGAAACTGCGTGGGGTCTCTTCTTCAGGGATGATTTGCTCCGCCAAGGAGCTGGGTATGCCGGACAAATTGCTTCCTAAAGAGCAGCAGGAAGGAATTTTGACCTTGTCAGAGCCGAGCGACACCGGAGAGGATGTGAAGCCGATCCTCGGTTTGGACGATGTGGTGCTGGAACTGGATCTGACCCCGAACCGCTCTGACTGCCTCAGCATGTGGGGGGTCGCCTATGAAGTAGCCGCTCTGCTCGATCGGGAGATTCACCTGCCGGAAACAAAAGAAGAGACTCCTGAGGGGAAAGAAAAAGAGATTGAGATCGTCTTAGATGCGGAAGAGGATTGTCCCTTCTATGCGGCACAGGTGATAGAAGGGATCCGCTTAGGCCCTTCTCCCCGTTGGATGCAGAACCGCCTGTTGGCGGCGGGAGTCCGTCCGATCAACAATGTGGTCGATATCACCAACTATGTGATGTTGGAATACGGGCAGCCGCTTCACGCCTTCGATTACAGCCAGGTGGACGGAGGAGAGATCGTCGTTCGTCGGGCGGGGACCGGAGAGACGGTCACCACGCTGGACGGAGTGACTCGCGCCTGCAATGAGGAGACCCTGTTGATCACCGACGAGACGAAACCGATCGGCATCGCCGGTGTAATGGGCGGGGAAAATTCCGAGGTGAAGGATGGAACCACCACCCTCTTGCTGGAGTCCGCCTATTTTGCTCCCGAATCGATCCGTCGTACCGCCCGCCACTTAGGATTGCGCAGTGAGGCCAGCAGCCGGTTTGAAAAAGGGGTTGACCCGGAACGAATCCTCCCGGCGCTGCAACGGGCGGTGGAGTTGATCCGCCAATATGCAGGCGGCAAGGTGGTCTCCCGGATCAAATCGGAACGGATCGGAGCGATCGATGATGTGACCGTGGAATTGCGTCACCAACGGCTGACCGGCTTGCTGGGCGTACAAGTGGAAAAAGAGTCCGTCATCGACATCTTCCGCCGGCTGCGCTTTCCCACAGAGGTGGGAGATGGGGTTTATCGGGTGCAAGTCCCTTCACGACGTCCGGATATTTCCATCGAGGTGGATCTGATCGAAGAAGTGGCTCGGTTGTACGGTTACGACCGGATTCCGACGACGTTGCCCTGGGGACAGCAGTCGCCGGGGGCGTTGACACCGGAACAACGTCTGCGCCGGGTGATTCGCCACACCCTTCGGGATGCCGGTTTTCATGAGGTGGTTAATTACAGCCTGACCTCACCAGCGCGTCTCAACGAGCTGGATTCGGTATTACAAGAAGAAGCTCGTCCCATCCGAATCAGCATGCCGATGAGCGATGAGCGGAAGGTGCTGCGGACCACCTTGCTCCCGCAACTGATGGAGACGGCGGAATACAATATCCACCGGCGGGAGACGGGGGTGGCCCTGTTTGAACTGGGACGGGTCTTTATCTCCCAAGAAAAAAAACTGAGCCGACAACCCGATGAGCGCTGGATGCTGGCGGGGTTGGTGACCGGTGCTGTCCACCCGCCCCATTGGCAGAAGGGGGAGAACACCCCGGATTTCTTCACCTTGAAAGGTCATCTGGAAATGATGTTTGCCCGGATCGGACTGGGAACGCTCACTTTTGAGGCGGCGCAGCCCGCAGGGTATCACCCGGGACGGACCGCTGTGATCAAACAGGATGGCGACACGATCGGCCTGATCGGTCAGATTCATCCCAAAACCGCCGCCGCTCATGATCTGGGAGACACCTATGGATTTGAATTGGAGTTAGCCCCCATCGTGGAGAAAGCTCTACAGCAAAACCTTCGCTATCAAACCTTGCCGAAATATCCCGATACCACCCGGGATTTGGCGTTGGTGGTGGATGAAAAGATACCGGTGGCCGATCTGGATCGGACGATCCGGTCTGCCGGAGGCGAGCTGCTCCGCTCTGTCTCCCTGTTTGATGTTTTCACCGGGGAGCAAGTTGGGAAAGGAAAGAAGAGCGTTGCTTTTTCGCTCACCTATCAGGCAGCTGATCACACGCTGACCGACGACGAGGTGAACCAGTTGCACCAGGAGGTGCTGAACCGGTTGAAGGCGGAACATGATGCGCTATTGCGCCAATAATATCCCGGAGCAGGATTCTGTCCAGGGAGGACGAAAAAGAAAGGTGTAGGCTTTTCAGGTGTTAGGAGGCGCGACCATGAGCAAGAACAGACACAGCGTGGATATTTACGGTCAGACGTATCATATCATCGGTAACGCCAGCCCCGGTTATATCCGGGAGGTGGCCAACCGGGTGGATGAAAACATGCGTGGAATTGCAGCGAGTAATCCTCGGCTGGACACAACCAAGTTGGCGGTTCTCTCCGCAGTAAATATTACGGATGCTTATTTGAAACTGAAGCAGGAACATGAAGAGATTCTCCACTTGATCGAAGACGACCAACCGTAAAGGTGATGGTTCCTTATGAATGGGATGGATTGGATCATTATTGTGCTGATCATTGGAGGGTTGATCCAGGGATATCGAAAAGGTTTGATCAAGGAGACGGTCTCCCTGGTTGGCGTCCTCGTCGCCTTGTTTGTGGCGTACCAGTTCAGTTCCGATGTGGCACCTCACCTGAGAGCGTTGGTTCCGCTGCCGGAATCGTTGAGCGGAGAGGGGTTGGTGAAGCTCCTGCCGGTAGAGAAAGTGATTTATCAGTCGATGGCTTTCCTGTTGCTGTTTCTAATCACCAAGCTGTTGTTGTCCTTCGTGGCTTCCGTCTTAACCCGGATGGCCAGCTTCCCCGTCCTGCATCAGATCAATGGGGTGGGCGGCGCCTTGATCGGATTTTTAAAGGCGCTGGTGGTGATCCTGATCGTAGTCAACCTCCTTCACATCCTTCCATGGTCTGACGGACGGGATGCAGTTGACCGATCTTATCTGAGCCAGGGTTTGTTAGAGATGACTCCCGATTTCTCCAATCAATGGGAAAGGTCGGTTGATCCATCATAAAGGTATCGCGGTTGAGGTTCTCCGGGGCTTATGATCTCCGATCGGAACCCCCGTCCGCTGCCAGTTTGCCCCCCTTCGGGGGGTTCCTTTGTGTAGGGGGAACGAAGAAATTTTGCCTAAGAGGCTAGGTGGTAGTGCCCATTTCGCACACGACAGATTGGGCTGATGCCCGTGGAGAGGATTCGGAGGAAAATCTCGAGGGCGATCATCGAATTGATTGATTGAGACAACTTTTGTTGTGACAAAGACGGCTGGTTTGAGGGAGGGGGTAGGAAATGATGAATAACAAACAAGTCTCCGCGTTGCTTAACCAATTGGCGGACCTTTTGGAGCTGAAAGGGGAAAATCCTTTCAAAGCCAATGCCTACCGCCGTGCGGCACGGGCCGTGGAAAATAGTCGCGTCGCCCTAGACGAGTTGGAGAAAGGACCCGAGGAATTGCCGGGTGTCGGCAAGGGAACCGCCGCCGCCATCCGGGGGATTATGGAGACTGGACGGTTGGAAGCGTTGGATCAGTTGTTGGAAGAGCTCCCCTCCGGATTGCCGGAACTGATGAACATCCCCGGCTTGGGTCCCAAATCGATTCACCTGTTGAATCGGGAGTTGGGCGTGGAAAATAAGGAGCAGTTGGAAGAAGCGCTAAAGCAGGGGAAGGTACGCACTTTACCCGGTTTTGGTGAAAAGAAAGAGAAGAAACTTCTGGATGGGATCCAACGGATGAAGCGGTTTACACGCCATCTGCTGATCCACGGGCTGACGGTTGCCGAAACCCTGCGCGAACGGTTGGCGGAGCATCCGGAGGTGCTCCAGGTGGAGCCTGCCGGTAGCCTCCGACGAATGAAGGAGACGGTGAAGGATATCGACCTGGTGGTGGCCACCAAGCATCCGGAGACAGTCGCTGAAACAGTGGTCTCCATGCCGGAGGTGATCCGGGTGATCAACCAAGGAAGCACCAAAGTGAGTGTCCTATTAAGGATGGGCTGGGAAATTCAGGTGGATGTCCGCTTGGTGGAGCCGGACCAATTTATCAGTGCTCTGCATCATTTCACCGGATCCAAAGAGCATAACGTTCGCTTTCGACAGCGGGCGAAGGAGTTTGGGTGGAAGGTGAGTGAATACGGGATTCATGACGAGGATCACGAAGAGACCTTCACCTTTGCGACCGAGGAAGAGATGTACCAAAAACTGCAGCTGCCCTATATCGTTCCTGAACTGCGGGAAGACCGTGGGGAGATGGACCACCAGGCGGAGGATTTGCCCCAGCTGATCCGGGCGGAGGATTACCGGGGAGATCTCCATATGCACACCCGTTGGAGCGACGGGTCGGCATCGGTCCGGGAGATGGCTCTGGCGGCCCGGGAGCGGGGGTATGAATATATCGCCATCACGGACCATTCCCGCTCTCTCAAGGTGGCCGGCGGGTTGACTCCTGACGATCTGAAACGTCAGCGGGAGGAGATCGATGCGGTCAATGAGGAGCTGGATGGAATCACCGTGTTGGCAGGTACAGAGATGGACATCCTACCTGACGGCACTCTCGATTTCCCCGATAGGGTATTGAAGGAACTGGACCTGGTAATCGCCTCCATCCACAGCGGCTTCAAACAAGATGAGGAGACCATCACCCAGCGGGTTTTGAATGCCGTGAAGAATCCCTACGTGCATATCGTAGCCCATCCCACCGGCCGTTTGCTCAACCGTCGGGATCCTTACGCGATCGATCTGGATCGGGTGTTTGAGGCGGCCGCCAAAACAGGTACCATGCTGGAGTTGAACGCCAACCCCAATCGACTGGATTTGAACGACCGGGATTTGAAACGGGCCAAAGAAGCTTACGGATTAAATGTGACCATCAATACCGATGCTCACTCGCCCGAGATGATGGACTTTGTTCGCTTCGGGGTGGCCACGGCACGTCGGGGGTGGCTGGAAGCCGGGGACGTGATCAACACGTATTCCCTGGAACAGCTGCGGCAGCGCTTGGATTACATTCGCCGGAATAAATGAGTTGTTTGCATAGGTGAAAAAAATATCGGGATACTAACAGCAGAATACAACCTATAGAAAGGTTGACTTGGCCATGACAAAGCGAATCCTGCTGTTATGCTGTGCCTGTATGCTCATCGTGGTCGGGGTGTTTACGACTGTTGCCGAGGCAGGAGCCTCCTTTGGCAAGGAAGAGATAAAACAGGGGGCCGCCGGTGGCGACGTTTATGAGCTTCAGGGTCGGCTCAAGTATCTCGGTTTTTATCAGGGGAAAATCGATGGTCAATTTGGGCAACGCACCTATCGTGCCGTGCGGCAATTCCAGTCGCAATTTGGATTGAAGGTAGACGGTGTCGTCGGCCCCAAAACCAAAAGAGAGCTGGTGGAAGCCACTAAAGCTTGGGCCCCGGGCCTTTCCAACCGGATATACAAAAAAGGGGACCGCGGAGGCTATGTGTGGGAGTTGCAGCGGCGGCTGCGATACATCGGCTATTACCCTGGCAAGGTGGATGGGAAATTCGAGTCCCAGACTGATCGGGCAGTTCGTGACTTTCAGTATCGGTTTGGCCTGAAGGTGGACGGGAAAGCGGGACCCAAGACCAAACTGAAGCTGTGGCGGGCGACCCGAGACATGAAAACCGACAAAGGCGCGAAAGCACAAAAGAAAAAGAAGCCGGCGATGACCCAGGTGAAACCGATGAAGAAGGTGTCTCAAAACACCGGAGGGTTGTCCAAACAGGACATCCACCTGATGTCCAGAGCGGTTTATGCTGAAGGACGGGGTGAGCCCTACGTCGGGAAAGTGGCTATCGCCGCGGTGATCCTGAATCGGTTGGAAAGCGAGAAATTCCCGGATTCGGTCTCAGGGATTATTTACGAACCTCTGGCTTTCGAAGCGGTATCTGACGGACAGATCAACATGAGTCCCGAAGAGGAGTCCAAAAAAGCGGTTCGGGATGCGCTGAACGGTTGGGATCCCAGCGGCGGCGCCCTCTATTACTTTAACCCCGATAAGGCGACTTCCGACTGGATTTGGGGACGCCCGCAAATCAAACGGATCGGCAAACACATCTTCACCAATTAAGGATGGAAAGGCGAACGGAACCGGCTCCCATAGGGAGCTGGTTCTTTTTTGGCATTCGCTCCCGACAGTCTCACGCTCATGCTATAATATGAAAGGATTGTCGCTGGAAGAGGAGGGGACCTTTTGGACCCAAACATGCACCGAACGTTGGAATATGAAACCATCGTCCATATGCTTAAGGAACAGGCTACATCGGAAACCGGCCAATCCTTGGCTGAAAAAATGCAACCATCTGCCGAGGAGGGCCATGTGCAGGAGATGCTTCGGTCCACGGCCGAAGCGATGGACTTGATCCGTTTGAAAGGGGATCTTTCCCTGGAAGGAGTTCGCGATATCCATTCGGCCCTTAGACGGGCGCTGATCGGAAGTGTTCTCTCACCGGTCGATCTCCTTCACGTGGCCGGTACCGCTCGGGCGGAAAAGAGAGTTCGTTCCCTGTTGGAGGGGCTGGATCCAGAAGAGGCGCCGCTTCCGATCTTGAGAGCGATGGCAGAGCGGCTGGTGGAAACCCGGACCTTGGCGGAAAGAATTATGGCCGCCATCGACGAGGACGGCCAAGTGGTGGATGAAGCCAGTGCCGAACTGGCGCGGATCCGGAGGAACATGGTCCAGCTGAAGGGAGGCATTCGTTCGACGCTGGATGGCATCATCCGGGACAGCAAATATCAAAAAATGTTGCAGGAGCCCCTTGTCACCCAGCGAAACGATCGTTTTGTCATTCCCGTGAAGCAAGAATACCGGGCAGCTTTCGGCGGGATTGTGCACGACCAGTCAGCCTCAGGACAAACCTTGTTTATCGAGCCCCAATCCGTCGTCAACCAGAACAACCGCCTGCGGGAGCTGGAAATCGCAGAAGAGCGGGAAGTGGAACGGATTTTGGGAGAGCTGACTCTTGCGGTTGGCGAGCAGGCGGAAGCCTTGGAGAACAATCTGGATGTGTTGACAGAATTGGATCTGATTCTGGCCAAAGCCCGGTTGGGACGGCGGATCAAGGGAGTCGTCCCCCGTGTGAACGAGGAACGGGTGATTCGGCTGAAAAATGCGCGACACCCCTTGATTCCCGCTGATAAAGTGGTTCCGATCGATGTGGAACTGGGACAGGATTACCGAGCCATCGTGATTACGGGCCCCAACACCGGGGGGAAGACCGTCACCTTGAAAACAATCGGTTTGCTCACGCTGATGGCCCAGTCCGGCTTGCCGATTCCCGCTGAGGAAGAGAGCGAGGTTTCCGTATTCAACGGGGTGTTTGCCGATATCGGGGATGAACAGAGCATCGAGCAAAACTTGAGCACCTTCTCTGGCCATCTGACCAACATCATCCGGATCCTGGAGGAGATTGATGAGAATAGTTTGGTTCTCTTTGATGAACTGGGGGCGGGAACAGATCCCACGGAAGGGGCTGCTTTGGCCATTGCCATCCTGGAACGGGTGTTGGAAAAAAGATGTTGCTTGATGGCCACCACCCACTACAACGAGTTGAAACTTTACGCTCATGCCCGCTCCGGTGTGATCAACGCCAGTATGGAATTCGATGTGGAGACGCTGAGCCCCACCTATCGTTTGATGATCGGGGTTCCGGGACGAAGTAACGCCTTTGAAATCGCCGAGAGGCTGGGCCTGCCTCAAGAAATTATTGAAACCGCCCGGACCCGACTGACTGGGGATGAAAACCGGCTGGAAGAGATGATTGGGGAGCTGGCTGCCGATCGGCAAAAAGCAAGGGAAGAAAGAGAACAGGCGGAAGCGTTACAAAAGGAAGCGGCAGCCCTTCACCAAGAGATGAAGGAGAAGCTGACAACCTGGGAACAGGAAAAAGAACGGATTCGCGAAAAAGCCCGCCGAGAGGCGAAACAGATTGTCCTCCGGGCCAAACGGGAATCAGAAGAGGTACTCGGACAGTTGCGGCAATGGGCCAGGGAACGTCCCGAAGAATTGAAGGAGCATAAACTGATCGAAGCGAAAAAGCGGCTGGACGAGGCGGAGCCGCAAACCAGCTGGCCGAAAAGAATCCATCGAGACCGGGGATCGAGCCGAAAAGTGGCGGTCGGGGATGAAGTGTTGGTGAAGACAATCGGTCAAAAAGGGCAGGTGATTGATGACCTCGGCGGCGGTGAACTTCAGGTTCAGGTGGGCTTGATGAAGTTGAAAGTGAACCGGAAGGATCTGGAGTGGAAGTCGAGCCCCGTTCCCGACGATCACAGCCAGGGGAGTACCGGTTACCGACGACGGTCCCATCATGTCCGACATGAGCTGGATCTTCGCGGCAAAATGGTGGATGAGGCGCTCCCCGAGATCGATAAGTATCTGGATGACGCCTTGCTCGCCGGTTATGACCAGGTTACCCTCATTCACGGAAAGGGGACGGGGGCATTGCGGACGGGAGTCCAAAAGTTTCTGGACCGACATTCCCGGGTCCATTCCTATCGTTCTGGTGGCCAGGGAGAAGGCGGTCTTGGGGTGACTGTCGTCACCTTAAAATGATCAGATGGATACAGTGAGGAGGAACGGGGATGCTGGCACGATTGGCAATGATCCTGGCTTCCATTGCTCTGTTGTTTTTTCTTGTCGGCATTGTCTGGTTTACCATGAACGCTATGTAAAAATGAAAAGAGAGGACGGGGGTATGGAATCATGGATCCGTGGTTAGCGGGCTTGATGGTTTTTCTGGCGGGAATGCTTTTAGTGACAGAATTTCTCGTACAGGCGAGGGGATTGGCTGGGATCGGGGGTGCCGCCTTGCTGTCGGTCTACGCCATCAGCCAAACCCCCGGGCTCCATGGCTGGTCTGTGGGATTGTTGTTGATCGGCGTTCTTTTGCTGTTACTGGATGGAAAGTTGATTCAAGACGGGACGCTGTCAGCTTTGGGGCTCATATTGATGTTGGTTGGCTTGGTCTTACCCACCGGCGATTTTTTGACGGGCAGCTTAGTGGCGGTGATGTGGATCTTGGGGTTGTTCTCCGGCCTTTTCTCACTAAAAATCTTACCTCGTCGAAAACTGTGGGATCGACTGGTGCTGAAACAGAGCCTCACCAGTGATACCGGTTACCGTTCCGTCAATGAACAGACCCTGGAATTGGTTGGCAGAAAGGGAAGGGCCGTCTCTCACCTGCGTCCTTCGGGGACGATTGAGCTGGATGGGGAGCGTTACAGCGGGATTAGTGACGGGGTTTGGATCGAAAAGGGAACCCCGATCCGGGTGGTTTCCGTCGATGGGACCCGGATTTTGGTGGAAGCTCACAACGATGCCTAAGAAAGTTCGCTAAGCTACTCCCTTTCCATCTCCTGCCCGCGGTGGAGCGGTTTGACTGTTTGCCCTTTTCTCGCACGGATGTTGATGCGCATCTCCACCACCGGCTTTGGCGCGGGGAGGGAAGGAAGCTTTTCCCGGGGAGTCGGTTTCGGTTCAGGCTCCTCCCGAAACATGTGGTAGAGATAAAGCCATTCCGGTTGGATCATTCCCATGGTTAAGGCAGGGGGGGCGGAGAGGCGGGTACGCCGTCTTGCTTTTGATTGTACAAACATAGGGATCACTCTCCCGGCTAAATGTTTTCACCAGTATATGGGCCATCCTCTTTCTTTTATGTATTAGGGTGGCTCTTTTCTGTTTATAATCCGGTGTTGCATCAAATGAAATAGGGGGTGTGGTGTAAGCCCTCGATCCAGGCTGTGGTGATTTACAGACAACGGTTCTACCCCAGGGGGCGGTCACCGCTACCTTGGCCTTGGACTTTGAGATCGGCGCCGGGTCCATGATGCAATACCGGCAGGCCCAGAAGCCTTTCATGAAAAGGCGAGGCTTTTGGTAGAGCGATCGGGCTGATGCTAAAACAAAGAGGAACCGCTTTTCGGCGGTTCCTCTTTGTTTTAGGGAAGTTTATCGGTCCCACCGCAGCCATTTGGGGTAGTGGTTTTTGAGTAAACCGCCGGAGACTTTCCCCCAGCCCAGGGGAAAATGGTCCACGGTTACCAGAGTCCAACCTTTTTCCCCCTCGTGGGCAAGGGCCTCTCCTTGAAGATAGCGAAGGAGCGGTTCGTCGCCAGCAGAAAAGTTGACACGGCGCTGGACTCGATCGGGGGTTAGAGCCAGAGCCAGGGCGTGACTGGGAGCAAAATGCCGACGCTTGGCCTGTCCCAAATAGAAGCCGGGACGTTCTACCACCAATCCCTTCAAGGAAGGAAGCTCTCTTGGTACCTGGTAAAGATGGTCGCCAAACAGGGTGAAAGGCCCTGGAAAAGGGTCTTGGCTCAGCGTATCATCGATAAAGGTTTGGAACACGTTTTTGGCGTCTCTGTGCACCGGCGGCAACTTGCCCGGTTTTTGCCTGGCGCCTTCCTCTCCTTCCGTTTTTTCCAAAACAGCTACAAAGTGCCCCTCCCCTTTCAAGTGGTGCGGCCATAAACGGGCGGCTCGACTTAAAGAAGGGTTAACATCCGTGCCCTCCGTAAGGCCAGGAAGGAAATGGTTCGATCCGGGTACATCAACGGGGGTGAATTGGGGATGAAGCTTTAGAAATCGGTCGAGTGTACCTTCATTTTCCCGGACATTAAAAGTACAGGTGGAATAGACCAGCCTGCCGCCGGGTCGGAGCATAGGGGCAGCCGCTTCCAGGATGGACACCTGCAGGTCGGCGGCGACCTCAGTGGAACGGATGCTCCAGCGTTCCCTGGTTTCCGGGTCTTTACGAAACATTCCTTCCCCAGAGCAGGGGGCGTCGATCAAGATGCGGTCAAACCAACCGGCAAACCGGGAAGACAGGTGCCGGGGATCTTCACCTAGAATGACGGCGTTGGTGACTCCGCACCGCTCCAGGTTTTCCACCAGCGCCTTTCGTCGTTCCCGGCTGATCTCGTTGGCAACCAGGATGCCTTTTCCGTTCATTTTAGAGGCCAGTTGGGTGGTCTTTCCGCCTGGGGCGGCGCACAGATCCAGCACTTTTTCTCCAGGTTGGGGATCCAGGGCTTCTGCCGGAGCCATCGCGCTGGGATCTTGGATATAATACAGCCCCGCGGCATGGTAGACGTGTTTTCCGGGACGATCCCGGTCGTGCTGGTAAAAGAAGCCGGTGTCGCACCAGGGGATGGGTTCCAACTGAAAAGGCAATCGGTTCACCCCATCGGCAGTGGATATTTTGAGGGTATTGATCCGCAGGGCTCGGTGAGGGGGCTCTTCATAGGTTTGCAGAAATGCCGGATATTCATCACCTAGCAGGGTGTTCATCTGTTTTCGGTAGTCTAAGGGCAATGAGTCCATCGGGTAACCTCCTTAACCTTGAACCTTGTGCTAATAGATGGCGCTGATAGCAGCAGCCTTTGAACAGCCGTCCTCCTGTTGTTTATAATATAGGTGGACAAACACCTGGAGGGATGGATGATGGAAAAAAGCTATAAGGTAAGCATTGAATTCTGCATGTCTTGAAACTATGCACCTCGTGCTGCCCGTGTGGCAGAAGAACTGTTTACCGAATACCGCCGCCAAATCGAGGAAATGATCTTAATCCCATCCAGCGGCGGTGTATTTGAGGTCGCCGTCGATGGTGAGAAGCTTTACTCCAAAAAAGTGACGGGCCGTCATGCAGAAGAAGGAGAAGTGCTGCGGCTGATGAAAGAAAAGACAGGTGATTAAGCGAGTAGAACCGGGGTGATGTCCCCGGTTTTTTACATTTGGGTCGCTGCATGTTTGCCTGCGGTGTAACCGGTACTGAAGGCGGCCGTGATATTGTAACCGCCGGTGTAGCCATGAATATCCAGAATCTCCCCTGCAAAATAGAGTCCATTCTTTCGCTTCGATTCCATCGTTTTAGGCACGATTTCTTTCAAGTGTACGCCGCCTCCAGTGACAAATGCTTTTTCGATGGAGAGCGTGCCGTTGACGTGAACAGGGAACTCCTTCAGCAGTCGACATAGTTCCAACCAGGAACTTTTGGCTATGTGGGCCTTTGGCGTCTGCAGGGCAATGCCGGCCTGTTCGAGCAAGAGGGGGGGCGCTCGGTCGGGAAGATGCTCCTTAAGGAGATTTTTTACCGATTTTTTCGGTTGTTTCTCCCACTCCTTCCACAGGCGGTTCCGCAGCGCCTCCACGTTTTCCTCCGGAAACCAGTCCAGCTCCAATCGCACCCGATTCACCGGAAACTTCTTCAGGATTTTCACCACGAACTGACTGCAGCGAAGGGCGATCGGACCGGACAAACCGAAATGAGTAAATAGCATATCCCCGGTGTGTTCCGCCAATTTTTTGCCTTTGGGGTTGTATACGGTGAGGCGGACTCCGCGGAGGGAGAGGCCTTGCAAGGAACGATTTTCAATAAAAGGTTCATCGGAGGTAAGCGGTACTTCCGTGGGAAAAAGCTCCGTCACGGTATGTCCGGCCGCTATTGCCCAGGCATAGCCGTCCCCTGTGGAACCGGTATGGGGGACGGATTTCCCGCCGACCGCAATCACCACCGCCCTACAGGGGATCGTTTCCCCACCTGCCAGTCGCACGCCGGTCACTCGATCCTTGTTCATCGACAACCCATGGACCGGGGTATGGACACGAATATTCACCCCCAGTTGACGGATGCGCCGGAGCAACGCTTCCACCACGCTGTTGGCGTCGTTGGAAACTGGAAACATCCGGCCGTTATCTTCTTCCTTCAGTTGGACGCCCAGCTCTTCGAAAAACGCGATAATATCTCGATTGTTAAAGGTGGAGAAGGGACTGTATAAAAATCGCCCATTGCCGGGAATGTGGCGAATGATTTCCTCTGTAGACACGTTGTTGGTAACATTGCAACGGCCGCCGCCGGATATGGCCAATTTACGCCCCAGTTTGTCCCCTTTGTCCAGAAGGAGTACCCGGGCGCCGTGTTCCGCCGCAGCTGCTGCCGCCATCAGACCGGCGGGGCCGCCTCCGATCACGATCACATCATCCATGGGTCCATCTCCTTTATAGTTCGGTGCAACACGTTTCTTATCATACCCGAATCATCATCGAGGTGGCGATCCCTTTCATGTTTTTTTCCTTCGGAGAGAATACTGAAGGAGATGAAAGGCGGTGATGAGATGGCGGATGAAAAGCAAGATGCGGATTGGAAAAAAATGAAGGTGGATCCCTCCCTGGATAAAAACATGGAGGTATTGGACCGTGTGCTGGGGCTGGGGAAGAGCTTTGATATCATGAAGCGGGAATTACATTATGCGGGGAAAAGATTTGCCCTTTATTTTGTGGACGGTTTTGCCAAGGATGACATCCTCAATTGGATCATGGCTCATCTCAGTCAGTTGGATCGGGGCGATCTGACGCCAAATACCATCAAAAAGCTGTTAGAGACCCATATCGGCTATATTGAAATGGAGACCGAAAATAAACTGGACAAGCTGGTGACCAAAGTGCTGTCCGGTCCCCTGGTCCTGCTGGTGGACGGAGAAGAGACGGCGATCGTCATCGATGCCCGGACCTATCCCGTCCGCAGTCCCGAAGAGCCGGATACCGAACGGGTGGTCCGCGGCTCCCGGGACGGCTTTGTGGAAACGATCATTTTTAACACGGCTTTGACCCGGCGCCGTCTGCGGGACCCTTCTTTGCGGATGGAGTATCACGAAGTGGGCAAACGATCCAAAACGGATATCGCCATCGGTTATCTGGAGGACGTTGCCGATCCGGATCTGGTGGAAAGCTTACGCAACTCGTTGAAAGAAGTGAAAACAGACGGGTTGCCCATGGCGGAAAAAACATTGGAAGAATATATCTTCGGGCATAATTGGAATCCCTATCCCATGGTTCGGTACACAGAGCGTCCTGATGTGGCGGCGACTCACTTGTTGGAAGGGCATGTGCTGATTTATGTGGATACTTCCCCAAGTGTGATGATCACTCCCACGACCTTTTTCCATCATGTGCAACATGCGGAAGAGTACCGGCAAAAGCCAGCGGTGGGAGCGATGCTCCGCTGGATTCGGTTTATCGCCATTTTGACGGCCCTGTTTGTGCTCCCCCTCTGGTATCTGGCCGTGGTTCAGCCGGAACTGCTGCCCAAGACGCTGGATTTTATCGGGCCGAAAAAGCCGGGGCATATTCCGATCTTTTTGCAGGTGATTATCGCTGAGCTGGGTGTGGAGATCCTCAGGATGGCTTCGATCCATACGCCGGCCCCGCTGGCGACGGCATTGGGTCTGATCGCAGCCATTTTGCTGGGGGAAATCGCGGTCAATGTGGGGTTATTTAACGCGGAAGTGATTCTGTATCTGGCGGCGGCGGTGGTCGGCACCTACGCTACTCCGAGCTACGAATTGGGGCTGGCCAACCGGATATTCCGGATCATCTTCCTGACGCTGACTGCTTTATTTAAAGTTTGGGGGCTTCTCATCGGGGTGCTAGTCTGGTTTATCATGCTGGCCAACACCCGACCGCTCAAAATGCCTTATTTGTGGCCGCTGATCCCCTTCAACGGAAAAGCGTTGAAGGATGTGCTGATCCGTTCTCCGATGCCGCTCAAAACCAAGCGGCCCAAAGCTTTGTCCCCGGGTGATCCTGACCGGGCTCCGGAGTAGCATGATAAAATCAACAAAACATCCGGTTCCGCACAACATGGAACCGGATGTTTTGTTTAGTAATCGATTTCATTCTAAAGTGCATTTGCAATTTTTTTGCCATTAAGGTTCAAAAGTCGACGAAAGTTCGATAAAATAGAAAAAAGTCGACAGGGCTATATCGTGGTATTTGCTTTTCAATGAATGACGGTTCATTCAATCGAGGAGGGATCCAGATGCAAGTAGATCAAAAGCCCTGGCTTTCCAGTTATCCGGAACCTGTCTCTAAATCCGTAGAGACTCCGGAACAGCCGCTCCCGTATTTTCTGGAAAAATCCGCTAAAGAATTCCCGGATCGGGAAGCGGTTCATTTCATGGGGAAACGGATCACCTATCGGCAACTGTTGGACGAGGTTTATCGAATGGCCCGAGCTTTGAAAAGTATCGGCGTACAACGGGGAGAGCGGGTCTCCATCATGATGCCCAACTCCCCCCAGTCGGTTATCGCCTACTATGCAGTGTTGATGATCGGCGGCATCGTGGTAAATACCAACCCGATGTATAAGGAACGGGAGCTGGAGCACCAGCTGCAGGATTCCGGGGCAGAAACGATCCTCTGTCTGGATCTGGTTTACCCGCAGGTGGAGAAGGTGCGCCCCAAGACCGATTTGAAACGCATCCTGGTGACTGGGATCCAGGACTATCTGCCCTTCCCCAAAAATATGCTCTATCCGCTTAAGTTGAAGAAAGATGGTGTTAAACCCGATATTACAGTAGGCGATGGAGTATATTCCCTGACAAAGTTGCTGAAAGAAGCCTCCTCTCAACCGGTAAAATTTGAAATCGTTTCCATGGATGATGTGGCTCTGCTCCAGTATACCGGGGGAACAACCGGGCTGGCGAAGGGAGCGATGCTGACCCATCGGAACATTGTGGTCAACGTGGTCCAATGTAATACCTGGTTACACAAACCGGAGCAGGGAAAAGAAAAGATGTTGGGTCTGGTGCCTTTTTTCCATGTCTACGGGATGACTGTGGTGATGAATTTTGCTGTGTATAAAGCAGCGACGATGATATTGTTGCCGCGATTCAACGTAGAGGATACATTAAAGGCGATCCATAAGGAACGCCCCACTTTGTTCCCAGGTGCCCCCACTATGTATGTGGCGTTGGTCAACCATCCCTTGACAGCGAAATACGACCTCTCTTCGATCGAGGCTTGTATCAGCGGTTCCGCTCCGCTGCCGCTCAACGTCCAGGAGAAGTTTGAAGAGCTGACCGGCGGTCGGTTGGTGGAAGGTTATGGCCTGACGGAGAGCTCTCCCGTCACCCACGCCAATCCGATATGGGGAAAACGGAAAAACGGCAGCATCGGCTTGCCGTGGCCGGGCACTGATTGTCGGATTGTTGATCCGGAAAGCGGAGAAGAACTAGAGATCGGGGAAACCGGGCTCTTGCAGGTACGCGGCCCGCAAGTGATGAAAGGCTACTGGAATCGGGAAGAGGAGACCGCCAAAACACTTCAGGACGATTGGCTCAACACCGGGGACATCGCTAAAATGGACAGTGAAGGCTATTTCTATATCATGGACCGGCAAAAAGATATGATCATCGCGGGCGGTTTCAATATCTATCCCCGGGAGGTGGAAGAGGTTCTGTATGACCATCTGAAGGTGCAAGAGGCGGCCGTGATCGGCGTGCCTGACTCCTACCGGGGTGAAACAGTTAAAGCGTTTATCGTGCCCAAACCGGGTGAAGAGATTACCGAAGCGGAAATGAACACGTATTGCCGGGAAAAACTGGCCAATTACAAAGTGCCGCGGATCTATGAGTTTCGAGAGGAACTGCCCAAGTCCTCCGTGGGCAAAATTTTACGACGCGTGCTGGTGGAGGAAGAAAAGAAAAAGCGACAGCAAAATAAAGAAGTGTCAACAGGTTCATAGCGTGAAAGGATCAACAAAGATCAACATTGACAGGAGAAAGGCCGTCGAATAAAATGGATGTTGAATGAATGGTCATTCATTTACGACTAGAAGGGAAGCAGAAGATGGCTAAGCGTACCGGAGAAAAGTATGAAGCGATCATCGACGCCGCTGTGCGTGTGATCGCAAAATACGGATACCACCAGGCTCAGGTGTCCAGGATTGCCCGGGAGGCCAATGTCGCCGACGGAACGATTTACTTGTATTTCGCCAATAAGGATGATGTCCTCATCTCGCTTTTCAATGAAAAGATGGGGCAGTTTATATCCAATGCAAGTAAGGCGTTGTCGGAAATTGAGTCTCCGGTGGATCAGTTGCGGGAATTGATCCGCCTTCACTTTGAGTCCTTGGCGGCTGATTATCAATTGGCCATCGTGACCCAGATTGAATTGCGCCAGTCGAAACCTGAGGTGCGCAAAGAGATCGGTCTGATTTTGAAGCGGTACCTCAAAGTGATGGATCAGGTGATTGAAGCTGGAGTAGAGCAGGGCGCGTTCCGGGATGATTTCGATGTGATCACGGCCCGCAGAATGATTTTTGGGACGATTGATGAAACAGTAACTTCCTGGATTATGAAGGACTGCAAATATCCCTTAATGGACCAGGTGGATCCAATTCTCGATCTGTTATTGAATGGTTTCAGCCGTTGATCCGGCCACGGGTTGGCGGCCCCAGTCCATTTAAAGTCTTGTGAGAAAGACTCCGAAAGCGAAGGAGGAACCGGAACATGAATATTCTAGTGTGTCTGAAACAAACCTTTGACACGGAAGAGAGAATCACCATTGAGGACGGACAGATCAGCGACGACGGTGTGGAGTTCGTCATCAATCCCTATGATGAGTATGCGGTGGAAGAAGCGATTCGACTCCGTGACGAACACGGCGGCGAAGTTACGGTGATCACCGTCGGACCCGATCGGGCGGAGCAGGCGCTGCGCACAGCTATGGCCATGGGAGCCGACAAAGGCATCATCGTCGATGATGAGGATTTGGAAGATGCTGACGAATACTCCATCGCTAAAGTGTTGGCCGCGGTGATCGACGACCTGGAATACGATATCATCCTGGGTGGTTATATGGCTGTGGACGACGGTTCGGCCCAGGTGGGACCGCGCCTAGCGGAACTGCTGGAAATCCCCCACATCTCCACGATCACGAAACTGACCGTTGACGGCGACAAAGTGGAAGTGGAAAAAGATGTGGAGGGCGACACAGAGACGATCGAATCGAAACTACCAATCCTGGTTACCGCCCAGCAAGGGTTGAACGAACCTCGTTATCCCTCCTTGCCCGGGATTATGAAAGCGAAGAAAAAGCCCCTTGAACAGCTGGACATCGATGATCTCGATCTTGACGAGGATGAATTGGAAGGAAAGACGAAAGTTTTGGAAACCTTCCTGCCTCCGGAAAAAGAAGCGGGTAAAATCTTGGAAGGAGAGCTGGAAGATCAGGTGAAAGAGCTGGTCGGTCTCTTGAGAAACGAAGCCAAGGTTATTTGAGGGAAGAGGGGGAAACGGAACCGATGAGCAAAAATGTACTTGTATTGGCAGATGTTCGTGACGGTGAATTGAGAAATGTATCCCTGGAAAGCCTGGCGGCAGCGACACGAGTGGCTGACGGCGGAGCGGTGACAGCCGCTGTATTCGGGAGCAAAGCAAAGGATGTGGTGGAGGAACTTTCCCACCACGGTGCGGATAAAGTGGTACTGGTTCTTGATGAGAAGCTGGATCAATATACAACCGATGCTTACTTCCAAGCCTTTAAACAAGTGATCGAGCATGTGGAGCCGGATGTTATCTTCACCGGTCACACCGCAATCGGCCGAGATGTCAGCCCTCGAGTTGCCGCCCGCCTCGGTTGTGGTTTGGTCTCCGACTGCACCGACGTAGAAGTGGACGATAGCCAGATCGTATTTACTCGACCGATCTATGCCGGGAAAGCATTCGTCAAAAAAGCTTTCCGTGAGGGAACGGTCTTTGCTACCCTCCGTCCTAACAACATCCCTGCTCTGGAAGCGGATACGAGCCGTTCCGCAGTAGTAGAAGAGCTGGAGGTTCAATTCGCGGAGGATCTATTGCGGACCGTGGTCAAAGATGTGGTGCGGAAAGCATCGGAAGGGGTCGACCTTTCGGAAGCCCGTGTGATCGTATCCGGCGGGCGTGGTGTGAAAAGCGCCGACGGCTTTAAACCTTTGCAGGAACTGGCGGATGTTCTCGGCGGCGCCGTCGGAGCTTCCCGGGGGGCTTGTGACGCCGAATACTGCGATTACGCCCTGCAGATCGGCCAGACGGGGAAAGTGGTGACCCCGGATCTATATATCGCCTGCGGCATCTCTGGAGCTATTCAACACTTGGCCGGGATGTCCAACTCCAAAGTGATTGTTGCCATCAACAAAGATCCGGAGGCCAATATCTTCAGTGTGGCCGATTATGGAATCGTAGGAGATCTCTTCGAAGTGGTACCCATGCTGACGGAAGAATTTAAAAAGGTGCTCGTTGAGAGCAAGTAACTGGAAAACTAAACGGGCGGCATGGTATTGTCCGCCCGTTTTCCATGTTTAAGCGATAAAAGTGGGGGGAATAAAACCCTTGGTGTTTCGATTTTCGAAACGCTTGTGATATATTTAGCCGCAGTGTTATACTGTAAATAGGTATGAAGGATCTTCTAAGGAGGAAACGTTATGGCGATTAAACAAGTCTCCGATCAGTCCTTTAGCAGCGATGTGGCATCCGGAACCGTTCTGGTGGATTTCTGGGCTCCCTGGTGCGGTCCCTGTAAAATGATCGCCCCGGTGCTGGAGGAAATCGATCAGGAATTGGGCGAGAAGGTGACGATCGCCAAGCTCAATGTGGATGAAAACCCGGACACCGCGGGTCGCTATGGTGTGATGAGCATCCCCACCTTGATGATATTCAAAGATGGGGAAGTGGTGGATAAATTGCATGGTTTTCAACCGAAAGAGCAGCTGATCGAGTGGCTGACCCCCCATATGTAACATATCACGAGAAGCCCGCACGCTGATTCGTGCGGGGCTTTTTATAGAAAAAGAAGCCCGCCGGCGGCGGGCGCCAGAGTGTGGAGAAAGCCCTTCACTGCTTTCTCCACACTCTTTTTTTATGGACAAAACCAGCTCATCGACGTATCAAAACCTGGATCAAAAAGGCCTCCCAACCACCTAGCCGGCTTTGGTTAGGTGGTTGGCAATCTTCTTGATGTTTTGCGCTGCGGCCGTCATCAGCGCTTGCTCTTGGACCTTTTCCCTTCCCCTCAACCGGCAGTAGCGAAGCCCGTGCAGCTCTTTCGCGTCTGCAAAGCTTCGCTCGATCGTCTCTTTCCGTTTTTTGTACAGGTATTTTCCCGTAGAGGAAAGGCGATGGGCTCGCACTTTTTCCTTATGTTTTTCCCACAC
>NZ_FMZA01000027.1 GCF_900102685.1 Melghirimyces thermohalophilus
CATAGGAGCGGCTAAAAAAGCACGGAGAATCGCCTCCCGGGAATATCCGCGAGCTCCTTGGGGGGAAGATTTTTTCATTTCCTTCACATAGGGTCGAAGATCGAGCGTTTCAAAAAACAAGGGCAACCGATCTTTGGACTCAATTTTTAGCCATTCTTCAAAGGAAAATAGCGTTCCTTGGAGAAGATACAAGTGACTTCCCTCCTCATGGGTTTTCGGTTTGGTCACTTGAAAACTTCTCCATGATGGGGCGAAGTCCTTTTTCTATGCCTGAGGAGCCTTGCTGCTCAAGGGGTTTGAAATCTGCAAAAGGCTCATTTGGGAAAAATGGAATCACCCAGGCGAAGGTTGAATGGAATGATCATGAGGAGGGAATCACATGCATGCATGGAGGAAAATATCGGGACTGCTGTCTCTCTTTCTCCTGGCAGGGGCCATTTCTGGGTGCTCCGCATCAGAAACCCCGCCTCAACAAGGAGAAGGACAGCCGAAGGAAGAGGAGAAACAACGGCAGGGTGAAACTTCGGATCCTGAATCATCCAATGGTAAAAAGGAAAAAGAAGAAGAGGGTGAGGAGGTTCGCGAAGTGGCCGATCATAATCAAGCTTTTCGAAAGTTGACAGTGGCGGGCAAGAGCGGCCGCTATACGGTGAGAGGGCAAGCCCGGGTGACGGAGGGGCAGTTCCGTTACGCTGTATCTGACGGGCACAATTACCTGCTGGAAGGATCCTCTCAAGCTCAGAGTGGTGCTCCGGAGTGGGCTGCATTTCAGCTGAGTTTGGATCTTCCAAAAGCGAAGGTGCCGCAAAACGGCACCCTCACCTTGGAATTGTTTGAGATCAGTCCCAAGGATGGTTCCCGGGAAAATGAAATCGTCTTCCCCCTGGAAAACCTTCAATAAACGGGACCTTCGGGATCGTCACTGTCCTTTTGCGTCTCCAACAATCCCAACGCCTCGATTTGTTGCTTGGTTTTAGGGGTGCCCAGCTGATACACCATCTCATAAATTGCCTGGTTGCTCTGATCCACCCCTTCATTGGTCCCGTACTGATTATAATACAAAAACGGGATATGGGCATCCCAAAATGTTTTTGTATCCGCTGCGGAATCTGCCCTCAATAGGCGGTTCAATTGGCGAGCTTCTTCATCCGTCGCTTCAATTTCAAACTGGTAAGCAGCCTCTGTGGGGCTTTGCAGCAACTCCCCCATAATTTCACCGGAATGAAGGGCGACATAGTACTTTCGCTTTTCCAAAGTCATCGCTCCCGTCCTCAAACTGTCAAATATTATGTTGCGCAGTCTGGCTCCTGCTCATGCACTGGTTGCCGCCGTCGAAAAAAGTTCTTGACAACCCCCCTGACTCAGTCATATAATATGAATTGTCGCTGCGGCAGCGACATCACCCATCAGGCCGAAGTGGCGGAATTGGCAGACGCGCACGACTCAAAATCGTGTTCCTTCGGGAGTGTGGGTTCGACTCCCACCTTCGGCACCAAATGCGAAAGGCTCCGAACGCTCGGAGCCTTTTTCGTGTAACAGAATTTAGTGCTTGCGATTCACATAGCGGCCATAATCGGGAATGGCGATCCGGTCAAAGTCCGTCACCAATTTTTCCAGCCCCTCTGCCAGCTCTTGGCCGGACATCGGTTGTCCATGGCCGGTTACAGCAACAGCGGGCTTTAATGCGGCCAGCTTTTGGACCGACTGCTTCGCCGCGTCCCAATCGGTGGTCAAGTACCTGGGAGGACCGCTGATTTCCTTCTCTTGCGTCGACACCTTGTACAGGGACTCTTGTTTGACGGTGACAAAGGCATCACCTGCAATGAGGGAACGGTCTTCATCCCTGAATAAGGAGATGTGTCCGGGTGCATGTCCCGGTGTATGGATCCACCGCCAACCGAGCAGGCCAGGGACACTGCCGTCATCGGGAAGCGCCTCCACGTTGTTTCCCAGGTCCACTGGCTCATTGGGAAATATGGGGGACATTTTGGCCACGAGTCCGCCTTCAACCGATCCATCCGGCTCGGGGTACTTTGACTCTCCGGTTAAGAAAGGCAGCTCAGCCGGGTGGGCATATACCGGAATCTGCCATTTTCTCACTAGATCGATCACCGCTCCCACGTGATCAAAGTGGCCGTGAGTGAGAACAATCGCTTTGGGTTTACTGTTTTCCCCAAACCGCTCTTCAACTGCGTTCACAATGCGGTTCGCCGTTTTTGGCATCCCCGTATCCACCAACACCCACTCATCGGTTCCCACAAAACAGACATTCACGATCTGATCTGTATAGCAGTACAGATCGAAAAGCACATCCTCCCCCACGCCGCTGCGAACCGATGTCATCGGCATGTATGGGTGCTCCATCGTATGATGCTCTTCACGTCTGTTCATTTCCATGGATATCACCACTTTTTGATCCATTGATGTCAATACTACCTTTTGTATTATGTGATGGGGTGGGATCGATTATCCCGTGAGAGATCAACGTTGAAGAGTGAAGATATAAAGATATATTATATTGATATATCTATTGATATATGATATACTTATACTCACGGAAGATCACAATAGCAACCGATCGGGGTATTAGCTCAGTTGGGAGAGCAACTGACTCTTAATCAGTAGGTCGCAGGTTCGAGCCCTGCATACCCCACCAATTACATATACGTTTTAGATGGACGGCCCTTCGGGCCGTTTTTTTGTCCGCAAAGATCGAAAATTCTTCCACTGATTTGGCAGGATTTACAGTTTCTGTGACGAAAAAATACAGGGAATGCGGAAAACTGTCAAAAAACTCCTTGGATCATCAGAGGAGGAGAGAGGGTTGAAGAGGAGTGATTTGAGCTTGGTTTGTCGCATGGCTCGGGGGGATCGGAAAGCCCTGGCCGAGCTGTATGATCGTTATGCCGCGAATGTTTACGGGGTGGCGGTGGAGTTGACGGATTCAGAAGAAGCGGCGGAGCTGACCGATGAGGTGTTCCGGTCCGCCTGGAAATATGCAGGATTTTATCAGCAGAGGAGTCGCCAGGTACCTACGTGGCTGTTAAAAATGTGCCGAGATTTGGCGGTTCAAGACCGCAGGATAGACCAAGGTAGGTTGCCGGAATCCGTCCACCTCGAGTCCCCCGTTTCCAAAGCGGATGTGATCGACGCGGTCAACCGATTGCCGGAAAAGCAGAGAGAGGTATTAAGGCTTCTCTTTTTCCAAGGGTTGACGCGAAGACAAGTGGCAGAGGCGTTGGGTGAACCGGTTCGGAATGTGACTTTTCGGACACAATCTGCCTTTTTTAAATTGAAAAGGACGATCGGAGGGGGTGAGCAGGATAGATAAGGAACGGCGAGAAAACATGCACAATCTGGTGGAGTTTTATGTGATGGACGCATTGGATCCAGAGGAGAATGAACGCTTTGAGCGCCATTTGCACACTTGTGCCTGGTGTCAAAGCAAATGGGAGGATGCACAGCGGGTGACAGAAGGGCTGCTCCACCTCCCAACTCGACGGGAACCCCCTGCCTATGTCCGGAGTCGCTTATTGCGCGGGGTGTCTGTACCGAGTGGTGCCCGAAGGCGGAAAAGAGGGCCTTGGTGGTTCCCTTATGTTGCGATGATCCTGGCATTGATGATGCCGGGAGGATCCTGGCTGGCCTGGATGTATGCCGGAGAGGGGATTCAGACATCTGCCGTGGACACGGTGCCCTTTAAAATGGCGCAAGCTTCTCCATCGGAAACAACGGACGATCGGATTTTGCTAAAGATCGATCGGAACCGAGGGAATGAGACGCCTTCCGATACCACAGAGGAGCCCGATGACAAACAGCAGATAGAGGGGAAGAATAGAGTGGCCGTTTCCCGCCCGGTAACCGCCCCGGCTATGGACCGCCCATCGGTGCCGGGAGATGCTGATGTAGAAAACCCATCCCCTCCGGCTCAGTCGCCTTCCGACCCGCCTGACACCAACCCACCGGAACCGCCGGATTCGGATCCGCCGGACAACCCGCCGCCTCCCACCGCTCCGGATCAGCCGGAGGAGCCGAGCGAGCCCGAGAAACCGCAACCTCCGGAAGAGGAACAGCCAGCTTTGGTTGCAGTGGAGATCGGAGATTGTCGTATAGAGGTGATTGACAAAGATGGCTTGATCGATGTGGAAAAGCGGGAAAATCGTGATACCCAACTCGTCCCAGATCCGGATCCCGTTGAAAAAGAGGATCCACCCAACTCGGATTCGGTTGAAAAAGAAGATCCAGCGACTTCGGATCCAGTTGAAAAAAATCCCCCAGCTGCCCCGGATCCACGTTATGAGTCGGACACAAAACAAACGGTTTCCACTGAGTAACTCCCGGAGCTGGGGGTTTTTTATTTTAAGACTATAGATTTTAGCTTCATTTTACTTTTTTCTTCGCCTCGATTTAATGTGTGACATTAGACTGATCCATGAATCGACTCCATCGACTACGAGAGGTGAAAGAGATGACGAAGTTTTTGGTTGAGACCCATCACTTGACGAAACAGTATAAGGGGCGTTTTTCCGTGAATCATTTGGATCTTCGGATCGCACAGGGCGAAGTGTACGGTTTTTTGGGGCCCAATGGTGCCGGGAAAACCACTACCATCAAAATGCTGCTCGGTCTGGTGAAGCCGACGAAGGGGAGTGTGCAAATATTTGGTGAGGACATTGCCGAGAACCGAAAAGAAATTCTTAGAAAGACGGGGTCACTTGTTGAATCTCCGACGTACTATGGACACCTATCTGGATATGACAATCTGCAAATGATCGCCCGCTTCTTGGGGCTCTCTGATCAAAAAGTGGAGGAAGTGTTGCAGTTGGTCCGTTTATCCGATGCTGCTGACCAACCGGTTAAAAGCTACTCATTGGGCATGAAACAACGCCTTGGAATTGCGGCTGCTCTGATCGGGGATCCCCAGCATCTGATTTTGGATGAACCGACCAATGGTCTCGACCCGGCAGGGATTCGAGAGATTCGGGAATTGATCACCCGTTTGCCCTGTGATTCCACGTTAAGCAAGTGAAAAAGTAGTCTAGTAAGTTGGAAGAGACAAGGGGGAATATTTATGTCCATGACTTTAAGAGAGGCGATCGAAACCCGCCGCAGTATTCGTAAATATAAGCAACAACCAATCCCTAGAGAAGATATTGAAGAGATGTTACGGTTGACTGGTTTGGCCCCTAGTGCATGGAACATTCAGCCTTGGCGTTTTATCGTTGTGACGAATGCCGAGAAAAAACGGGAATTATACTTTGCCGCCAATCAACACCCTCAGGTGGATAGTGCCCTTGCTGTGGTCATTTTGACCAGCGATATGGAAGATGCTATTCTTCGGAAAGGGGAGTCTATTCATCCTGATTTACCGAAGGAAGAGAAACAATGGTTGAAAGAAAATATTCCGGGGATATTGGGAAAGCAGACTATGGAACAACGTGGAAGATGGGGCGTGGCGCAGACAAATATCGCTCTCGCTTATTTGTTATTAGCTGCTCGAAGCATGGGCTATGACTCTTCGCCAACATATGGTTTCCATCCAGCCAAAGTACGCCAATTATTTAATCTGCCGGAATACGTGCAAATCGTAGCTCTGATCCCGATTGGAAAAAGAGCGGAAGAGGGTCAACCCCATCATCGACATCCATTGGAACGGATCGTGCGTTATGTATGAAGGAGGGGATTATGCTTCCCTTCGAGAACCAAAATGATTCCCACCATTTAGGGCTTGAGTTAAACGGGGATCCTATTGTATAATACTCTTCGCGGTGCTGATTTCTCGACTGAGGTGCTTGATCAAGACCCAGGCATTTGGGTTGCAGGCTTCACCGCACTATATTTTCGGGGCGTGGCTCAGCTTGGCAGAGCACCTGCTTTGGGAGCAGGGGGTCGCAGGTTCAAATCCTGTCGCCCCGACCAATCATCTGAAAACAGGCTCCATAGAGAGGAGCCTGTTTTTTTACGCCATTTTTTCGGTTTTGTCAGATCTCAAGAGCCACAGGTGTTGAAAGTACTCTGTCACGGTGAGTAGGAAGGCGGTGAGCAAGATGCCGGGGAGTGCGGCACGGGCACCAGGGATCATCCAGGAACTGACGGAGATGATGGTTACGGAGGTAAGAAAGTCCATCATGTTGCTGATCCAAAAGGTTCCCGGCCGCAACATCGCCACTTCCATGAAATGGTTTGCCAGCGCCAATATAGCTCCGGTTAACACCACTGAATAAGGGGATGGATAGGATAGATCGGAAAACATGAAGTCAGAAAGAAGGATGACGATTGGGCAGATGATCAGTTTTAGGATCCAATCGGTCATAGGGATACCTCCTTTTTCCCGCGAGGCCGGTTGATTCATTCCTTGAAAGGGTTTTAGGATCAAATAGGGGAAAGAATGAACAGGAAAAGGCGATATGCCCTAGAACAGAAGAAGATCCCGGTGCCAAAACGGGACACCGGGAACGCTTCATTTTTATTTATTGTCCTTGGGCGTGGGGGGCGGTGGCGAGGAGGGATTGGCGAACAAAGTGAGCGACGCCGGCCTCCTCATTGCTGGGGACGATCTGCCGCGCAGCTTGAATCAATTGGGGGTGAGCATTGGCGACTGCGGCGGATTGGCCGGCTGTCTTTACCATAGACAGGTCATTCAAATGATCACCGATAGCGGCGCACTGCTCCGGGGCGAAACCATAGCGACGGGCCAGTTTAGAAAGGGCATTTCCTTTGGATACCCGTGGCGGCAAAATTTCAAAGTAGTTTTCCGACGACTGAACAAACTCCAGGGGATCATCCACTGTGTCGGCCCATGCGTGCAGTTGGGGCATGGTCTCCGGCTCAGCCACCGCCACCAGTTTAATCCAGGGTCCTTCCGGCAATGCTTCAAAGCGGGGGATGAGCTCCAGGGGAAAATCCCCTGACTGAAGAAGGGCTTGGGAGAAGGGGCTGAGACGGGTGGTAAACACCCGATCTAACGTATAAACAAATAAATCGAGAAGGTCTGTCCGTTGGTTTAGTTCCCGCAATGTACGATTCAATATCTCCCGTTCAATGGTGGCTGTCGCTTCCAAATGACCGCTTGCGGGATCGTACAACACACCGCCGTTGCACAAGATCACCGGCAATCGGATATCCATTTCCTCGATAAACGGTTTGGCTTCAGGATAGCTCCGCCCGGTAGCCAGGGTGAACCGTCCTCCCTGGTCGCGGTAAGCGGAGATGCTCTCTTTATTGGCGACGGGGATTTTTTTATCCTCAGTCACCAATGTGCCGTCAATGTCAGAGACAAACAACGGATATTTTAATGGGGACAATCGAATCCCTCCTTGGCGTTTCCGCACTTTTACCCTATCGAATCTCTATAAAGGGGGGGTAAACGCTGTGTTAAATTCCAGTCGAGTTGAAAGATAATAAAAGAGTTATCCAATCATGATATCATGATAAGAAGGAAAAGAAAATGCCTAGGTGGCGTAGAAGCGGGGCGGTTTCCTGTGAGATAATATTCCTGTCCAATTTATTGGTATCTGAGAAGGGGAGGGGGGTCGGAGTGGACCTGGAATCCATACATAGACATTATTCGAACTGCACCCGCTGTTCCCTGTGCCAGGGCCGCACCCATATCGTATTGGGAGAGGGCAATCCCCAGTCTCCCCTCATGTTTGTCGGCGAGGGCCCCGGTGCGGACGAGGACCGGCAGGGGAGACCTTTTGTCGGGCGTGCCGGCCAATTGTTGGATCGTATGCTGGCGGCGGCGGAGATTCCCCGGGAAGATATTTTTATCACCAACATCGTCAAGTGTCGTCCCCCAGGGAACCGCACGCCCCGGGAAGAAGAGATGGAGACTTGTATCACGATCCTGCGATACCAATTTCTCGCTATCCGCCCCAAGTTGATTGTCACCCTCGGTTCGGCGCCCACGCGCGCCTTAATCGATCCCGCCGCCCGGATCACTCGGGTGAGGGGTCGGTGGATTGAACGAAAGGGGGTTCGGATGATGCCTACCTACCATCCAGCTTACCTCCTTCGCAATCCCGCCAGCAAGCGGGAGGCTTGGACGGACTTTCAGGCCATTCGAGATGCGTATCGGGAAGTTCTGGTTGGCAAGGAGGACTAAGCAACTCTCCAGGGATGAGTTCCGGAGGACGCGGGTATCCTTTTTCAAACCGCTCGGAAGGAGATCGGATGAATTGAACGTAAACAGAAGGAGGAATCACGTTGAAACGGCTGAAACAGATACTCTCCCGCATCGATGGAAAGGGATATAAAGCGTATAAAGATATTCAAGGGGAATACCGTTTTCCCCGGTTTCAACTGATGATCGATTATGTGCAAGGGGACCCCTTTGCGGCTCCTTCCCGCATTCGGGTGCGAATGCCTCAAAGCGAGGCGAAATATCCAGCTTCGTGGTATGAGACCCCCCGACGCAAACAGGCTCTGGAGGACTGGATCGCGCGGGTGTGGGCGGAAAAAACGGGCCGGTATTCTTTCCGGGCTAAAGGTACTGGAAAAAGCGGATTGATCGGGGTGGATCGGCCCGGTCAGGAGATTCTCCCCCGCACCGCCGCTGTGGTGAACGATCAGTTCGTGGAGGTGCGGGTCACCATCGGCTTGCCTGCCCAGGGACGCCGCGTGTTGGGGAGGAAAGCGGAAGAGATGCTGTGTGACTACCTGCCGCGGTTGGTCGATGAGGCGACACCGGCGGATTCCATCGATCGCGATGGGGTGGAAGAGCGGATGAAACTGGTGGATAACCAAGGGGCGATCCGTCGCTTTCTTAGCGAGAGGGGCTGGATCGCCTTTGTAGCCAACGGGTCTGTGTTGCCCCGGGAAAGCGGCATCAGCGATCGCCCCTTACGGGGGAAAAATGTGGTCCAATTTCAGGCTCCAAAATCGATGGAAGTGTCGGTGGACGTCCCCCATGGAGATCCGATCCGGGGTATGGCTATCCAGGATGGTATCACCCTGATCATCGGTGGTGGTTACCACGGAAAGAGTACCTTGTTGAACGCCTTGGAGCGGGGTGTTTATGATCACATCGCCGGTGACGGCCGCGAGTATGTGATCACCATTGACGATGCGGTCAAGGTGCGGGCCGAAGATGGACGCCGAGTAGAAAAAGTGAACATTTCTCCATTCATCAACAACCTCCCCTTCGGTCGGGACACTGTCCGATTTTCCACCGAAGATGCCAGCGGCAGCACGTCCCAAGCGACCAATATCATGGAGAGCTTGGAGATGGGGGCTTCCTGTCTGTTGATCGATGAGGATACGAGCGCTACCAACTTCATGATCCGGGATGGCCGCATGCAGCGTTTGGTCGCCAAAGGCAAGGAACCAATCACGCCTTTTATCGATAAGGTGCGGCAGCTTTACGAAGAACGAGAGACCTCCAGCGTGCTGGTATTGGGGGGGTCCGGAGACTATTTCGATGTGGCCGATACGGTCATTATGATGGACGAATACCTTCCCTATGAAGTGACCCAGGAGGCGAAGGAAGTGGCCCAGTCCCAGAGCAACGATCGAACTCAGGAGGGCGGCGAGCATTTTGGTGATGTAACGGCCCGGGTCCTAAGTGGGAAAAGCTTTGATGCCCGGAAGGGTAAAAAGGAAAAGGTGGACGCCAAGGGGCTGCATTCGATTCAATTTGGCACGTCAACAGTGGATCTCTCCGGGGTGGAACAGCTGGTCGATGTGAGCCAGACCCGGGCGATCGCTGAGATCATGCGATTGATCGGCAAAAAAGCCGGCGGAGGGAAAACCCTGCGGCAATTGATCGAAGAGGTTTATCAGGAGATCGAAGGGAAAGGTCTTGACGTCGTTTCTCCATTCAGAGGCCAACACCCGGGAGATCTCGCCCTGCCCCGGCAACAGGAAGTCGCCGCTGCTGTCAATCGGTTGCGGACATTACGGGTGGATTGAGGAGGAGAGGCGTTGAAAGAGGTCATCATATACACAGATGGGGCTTGTTCGGGGAATCCAGGCCCTGGGGGTTGGGGTGCCGTTCTGATTTACGGGGACAAGAAAAAAGAGTTGACCGGCGGTGATCCAAAGACGACCAACAATCGGATGGAGTTGACCGCCGCCATCGAGGCCCTCAGCAAGCTGAAGGAGCCGTGCCGGGTCAAACTGCATACCGACAGCGCCTACATGGCCAACTGTTTCAAGCAGAAGTGGTATGTCAACTGGGAAAAACGGGGTTGGGTCAACAGCCGCAAAGAACCAGTGGAAAATAAGGACCTGTGGCAAAAGTTGTTACAGGAAGTGCGTCGACACGACGTGGAATTTGTCAAAGTAAAGGGGCATAGCGACGTGGAGTTGAACAACCGCTGTGATGAGCTGGCCCGGGGAGCGATTCCCCAGGGTTGACCCGACGAATTTGGTTATGACCGGCGTAGACCCCTTATAAAATAACAGTATCCATCCGGTTTCGGACCGGGCGATTTTTGTGTGTCCATGTTATGATGAAAGAAAGCTTAGCGGTGGAGAAGGAGGGTTAGCGATGAAGCCGGCGGACATCAAAGCAGCATTGCAGGAAGCCGCGAAGGAACTAAATATCGATAAAATCGGTTTTGCGGCGGCGGATCCTTTTGACGAGCTGAAGGAACGGCTGCGGAAACACCGAAAGGCGGGCTATGAGTCCGGTTTTGAAGAGCCCGATCTGGAAAAGCGGACCGATCCGCAAAAGAGCTTGCCCGGTGCCCGCTCCATCATCGCAATCGCCCTCGCCTATCCGACAAAGATGGATAATGCGCCTGTGTCCAAACCTGGAGCATACAGGGGGGTGTTTTGTCGGGCTTCTTGGGGAGAAGATTACCATCATGTTTTGAAGCGGAAGTTGGAGGCGTTAAGAAGGAAACTGGTGGAATGGGTTCCCGATGCGAAGGCGGAGATCATGGTGGATACCGGCGCCCTCTCTGATCGTGCGGTAGCTGAGCGGGCGGGAATTGGTTGGAGCGGAAAAAACACCTCGATCATCACGCCGGAATTCGGCTCCCGGGTCTATCTCGGGGAAATGTTGACCGATGTGTATCTGCCGCCGGATCAACCGATTGAAAATGCCTGCGGAGAGTGCACCGCCTGCCTGGACGCCTGTCCAACCGGTGCCCTGGTCGGTCCGGGACAACTTAATTCCCAAGCATGTCTGGCTTACCTGACTCAGACCAAAGGGTTTCTCGCCGAGGAGTATCGGGACAAACTGGGGAACTTTTTGTACGGGTTTGAAACCTGTCAAGCCGTCTGTCCTTACAATCGGGGTAAAAACTTTACCCATCATCCGGAATTCCAACCGGAGGCGGAAAACGTCAAACCGTTGTTGAAGCCGCTCCTGCACATGAGCAATCGTCAGTTCCGTCAACGGTTTGGCTCGATGGCCGGGTCCTGGAGAGGGAAAAAACCGATTCAGCGAAACGCGATCATCGCTTTGGGACGTTATCGGGATCGGACAGCTGTTCCCGATCTGGTCCGCTTGCTGGAGGAGGATCCGCGACCGGTGATTCGGGGAACGGCTGCCTGGGCGTTGGGTCGCATCGGTGGCGGCGAAGCGGCCGAAGCGCTCAACCGAGCCCAGGAGGTGGAACCGGATGAGCAAGTGGCGGTGGAAATCGAGCACGCCATAGAGATGTGCCGTATGCGGGAAACGGCTGATCATAGAACGTACAGGGAGGCTTGAGGTTTATGGTCTCAAGTGCGCGTGTCCTCGTATGGAGCGAAACGGATACTCCGGTAGGTCCCATCACCCTGGCGATGACCGGAAAGGGGCTCTGCCGCCTCGACTACATGGACGGGGAACATGCTGCTCTGTTCCTGGAACGATGGGCTAAGGAGCGGTTGGGGTCCGTCCGGTTGGAACGGAACGATCTGGAGCTCCGTCCGGCGGTGCAACAGCTGAAGGAGTACTTCGACCATACGCGAAAGCAGTTCGATCTGCCGGTGGATCTGTACGGCACTGCCTTTCAACGATTGGTATGGCAGCAGCTTCAGATGATTCCCTACGGGGAGGTGCGGTCCTATAAAGATGTGGCTCAGGCGATGGGGGCGCCCAAAGCGGTGCGGGCCGTCGGTGGTGCCAATAACCGAAACCCCCTGTCCATTATCATCCCCTGTCATCGCGTCGTGGGGTCCAACGGTTCTCTTGTCGGTTACGGAGGGGGGCTGAAGATTAAGGAATACCTGCTCGGCCTGGAAGGCTCCCTTCCCCGTCAGGCACGGGCATAAGTACTTTTATATTCTTTTTAGCTGATCCAAGAGGAACACTGGAAAATGCGGGCTCTCATGCCCGCTCTTTTTTGGGGGAAAAATCGGCTTCCTCTTCTCCGCCAACATGATATAATCAGTTTCAGTGGCACTTTTTGTATGAATCATTCCACCGTATCGTTCCCAAAACGGGGGACATGCGGCTTTTTTATCTTTGACGGGGGCGAGGAGGGGAAGGGATGCGAATTTTTCGGGATCTGTGGTGGTTTTTTAAAAAAGAGAAAAAAAGCTACATCTGGGGAGTGGCCATGCTGTTGGTGGTTGCCCTGCTGGATATATTCCCGGCTTATGTGGTTCGCCTGGTGGTGGATGCTATCGAAGGAGGTTGGCTGACTCCCGCTTTCCTGGGCAAGTGGTTGTTTCTATTGGCGGGGGCCGGGTTGACGATGTATATTCTTCGCTATTATTGGCGCGTCTTATTGTTCGGCGCTGCCTTCCGGTTGGGGAAACAGCTGCGCGGAGACTTGTACGCTCACTTTTCCCGGATGTCGTCGCAATTTTTCAATCGCCGCCGGACCGGAGATCTGATGGCCCATGCCACCAACGATGTGCAGGCGGTTCAGGTGACGGCAGGGGATGGCGTGTTGACTCTGGTCGATTCATTGGTATTGGGCGGGTTGGTGGTGCTAACCATGGCCGTGTTCATCAACTGGAAGCTGACCCTGATCAGCCTGCTGCCGATGCCCTTTATGGCCTGGGCGATCAGTCGCTACGGAAGCATGATGCACCAACGGTTTTTAAAAGCCCAGGCCGCTTTCTCCACGCTAAATGACAAGGTACAGGAAAATATCTCCGGGGTGCGTGTGGTGAAGGCCTTTGGACAGGAAGAGGCGGAGAAAGCCTCCTTTCAACAGTTGACGGAAGATGTGGTGGAAAAAAATATCGCCGTTGCCCGGGTGGATGCCCTGTTTGGCCCTACCATCACGCTGATTGTTGGTTTTTCATTTTTTTTGGCTGTCTCCTTTGGCGCGTTTTTTGTCCTCGATGGGGCCATGACCATTGGTCAATTGACCCAATTTACCATATACCTCGGTCAATTGATCTGGCCGATGCTAGCCTTCGGGTTTCTGACCAACATCATCCAACGGGGACGGGCTTCCTACGACCGGATCCAATCCCTCTTGGACGTGTCACCGGAGATCGTCGATCAGAAAGGGGCGGTGAACCGTCTCCCTGCCGGCGAGATCCGGTTTGAGTTGGACCGATTTTCCCATCGAAAAGGGGAGCCGCCGGTGCTGCAAGCGGTGCAATTTTCCGTTCCCCAAGGGGCGACCCTTGGCGTGGTGGGAAAGACCGGAAGCGGCAAGACCACCTTGTTCCGCCTGTTGTTGCGGGAAACTGAACCGCCGGCAGGTACGGTTTTCATCGGTGGGATCCCTGTGGAAGGGTACACCTTGTCCGCACTGCGGGGAGGCATCGGTTATGTTCCCCAAGATCATTTTCTCTTTTCCGCCTCCATCCGGGAAAACATCGCCTTTGGCAAACCGAAGGCAACGATGGCGGAAGTCGAAAAGGCGGCGCGCCTTGCCCAGATTCATGAGGATATTCTTCGGCTGCCTGACGGGTATGAGACGCGGGTCGGCGAACGGGGCGTCACTCTCTCCGGCGGGCAGAAGCAACGGATCTCCATCGCCCGGGCGCTGTTGCTCGATCCAGAGATTCTGATCCTGGATGATTCGCTCTCTGCCGTGGATGCCAAGACTGAAGAACAGATTCTGGAAGCGCTGCGGGTGGAACGGAAGGGGAAAACTACTCTGATCGCCGCCCACCGTTTATCGGCGATCGAACATGCCGATGAAATCCTAGTGTTGGAATACGGCACGGTCCAGGAGCGCGGGACCCACTGGAAACTGTTGCAACAGGCCGGTTGGTATGCGGAGATGTACCGTCGTCAACAACTGGAATCTTTGATCGAGAAAGGAGGTGGCCATCCATGGTGATGCGCCGGTTGCTCCGATATCTCAAACCTCATCGTAAACCGCTGGTGATCGCCTTTCTGCTTTTACTGTTGGCGACGGGAGCCGATGTGGCCGGGCCGCTGTTGGTCAAGGTGTTTATCGACGATTATCTCACCCCGAAGGTCTTTCCTTTACAGCCGCTGGTTCTGTTGGCAGGTGCTTATATTCTGTTGTTAATCGCAGGGGTGGTGATGGAGTATTTTCAGGAGTTTGCCTTCCACCGTATCGCCCTGCGGGTGATTCAACAATTGCGGGTTGATGTGTTCGGCAAAGTTCAGCACCTGGGTCTCTCCTTTTTCGACCGGATGCCCGGGGGTTCTTTGGTATCCCGTATGACCAATGATACGGAAGCGGTGAAAGAGCTCTTTGTCAACGTTCTGTCCACCTTTGTGCAAAATATTGTGATGATCCTGGGCATTTTTGTCGCTCTGTTTCTGCTGGACGCGGAACTAGCCGCCTACTGTCTGGTGTTACTGCCCGTGATCTACGGTCTGATGGTTGCCTATCGCCGCCTCAGCCAGTCGGCGTATCGGGAGGTTCGGCAGCGGTTGAGCGATCTCAATGCCAAGTTGAGCGAGTCGATTCAGGGTATGGGCGTGATTCAGGTGTTCCGCCAACAGGAGCGGCTTAAACGGGAATTCGGACACACCAATTGTCAACATTACCGGGCCAACATGCGAACCACCCGGTTGAACGGGCTGCTGCTCCGACCAGCGGTAGATCTTTTCTATCTTTTGACTGTAATGGGGGTACTCGCCTTTTTCGGGATCGGGATGAAGGCGAGCGCTGTCCAGATTGGGGTGCTGTACGCGTTTATCAACTTGTTGGACCGCTTGTTTGAACCGGTCAATCAGATGATGCAGCAGCTTTCCTTTTTGCAGCAGTCCCTGGTATCCGCTTCCCGGGTTTTTGAACTGCTGGATGAAGAACAGAGAGCCCCTGTGGGTGAAGGGGAGCAGAAGCCGACGATCCAACAGGGTCGGATCGTTTTCGATCAAGTCTACTTTTCCTACGATGGAGAGAATGAGGTATTGAAAAATATCAGCTTTACCGTCGAACCAGGACAGACCGTCGCCCTCGTCGGTCATACCGGCAGCGGAAAGACCTCGATCATCAATCTGTTGTTGCGCTTTTATCGACCGGATCGGGGGGAGATCACCATCGACGGCGTTCCGTTGCAGCGATATGCTGATCGTGCGCTGCGCCAGGAGATGGGATTGGTGCTCCAGGATCCCTTCTTGTTTGTAGGGACGGTGGAGGAAAACATTCGTTTGCATCACCCGGATCTGACGTCCGCTCAGGTGCGACAAGCGGCCCGGTTTGTACAGGCGGACCGGTTTATCGAATCGTTGCCCCGGGGCTATCAGGAGCCGGTGGGGGAACGGGGGACCACCTTTTCCAGCGGGCAGCGGCAGTTGCTCTCCTTTGCCCGCACCATGGCGCGAGATCCGAAAATCCTGGTATTGGATGAGGCCACAGCCAATGTTGATACGGAGACGGAGGAAAAGATCCGGGAGTCCCTGGCCCGAATGCGAAAAGGGCGAACCACGATCGCCATTGCTCACCGCTTGTCCACGATCCAGGATGCCGATTGCATTCTGGTGCTCCACCGGGGGGAGATCGTGGAGCGAGGCACGCATCAGGAGCTGTTGGCCCAGGAGGGTCTCTACCACAAGATGTATCAATTGCAGCAAAGAATGGCGAAAAATACTGGAGCATAGGTGAGAGGCCTGCCGTTTATCGGCGGGCTTTTTTTATTTGTTTTGTAGGCGAGTGTGCCGTGTCACATCACTGGAGAGGTACATAGGGTTGAAGTAAACCATGACATGGACAAGGTAGCGGCCATCCATATGGAAGAGGGCCCGGCTACGGTTGGAGACGCTGGGGTAGACCGCCACCCTGGTGTCCCTATCGGTAGTTCGCGACCTTCCCAGCACATCTGGCTGATCCTGCTTTCGCCTTCCTTCATCGTCCAACTCCACCGGGATGCAAAATACCTTCCGGTTTGATCCCCCTCCGATACTCGCTAGCCCGGTGGCGGTGTGGTTCCTTGGTTGCATACCATCGGGGTGTCGCCCATATGATGGAAAGAGATGCCTGCGAAGGGACGGTGCCTATGGAAAATCGTTCGTGGCGGCAGCCTGTGACCAACTGGTTTCGAGGGTGGAACCAGCTGTGGGTAGAGGGGGAGCCGGACCGCCTCTTCGACTGGGTGCTTAACGGAGAAGCGGACTGGGTGCAAAGAGAGCGGGACCGATGGTCAAGAGTGCGGGAGCAGCAACGGAAACGGGAGTTGAAACCGATCAAAGGGGAAACTCGGATCCGAGTGATCCGGGAGGAGAAAAGGGCGGAAGACGTGGAGATGCAGTTGGTCATTCACCAACGTTTTTTATACAAACAGCTCGATCAATTAGGGGAGCAGGAAGAGGTTCAGGGGTACCGGTTGCGTCTGACCGAAAGCGGAGAGGGATGGTCGATATCCCAGTGCCAATTGGATGAAGAGATGGATACCGATGTGGACCAATTATGGACCTATTATCAGCCTCCGGAAGAAAGTAGGTTGACGCAGGGACGCTACAACCGCATGCGGGCGGTTCAATATGCGGAAACCTGGTGGAATGGAGCCAATCCCCGTTATCAGAAAATGTCGGATGACTGTACCAATTTCATCTCCCAATGCATTCACGCCGGTGGCATTCCCATGGATTTTTCCGGCCGACGGGACCGAGGTTGGTGGTATCGAGGGAGTTGGGAAAACTGGAGCTACAGCTGGACCGTCGCTCATGGTTTAGAAAATTACCTGTCATCGGGAGGGGCGATGGGAGCGCAGCAAGTCCACTCCCCGCAAGACTTAGAGCTGGGAGATATCATCTGTTACGACTGGGATGGTGATGGACGCTGGCAGCATAACACGATTGTGACCGCCTTTGATCCGATGGGCATGCCTCTCGTCAATGCTCACACGGTCAACAGTCGGCATCGCTATTGGGACTATCGGGACTCCCACGCCTGGACCCCTCGGGTGAAATACCGTTTTTATCATTTACAAGGCTAACCCGCTGATTTGATCGGATCAGCGGGTTTTTTCATGTTGGAAGAATGACGGTTTAGTGGATGACTTGTTGAGCTGGAATAGGATTCAAATCTTAGTCTCATTCTAATTGAAGAGATTCTAATGAAAAAGGTGAAGCCATTGGAAGAATTGACGATTGCCCGCTCCCTGTTTGGGAGTTCCCTTGCCTTTCATATTATCTTCGCCACCCTAGGTGTGGGCTTGCCATTTATGATCCTGGTGGCGGAAGTGGTTTACCAAATCACCAAAGATCGGGATTATCCCTTGATGGCGAAGCGTTGGACCAAAGCCCAGGCCATCCTGTTAGGGGTGGCCATTCCTTCCGGAACCATCGTGGCCGTCCAGTTATCCTTATTATGGCCCCGGTTTATGGAAATCGTCGGGGAAGTGATCGCCCTTCCCTTTCAGATCGAACTGTTCGCCTTTTTCCTGGAGGCGCTGTTCATGTCGATCTATGTGTATGCCGCCGATCGGTTGTCCGCCGCCGCCCGGGTGATCAGTGTCTTTTTGGTTGCGTTGGGCGGAAGTGCATCAGCCGTATTGATCACTGCGGCTAACGCCTGGATGAATACGCCCACCGGGTTTGAGGTGAGTGGGGGAGAAATCACGGATGTGAGACCTTTGGATGCCTTTCTCAACCCCAGTTTTGCTTCGGCTGCTCTTCATGTCTTGGTTTCCGCCTTTATGACCGGAGCCTTTGCCATCGCCGGCTTGGCCGCCTGGAGGTTGCTTAAGGGAAATCAGTCACGGCGGGAGTCGGCCTACCACCGGAAAGCGCTCGTCTTGTCCCTGCTCGTCGGTGGGGTCATGTCCTTGGCTACGGCTTGGAATGGTCACGTGGCGGGTCAAGTGCTGTACGATCATCAACCGGAGAAGCTGGCCGCCGCCGAAGGGCATTTTAAAACGGAAGCTTACGCTCCCCTGGCCATCGGCGGGATTGTCGATCCGGAAAAGCGGGAATTGGTCGGGGCGATCAAGATTCCTGGGATGTTGAGCTTTCTCGCCGACAACCGGTTTGATGCGGTGGTAAAAGGATTGAACGAGTTTCCTGAGGAGAATTGGCCGCCCTTTTATGTCCATACGTTGTTTAATCTGATGGTGTTCATCGGCTCATGGCTCATCTTGCTGTCGATACTGGCTTGGGTGGTCCACTGGCGGCGGCGGGAAAAACCGCTTCCCCGCTGGTTACTGTGGCTGTTGGTTCCCTCCGGGGTGTTATCTCTTCTCGGCATTGAGAGCGGCTGGGTGTTTACCTGCAGCGGGCGGCAACCGTGGACGATCTATCATTACCAGCGAACCTCGGAAGCGGTTACCGATGCCACTGGATTGGGGCTGTACTTTGTCCTGTTTATCGGACTCTATCTGCTGCTGCTCGTCGGGACGGCGATCGTGATGAGATCCTACTTTCGCCGGCATCCCCTGTCGGAGGCCTTCGCCACCACCGGAAACGGGTTGGGGAAGGGAGAGGTGAAGCATGAATGAGGGCTTGCTGGCCGTCTCTCTGGTATGGTTGTTTGTCTTTATCTACGCCATCCTGGGTTCTATCGATTTCGGAGCCGGCTTTTGGGGAATGGTCCACCGGAATGAGGTGCAGGGGGAGGCAGGTGCCCTGGCCAACCGGTTCCTTTCCCCCACCTGGGAGGTGACCAATGTTTTTCTGGTGCTGCTGGTGGTCACCTTGGTCTCTTTTTTTCCCGCGGCGATCTACACCGTGGGAATGGCGCTCTTGCTTCCGGGAAGTCTGGTGCTGATCCTGCTCACCATCCGGAGCGCCATGATGGCCTTCCAACATTCTGTGCGACGTTTCAAAGGGGCACTGGAGGTGGTCTCCGGGGTGACCGGGGTGCTGATTCCCAGCCTTCTGGTCAGCGTATTGCCCATCTTAACCGGGGGATTTATCGATCCCGAGTCCGGTATGTTGCGTGTGGGTAAGCTGTTTACCAGCCCGGTGACCTATGCTTACCTGGCCTTCGGTTTGTCCAGTCAGTTGTTTCTCTCCGCCAGTTTTCTAGCCGATTATGCCCGGGAAGCGGATAACGAGCCTTCTTACCGCGTCTTTCGACGTCATGCCGTTCGCCTCGGTCCGCTCACTCTGATCACCGCTGTTTTGACCACCTGGACGATCGGTCAGGAGGCGAGTTGGCTTCGACAGCAATTGTTGGAGGAAGGACGGTGGTTTCTCCTGTCCATCCTGGCGTTTCTGATCGGGTATCTGGCGCTCTTCTGGAAACGCCGGGACCGTCAGAAATATCGGGGGTGGCCGCGGGTGGCGTTTATCCTGTTCATCATCCAGTACGCTTTGGCTTCCTTCGCCTATGGCCGGGCTCATTTGCCGTATCTGGTATATCCATCGCTGACGGTGGATAACAGTGTTACCAACCCAGAGATGTTCCGTTTATTGATGGTCTCTTACGGAATCGGGTTGGCGATTTTGATCCCTGGGTTTTATCTCTTTTGGCGCCTCTTTTTAAAGGATAAGCGGTATCTCGCCCCAAAGGAGGAGGGAGAATGAAAAACGCACCCCGTCACGGAGTGCGTTTTTTTCATTTATCGGGATCGATCGGGTGGATGACCAACCCCAGCAGGCCGGGACCGGTGTGGACGACCAGGGCTGGACTGATTGCACTAACATACAGTTCCCGGATGTTCTCCAGCCCGTTGAAACGTTCCTTTAACCATTCAGCCTCTTTTTCCGCGCGACCTTGCAGAATCGCCACCTGTGCTTTGGTGCTTTCCAGCTGTTTCAACACCGGTTGGATCAATCGTTTCATCGATTGTTTTTTGCCTCGGGCCAGATGGAAGGGAATATATTTTCCTTCTTTGTCGAGGGAGATAATCGGCTTCAAGTTGAGCACGGACCCCAGGGAGGCGGCCACTTTGCCGATTCTGCCGCCTTCTCTCAGGTATTCCAGGGTGTCCACAATAAAATACCCTTTGATTTTCTCTTTGGTCTCCTCCAAGCGGTGAAGGATATCGGTGTAGTCCACCTTTTGCCGGATCAGACGGGCTGCCTCCAACACCAAGAATCCGAGAACCCAGGAGAGGCCTTTGGAATCGATGACGTCGATCTTCATCCCTTCAAATTCTTCGGCAATCAGGCGGAAATTGTTGTAGCTGCCGCTTAAGCCGGAGGAGATGGAAAGAACGATGCAATGCGTATACCCTTCTTCCCGCAACGTCTCAAAGATATGCTGAATATCTTCGGGGGAGGGCATAGAGGTCGTGGGGATCTCCTCCTCCAGCCGGTCATACACATCAGCCGGGGTTAGATCTAGCCCATCCCGGTATTCTCCCTCTCGATAAATGATTCGCAAGGGTGCCACCCGGATGTTCCAACGTTTTAACAGATCCACGGGCAGGTCGCAGGAGCTGTCTGTCGCAAGTGCAATTTTCGTCATGGTAAACCCCCTTTGTGCCATCTTCCCAAGTATACGGCTACATACGGGGAAGAACAATGTAAAAGTGGTGAAAGACGGTTTCCGATGATGGGAAAATGTTTCGGTTTCCGGTAAAATAGAGAAGGAAATGTAGAAAGGGATGGAATCATGTCGTTTCACATTTGTCTGGTTGAACCCGAGATTCCCAATAACACGGGCAACATCGCGCGGACCTGCGCGGTCACCGATTCGGTCCTCCATCTGGTCCGCCCCCTGGGTTTTTCTACCGATGACAAGTACCTCAAACGATCAGGGATGGATTATTGGCACAAAGTCGATGTCCGCTATTATGACTCTTTTGATGAGTTTGCTGCATATTTTCCGGAGAACCGTTTTTTCTGTGCGACGACCAAAGCGGACAAGAGTTACACCGATTTTGCATACCGAAAGGGAGACGTGTTCGTCTTCGGCAAAGAGTCCCAAGGGTTGTCTAAGGAGATCCTGGAGGCTTACCGGGACACGCTGATCCGGATTCCGATGCGACCGGTGGTCCGTTCTCACAACCTGGGGAACTCCGCCGCCATCATCTTGTATGAGGCTCTTCGGCAGACTGATTTTCCCGGTTTACGTTAACACGAATGAGATCAATAGACAGGAGAGGAAAACCCCATGTTGAAAGTGTGCTGCTTCGATCTGGACGGAACGTTGTTGCCGATCGACACCGACGCGTTTATCAAACAATATTTGCAAGAATTGGCTCCTTACATGGCAGAGATCATTCCGCCGGAGAAGCTGGTTCCGCTGATCTGGGAGGCCACCAAGGTCACGATTGCCGACCAGGATAAGCATCGAACCAATGAGGAGGTCTTCCAAGAGCATTTCTTGGCTCAATCCGGTGTGAAAAAGGAAGAGATCTGGCCGCTTTTTGATCGGTTTTACACGGAACACTTTCCCACTTTGAAAAAGTATGTACAGACATCTTCCCTCTCCCGCCAGGTGGTGCAGGCTGCGTTGGACCGGGGATACCGGGTCGCTGTCGCCACCAACCCCATCTTTCCACGAGAGGCGGTCCTGGAGCGGCTCCGTTGGGCCCAGGTGGAGGATCTGGTCGAGTTGTATACCGCCTATGAGGATACCCATTTCTGTAAGCCTCACTCCGGTTACTACCAAGAAGTGGCCCGAAAGATGGGAGTGGAGCCGGAGGAGTGCGCCATGATCGGAAACGATGTGCAGGAAGACATGGTAGCTGGCACTCTCGGCATGAAAACCTACCTGGTGACCGATTTCCGCATCGACCGTGGGGAGCCCGCCTACACCTGTGATCAAAAAGGCACTTTGGAGCAGCTGTTGACGGACATCCGGGAAGGAAAGGGAATCTTTGTGGAAGAGTCCCTCAAAGCGTGACGAGAGGAAGCATTTACCAAGGAATCACAGAATCGATGGGCTGTCGCCTGAAGTGAGGACACCGTATTGGTGTTACATCAGCATGCAAGGTGTTTAGTACCAAAGCATAAGCGGACGACCGGAAACAAAGGAACTTGCCCCTGTGAGTGAAGTGGCAGGTGCGGGTAAGGGTGCCGCTCGCTTCTTTCACATTCCTTTTATCAATATAACCCCCCTGCAACAAAAAGCAGGGGGGTTTTCGGGTTGTTTAGTTTTTGATGGTTTCCATTTCCCAGGCGTATACGTCGGATTGGGCAAACCAGTGGTTGATCAGTTTGTCTTTGTTGTCATTAGAGTGATAGGTGGCATATACCAGCCCATTGTTGATTTTGGTGATCACCATGCTGTGATCCACTTCACCATCCCCGGCAAAATCGACACTCACAATGTCACCCACTTTTAAATCGTCGATGGAAGACGCATTCTGCGCATCCCGGGCAATTTTCATATGTCGGTAAAAGCTGTGGGCAACAGTCCAGGTCATGGAAGGTTGTTCCTTGTCATAATACCAATAATCGGCCCAATCCCAGTGGTTGCCCTTCCGCTCCTTGATTCCGGCGGTGTGGATCACCTGGGAGATAAAGTTGGTGCAATCGTATTCGTAGGAACGATATTCGGGATTCCGCCCGTTCCACCATTGATAAGCGTAATCGACGGCTTTTTGACGGTTGTAGCCGTTGGCTTCTGTACCCAGGGCTTCCGATTGTTCATCTTGTCCATCCTTGTTGGCGTCCTCAGGTTGTCCCTCATCGGTGGAGCCATCGTCACTGGAGTCGGGTTCTTGTGTTTGCTCGTCTTCCGGCCGGGGGGTGTCGCTCGAGTCCGCATCGGTGTCGTCCGATTGAGGATTTTCCGCGGCAGGATCCTGGTCTTGCCGATCACTGGAATCGGTTGGCTCCTCCGGTCGGTTGTTATCTCCCGATGGGGACTCTTCCCGGTTGGTACCCTCCTGCTGCTCCCCGGAAGGACGGACGTCACCGATAAGATCGTCCACCTGGTCCTTGATCGACTCCTCCTGATCTCCGGAAGGGTTGTCCCGGTTGGGTTCCTCCTCAGACGGTGTGCCTTCCTGTTGCTGATCAGAGGGCGGCTGCTCCTCTTCCGGAGCCTCTTCGGAGGGGTTTGTTTCCGTTTCCGGTTTCAATGTGGGGCCAAGGTCAAAGGGAAGCAGGTTGGTCAGTTCCACCCGTTCCGCTTTGCTCAGTCCTTCTTCCTTCGTTTTTTGGACCAACGCACGGATCCGCTGGTTTTTCAGCTTGTTCTCGTACTTGTCTACCCATTTGGCGTAATCAATCAAGGTCTTTTCCTGTTGGGAAGGGACATCATCCCCTTGGGGCTGGGATGGAGAAGAGCTGTTTTTCTCCTCCTCCGTTTCCGAAGAGTCCTTTCCAGTGGCCATCGCTTTAGAATAGATGAAGTTCCGGTATTCTTCGTTGTCCAGGTTGACGGTGATGTTTTGGTTTTTCGCCTCTTGGTTCACCGCTTGGGGGGCTTTCTGTTCCACTTCTTCTTTGGAAAGAGAGATTTCGTTGTAGTAATTGACCTTGTCCACCAGTTCCTCGTCGGACATCTTGTTGTATTCTTCCGCGGAGGGTGGTTTGGTTGCCTGGGCTTGTCCATCCTTGACCGCCGATGGGCCGTCGGAGCGGTTGTTGGACTCAAAGGCGCCAGTATAAGCCAGGGAGCCGACCAGCAGGACTGCCGCCAGGACCGACGGGACCATCACTTTGCGGTTTTTGAGCAGTTTGTTCAGTTTGCTGTTCTTCTTCCGGTTTTCTTTCCGACTTTCCAATATCTCCGTCTCCTTTTTGAACAATATCAAAAGATAAGGAAAAACGAAAAAACTTCCAGACCAGCTTTATCATAATAGCTTTGGGAAAAAGAGGTCAATAGACCAATCGATCTAAAAGACAGGTGGAAGCTGTTGGGTACCGACTTCCCCTTCTTTCGACATTTCTAAAGGTATTATTCGAATCCGTTGATCCACTTGTGTCTGTTTTGGCGGAATAAACGGAGATAAAATAGAAACATAGTGTCAAAGGGGAGGACGACTGTTTCTTCTGTAAAGGAAGCAGGAGCTTTGATTGGAACCCTTTATTTCGGAGGTGAAATAAAGGGATAAAATCCGGAAGACTCGGTTGCACCAACCTATCCTGTTCTCGGGCGGATTTTTCTTGTCAGAACAGGGAATTCAGCCGAAACATTGTCCGTCTGATCGCATACATATATACTACCCTCGGCGGACGGCACGATTGAAATCTGCTAGATTTCCACATGTGATCTCTTGTTAAAGGGCTCATGTCCCCGGGGGACAGTGAATACCTTAAAGGTACCATGCTCATTTAATTAGTGACCAGGAGCTGGAAGGAGGCTTCTATGGACATCCTGAAGCGCATCGCCGAGCAGCGGGAGAGAGAAGAGAAACTGAAGTGGGAAGGAACCTTTAGAGATTATCTGGAGATGGTCCGGGAGCGACCGGAGCTTGCTCAAACCGCTCATTCCAGGGTTTACAATATGATCGCCGATGCCGGGATCGAAAAGGACGACAACGGAAATCCCCGGTATTTATTTTTCAGTCGGGAACTGTTCGGTCTGGACCGGGCCATCGAACAGCTGGTGGAGGAGTATTTCCATTCGGCGGCCCGCCGCCTCGATGTTCGCAAACGGATTCTTTTGTTGATGGGGCCGGTTTCCGGCGGGAAATCCACCATCGTCACCATGCTGAAACGGGGGCTGGAAGAGTATTCACGAACCGATGCCGGGGCCTTGTATGCGATCAAGGGTTGCCCGATGCAGGAAGAACCCCTCCATCTGGTTCCTCACTCCATGCGGCGGGAAGTGGAGGAGCAATTGGGGATCCGGATTGAAGGCAATCTGTGCCCTGCCTGTCGAATCCGACTGAAAGAAGAGTTTGGGGGACGGATTGAGGATGTTCCTGTGGAACGGGTCCTGCTGTCGGAAGACGATCGGACGGGGATCGGCACCTTTAGTCCATCAGATCCCAAATCCCAGGATATTGCCGATTTGACGGGGAGCATCGATTTTGCCACCATCACCGAATACGGTTCCGAATCGGATCCCCGGGCTTATCGCTTCGACGGGGAGTTGAACAAAGCTAATCGCGGCTTGATGGAATTTCAAGAGATGTTGAAATGTGATGAAAAGTTTTTGTGGAACCTGTTGTCCTTGACCCAGGAAGGAAATTTCAAGGCGGGACGGTTTGCCCTGATCTCTGCCGATGAGCTGATCGTCGCCCATACCAACGAAGCGGAATACAAATCCTTTATTTCCAACCAGAAGAATGAAGCGCTGCAATCCCGAATCATCGTGATGCCGATTCCTTATAATCTGGAGGTCTCCGAAGAGGAGAAAATCTACGGGAAGCTGGTGAAAGAAAGCGATTTGGGCCATGTGCACCTGGCTCCTCATTCGCTGTATGCTGCAGCCATTTTCAGTATTTTGACCCGACTGAAGGAGTCCAAGAAGCAAGGAATGGATTTGGTCAAAAAGATGCGACTTTACGACGGAAAGTCCGTCGATGGGTACAAGGAGGCGGACCTGGAGGAGCTTCGCAACGAACACCTCGATGAAGGGATGTCTGGCATCGATCCTCGGTACGTGATCAACCGTATCTCCAGTGCCATGATCCGAACCGAGGCCAATTGTCTCAACGCCTTAGATATCCTGCGAGCGATCAAAGACGGACTCGATCAGCACCCCTCGATTACCAAGGAGGAGCGGGAACGTTATCTGAATTTTATATCTATTGCTCGGAAAGAGTATGATGAGCTGGCCAAAAAAGAGGTGCAAAAAGCGTTCGTCTACTCTTATGAGGAGTCTGCCAAGACGCTGATGGACAATTACTTGGACAATGTGGAAGCGTACTGTAACTGGACCAAAATCAAAGATCCCCTCACCGGGGAAGAACTGGATCCTGATGAAAAGCTGATGCGGTCCATCGAAGAGCAGATCGGCATTTCTGAAAATGCCAAAAAGGCGTTCCGGGAGGAAATATTAATCCGGATTTCAGCATACGCCCGGAAAGGCAAAAAATTTGACTACAACAGCCACGAGCGCCTTCGGGAAGCGATTCAGAAAAAGCTATTCGCCGATCTGAAAGATGTGGTCAAAATCACTACTTCGACCAAAACGCCGGATGAGAATCAATTGAAGAAAATCAACGAGGTGACCGCCACCCTGATCGATAAGTACGGATACTGCTCCACCTGTGCCAACGATCTGCTCCGGTATGTGGGCAGTCTGCTAAACCGTTGATCTTTTTCAGACCGGAGAGGTTTTATGGGAGGTGAACCGATATGTCAGACCCCGGATTCATCATCTCCCGGGAGGATTGGTCCCTGCACCGGAAGGGCTACCAGGACCAGATGCGTCACCAGGAGAAGGTGAAGGAAGCGATAAAAAAGAATATGTCCGACCTGATCAGTGAGGAGAACATTATCCTTTCCGACGGCAAAAAAGTGGTGAAGATCCCGATTCGGTCAATGGAGGAGTATCATTTCCGTTACAACCACAACAAGGGGAAGCATGTCGGTCAAGGGAATGGCAAGAGCAAGGTGGGAGACGTGATCGCCCGCGAACCCGCCAAAGCCGGGCCTGGCAAGGGACAGGGGGCGGGGGACGCGCCCGGCCAAGATTATTATGAAGCGGAAATCTCTGTAGAAGAACTGGAAGAGGTTCTTTTTTCGGAAATGGAGCTTCCCCGGTTGCAACAGAAGGAACAAGACGAGATGGAAGTGAAGGAGATCCGCTTCAACGATGTTCGCAAAAAGGGTTTAATGGGCAACATCGATAAAAAACGGACATTGCTGGAAGCACTCAAACGAAACGCAATTAAAGGAAATTCCGGTTTTGGCCGCATCTCCGACGAAGATCTGCGCTTTAAAACCTGGGAGGATGTCGTCATCCCCCACTCCAATGCCGTCGTGTTGGCGATGATGGATACCAGTGGCTCGATGGGGATCTTTGAGAAATATATTGCCCGCAGCTTTTTCTTTTGGATGATCCGTTTCTTAAGAACCAAATACGACAAGGTGGAAATCGTTTTTATCGCCCATCACACCGAGGCCAAGGAGGTCTCTGAAGATCACTTTTTCAACAAAGGGGAGTCGGGGGGCACGATCTGCTCCTCGGCCTACCGCAAAGCCCTAGAGATCATCGATAAACGCTATCCGCCCAGCCGCTACAACATCTACCCCTTCCACTTCTCCGACGGCGACAATCTCACTTCGGACAACGAACGCTGTGTCAAGCTGGTCCGGGAACTGATGAGCCGCTCTAACCTCTTTGGTTACGGGGAAGTCAATCAGTACAACCGCCATTCCACCCTGATGACCGCATACAAACACATTACCAACCCTAAGTTTATGCACTACATCATCCGGGAGAAAGGGCAGGTGTACGATGCCTTAAAACATTTTTTCGAAAAGAAACCGGAAGAAGTGGTGATGTAAATCACCCCCCTCCTTTCCTGGCGGAAGGAGGGGGATTTTGTGTCTGGAGTGAATAAAAGAGTGGAACATCCATCGAAGAAAGAGGACAGGTGAGGAAAAAGCTTATGTACTGGGAACCTTCTGGGGAATGGCGACAAACAAAAATCCCCCTCCAACCTCACGGGTTGAAGAGGGTAAAATAGGGATTGGGTGTGTTCCTCAATTATGAGGATACACGAACCGGTCACAAAATGCATGGGTAAATGATTCCAATTCGTTTATAGGTGAGGCTGGTCGGTTTTGGGCCAGCCACGTTGTGCAAACTATGGCATATCAGTTGAAATGTGACAGGAGGTACATCAGTGAAACCCGTTCCAGCCCGACAATCACGAACAATTCAATCCTCGATCGTACTTCCTCCGGATACCAACCACCTAGGAACCATTTTCGGAGGGAAAGTGTTAGCTTATATCGACGAAGTGGCTGCCATCGCGGCCATGCGACATGCCCAGCGACCGGTGGTTACCGCCTCCATCGACTCTGTGGACTTTCTGTCCCCGGTTCAGGAGGGGGATGTGTTGACTGTAGAATCTTTCGTCACTTGGACCGGCCGCACATCGATGGAAGTGTACATTCAAGTGATGTGTGAGAGGGGGCCGGGCGGGGAACGTCATCAGACCGCCGTCTCTTTTGTCACCATGGTGGCCGTAGGGGAGGATGGCCAGCCGGTGGAAGTTCCCCCGGTTCAACCGGAAACCGAGAAAGAAAAAGAGCTGTACAGGACAGCTCCTGAACGGCAACGGATTCGAAAACAGCGTAAATACCGTTCCTGCTGAAAAAGGAGGTGGCGACAAGCCCCTCCTTTAATCGTTACATCAAAATGGGATCGCGTTTCATCGGATAGTCATTTTCTTGAACTTTTGGGGGCGAAGGTTTGCGTTGGACCCACTCCCATTCAAGCATATTCCCGAACATTCTAGAAAATTGTGTATCCACGTGTTATATTGAATATTTGAGATTGGGAAAGCATTGGTTGAATACAGCTTGGAAGAGGAGAGGAAACAGCCGATGGCCCATGCGATTCCGGAAATGATGCCCAAAGGTGCCACCACCGGCGAAAGTTTGTTGTATCGGACGCTGAAGGAACATTTGCCGGAGGACTATGTCGTCTACTACGAGCCGGAGATCCTTGGCAGGCGGCCGGATTTTGTGGTGATCGGTCCGGATCTGGGGCTGGTGGTGTTGGAAGTGAAGGATTACACCCGCCTAACGCCGCTTGAGTTGAATGTGGACCGTTGGGAGATTCGTACCGGAAGCGACGGACGGACGACAGTGACCAGTCCGCTGAAACAAGCGCGGGATTACGCCTTCCGTATCGCTGATCAGCTGAAAAAGGATGGGGATCTGCTCCATTCCGGGAGGTTGAAGTTTCCTTACGGCTTTGGCACGGTGTTTACTCGTCTGTCCCGCCAGGATCTGAAAGAGACCGGAATCGAAGACGTGGTGACCGGGGAACGGTCGCTCTGTCGGGAAGAGGTCGATCCGGACAAGGATGCCTTTTCCACGATTCTACTGCGGCGGAAGCTTCAGAAGATGGTGCCTTTTTCCCTGGATTCCCCCTTGACGGAGCTGGATCTGGCCCGAATAAGGTTTCACCTTTTCCCTGAGGTGCGTATCCACAGTCAGGTGACCCGGGTTCCCAAGCAGGATTCTCTACTCTTTTATGTAAAAGACCTGGAAGTGATGGATCTTTATCAGGAAAGCTTGGCTAAACAGATCGGTGACCGTCACCGCTTGATCCGAGGAGTAGCAGGAAGCGGAAAAACCCTGATTCTCGCCAGCCGGGCCCACTTGTTGGCCAGGGAACACCCGGACTGGAATATTCTCGTCCTCTGTTACAATATTTCCCTGTCGAGAAATATTCGCCACATGATCCGACGAAAGCAGCGAACGTCTTATGAAGAAGAGTCAAGGGAAGAGAGCCCGATTCTAGTTTACAACTTTCACGAATGGTTGAAAGAGGAGCTGGGGGTATACAGAGACCAGTCGATCCCAGAGCTGTTGGAGAAGATGGATCGGGGAGATGGACGGTTTCCAAGGTACGAGGCCATTCTGATCGATGAGGGGCAGGATTTTCAACCGGAGTGGCTGGCCTTGGTGAGTCGATTGTTAAATCCGGAGACGCAGTCCTTGTTGCTGGTGGAAGATCGGGCGCAGACCATTTACCCCCGCCGCCGAAGTTATAAACAGGATACCGGACTGGATTTCCGGGGAAGGTCTCGCATTTTGACCATCAACTACCGGAACACCGCGCCGATTGTCCGCTTTTCCTGGGAATTCTATCAGACGTTTGCTTCGGTGGACAGCCTAGGAGAAGACAAAGAGAAAGAGGACGTGGAGATCATCGCTCCGCATAGCTCGCTGCGCCAGGGGCCGGAGCCGGTGGTGTGCCGGTTTTCCTCCATGAGGGAAGAGACGGATTTTGTCGCTGCTGAAATCCGCCGTCTGCGCGGAGAGGAAGGCATTCCCCTCTCTCGCATGTTGATTCTTTATCGAGTCAAAACGAATGGGACAATCGATGCCATCCGATCCTCGCTGAAAAGGGCGGGGCTTCCCTTCACCTGGATCGCGGCGGATCAGGAGGCGAAGCGCTCCTTCGACCCGACTGCTCCGACGGTCAAAATCAGCACCATCGACAGCAGCAAAGGGCTGGATTTTGACGCCGTCTTCGTGGTCCATGTGGATCAGCTGCCCTTTATCCAACAAGAGATCCGCCGGGAGGCCTCCCTCTTGTACATCGCTATGACTCGGGCGAAGAAATATCTCACGCTCACCTATTCCGGAGAATCGGAGTTTACCCGCTATTTTGACCGGCTGAAAAGAGAAAGGCAAAAAAAAGAGGGCCCCGAAGGACCCTGATTCGGATTACAAGCCGCCGCCGGCGTTGGTGTCGGCCGAACCCACTGTGGTGGAGGCATCGGAGCCGATCTGGATCGGTACCTGGATCGGGATGTTGACCAGACCCTGCATGTTGCGAACGCGGGGGCTGTTATCCACGCGAGATTTGGCTACTTTTCTCCGTTGCAGGACTTTCTTTTTTACACAGCAACGCTTTTTCTTCAGTTTGCATTTTAGAGTCATATTATCAGACACTCCTTTTCAATAAAATGTAATTTCATGGAAGCCGGTTAACGCTGTTGTTGATTTTGGATCATGTTACTAGGAGGAGTTTGTTCATCTGGATACAGACCTCCAAGCACTCCATCGATGACACTTCCCAAGGTGGAGCCGACAGTGCCGATAAAGTTACCGACTCCGCCGAGGAGTCCTTCTAACAATTGGCCCGGTGTGGAGCCGTTTTGCTGGGAGCGGATTGGAGCCATTCACCTCAACTCCTTTCTTTCGTTCTAAGCTTTATCAGCTTTGCTATTACTATATTGCTTGAATCGATGAATGGTGCGGCGATTTCAGGAATTTGGTTCGCTGTCTATGCCTCTTCCAGAGGAGAAGGGAGTTTGCTAGACGATGGTGATGGAAAAGGTGGATCAGCTGTTATTGCTATCTTCGCTGTCCACCGTACTGTTGGAATCGGCGATGATTTGGATCGGCACCTGGACGATGATGTTGATCATTCCATTGGTATTCCCGGTGATAGCAACATTTTTTGTTACGGATTTGTTCCGAACCAATTTGTCTACTCGATTTTTTCGATATTGAGCCGGTCCTTGGGAATGGGTTTTTGGCTCACGTTTGGACTGCTTACGGCTCAAACGGAATCCTCCTTAGCGGTTATTGGAGGTGTTCGGGTTTTGAGCAGCCAGTTGTGCTTGCAGCTGTTGTTGCAATTGTTGCAGCGAAGCTTTCTTCTGATGATCGATGGTGCTCATGCCAAAGCGAGTAGCGGCTCCGACCATATTGGCGACGCCGTGAATCAGACTTTGAATCTGTCCCGCTTGGCCTTGTTGCGGTGAGGGGGAAGTGGGTGAAGGGTTGGATGTTTGCGCAGCAGTGCGTTGGGGAGGACTCTGGTCGGGCAGCGGACTATGGTTCATATACTGGGTGATCGCTTCATAGATCTGCCTTTGGATCTGCTCTTCAATCTGACGGGAAATCTGTGCTAGTTGCTGTTTGTCAAGTCCCTCAGGCATAGGACTCAACTCCTTTCTTTCATTCTGAGGAATATCAAACTTATTACAATATATCCTTGCGATGGTTGATTGGTGTGGTGGGATGTCATGAACAGGGAAGGGGTTTTCGCCTTTTTTCTCGTATCTCAGCAAAAGGGAGCGAGAGGATTTCAGAGCGTTCCCTGCGGATGACGAAAAACAGTCACACAATTCTCGCCGGAACGGCTGGCCAGCTGACTCTTTTTTTTGCATGATGGAGAGGAAGGAGGGGTAAAGATGAAGCGAAATCGATGGTGTGGATGGTTGTTGGCTTGCAGTCTGGTAGTGGCGGCAGGTTGTTCCCAAAGTGCGCCTTCAGACTCTGATCCATCCTCTTCCGGTGAAACGGGGGAAGTGGATGCCGCCCAGGCAAAAGAAACTTATCAGAGCAATTGTTTGAGTTGTCATGGAGAGAAGTTGGAAGGCGGTCAAGGTCCCAGCCTGCAACAAGTGGGTGGCAAATATTCTGCCAAGGAGATCGAAACGATTATCCAAAGTGGAAAAGGAGCGATGCCAGCCCAGGTTTCTATCGATCCGGAAGAGCGGAAAAACCTAGCCGGATGGCTGGCAGAAAAGAAATAACGATGATGAATGAAGCGCTTCGACAGGAAGCGCTTCATTCATTTGTATCATTCGTACAGAATATAAACGTCGGAGATAGTCAATTTTTTTACTTCCGCCAACCGGGCCTCGGCGTTTTGTTTACTTTGGAAAGCTCCGGCCTGCACTCGGTAGTAGGTTTGACCGTCCACTTCCACTTGAACGATGAGAGACTGGATCTTGTTGCTTTCCAAGTAGGCCTCCCGATCTCGAGCGTTACTCAGATTGCGAAAGGAGCCGGCGATCACTTTGTAGTACTTCGCATCCTTTTTTGAAAGGTTGAGCGCTTTCGCGATTCCGAGGCCGATGGCTTGACCCAGGTCCTGGATGAAGCTGTTGTTTCGCAGAAGGTTCAGGTCGCGGGACGTGTCGATAAAGAGATTTTCCAGCAAGATGGCGGGCATCCGGGTTTCCCGCACGACATGAAAGTTGGCCCGTTTTTGGCCCCGGTCGCGCACGCCGTATTTGGACCCGATCGCATCCATCACGGTAGCGTGAATGATATCCTGCGCTTTCAAGGTGATTGAGGAGACGGTTCCATTGTAAATATAACTCTCCCAGCCCGTGCCGCCGCCCGCATTGATATGAATGGAACAGAAATAGTCGGCTGCATTTTGATTGGCAATATCGGTCCGCTTCGACAGGCTGATGGTGGTGTCAGAGGTACGGGTCATCATCACGCTGACGTGGTAATGGTTGAGGAGATAGTCCCGGACTTTCTGGGCGATTTGAAGGGTAAAATCTTTTTCCCGGTAACTGCCGCTGACAGCCCCGGAATCACTCCCACCATGACCGGGATCAATCACGACGAGACTCATATCATCACCTCCTCTAGTACTCTATGAGACCGGCTGTGGTAGAGTGAGCCCCTTTCTGGAAACATACTTGATTGGTTGCTAGTGCCCGTTGTTCTACTGATCTACGCTGTCCGGGGGGAATCGCGTTCCCCACGTTCCGTTGATACCCATCGGGCATGCCCTGGTTTTGCTTCGCTCTTGATCTCGCGGCGGTATACGATTATTCCGTTTCAGTATGCTGAGATGAGTGTTTCTGGAATAGATGCCGGTAATAGGTAGGCCTACTGCTTGCGATTTCACAACGTTTGGTGGACCGGGTGGCTGGTTTCCGATAAGATGGCGGAGGAAGGATGGATGATCAAGGAGGGAAAGTGGAGTGTATCGAGCCATATCCGTGGCCGGCTCCAACAGTCGGGGAGGAGCCGGTTTGCAGGCGGATCTGAAGACGTTTCAGGAATGGGATGTGTTCGGGATGGGAGTGATCACCGCGATCGCCACCCTGCACGGGAACGGTCGACGGGATCTCTTTCCCCAGTCGACGGCATCTGTGGCTGCGCAACTGGACTCCGCCGTGGACAGCATGGGAGTGGATGCACTGAAGACCGGCATGCTCTACTCCTCAGAGGTGATCCGACTGGTGGCCGATCGGGTCCGAAAATATCAGCTGGATCGGTTGGTGGTGGATCCAGTGATTGTGACTAAAACCGGTGGGAATCTGCTCCAGGAAGAAGCGTTGCAGGCGGTGAAGCAGGAGCTGCTGCCCTTGGCCCAGGTGGTGACCCCTAACCTGCCGGAAGCGGAAAAGCTCACCGGAAGAAACGTGCGCACCCTGGAGGAGATGAAAGAGGCCGCTCGCCGGATCCACGAGTGGGGACCTGCTTATGTATTGGTCAAAGGGGGTCGACTACAAGGTGAAAAGGCGTTGGACGTGCTGTATGACGGTTCTGCTCCTGTGATAGTAGAAGCGAAACGGGTGGAAACGACCCACACCAACGGAGCGGGTTGTACACTGTCGGCAGCGATCACAGCGGAGCTGGCCAAGGGAAAGAGCGTGGAGGAAGCGGTTCGGATCGGGAAATCCTTTGTTACAGCAGCGATCGCCGCATCCTGGGAGACGAAAGAGGGAGTGGGCCCCGTTAATCACTGGGCCTACCGCAGACGAACATAAAAAACCTTTCCGGTTATTCCGGAAAGGTCAGAGTGTGGAGAAAGCCCTTCACTGCTTTCTCCACACTCTTTTTTTATGGACAAAACCAGCTCATCGACGTATCAAAACCTGGATCAAAAAGGCCTCCCAACCACCTAGCCGGCTTTGGTTAGGTGGTTGGCAATCTTCTTGATGTTTTGCGCTGCGGCCGTCATCAGCGCTTGCTCTTGGACCTTTTCCCTTCCCCTCAACCGGCAGTAGCGAAGCCCGTGCAGCTCTTTCGCGTCTGCAAAGCTTCGCTCGATCGTCTCTTTCCGTTTTTTGTACAGGTATTTTCCCGTAGAGGAAAGGCGATGGGCTCGCACTTTTTCCTTATGTTTTTCCCACACGTGTCGG
>NZ_FMZA01000013.1 GCF_900102685.1 Melghirimyces thermohalophilus
CCGGGTTTTTTCCAAGAGTCTACAAAATGGGGGCTTGACCATGACAGGAGGAAGGGGGTTTTTGCTGCCTTTTAACTCCTGTTCAGGGTATGATTTCCTTTGATGTGGGGACAGTAAAAAAAGGTGATGCAGATGAGAAAGCCAAGGGCTCGACGCGAACGCAGGAAAGCAGAAATTCTGAAAAAGAATTCCGAGGAAAAAGTCAACCGGAAAACGGAAGGGGTCCGGGTATTTGAAGATGTTAAAAAGAACGCAAAATATATCAGTGATTTGATGGGAGACAGCAGCGACTTGATCACGCGTTTTTTTACCATTCAGTATACCCCCGATCGAAAGGCGGCCCTGATCGCTTTGGATGGGATGGTCGACTCCACAACCATCGATCAGCATATCCTAAAGCCTCTGATGCGGGAAGGAGAAAAGATCGAAACCAAAATCGATCTGTGGGAGATGACATACAAGAGCCTGGTGGAGGTGGGGGAGAACACCCCTACGGAAAAAATGAAGGTTCTGGTCGAGGCCCTTCTCTCCGGAGATGTGATCCTGTTTATCGATGGATATGCTAAGGGTATGGCAATCGATGCCAAAGGCTGGAAACAGCGGGGGGTGGAGGACCCCCGCTCTGAATCGGTGGTCCGAGGCTCTCGGGAGGGCTTTACAGAAACCCTCCGGGTGGATACGGCGCTGATCCGACGCCGGCTGAAAGATCCCGACCTGCGGCTGAAAGATATGAAGGTGGGGGAACGTACCAAAACCGACGTCACCATCATGCACATCGAGGGCGTGGCAGACGAAAAAATCGTAAAAAAAGTGCAATCCCGCATTGAAAAGATCGATATCGATGGTGTTTTGGAAAGCGGGTATATCGAGGAGATGATCCAGGATACCAACTGGTCGCCTTTTCCGGTGATCCAAAATACGGAGCGCCCAGATGTTGTGGTGGGCCATCTATTGGAAGGGAAGGTGGCGGTGGTGGTGGACGGAACGCCCAACGTGTTGATCATGCCGGCAGTGTTTGCCCAGTTTTACCACAGTGCCGGGGATTACTACGAACAGTATATGATCGCCACCTTTTTACGGTTGCTCCGGTTGTTCGCCTTTTTCATCGCTCTCAGCCTGCCTGCCTTTTATATCGCTTTTATCGCTTTCCACCCTGACATGGTTCCCGGTGATTTGGCGATGGCCATGGCGGCGGGGCGATCGACGGTTCCTTTTCCCTCGATCGTAGAAGCGGTGTTGATGGAGATCAGCGTGGAGATTTTGCGGGAGGCCAGTATCCGGCTGCCGGGGCCGATCGGACCCACCATCGGGATTGTCGGCGCTCTGGTGATCGGTGAATCGTCGGTCAATGCCGGGCTGGTTTCACCGCTGATGGTGATTGTGGTGGCCTTGACCACGATCAGCTCCTACGCCAACCCCAGTTACAACGCGGCCATCTCCCTCCGCCTGATCCGGTTTCCCATGATGATCGCTGCCTCGATTATGGGCTTATATGGGATTATGTTGTTCATGTTGTTGTTGCTCCTCCACCTGATCAAAATCCGCTCCTTCGGCGTTCCCTATCTTTCTCCTTTCAGCCCGCTCCGCTTGTCGGACGTGAAGGATAGTCTGATCCGTGTACCGTGGCCGCTGATGAACAAACGACCGGTGATCTTCAGACCTGGTGACGATTCACGGGAAGGGGGTACATCCCATGGCAAAAGACGGAAACGGCAGTAACCAAGCCGAATTGGATACGATTACCGTATATCAAAGTTTTGCGCTGCTCTTATCCACTATAATGGGGGTGGGCATCCTCGGTCTGCAACGGGGACTGGTGAAGGAATCAGGGCATGACGCGATTTGGATCATCCTGGTAGGGGGCCTCCTGGTCATGCTGTTGGTGTACATCATCACTCGACTGATGGAACGCTTTCCCGGGAAAGCCCTGATGTATCTCGGTATGATCCCGACAGGGGATGACAACCGATTTACATGGACCAAGTGGATGTTCCTGCCTTTTTTGCTGTTGGCGGCTATCTATTTCACAGTGACCACGGGGGTGGTGGTTCGTACTTTTGGTGAAGTGCTGATCAGCGCGGTATTTATGAAGACCCCCTTAGAAGCCACGATTCTATCTTTGCTGGCGGCAAGCATCGTAGTGGCGGCCAACCGCCCGGTGGTAATCGCCCGTTTCAATGAATTTCTGCTGCCTCTGATGTTTCTACCTGTGCCCCTTGTTATCATCAGTCTGGTGCAAAAGGGGGAGTGGTTGAATCTGCTCCCTCTATTTCGGTTGGACTGGAACAGTATGATAAAAGGGGTCTTCTCCTCCCTTTTCGCTTATTCCGGTTTCCTGGTGATTGTCGTCTACATGGCCCGTTATCAGCAGCCGAAAAAAGCGGTGCGACCTCATATTTGGGCGGTCGGTATTGTGGTTTTGATCTACGGTTTTTTGGTGAGCACCGCCATCTCCGTATTCGGCATCTATGAGATACAGCGGCTGCTGTGGCCCACCTTGGAAGAAGTGAAAGTGATCGCCATACCCGGAAAAATTTTTGAACGGCTGGAATCGGGCGTCTTGGCCATCTGGATGTTGGCGGTGTTTACGACGATTATCAACTTGATCGGAGCCCTGGTGGACTTGGTAGTCACCTACTTCAATATCAAAGAGACCCGGCGCAAATGGGTGGCCTGGGGAACCTTGCCCGTGCTTTACAGCATCTCCGTCTGGCCGCCCAACCTGCATACGGTCTTTCAGTGGTCGGACTGGATCGGCATGTATGAATTGGTGCTGGTGCTTTTGTTTATCTTGGTCTTCTCCATCCTTGCCGGGCTCCGGGGAAGAAGAAAGGGGAAAGAAGATGCCTCGTCACCTTCCTCTGTATAAAGCGATCGCTTTGATCCTGTCTCTCTCCTTGGTCAGTGGTTGTTGGGATGCCCGGGAAATTGAGGAGCGGACGGCGGCGGTCGCCGTCGCTTTAGACAAGGTGGGGGACCAGGTGGAGGTTACCGTCGAGATTCCCGATCCGCTCAAAATCTCTGGCGGCGGTGGCGAAGGCAGTGGTGAAGGGGGGGAGGAAGCTGTTCAACTCTTGTCCGGCAAGGGGGATACGGTGACCGATGCCCTTGATGAAATCCAGTTTAAAAGCAATCAGGATCTATTTCTAGGAAACAGTCAGCTGCTTCTGATTGGAGAAGAATTGGCGAGAGCGGGGATCCGGGATGTTCTGGACTCCTTTCGCCGGAATCCGGAAATTCGCCGCAGACAGTGGCCGGTTGTGGTAAAAGGGCGGGCGAAAGAGGCGCTTAAAATAACTCCCAAACTGGAACAGGTCCCGATGGATTACCTGTTAAACATGTTGGAGACCGGGGTGCGTTCTGGACTGTTTCTCAGGGAAGGCCTTAACGATCTTTATGTGGACCTGTCCAGCCCAGGAAAAGAGCCGGTGCTCAACCTGATCGAAGCAGAGAGTGAAAAGGCGAAATGGGTGGGAGGGGCGGTCTTTCATAGGGATCGCTTGGTCGGTTTCCTGGACCAGAAGGAGACCGGTGCTTTGGTTCGGATTCGGCAACAGTTTACAGGCGAAACGCTGAATGCTCCCTGCGGTTCACAGTCCGGCTGGGTTGTGTTTCGGCCGAAGGAGCTGAATCGAAAGGTTAAGATCCAGGAAGTGAAAGGGCGGCCTAAAATCCACACCACCTTAAACATCACCGGGGATATCGTGGAAAAAAATTGTAACATGGATTTCAGCCAGGAACAGGCGATGAAGAAGATCAAAGACTCGATCAAGAAAAGGTTGGAGAAAAGGGCACAAGCGTTGGTCCAGAAGGCACAGCAGGACTTGAAAACGGATATCTTCAACTACGGCAATCGAATTCGGGCTCTCCATCCAGATATGTGGGAGCGAATGGACTGGGATCAGGTATTTCCCCAAGCGGATATCCAGATTTCTTACAAGGTGGAAATCCGCCGAATCGGACTTCAAGCTAGGTAAAACGGGAGGAGATCCTCCCGTTTTCCTTTGGGGGTGATAAAGAGTCGGGTCACAGGAGCCGGGACGGTCGTTTACCGGGGATTAGAGATGCTTTCCGTCTTCAATGGCTTTTCTTTCCGGGGCGGTACTGATATAATAAGGAAAGTTTTGAGGAAATGATTTCACATTCATTTTTTTGGCGTGAATCTCTTAGGTCATGGGGAATCGCAGCGATGGAGGGGAGATAAGGGAGAGCTCTCTTTACCGACGGTGCTTCACCGGAAAGCGGGCCACCTCCTTCAATCATAGGACCCATTGGTCTAAACGCGTTGGCCGCATGAGCCTTGATCGGGAGAATGATTCCCCAAGATGCCCCTGTGGTATAACGGGACCGATTGGACCCGCAATCATTCCGCGGGAACAAGGAAACGTATGGACGCGCCTTTAGGGAATTCGGGCGAAGGATATGGGGCGGAGAAGTATGAGACCTCCTGACGAGGCTTTGCTGTATCCTCTCCCATGCTTTCAGTCTGACAAACATCAAGGGAAAGGAGTCACCGGAATGGAAAAGGCATGGCTTACCCACAGAGGGCGGGTACGTGAGCTTAATGAAGACAGTGTCGGCCTTTTTCAGTCGGCTCACGGGGTGCCCGTGGCTGTGGTGGCGGATGGCATGGGCGGTCATCAGGCCGGTGATGTGGCCAGCCGGACAGCAGTTCGGGTGATCCAGCGCAAGCTTCAAGACCTCCCCCGGGAGGCCGGAACCGACAAATGGAAGGAAGGCATCCTGGGTGCGGTGGAGGCGGCCAACCACGAGCTTTATCAGATGGCGAGCCAGGATAAAGGGTATAAGGGAATGGGAACGACAGTGATCGCTTCCATCCTGGGCCTGGAGGAAGTGGTGCTGGCCCATGTCGGTGACAGCCGCGCCTATCTTTTGCATGACGAGGGGCTCTACCAACTGACGGAAGATCATTCTTTGGTCAATGTCTTGAAAAAACATGGAGAAATTACAGAAGAAGAAGCTCGTGTTCACCCCCAACGAAACGTGATCGTTCGGGCGGTGGGAACCAACGCAGAAGTGGAAGCGGATCTCATTGTCACTCCCTGGTATAAAGGGGATACCTTGTTGGTCTGTTCCGACGGTTTGTACAACATGGTCTCCATCGACGTGATCGGCCAAGTGCTGACATCACCGATTCCTGTCCGCGAACAGGCTGAACGCCTCCTAAAAATGGCCCTGGATGCCGGGGGGACGGATAATATCTCGCTGGTATTGGTTAAAAACGATGGAGCCGAAAAAGAGAAAAGATCATAATCGATGGGAGAGCGAGGTGAGATGCCAGTGGAAGGACGAAAATTGGGCGACCGTTACGAATTGATTGAGCGGGTCGGCGGAGGCGGAATGGCGGTGGTCTACAAAGCGCGGGATGTGCTCTTAAACCGCTATGTTGCCATCAAAGTGCTTAACGAATCCCTCAGTAACGATTCGGAGTTTGTCCGTCGGTTCAGCCGGGAAGCTCAAGCCGCCGCCAGTTTGTCTCATCCCAATGTGGTCAGTGTTTATGATGTTGGGCAGGAAGGGCATACACACTATATTGTGATGGAATACATCGAAGGGCCCACCTTAAAAGAGTACATTCAACAGTACGGGCCGTTGACATCTGAAGAGATAGTTTCCATTGCATCTCAGATATGTGATGCCTTGGCCCACGCCCACGAAAACCAAATCGTCCACCGTGACGTCAAACCCCACAACATCCTGTTGGGTTATAACGGCCGGGCTAAAGTGACCGACTTCGGTATTGCCCGCGCTTCAACTTCATCCACGATTACCCAGGCGGGTTCTGTGATGGGCTCGGTCCACTACTTTTCTCCGGAACAGGCCAGGGGAGGCGTGATCGGGGAGAAGTCGGACATCTATTCTCTCGGGGTGGTTCTCTATGAAATGGTAACGGGGAGGCTGCCCTTTGACGGGGATTCCGCTATCTCCATTGCCATGAAGCATCTGCAGGATCCGGTGGAGAACCCAGCCGAAATCAATTCGGAGGTACCTGAAAGCATCCATCAGATCATTCTGCGTGCCATGGAGAAGGATCCGGATCAGCGGTATCCAACGATTCGGATGATGAAGGCGGATCTGGACGCCGTCTTTCATCACGATCGGGTCGAGGAACCCCCGCTGCGGACCGGTTCAGGGGATACACGCCCCTACGCCGTTGGAGGGGCAGCTGGCGTGTCCGCCTCTGAGGAGCAAACGGTTTCATCCCAACCCTCCGGTCAGGTGGGCGATCAGACGATGGCCAACCTGGAGCGTCTCCGCCACGTCCCTGCCGATAAAGATAAAACCATGTTGGAGCGGACAGTGGTTTGGCTGGAAAATGTTCAGGCCAATATGCCTTGGTGGCAAAAAATTGCCTTCGGGTTGTTTACCCTGTTTGTGATCTTTGCACTGGCCTTGTTCACATTTGATACGGTGATGGGTTGGATGGCCAAAGACGAAGGGAACGGAGTCCCGGAGCAAGGGGGAGAGCAGGGCAGCCTTCAAGATGTGACTGGAAAGACTGTGGCTGAAGCGAAGAATCAGTTACAGGGATACAATGTCACAGTGGAGGAATCGTATAACCCCCAATTTGGTCCCGATGTGGTGGTCAAGCAACAACCGAAGGCAGGAGCCTCCGTTGGTGAAGGGGAATCGATCACCCTGTATGTCAACCCCTCCAATCTGACCCAGGTAGATAAAAATTACGTGGGCGAATTTCAAAGCAGCGTTAGCCGATCCCAGTTCGATATGTCCTGGTATCGCTATCCCGGAAAAAGAAACGGAGAAATTATCGCGCAAAGTCCCAAAAAAGGCCAATATATCCGGCCGGGAGACAAGGTAAAACTTTATATCGTGGATAACGGCCAGGGTAAACCGCTGAGTGAGATTCCAGCAGATGTCCGGAAAGAATGGAATCTTTCGGATTGATATTCGAGGTCTTTTTCATTCATAATGAGAACGAGGCTTTTGGGCCTCGTTCCCTTTACTTTTTCGGAACTTTTAAGGAGGGAAGTTATGCCGGAGGGACAAATCGTACGGGCACTGAGCGGCTTTTTTTATGTGCGGACACCACATAGAGATATCCGGTGCCGGGCGCGCGGTGTGTTCAAAAAAAAGAAGTGGTCCCCCTTGGTGGGAGATTGGGTGACCTATGAAGAGACCGACGCCACGGAAGGGTGGGTGACCCATCTCCATCCGCGGAAAACAGAGCTGGTCCGCCCCCCCATTGCCAATGTGGATCAAGCGGTGGTGATCGGATCTTTTTTAGAACCGAAGGTGCAGTCGGAGCTGTTGGATCGGTTTTTGGTCCATGCTGAACGAGCGGGGTTGGAAACGGTGATCTGTCTGACAAAAAGCGATCTGCTCCCGGATTCTTCGGAAGAGAAAGCCCTGCGGGAGATTTACGAAGCGGCTGATTATCCGGTGCTCATCACCAGTGTTCACACAGGGGAAGGAATCGAAGAGCTGAAACGTGCCCTGAAGAATCGGTTGTCCGTATTCGCCGGCCAGTCGGGAGTGGGAAAATCTTCTCTCTTAAATGCCATTCTTCCCTCCGCCCGTCTGCAAACAGGTGAGGTGAGCCGGAAGTTGGGACGGGGCCGTCATACCACTCGCCACGTGGAGATTCTAGATTTACCCGGGGGTGGGCAGGTGGCCGATACGCCGGGTTTCAGCCAGTTATCCTTTGGGAAAATGGAAGCAACAGAGCTGGGGCGTTGTTTTCCCGAACTGGCCGAACGCGCCTCGGATTGTAAATTTCGGGGGTGCTTGCATAAAAATGAACCCGGTTGCGCAGTAAGGGAGGCACTGACAACGGGAGAAATCAGTGGAACCCGGTATCGCCACTATTTGCAGTTTCTGGAGGAAATCAATGAGCAGCGGAGGTATTGATCATGATTAAAATTGCACCCTCCATTTTATCGTCGGATTTTGGACGCCTGGCTGACGAGATCAAAGAAGTGGAAGCGGCGGGGGCCGATTGGATTCATATCGATGTGATGGACGGCCGGTTTGTCCCCAATATTACCATCGGTCCTTTAATCGTCGAAGCGGTTCGTCCCCAAACCGGTCTCCCGCTGGACGTCCATTTGATGATCGAAGAGCCGGACCGTTACATACCTGCCTTTGCTCGGGCGGGGGCCGACTGGATCTCTGTTCACCAGGAGGCTTGTCCGCATCTAGATCGAACCATTCATCTGATTAAGGAGCACGGGGCTCGTGCCGGCGTCGTACTCAACCCGGCGACACCGGCGGAGGTGTTGAAACCGATTTTACCGGAGTTAGATCTCGTGTTGCTGATGACGGTCAATCCAGGATTTGGCGGACAAGCTTTCATTCCCAGAGTCCTAAAAAAGGTGGAGTCGATCCGGCGGTTGCTGGATCAGGAGGGGCTGTCCGATGTGGAAGTGCAAGTGGATGGGGGTATCAACCCAGAGACGGCGAAAACAGCCGCCAGAGCTGGTGCATCAGTATTTGTCGCTGGATCCGCCGTCTTTGGTAAAGAGGATCGAGAGAAGGCGATCCGTTCCATCCGTTCCGCAGCAGAGACGGGAGCTGCCCGCCGCAGATAAGGAGGAGTGGCCATGCCACGGACACGATTGATGACATTGGTTGAGGTCGCTGTGATGGCGGCGATCGGGGGAATATTGAGCATTTTTCCTGTAATAAAATTGTGGCCACAGGGGGGATCTGTCAGCCTGGTGATGGTTCCTGTCGCGTTGGTGGCCTTTCGAAGAGGTTGGGTAGCAGGTGTGGGTTGTGGACTGTTAGTAGGACTGATCGATTTGATGCTGGGCCCCTTTATCCTTCACCCGGTTCAGGTGTTGCTGGACTACCCGGTCTCTTTTGCAGCCCTCGGCTTGGCAGGTCTTTTCCGTCCCCGGTGGGAGCAAGAACGGTCGGCTCGCTCCCTGGGCAGACGATTGGCTTCGGGGATCGTGCTCGCTGGGTTGGTCCGGTTTATCATCCATTTCATCTCTGGAGTGATCTGGTTTGGTGCCTTTGCTCCCAAGGCATTTTCTCCCGCTCTCTATTCCTTCTTTTACAACATCTCCTATATCTTCCCTGAGGTTTTAGTCACTCTCGTCATCATGTTGTTGTTGACCGTCAAAGCGCCGCGGTTGGTTTTAAAGCCGTGAACCGCTGGGTAATTGTGGCTGGGGGTGATACCAGTGCAGCCGAACTCAGGGAAGTCAAGCAGGAAGATCGGTTGGTCGCGGTGGATGGCGGGGTGATCACCTTGCGCAAAGCCCAGATTCCCTTTCACATCGCCGTGGGGGACTTTGATACGATCGGTCCCGCGGCAGTCGCTGAGCTGAAAGAAAGCGGCGTCCAGGTGGAGGAGCTTCCCCGGGAAAAGGATATGACCGATACCCAGGCGGCCGTGGAGCTAGCGTTGGCAGAAGGGGCTGAGGAGATCTTGATCCTGGGAGCTCTCGGTGGAGCCCGCTTTGATCATTCCCTGGCCAATCTGTTTTTGCTGGAACGGATTCACTCCGCAGGCGCACAGGGGGTCCTCTGCGATCGAAACAATCGTTTGCGTCTGTATATCGGAGATGGTCGTAAAATGGAATTGCCCCGAGGCCGATTCCAATATATTTCGCTGCTGCCTCTCTCGGAACAGGTGGAGGGATTGCATCTGGAAGGTTTTCGCTATCCGCTCTCTGGGGCGACGCTGCTGCGCCGTCACCCGATGGGGATCAGCAATGAATGGGCTGCTCCGGTAGCAAAACTGTCCGCTGTTTCCGGAACGTTGCTGGTGGTGGAAAGCAAGGACTGATTTGGGCGCTCCCCGATTCAGGTTCTAGGCACGAATCGCTCTCTATAGAATATAAATAAGCGACAGGGTGGGACGTTGTCCTTGAACCACAGGGGTGAAGGAGGGATCGGGGTGAAATTCTACACCATTAAACTTCCAAAGTTCCTCGGCGGGATGGTTAAAGCCCTACTGGGTGCCTTCCAGCGTCAAAAGTAAGGGGGGATGGTGTCGGGGCCCGGGTGTTCCCATTATGTTGGACCGGACTGATCCTATTTCATCCGGATCTTATCGCCCGGGGACTCCGGCGAGTCTGCCTCTCGAGGAGATGGTGGGGGTCCACAGTTGATGGCAGGGGGGATCGGTCGCAGCTGCGGCCGTCTTTGTATACTATAAAAAAAACACCCTTTTCGGGTGTTTTTTCCTGCTTTACCCGGCCGTTACTCAGACACGGGTCACTTTTCCGGATTTGAGCGCTTTCGTGCTGACATAAACGCGTTTCGGTTTACCGTCAACTAAGATCCGAACTTTTTGGACGTTGGCTCCCCATTTGCGACGGCTTTTGCGGTTGGAGTGGCTCACCTTGTTGCCGGCGTGACCATCTTTGCCGGTGATGTAGCAACGACGTGCCATCTGGTCCACCTCCTTGGATGTTAATCGGATCCGCAGCGGAGTTCGCTCCGCCTCTTCTCTTTTTTGCCCGCTGAATGGAAGACATCCGTGAGCAAAACACTAAATCATTGTAGCACAGGGGATATTTCCTTGCAAGAATGGGAGGGCTTGAGTATCATAAGTGTGTCTGCTTTCTTTCCATATGGCGTTATTGTACAATAACCGTAATAAGCGAGGATACCTCTTTCAGGGAGGAATACCATGACTCACGATGTATCCACCCAATTGGGACAAATTGAAGTATCAAACGAAGTGATCGCAACCGTTGCCGGCGTTGCCGCGATGGATTGCTACGGCCTGGTGGGAATGGCATCCCGCAAGCAGTTGAAAGACGGGATTGCCGAACTGCTCGGCCGCGAAAACTGGAGCAGAGGCATAGAAGTTCGCAGTGATGAAGACGGAATGGAGATCGATATGCACATCATTGTGGGATACGGTACCAAGATCTCCGAAGTGGCCCACAATGTGCAATCGAAGGTGAAGTACACCCTGGATCAGATGGTTGGCCTCAACATCAGTCGAGTCAACATTTTTGTCCAAGGTGTCCGTTTGGTGAGTGAAGAGTAAGGGGGACCACTGTTGGAACAGATCGATGCACAATTATTTCTGAGGATGGTCCGGGCAGGGACGGACCGGTTGAACAACAACGTAGAGCAAGTGAACGCACTCAATGTATTTCCCGTCCCCGACGGCGACACCGGTACCAATATGAATCTCACCCTGACCTCCGGATTGGAGGAGATGGAGAAACAGGCGGCAGCCGATGAGGTGGGAAAGCTGGCAGAAGCGCTTTCCAAGGGGTTGCTCATGGGCGCCCGCGGAAACTCGGGTGTGATCCTGTCCCAGCTTTTCCGAGGTTTTGGAAAAGGCGTGGCAGAATATACCCAACTCACCGCTCGTCAATTTGCGGACGGATTGAAACAGGGGATGGAAACGGCCTACAAAGCGGTGATCAAGCCGGTTGAAGGAACCGTTTTAACCGTGGCCCGGGAGGCAGCGGAAAAGGGGGTAGCCGTTTCCCGTCAATCGGATAAGTTGACGGATGTGATGGAAGCCGTACTGGAGCAGGCTCGTGTATCTCTCGACCGGACTCCGGAACAGCTCCCTGTCCTCAAGCAGGCCAATGTGGTTGACGCCGGCGGGCAAGGACTCGTCTTAATCTACGAAGGGTTTTTAGCGGCGTTGACTGGGGAAGAGGTGGTTTCTCCGGTGGCACAGCCTGTTAACAAGGCCGCCGATTTGGATCGCCTCAGTGACATCGCTCACGAACAGAGCGCTCAGTCTCATTTTGAGACCGGTGATATCGAGCACGGTTACTGCACGGAATTTATCGTTAAACTGGATCCGGCCAAAGTGGAGAAGACCCCCTTCTCCGAGGAGAATTTTCGCGAGGATATGGGACGTTTCGGCGACTCCCTGCTCGTCGTCGCTGACGATGATCTGGTGAAAATCCATATTCATGCGGAATATCCGGGAGAGGCGATGACCTATGCCCAGCAGTATGGGGAATTGACCCGTATCAAGATCGATAACATGCGGGAACAACACTCCACTATTCTGGAATCGGAGGGCGAGAAGGAGTCTCCTGCACCGACGGATGCGAAACCATATGGACTGGTTGCAGTGGCCGTGGGTGATGGAGTGGCAGAAATATTCCGAAGCTTGGGCGTTGACTCGGTGATTCAGGGTGGACAAACCATGAATCCCAGTACGGAAGAGATTGTCCAAGCAGTAAAAAACCTTCATGCCGAACATATTTTGGTGCTGCCCAACAATAAAAACATTATCATGTCCGCTGAGCAGGTGGGCAATCTGGTGGATGTGCCGGTAACAGTCCTGCCGACACGCACCATTCCCCAGGGACTGGCCGCTTTGCTCTCCTTTAACGCCGAGGAAGAGCCGGAGGTAAACCGTGATCGGATGATGAGCAGCGCACACGGTGTCCAATCTGGCGAGGTCACCTATGCGGTCCGGGATTCTCAGTATGACGGCGGAGAGATCGAGGAAGGGGATTACCTCGGGATCTGGGACGGAAACATCTCCGTCGCCGGTAAAACCTTAACCGACGTTTCCCGGGACCTCTTGACGCAAATGGTGTCGGACGAGGCGGATGTGGTGACCATTCTCTACGGAGAAGATGTGATGGAAGATCAATTGCAGGAGATCACGCGGTTTTTGGAACAGCAATTTCCCGATGTGGAATGTGAAATCCATTATGGCGGACAGCCGCTTTACTACTTCTTTTTTTCGGTTGAATAACTAATAAACGGGGGTGTACCGATGGGGAAAGTTCAGGTGATTACGGACAGCACGGCGGACATTCCCAAGGACCTCGTCGAAGAGCTGGGGATTTCAATCGTGCCTTTGAAAGTTCATTTGGGTAACGAATCGTTTTTGGACAGCATCAACATCACCCCGGCTGAGTTTTATCAACGACTGCAGCAAGCGGAAGAGATGCCGACCACCTCTCAGCCATCTCCGATCGATTTTGTCGAGGTGTATCGGGAGGCGGCTAAGGACGGAGAGACGGACATTTTGTCCATTCACCTCTCTTCCAGTCTCAGCGGAACCTTTCAGTCAGCGCTGTTGGCGCAGTCCATGGTGGAAGATGAATTTAAGGTCACGGTGATTGATTCCAAGACCGCTTCCTTCGGGATCGGTATGATTGTCGTGGAGGTGGCCCGGGCAGCCAAAGAAGGGAAATCCCTGGACGAGTGCGTGGCCATCGCCCAGCGGATGATCGAAAACCATCAGGTGTATTTTTTGGTCGATACCCTGGAATACCTTCAAAAAGGCGGGCGAATTGGAAAAGCTTCCGCTTTGGTTGGCTCCCTCTTGAATATCAAGCCGATCTTGTCGATCAATTCGGAGGGGGAAGTTTGTCCCAAAGATAAGGCTCGCGGGAAAAACAAAGCGACCGGTCGCGTTTTCGACTTGTTGAAGCAGGACGCCCCCAACGGGTTAGAGAGGGTGGCGGTCTTGTATTCCAACAACCGGGAGGAAGCGGACACATGGGTGGCTCGTATCAAGGACGAGTTTGAGATGGATCAGGTTTATCTTGCGGAGATCGGGCCGGTGATCGGCGCCCACGCGGGACCGGGCACCCTAGCAATTATCTCTTTGCCCAAAGAGTCCTGATCTCAGACAGTTCATGGTGGCAAGGGGGGAACGTGGTTGAAATATCGGTCTGTTTTTGACATTATCGGTCCGGTTATGATAGGACCCTCAAGTTCCCATACAGCGGGGGCCGCCCGCATCGGGCAAGTGGCCCGCACACTGTTCGGCCGTAAACCCCGGCAGGTGACCGTTACGCTATACGGTTCCTTCGCTAAAACGCATCAGGGTCATGGCACGGATATCGCCATTGCTGGCGGACTGCTCAACTATGATACCCATGACGAACGGATCGTTCATGCCTTGGAGACCGCACGAGAACAAGGGATGGAAATCACTTGGATCGAGTCAGAGGAAGTGCCGGAGCATCCCAATACAGCACGGCTCCGCCTGGAAGATGAACAGGGGGAGATGGAAGTGGTCGGGATCTCAGTCGGTGGTGGAAAGATCGAGATCGTAGAGCTGAACGGATTTGAATTGAAACTGTCCGGCAGCGCTCCGGCTCTGTTGGTAACTCACCACGATCGATATGGTGCTGTGGCCAAGGTGGCGACTGTTTTGGCTGACCAACGGATCAATATCGGTTATATGCAGGTTTCGCGCAAACAAAAAGGCTCAGAAGCATTGATGATCATCGAGACCGACCAACACGTGCCCATCGCTGTTCAGGAGCAACTGTCCGCCTTGCCGGAGATCACTGGGGTAACAGTTCTCTGATTATACAAATTCAGTCCGCCGGTTTCTTAGGGGGTCACCCGGAACCGGCGGTTTTTTACAGGTTCGATTCAACCCGTTATGATAAAATGACCTCGAAGCATTGTGAAGCGCTTTCATTTGAGGAGATTTTTCAGGTGGAAAAGGAGAGTCGGTAACCATGAATTTCACAAGCGTCAGCGAGTTGGTGGAGTTGGCAGAATCGAAAGGTCTTCCGATTTCAGAAGTAATGATTCAAAAAGAGATGGAATGGATGGATCGCACCAGGGATGAAGTGTTTGGACAGATGGAAGAGAATCTAGCCATTATGGAAAAGGCTGTCCAGAAGGGTCTCCATGAAGAAATCCACTCCTCCAGTGGTCTGTCCGGGGGAGATGCACAAAAAATTCGCAGATATATCCAGGAATCCAGTGTTCTTTTATCCGGAGCGGACGTGTTGGACACCGTCTCTCGCTCCATGTCCGTGTCAGAAGTGAATGCGTCCATGGGGACGATTGTGGCTACACCGACAGCGGGAGCTTGCGGGGTTTTGCCGGGGTGTGTTTTTACGGCAGCAAATCGCTTGAGGGCCGACCGGGAAGCGATGGTCCGGGCACTATTCGTCAGTGGAGCCATCGGTTACTGCATCGCCAACAATTCCTTTATTTCGGGAGCCGCCGGCGGTTGTCAGGCGGAGGTTGGATCGGCGACAGCGATGAGTGCGGCGGCGGTGGTTGAGATGGCTGGTGGATCCCCTTCCCAGTCGGCGGAAGCGGTGGCGATCGCCCTGAAGAATATGCTGGGCCTGGTCTGTGATCCGGTGGCGGGACTGGTGGAGGCACCTTGTGTCAAACGGAATGCGATGGGCGGAGCGATCGCCATGGTGGCTGCCGATTTGGCCATGGCCGGGGTTACCAGTGTGATCCCTGCCGATGAGGTGATCGGGGCGATGTATCGCATCGGACGCGATATGCCGACCAGTTTGAAAGAAACTGCGTTGGGGGGATTAGCGGCTACTCAAACTGGGCGTGAATGGGAGCGCCGGATTTTTGGGAAGCCGGAAAAGGAATGATAGACTTAGCGCATACTCCTGTCACCTCTGTCCCGGGAGTGGGTCCCAAACGGGCAGAGGAGCTGAAAAAGTTGGAAATTGAAAGTGTTGCCGATCTGCTAGGGTACTTCCCCTACCGATACGATGACTTTCGCGTGGTCGATGTGGCGGAAGCCGTTCACGATACAAAGGTGACCCTGAAGGGATCGATTTACGGAACACCGTCGATCCGTTGGTACGGAAGGAAAAAGTCCCGGTTAACCGCCCGCATCGACGTCAACGGTGTCTATGTGAAGGTGGTTTGGTTTAACCAGGCCTTTCTCAAAAAAAAGATGAAAACTGGAGAGACGGTGGTGGTTTCCGGCAAATGGGATGCCCACCGCCTGCAGCTGACGGCAGACCGGACGTGGTTCGGGCAGGAAAGCGAAAAACATGTGGGACGGCTGGAACCGGTTTATTCGGTTACCAGTTCGCTTTCTGTATCCTGGCTACGAAAGACGATTTACGGGGCTTTTGCGGCCTTCGGGCGGGAGATTGAAGAAGTGCTGCCACAGAAGCTGCGATCACGCTACCGCCTGCTGGACCGAGCACGGGCCATGTACTATCTTCATTTCCCGAAAGGAAGGGAGGAAGGGGTACAGGCTCGGCGGCGGATGGTGTATGAGGAGCTTTTCCTTTACGAATTGAAGCTCTTGTGGCATCGGAAACAGGAGAAAGCGGCGGATAAGGGAATGACTCGTCGGTTGGATCACGAGAAGCTGGATCGTTTTATCGAATCGCTTCCTTTCCCCCTGACCGGGGCACAGCGACGTGTGGTGGAGGAAATTGTGCGCGATATGGCCGATGAAAGTCGGATGAACCGGTTGCTGCAGGGGGATGTCGGCTCAGGGAAAACGGTGGTTGCCGCCATCGCTTTATATGCCAACTGGTTAAGCGGTTTTCAGGGAGCAATGATGGTTCCCACAGAAATTTTGGCCGAACAGCACCTGCGCTCTTTAAAAGAACTGCTCGCTCCGACGGGAATGAACATGATCCTTTTAACTGGCGGAATGAAAGCAAAGGAAAAACGGGAAGCCTTGTCACAAATTCAGATGGGATTGGCGGACGTGGTGGTGGGGACTCATGCGCTGATCCAGGAGGATGTGATTTATCGATCCTTAGGCCTGGTCATCACCGACGAACAGCATCGGTTTGGAGTCCGACAGCGCAGTAAACTGCGGGAAAAGGGGGAAACTCCTGATGTGTTACATATGACAGCCACTCCGATTCCGCGAACCTTGGCCATCACTGCTTACGGGGACATGGATGTTTCCGTCATTGACGAGATGCCTGCTGGTAGACAGCCGGTGGAAACCTATTGGGTAAAAAGTGACGTTTGGTCCCGTGTCGTGGAATTTATCGGGAAGGTTTGCCGTACAGGGCGTCAGGCGTATGTGATCTGTCCGCTGATTGAGGAATCGGAGAAGTCGGATCTACAAAATGCCCAGGCTGTATTTGAGGAGATTGCCGAGGAGTTGGCGCCGATCCGAGTCGGCCTGCTACACGGCCGGATGAGTCCCGCTGAAAAAGATGAAGTGATGCGCAGTTATGCTGCTAAGGAAATTCAAATATTGGTTTCCACCACTGTCGTGGAAGTGGGGGTCAATGTTCCCAACGCTACCGTTATGGTGATCTATGACGCTGATCGTTTTGGCCTGGCTCAACTGCACCAACTGCGGGGTCGGGTGGGACGGGGCGGGGGTCAAGCCACCTGCGTGTTGGTGGCAGATCCCCGTTCGGAAACCGGCATTGAACGGATGCGGGTGATGTGTGAGACGACGGATGGCTTTGAAATCTCCCAAAAGGACTTGGAATTGCGGGGGCCGGGTGAATTTTTCGGCGTCAAGCAGAGCGGTTTGCCGGAATTTAAAGTGGCGGATTTGCTGGAGGACTTTAAGGTGTTGGAATTGGCCCGGGCCGACGCAGCTGAGATCCTGGAGGCGACGGATTGGGAGGAAGCCCCTGAATACCGCCCGCTCAGGGAGTATCTGGACCGCTTTCAAAAAGAGCAGGCTAAATTTGATTAAACAAGTTTTAAAAGTCATCTACCGACATATATTGATGTTGTGAATGATAAACCCGGAGGAGTAGGGGTCCTCCGGGTCTTCAGGGGATTTGTGTCAGCCCTGCTGGTTATAAGTGGGGGCTTTTTTTTCGACTTTTTCTTTTGTATTTGTGACCGTAACGCTGCGATAGCTGCATCAACGTTTCAAACATCCTTACGACCGCAGAGAAGAGCAGGATCCATCTCTCCACGTTCGTACCCTCCTTTCCAACCAGGCTCCGATGGAAACAAGCCAACCTTTTCAACGGGCAACATTTTTAGTCAGACCATCGGGTCGGGGAGGAGTTGGTTGTTGATCGATGCTTCGCAGGTTATTCGTACCATAGTGAAATCCGTTAAGCAAAACAGGATGTCCTGTAAAAAGTAGGCAGTTGGCCTAAATCTAATATATCAGAAAGACCTAATTTTGTAAATACATAGAAAAAAATGGACCATGAAGTTCTTTTGTCATTATGTGAATAAGTTTCTGTTGAAGGCAACCCGATGTCAATCGTCGCATCAGTCGGATATTCAGCCGCATAGAAATAAGATGGAGAATCGATGGAGGTGGACAGATTGAACGGGAAGCGAAGGTTGTTTAAAGAAGTCGTCCAGGCTGTGAACCAAACATTGGGGCGAAAGGCGGTTACTGAAGAACGGATTAACCAGTTGGTGAAAGAAACCAAGCGCATCCGGCAAGCACGGGGTACGATGGCTTTGCTTCAGTACCTGACGCATATGAAAGAGCAATTGTTTACACCGGCGGAGCTGGAACGGTTGAAAAAGTCTCCAAAACAAAGGGAATTTTCATTTCGAATGCTGGACCTGTTGGTTCATGAGCATGTAATCACCCCCAGAGAGGCTCAGATGCTGAAACGGATGGTTCCTTAATCCAAATTTTAGGCGGTGGTTTAGGCAGTTGCCGGGGACAGGCAAAAAGGTTGGGACATATGGTATCAGTGTACGGTATCCCAGGCTATGCCAGCCTTGAAAGGAGGAGACCATCCCTTGAAAAAACGATCGAAACGGACCTCCGTATCCAAATCCCAGGACATGAAGCGCTGGAAATGGTTGAAAAACAAGGTGAATCAATTGTCCGAACGGCTGCCGCAGGATCCGCCTTTCCCCCAGGGTTCGCCGGAGGAACCGGAAAGCTTCCGCCGATCCCAGGATGCGATGAGCAGAAACGATGGTCCTGATTGGCCGCCAGGTTTTGATGGAGGTTTCGGATTTATGGATGTACCCATCGGGCCGCCTCCGCGCATGGATGAACGCTCACCGGGTCGGACCGAAGAAAGGTCTCGCGGGGAACAGGGACCGCGCCGCGACGATTGGTGGGATGGACCGATGGAGTGGAGCCCCCAGGAGGAGACACCCCCGCAAGGGTCCGGAAATTCGCGCAGCAACCGTGCCAGGTCTTCGCCGCAGACGGAAAGTCCGCAACGTTTCACGGAAGAGTGGGATGAACCGGAAGAGGATGCTTCCGGAAAGCATCTGTCCCATCATCGGGACTGGGAAGATCTCCCTACCATGTTTGACGAAACCGAAACCCTGGACAGTTCCAACTTCCGGCGGAGAAGGCGCCAAACCAGAAAAAGATGATAAACATGTAAAATGTGGTTCCTGCGGAAAATTTACCCGCAGGTTTCGTTTTTTAAACATAAAAAAAGACCTGCGGATAAAAAATCCGTCAGGTCCATGGGATCCTCCTTTAAAAGGGGGATCCTGAATGGGAGAGGAGAAACCGGAGGAAGAGCTTATGGGGAAACGTAAGTCTTCTCCGCGGTTTGACAGCATCTCCCGACGCCGTCATCCCTATCATTGCCTTTATATCTTGAAATATACATTTGCTGCGATATTTTTTTGGAACGCTTTCATTTCCATGTTGCCAGGCTTTGTGATAGGATAAAAAATGTTTACATCAGGACAAGCAGGTGTCGATATGAGAATTATCGCCGGAGAAGCGAAAGGCGTTCGGCTCCGGTCTGTTCCGGGCTTGCAGGTTCGCCCGACAACGGACCGGGTAAAGGAATCGTTATTTCAGATCATCGGACCATATTTTGACGGAGGAAAAGCGCTCGATCTGTTTGCGGGCAGCGGTTCCCTGGGGCTAGAGGCCCTTAGCCGCGGTGCGGAGGAAGCGATCTTCGTCGATCGTGCCCGTGCCAGCGTGGACACGGTGCGGTACAACCTGAGATCGGCAGGTTTGGACCAGCGAGGGAAGGTGTTTCGCCGGGATGCCCGTGCGGCGCTTCGCACGCTGGCCCGGCAGAGGGCACGCTTTCATCTCATCTTTCTCGATCCTCCTTATCAGGAAAGGATTCTTTCCCCTATCCTTACCGCTATCGCTGAGCAAGACTTGTTGGAAACAGGTGGGGTGATGGTGGCGGAACACGGGAAAGATAGGAATTTGCCGCTTCAGGTGCATTCATTGGTCCGTTTTCGGAATCTTAATTACGGAGACACCGTGCTCGATTTATACAGTCGGGACTCATGAGATGTTTTAGGAGGTGACGAAATTTGAAATTGGCAGTTTACCCAGGAAGTTTTGATCCGGTGACCAACGGCCATCTGGACATTGTGAAAAGAGGAGCTCAAGTCTTTGATCATGTGGTGGTGGCGGTTTTACACAACGCCCAGAAGAAGCCGCTTTTCTCCGTGGAGGAAAGAAAGGAACTGATTCGGCAATCGACGCAGGGGATGACCAATGTGGAAGTGGACAGCTTTGACGGCTTGTTGATCGATTATGTCCACGGATTAAATGCCAATGTGATCATTCGCGGGCTGCGAGCTGTCTCCGATTTTGAATACGAGTTACAGTTTGCTTCCATGATGCGGAAATTGGATCCTGAGGTGGAAACACTGTTTATGATGACCAATAATCAGTACTCCTTCCTCAGTTCTGGGATTGTCAAAGAGGTAGCCTCCGGCGGAGGCGATGTAAAAGGGCTGGTGCCTGAGGTTGTGGAAAAAGCGATGAGCGAAAAGTACCGACGTTAAAAAACCCGATGTTGTCATCGGGTTTTTCCATATCGGAATATCATCCGTCACAGGGAATTTGTTCGAAAGCGGTTGAAAAACCGGACCAGTAACCCCAGCATCATCAGAATACCGAGAAGTAGGATGGCCCGCCACCCCAGAAAGGAGATACGTTCGGCTATCCCGTGCCAACCGGTATCGGGGAGTTCACGGAAAAAGGCGGGAATGGAAGCGTTGGAATAACGGATGTAGTTGGAGACCGGATTCCAGAGAAGGAGCGTGATCCACCCGGCGAGAAATCCATGGATCAAACGGGCCGTAAGATAAGGCGTGTAGCGGATATCGGTTTTGCTCAGGATGCTGGCCACCTGGGAATGGACGGATAAGCCGCTCCAAGCGGTAACCGCACTGACAATGGCGATCTTATACGCCATATTGATGCTGTTGGGAACTTGGCTAGCTACCTGTGCGCCCAGTGTGATTTCAAAGGTGCCGGAAATCACCGCCGGCGCCAATTCCACCGGAAACTGAAGCATGGAGAGAATCCCGCTGATGATCGCTGATAAAATTACCATGACTCCCGCCTCATTTAGCACTTCTATGACGACGGAGAACATAATCATGAAACCACCGACCATCAGCAGGGTGTTGATGGAGGAGGTGGTGGCATCTCCCATCAATTCCCCGAAACCACGACCGTCTTTCATGCGGGCTTTGTGCATTTCCCGGAATGCGCGGATCAGGATAAAGTTGGATTCTCTCTCTGGTGGAGGGGTGGCAGCCCCGCCTGGATCGTGAAACCGCATGATAAAGCCCAACAACAGGCTGGATACGTAATGGGTGATAGCGATGATGACACCTAAGGAGACATCGTGAAAAAAACCGACGGCGACCGCACCAAACATGAACAAGGGATCCGCTGTGTTGGCAAAGGAGACGAGACGTTCTCCTTCGGACCGGGAGATCAGCTCCTGTTCACGCAGCCGGGCGGTCAGCTTGGCCCCGATCGGGTAACCGGATGCCAATCCCATGGCCACCACAAAGGCTCCTACACCAGGTAACCGGAAGAGGGGACGCATGAGCGGCTCCAGCAGGATACCGAGGAAATGAACCACGCCGAACCCCATCAAAATTTCCGATGCGATAAAAAAGGGTAACAGCGCAGGAAACACGACGTCCCACCAAATTTTAAGTCCTTTCAGCGATGAATTGAAGGCTTGTTCCGGGTACATGATCAGGGAAACCACGAGAAATAAGGCGATCGCCCCCATGATCAGGGAACGAATATGACTTCGGAGGACAGGGTTTTTCGGGCTCATTCAAATCCTCCCGTTCATCAACCGGATTTTGATAACATGTCTACGCGACGACAGGAGAAATTAGACCCGCCTGTCTCACAACTGGAGAGGCGAATGAGAGAGGGGGAAGCGGGATTGACGAGACCTAGAGTAGGATTGGCTCTCGGCTCCGGCGGAGCGAGGGGGTTGGCCCACATCGGGGTGCTCAAGGTGCTCAAGCAGGAAGGTATCCCGGTCGATTGCATCGCCGGCAGCAGCATCGGCAGCCTTGTGGGAGCGGTTTATGCTGCTGGGGCCGACTTGGAACAGATCGAGAATTTGGCGATCCATTTGAAACGGAATGTTTGGTTGGATCTGACGGTACCCCGAAGGGGGTTTGTCACGGGAGAAAAAGTAAGAGAATTGGTATGGTTGTTGACAAAGGGGAAACGGCTGGAAGAGTTGAATATTCCCACAGCAGTGGTGGCGACCGACCTGATCAGAGGAGAGCGGGTCGTTTTTCAGTCGGGGCCGGCTGATCTCGCCATACGGGCCAGCATTTCCATCCCGGGTATATTTGAACCGGTACAGTGGGAGGGGCTGACACTGGTGGATGGTGGAGTGATTGACCGGATTCCGATCACGGTGGTAGAAGAGATGGGTGCGGATATCGTGATCGCTGTCGATGTGGTGCCCCGAACCACGTCCGTCCGGATTCAAAATATATTTGACGTGATTACCCAGACTCTTGGGGTGATGGAAAGGGAAATACTAAACCAAAGACTGTTGGCAGCAGATATTTTGATACACCCCGATCTGACGGAGATCAGCCCCACCGCGTTCACCCGTGTGGCGGAATCGATCCGGCGAGGGGAGGAAGCGGCACGGACACAAGTGGAACGCATCAAGCGTCTGATCGATAAACGAGGAGGGATGGGATGAAATACGCAAGAGCCCGGCAGGCCCGGTTTTGGATCGTACTGGCACTGATTCTGGGACTGCTGCTTTACATCTTGTTTATCGTTCCTGTTCCTTATTATATCGTAAAACCCGGTTCAGCGATGAAAGTGGCCTCCATGATTCGTGTGGATGGTCCCGAACCGAAGGAGAAGGGAACGTTTTTAATGACCACTGTCTCGATGGGCAAGGGAAATCTGTTCGGGATGATGGCGTCCAAAGTGAATCCTCGCTATGAACTGCTTCCGAAAGAGAAGGTGTTGCCGGATAAGGAAGATCCAGAGATTTATCAACGGAGGCAGGAAAAGGTGATGCAACTCTCCCAGGACGATGCGGTGATCGCGGCATTTCGCGAGCTTGGCCGTCCGGTCCAAGTGAATTATGCTGGGGTGCGGGTATTTCGGGTGCTCAAAGGGTTTCCGGCAGCTGATGTATTGCAGCAGGGGGACCTGATCAAAAAAGTGGATGGCAAAACCGTCACCCGGTCCGAGGACTTGATCGCTTATCTGAATGGAAAAGACGTAGGGGAAGGCGTCCGGTTGCAGATTCAACGGAAGGGAAAGCTTCAACAAAAAACCTTGAAATTGGGGAACCTCGCAACAGCGAAAGGGAAAAAACAGCCAGGGGTCGGGATCGAACCGATCACGGAACGAACGGTTAAAACCGACCCTCACGTTCGCATCGAAGCAGACGATATCGGCGGCCCCTCTGCTGGCCTGATGTTTGCTCTGGAGATTATCAAGCAGTTGAAAAAGACGGATCTGGCCCACGGCTACCGAATCGCCGGGACCGGTACGATCACACCGACGGGAAAAGTGGGGCAGATCGGCGGTGTGGAACATAAGGTGATGGCGGCGGATCGAGAAGATGCGGACTTTTTCTTTGTTCCCGCCGACACCCGCCCGGGGGACTCTAACGAACAAAAAGCGAAACAGAGAGCGAAGGAGATCGGTACCGATATGAAGGTGGTTCCCGTAAAAACATTGACCGATGCATTAACGTTCCTCGAGAAACTTCCATTGAAAAAGAACGCCGATCACCGGGGTTCGGCATTGACAGTGTCCCATCCTTTGGCATACAATTAACCTGTTTTGAAAAAGGAGTAGTGATCGATGCTGCTCAGGTTTCGAGAAGTAAAAGCACAGTCAGAACCAGTGGAACAGAAAGGGCAAGTCAAACTGGATAATGTGGTACAGGAGCATCCCGATCTGGTTCGTCTGGACTCTGTGGAAGTGAAGATCACGGCGTGGAAGGATGCCGAATTGTACCATCTTCACGGTCGGCAGTCTGCGAACGCAGTCCTTCGTTGTTCCCGCTGTCTGACCGATGTGGAAGAGACCCTTTCCAGTGATTGGCATGAGGTGTTCACCGACGATGCAAGCCGCCTGGAGCAGGACTCCGATGAGGAGATTCATCTGATCGATGTAAACCAGCCGACGGATTTGACTCCTTATATCCGAGAAGCTCTGGTGTTAAGCATCCCCTTCGCCCCTCTTTGCCGGGAGGATTGCAAAGGGTTATGTCCCACTTGCGGTACGAACTGGAACGAAGCGACGTGCCATTGTGACAACCGCAAGGTAGATCCCCGGCTGGCTAAGCTGGGGGAACTCTTGAAGCGGGATGATTAATCTCATATGATGGTAAATGCCGATAAGGGGGGTGAAAGCAATGGCAGTACCGAAGCGCAGAACATCCAAAACCCGCAAACTGAAGCGTCGTACCCACTACAAGCTGGCGGTTCCGGGGATGGTTCAATGTCCGCAGTGCGGGGAATTAAAACTGTCCCACCGCGTGTGCCCGGAATGCGGCTATTACAAAGGAAAAGAAGTGGTAAACGACTGATTCGCCGCAGCAGAAAGGACCCAGCCGGGGTCCTTTTTTTGATATTGGACGCTTGTCAACGGGAGGGGTTTCGGATATACTGAATTAGTACTTGGTACTAACACGTGGTGTTAAGAAGGTGGTGACCCCTCCACAGTGCGTCTGTCAAAGCGCGAACGGCAAAAAAAACTGCAGCTGGCCCTGGAACACGAGCCTTTTCTCACTGATGAGGAGATGGCCCGTCGGTATGGGGTCAGTATTCAAACGATTCGGCTGGACCGAATGGAGCTGGGGATTCCCGAGCTGCGGGGACGGATCAAACATATGGCGGAGAAAAACTTTGACCATGTCCGCTCTCTGTATCCGGAAGAGGTGATCGGTCAGGTGACCGAGCTGAAACTGGATCACAGCGCGGTGTCGGAGTTGGAAATCCGCGAGGAGCATGTCTTTGCCCGACACCAAATCGCCAGGGGTCATCACTTGTTCGCCCAGGCAAACTCACTGGCTGTGGCCGTGGTCGATGCCGAGCTGGTCCTAACCGCTACTGCCAGTATCCGGTTTGTGCGGCCGGTTAAGCTGGGAGAAAAATGCGTGGCGAAGGCGAAGGTGACCCAGGTGTCTCCCAGCCGGACCCAAGTCGATGTGCAAACATACGTAATGGACGAAACCGTTTTTCAAGGAATATTTGATGTGTACCGCTCAAAGGAGGACCAGTAAATGCGCATCGCGTTAGACGCCATGGGTGGAGATCACGCGCCGGGAGCTGTTGTGGAAGGGAGCCTAAAGGCGGCGGAAGAATGGCCGGATGCAGAGCTCTACCTGCTGGGGCACGAGCCGCTAGTCCGTCCTCTGATCGGCTCTCAACCTCCTACCAATCTGCACCTTCAGGTTGTGGAGGAATGGATCGAGGCGGATGAGGAGCCGGTGCGGGCGATTCGCCGCAAAAAAGGTTCATCGATCGTGGTCGGGTGCCGGATGGTGAAAGAAGGGGAGATGGATGCTTTTATCAGTGCCGGGAATACTGGGGCACTGATGGCTGCTGGCACCATGGTGACCGGTCGCCTGTCGGCGATTGACCGTCCTGCCCTTTCTCCGGTATTTCCCACACTGGACGGGAAAGGCATGCTCGTCTTGGATGTCGGAGCTAACCCCGATGCCCGTCCAGAGCACCTGAAGCAATATGCTCTCATGGGAAGTCTCTACGCTGAAAAAGTGATGGGCCAGGAAAAGCCGCGGGTCGGCTTGTTGAACATCGGCACCGAAGAGGGGAAAGGAAATGCCCTGACCAAGGAAGCCTATGAAGAGATCCGGCGGTTACCGGTTCATTTTGTGGGCAATGTGGAAGCCCGGGATATCCTCCATGGGGTTTGCGACGTTTTGGTCAGCGATGGTTTTACCGGAAATGTTTTGCTGAAAAATACCGAGGGTATCGCCAAAGGAGTTTTTGGCCGCTTGAAAGAGGAGCTGACGCGAAACCCATTAACTAAGCTGGCGGCAGCGATCCTGAAGCCAGGCTTGAAAAGGTTTGCCCAGGATCTGGATTATAAAGAGCATGGCGGTGCACCGCTGTTGGGATTAAAAGGACCGGTGGTCAAAGCCCACGGTTCCTCTGATGGCCGCGCCGTGTTTAATGCGATTGGCCAGGCCCGTCGGTTTGTAGAACGGGGGGTTATCCCGGGGATTTCCGAGGAATTACAACGTTTGGAGAGGGGTTGAGGGCCATGGGAGCAGTGGGTATCATCGGTACCGGAGCGTATCTCCCTGAAAAGGTCTTAACCAATGCGGATCTGGAAAAAATGGTCGATACCAACGACAAATGGATTGTCAGTCGGACCGGAATTCGGGAGCGGCGAATCGCTTCGGAAAAGCAAGCCTCCTCGGATCTGGCGGTGGAGGCAGGGAAACAAGCCTTGGAATCGGCTGGGATCACGGCTGAGGAACTGGATCTGATTATCGTGTCCACGGTGACGCCTGATATGCCATTTCCTGCGACGGCTTGCTTGGTTCAGGATCGGCTCGGCGCTAGCAAGGCAGCCACCTTTGATCTGTCAGCAGCGTGTACAGGCTTTTTGTACGGACTAGCTACTGGATCCCAATTCATCCAAACCGGGCTGTATCGACATGTTCTCGTGATCGGGGTGGACTGTCTGTCCCGGATCACCGATTACACCGACCGAAACACCTGTGTCCTGTTCGGAGATGGAGCGGGGGCTGCTGTATTGGGTCCTGTTGCCGAAGGAGAAGGTTTTCTCTCCTTCGAACTAGGCGGTGACGGTTCCGGCGGGGATCTGTTAAAACAATCCGGTGGAGGATCTCGCCATCCGGCATCGAAAGAGTCTGTGGAACAGCGTCTCCACTTTATCTCCATGAACGGACGGGAAGTCTTTAAGTTTGCGGTGCGGGTATTAGGCTCTTCCGCGGAGGAAGCGTTGCGGAAAGCTGGAATGACCAAAGAAGATGTCGACTTCCTGATTCCCCACCAGGCCAACGATCGGATCATCGAAACCGCCATTCACCGGCTGGGCTTGTCACGTGACAAGGTGGTCGTCAATCTGGACCGCTACGGAAACATGTCTTCCGCATCGATTCCTGTCGCCTTAAATGAAGCCTACCGTTCCGGCCGGATCAAAAAGGGGGAGACCCTGGTATTGGTTGGATTCGGCGGCGGGATGACCTGGGGCGCGTCCGTACTGAAATGGACGATGGATCCGGTATCTTGATTAGTCGAAGGAGGAACGGTTTTGGGTAAAACAGCCTTTCTGTTTCCTGGCCAGGGATCCCAGGCCGTCGGCATGGGACGGACGGCCTTCGACGAACATCCCTGGGCGCGGGAATGTTTTGAAGAGGCGGATGAGCGACTCGGTTTTTCCCTGTCCCGCCTCTGTTTTGAGGGACCGGAGGATCAACTGCGCCTGACAGCCAATGCGCAGCCAGCGATTCTGACCACTAGCTTTGCCCTCTTTCGCCTGGTGGAAAAAAACGGATTGAAGCCGGATTTTGTCGCCGGCCACAGCCTTGGTGAATATACAGCCCTGGCCGCCTCTGGTGTGATCTCCTTTGCTGATGCGGTACAGACTGTGCGGCAGCGGGGACTGTTTATGGAAGAGGCAGTCCCCGCCGGACAAGGAACGATGGCAGCGGTGATCGGGGCCGACCGGGAAACGGTGGATCGTGTCTGTCGGGAAGTGAGTGAGGAGCTTGGTGTTGTGGAGCCGGCCAATTATAACTGTCCGGGGCAGTTGGTCATTTCCGGTGAAGCGGATGCGGTAAAAGCCGCTGGAGAGAAAATGATGACTGCGGGAGCCCGTCGGGTGATTTCCCTCTCAGTGAGCGGCCCCTTCCACTCCAGCCTGATGAAGCCGGCTGCTGATCGGATGGAGGATGTGTTGGGACAACTGGATATGCGGGATGCCGCAGTTCCCATCGTGACCAACGTATTTGCCCGTCCGGAGTGGGTGGCGGACAAACTGCGTCACGCTTTAGTGGAGCAAATCTCTTCTCCGGTACTTTGGGAGGACAGTGTGCGCCGGATGGTGGATGAAGGGGTAGATACCTTTGTGGAAATCGGTCCGGGCAATGTTCTGACCGGTCTGATACGTAAAATCCAGCGAGGTGTCACTGCTGTCTCCGTACGGGATGAGGAATCGCTGAGGAATCTATTGGAAAAGATGGGGTGAGGAGGGTGAGTATGTTATCCGGTAAAATCGCGATGGTGACCGGAGGTTCTCGCGGCATCGGTCGTGCGATCTGCGTTTCCCTCGCCGAAGCGGGGGCGGATGTGGCGATCGTCTATGCCGGGAACCGGGATGCCGCCGAACAGACGGCTGACCGAGTGCGGGAAGCCGGTGGCCAGCCGCTGGTCATTCAGGCTGATGTATCCGACGCTGGCCAGGTAGATGCCGCGGTGAAACAGGTGCAGGAAACATTCGGCCGGATCGACATTTTGGTCAATAACGCCGGAGTCAACCGGGACAACCTGATGCTCCGCATGAAAGAGGCAGACTGGGACCAGGTGGTAGATACCAATCTGAAGGGCGTCTTTCTCTGTACCAAAGCGGTGACCCGCTCCATGATGAAACAGCGTTTCGGTCGGATCATCAATATCAGCTCGGTGGTCGGCATCTCCGGCAACCCCGGGCAGGCCAACTATGTGGCGGCTAAGGCGGGGGTGATCGGTCTGACCAAGACCACAGCGAAGGAACTGGCTAGCCGCAATATCACTGTAAACGCTATCGCTCCCGGTTTTATCGAAACGGATATGACCTCCCAATTGGGAGAAGAGGTGCAGGGGGAAATGAAAAAACAGATTCCCCTTGCCCGCTTGGGTAAACCGGAAGATGTGGCGGGGGCCGTGCGCTTTTTCGCTTCGGATCATGCCGGCTACATCACCGGGCAAACCCTGAACGTGGACGGTGGAATGGTGACTTCCTGACCCCGTCCTTCCACTACAGTCTTTGCTAGTTTTTTGAGAGACCATTTCGTATAATACAAAAGGGAGGTGAAGGACATGGCAGATACGCTGGATCGCGTGCAACGGATTATCGTGGATCGTCTGGGAGTGGATGCTTCGGAAGTAACCAAGGAAGCTTCCATTAAAGATGATCTGGGAGCTGACTCCCTGGACGTGATGGACATGATTCTCGAGCTGGAAGATGAGTTTTCCATGGAAATTTCCGATGAGGAAGCGGAAAAGATCAACACAGTCGGGGATATCGTCGCTTATATCGATTCCCGTTCCTAAAGAGCTGAAAGTCCCGTTCACAACGGGACTTTCCACACTTTTGCTGTGGGACGACAGGATTGCTCTTACTCTCCCATTTTTGTAATAATTAAAGGCGGTGACGAGATTGTCGAAACGGGTAGTGATCACCGGTCTGGGGGTCCTCTCGCCGATCGGCAACGATATACCGACGTTTTGGAACAACTTGATCAATGGAAGATCGGGGGTTGCCCCTGTCACTCAATTTGACGCAAGCGAGTTTCCAACCCGCATGGCGGGGGAGGTCAAAGACTTTGATCCTCAGGATTACATGGAGCGCAAGGAAGCCCGGCGCATGGACCGCTTTGTCCAGTTTGCGGTAGCGGCATCTAAAGACGCCCTGAGCCATGCGGGGATCGACATCACCCAGGAAGATGCGGACCGGATCGGAGTTTATATCGGATCTGGTATCGGCGGGCTCAAAACCTGGGAGACCGAGCATAAGAAATTGCTTGAAAAGGGTCCCCGCCGGGTCAGTCCCTTCTTTATCCCGATGATGATCGCCAATATGGCCGCCGGACAAGTCTCCATCTCTACCGGGGCCAAAGGGCCCAACAGTGCGGCGATTTCCGCCTGCGCTACGGGAACCCACTCTATCGGAGATGCGGCGAAAATTATCGAGCGGGGAGACGCCGATGTGATGATTGCCGGGGGGAGCGAAGCGACGATCACCCCGATCGCATTCGCCGGTTTTAGTGCCAACCAGGCGATGTCTCGCCGCAATGACGAACCGGAAAAAGCGAGCCGTCCCTTTGATCGGGAGCGGGACGGATTTGTCATGGGTGAAGGGGCCGGTATCCTCGTCCTGGAAAGTCTTGACCACGCCCTGGCCCGGGATGCAGAGATCATCGCGGAAGTGGCCGGCTACGGGATGAGCGGCGACGCCCACCACCTGACTGCTCCTGCTCCAGAAGGGGAAGGCGCCGCCCGTTCCATGAAGCGGGCCCTAAAGGATGCCGGGCTGGAGCTGGAGGAAGTGGGGTATATTAATGCCCACGGTACCTCCACTGATTTTAATGATAAGTTTGAGACGATGGCCATCAAATCGGTTTTTGGAGAACACGCCTATCAATTGGCGGTCAGCTCCACCAAATCGATGACGGGGCATCTCTTGGGGGCAGGCGGGGGTGTGGAAGCCATCGCCACCGCCCTGGCGCTGAAGGAAGGTATCATACCGCCAACGATCAACTACGAACACCCGGATCCCGACTGCGACTTGGACTATGTTCCCAATGAAGCACGCCGGGTTCAAGTGTCGGCTGCCTTGTCTAACTCTTTGGGTTTCGGCGGCCACAATGCGACCATTGCGTTCAAGGCATTTGGCGGAGAGGAATAAGCAGGTGGTGATCGGAGTTGAACCTGGCCGAATTAGGACAGACCATCGGCCTGTCTCTCCAAAATGAGAAGCTGTTTTTACAGGCATTTACCCATACATCTTTCGCCCATGAGCGAAAAGAGGGGCGTGACCAGCCGGATAACGAACGGCTGGAGTTCCTCGGGGACGCTGTGCTGGAACTAATCGTTTCCGAATATCTCTTTCATCGGTTTCCCGATTTAAAAGAAGGGGATCTGACTCGTATGCGGGCGCGGATTGTGTGCGAGCCCTCCCTCGCTTCCTTTGCGAGAGAGTTGAACTTCGGCAAACATGTCCGCCTAGGCAAGGGGGAAGAGATTACAGGGGGGCGAAATCGCCCCGCTCTATTGGCTGATGTATTTGAAGCTTTTGTGGGGGCCCTCTACCTGGAAAAAGGGTTGGAGGGAATCCACCAATTTATGGACTCGATCATTTTTCCGCGGATTGACGATCAGTGGCTCGCTCAGGCTACAGACGCTAAAAGCCGGTTGCAAGAAGCTGTACAGCAGGAACATCTGGGCACTCTAGAGTATCAGATTGTGGATGTCAAAGGACCGGCTCACGATCGTCAGTTTATGGCAGAGGTGTGGCTCTCAGGTGAAAAACTGGGTGTCGGAACCGGCCGATCGAAAAAAGAAGCGGAACAGCGGGCTGCCGCCGAGGGACTTGGGCGGTTCCAGCAACGGAAATGACAAACCGACCACCGGTTTCCCGCGGAAAGCCGGTGGTTTTCTTATCGTTGCCACGGGTTGAACTAGTGTCTCTTGTTCTGCTTATCTGCGGTGCGAGAGGTCCTATATTGCACCCTTATAGGGCACAAGTCTCACTAGGTCTTTTCGTTCCCGGTCTCGCTTTGCACTTGACAGCACAAGTCTCGCCAGGTCCCTCCGTTCCCGGTCTCGCTTTGCACTTGACAGTACAAGTCTCGCCAGGTCTCTTTGTTCCCGGTCTCGCTTTGAAGGTACACGACGGGTTCCTTTCAAGATAAGATGAACTTTTCTGGTCATCCATTTTGCATGAGTAACTCTGAAAGGAGTGCGATTTGAATGCAGGTGTTGGCACAGCTGTTGCCCCTGGCCCTGATGGTCACCTTGTATGTTGGTGTTGTGATTTTTATTCTGGTCATGATCTGGCGCGGGGTGCGGGCGCACGAAAGAATCGCTTCCGCCTTGGAGCGGTTGGTGGCGGAAAAAGAGTCGGCGAGGGGGAATACCGTCGGCGAGGAGACGAAGGAGGACACGGGGGATCATGCCGAAGAGAAGGAGGGTGACCGGTGACGCCCTTTATTCTCTTTGGTTTGATCCGGATGACGGTGGTCCTGGTCTCCCTCGTCCTGCTGATCTTTCTGGCGGTCGTCGGCTGGCGGTGGATGAAAGCCCATGAGTCGATCGCCCATTCCCTGTCCGTCTGGACGGGAAAGAAGGGGAATGAGCAGCATCGATGGGATCATGGATGATCCTCATTCTTTCTTGTGGAGGTGTCTGCCATGTCTGAGATTACATACGATGATTTTTGGAAAGTGGAAGTCCGAACTGGAAAGGTGATTCGGGCGGAGCCGTTTCCTGAGGCTCATAAACCCGCCTACAAGCTTTGGATTGATCTGGGGGAGATTGGGGTCAAACAGAGCAGCGCCCAGATCACCCGATTGTATACACCAGAAGAGCTTATAGGCATGCGGGTACTGGCGGTGACCAACCTTTCTCCGATCCGGGTGGCGGGTTTCAAATCAGAGGTGCTTGTCCTGGGTGTGGAAATGGACGACGGCGAAGTGGCTTTGGTCCAGGCCGACCGGGAGGTTCCTCTCGGCAGCCGGATTACCTGATCAATAGGCGAAACACGGCACCGGAGTGCTCGAAGCCCGGTGCCGTCTGTAGTAAAATGAACTTTCGGAAAGGAGGGGGAGTTGCGTGCACCTGAAACGACTGGATATGGTCGGGTTTAAATCGTTTGCCGATCGGACTGAATTGGAGTTTACCACCGGTGTTACCGCAGTGGTGGGACCAAACGGAAGCGGTAAAAGCAATGTGACAGACGGCATCCGGTGGGTGTTGGGGGAACAGAGCGCCAAATCGCTCCGGGGAGCATCGATGCAAGATGTGATCTTTTCCGGAAGCGATGACCGCAAGCCTGTCGGTTATTGTGAAGTGGCGATCACCTTTGACAACACGGATCATCAGCTTCCCTTGGATTATGCGGAAGTGACCGTCACTCGTCGTGTCTACCGGTCCGGCGACAGCGAGTTTTATATTAATAAGCAGCCCTGTCGTCTAAAAGATATCAATGAGTTGTTTATGGACACCGGGATCGGGAAGGATGCCTATTCGATGATTGGCCAGGGGCGAATCGACGAGATCCTGTCCACTAAATCGGAAGACCGGCGGGCTATCTTCGAAGAGGCGGCGGGAATCGTCAAATACAAATCCCGCAAGCGGGATGCGGAGCGGAAGCTGGAATCCACCGAGCAAAACCTGGCCCGGATCCAGGATCTGGTGGAAGAGCTGGAGAATCAGGTGACGCCCCTTGCTGAACAGGCGGAGACAGCCAAACGATATAAAGCGTGGAAAGAGGAGCTGGCCCGCAAAGAGATCGGACTGTATGTCCATCGTATTGAAGCGCTCCACCATAACTGGCAGGAAGCGAATCGCTCCCTCCAGCAGCAAAGCGAGGAACGGGCAGAGTTGGCCGCAAAGGTTTCCAGGCAGGAGGCTGCTTTGGCTGAGCTGCGGTGGAAGATCGATCAACAGGAGCAACAGGTGGAAACCCTGCAAGGCGAACTCCTTCGTGTCAGTGAGGAACTGGAAAAGGCCGAAGGACAGCGGGAGGTGCTCCAAGAGCGCGCCAGAAACCGCGTCCAAAACATGGAGCAGACCCGACGGCGGATCGACGAACTTGTTGATCAGATCAAAGAGCTGGAGGCGGAACGGGAGCAAAAACAACAGCAGCTTGCGGAGAAGGAGCATCTCTTAGCGGAAGCGGAATCCGAGCTTCAAGAGGCGGAGAGCCGTATTTCCAGCGACGGGGATGAGGCCGTGGATGACTTGGACCGCCTCAGAGCCGATTTGCAAACTCTCTCCAACCAGCGGTCCCGCCTGCAGAGCGATCGGAGCTATCAAAAAGAGAAAGCGGAACGTCTGCGGGAACAGAAGGCGGATCTAGATGCCCGTATAGAACGGGACCAGTTGGCTGCGGAGGAGCTAGCGCAACGGAGGCAAGCGTTGGAACGGGAGCTCGGGGAAGTGAAAGCCGATCTGGACCGTCTTGCGGAGCAGTACCGGGAAGCGGCCGCTGATCGGGAGCGGTTGGCAAAGGAAGAAGAACAGGCGGCTCAGGCGCTGCGCCATGCGGAGCAAAAGCGGGATGGGCTCCGTTCTCGGCAGGAGATCGTAAAAGAGATGGAGGCGGAACACGCCGGTTTTTTCCAAGGGGTAAAAGAAGTCCTAAAGGCCCGGGACCGGGGCGTCAGTGAACTGGCTGGGGTTCACGGGGCAGTTGCCCAATTGATTCATGTGCCCCAACAGTACGAAGGCGCACTGGAAACCGCCTTAGGAGGAGCGATGCAACACCTGGTCGTGGACAAAGAGGCCACTGGGCGACAGGGAATCCGTTACCTGAAACAGCGGAAAGCGGGACGAGCCACCTTCCTTCCCCTGGACGTGATTCGCCCCCGATCTCTTCCTCATCGCGACCGGGATCGGTTAAAAAACCTTTCCGGCGTGGTTGGAGTGGCCGCCGAGCTGGTGAAGAGCGACCCTGCTTATCAAACCCTGGTCGGCAATCTGTTGGGACAAGTGATTGTAGCTCGCACCCTGGAAGATGCCAACACCGTCGCTAGGGAGCTGGGGTATCGTTTCCGTGTGGTCACTCTTGACGGGGATGTGGTGAATCCCGGCGGTTCCATGTCCGGGGGGAGTCGGAAGCAGTCCCGAACCAACCTGTTAGGGCGTTCCCGGCAGGTGGAAGAGTTGGAGCGGGAAATCGAAGCGGCGAATAAGGAGCGGGATCGGGAAGAAGCGGCTCACCAACAAGCTGTGGCCCGTTTGCAAGCTCTGGATGAACGGCTGGAGGCGATCCGGCAAGAAGGGGAAACTCGTCGCCTGCGGGAACAAGAGTTAAAAGGGTCGCAACGGGAGCTAGATGTGGAGCAGCGCAACCTGGAAGCTCGTCAGCAGGAAACCTCCCGGCAGCGGGTCAGTATTGAGCAACAGCAGACCCGGGTGCAAGAGGAACTGGCCCGGATCGACGAGAAGGAAACGGCCATGGAACAGGAGGAGGAAAAGCTGCGACGAAATATCCACCGATCCCAACAACGGGTGGAACAGGAAGCCTCCGAAAAGGATGAAGCCAATCGTGAGGTGACCGAGTGGAAGATCAAAGTGGCCCGTCTCAACCAGGAGCGAGAATACCTGGAGGCCGACGGCCGTCGACTGGATACGGAAAAAGAGCGGCTCACGAGGCAACTGGCCGACGCCCGGGATCAACTTTCCCACCTTCAGACGGGGCATACGGATCAGGAGGAAGAGGACCGGGCCCTGAAGGAGCGGGGAGAAGAGTGGAGGCGACAGAAAGCTTCCATTCAGGAGCAGCTGGGTGCCGCCAAGACGGAACGGGACCGGCTCCACAGCGACCGAGGAGAGCAGGAAGAAGCACTGCGTCATCATCAGCAGAAACTGAAGCAGGCGGAAGCGGAGCTCCATCAGCAGGAAGTGAAGGTGAACCGTATGGATGTGGAGCTAAACCACCTGCTGGAAAAGCTGGCGGAGGAGTACGAAATCAGTTATGAGCTGGCCAAGGAACGGTACGGACCACCGGAAGATCCGGAGGAAGCGGAGCGGGAAGTGCGTTCCCTCCGAGGAAAGATCAGTTCCCTCGGGGAGGTGAATCTGGGGGCGATCGATGAATACAATCGCGTCAGCGAGCGACAGCAGTTCCTAACCTCCCAACGGGACGATCTTTTGGAGGCAAAAGCATCTCTGGAGGAAGTGATCCGCAATATCGAAGCAGAGATGTCCAATCGATTCCAGGAGAGCTTTCAGGCGATCCGCGAGGAATTTCATGATGTTTTTGCTAAAATGTTCGGTGGAGGCCGGGCGGATCTGGAACTGACGGACCCGGACAATCTGTTGGAGACAGGGATCGAGATCACGGCCCAACCCCCCGGGAAAAAGCCCCAAAGTCTCGGTTTGCTTTCTGGCGGGGAACGTGCTTTGGCAGCGATCGCTCTGTTGTTTGCCGTATTAAGGTACAAACCGGTCCCCTTTTGCGTGTTGGATGAAGTGGACGCTGCTTTGGATGAAGCCAACCTGAGCCGTTTCACCCGTTATCTCCGGGAATTTTCTCAGAAGACACAGTTCATCATCATCACCCACCGGAAACGGACGATGGAGGGGGCCGATGTGATGTATGGGGTTACCATGGAGGAAGCGGGAGTCTCCCGGATCGTTTCCGTCCGCTTGGAGGAGTTTGACGGACAGGAAGAAGTGGCGGCCGCCAGGGATAAGGAGGTTGACAGATGAGTTTTTTCAAACGGCTGAAGGAAAGCGTCTCCCGGACAACCAGTTCGGTGACGGAGAAGTTTAAAAACGGGTTGAGCAAGACCAGCGCTTCTCTGGCGGGAGCGATGAGCTCCGTTTTCAGCCGCAATAAAATCGATGAAGAGCTATATGAAGAGCTGGAAGATATCCTGATCAGCGCCGATGTCGGCGTGGACACCACCATGGAGATCGTCGATCGGTTGCGGGTGGAAGTGAAGGAGCGCAAACTGAAGGATCCAGAGGAGCTGAAACCCCTTCTGTCGGAAATATTGGTGGATATGCTGAAGGGAGAAGGCGACGAAGCCGGGATGAATCAAAATCCCGACGGCTTGACGGTGATCCTGTTTGTTGGGGTGAACGGGGTCGGCAAAACCACCACCATCGGAAAATTGGCCCATCACTACAAAGAGGAAGGAAAAAAGGTGATGTTGGCGGCGGGAGATACCTTTCGCGCCGGGGCCATCGAACAGTTGGAGATTTGGGGGGATCGGGTTGGTGTTGACGTGATCCGCCACCAAGAGGGCTCTGATCCGGCCGCTGTTATCTATGATGGGATCCAAGCCGCCCGGTCCCGGGGAGCCGACATTCTGCTCTGTGATACCGCAGGCCGCCTGCAAAACAAGGTTAACCTGATGGAAGAGCTGAAGAAAGTGCACCGGGTGATCGGTCGGGAGGTGGCCGACGCTCCCCATGAGAGCCTGTTGGTGTTGGATGCTACCACCGGTCAAAACGCTTTGCAGCAAGCCAAGATTTTTAAGGAGGCCACCAATATTACGGGGATCGTGTTGACCAAGATGGATGGGACCGCCAAAGGGGGTATCGCCCTGGCCATCCGTCGCGAACTGAATGTTCCCGTCAAATGGATCGGTCTCGGTGAGAAAATGGATGATCTGCAGCCTTTTAATGCCGAACAGTTTGTCCATGCCCTGTTTGCGAAAGAGGTGGAAAAAGAGACGGGAGGGGCCTGATTCGTTTCCAAAGGGAACTCAGGCGGAACACAAAGCTCACACAAAAGAGTGTGAGCTTTTGTCGCATCATGAATCGCTTTTTGTGGATGAGGTATCCGGGGTTTGCTGTTGGTCATCCCTTTACCATTCCTCCCTGTGACTTAAGATGCTTCGTTTGGCAGTGTAAATAGAAAAAACTTGACACACCCCTAGAGCCATTGTTACGATAGCTATCGTGTAAAGGTAATGGCCTTGACGCGGATGAGAGGTGCTCCGATTGTTGGATGAGACAACCCGGGTCAACTTGCTGTATGACTTTTACGGCCCGCTGTTGACGAAAAGGCAGCGGAATGTGATGGAGTTGTATTTTCACGAGGATTGGTCCTTTGGCGAGATCGCTGAGCATCTCGGTGTTTCCCGCCAAGGCGTGTTTGAAACCGTCAAACGGTCCCGGGAGGTGCTGGAGGAGCTGGAGGAAGCGTTACAGCTCTTGTCCAAACACATCCAGCGCTCAGAGATCGCCGAGGCGATCCTGGAACAAGTGAACGGCCGAGAGGAGCAGGAAACCGTCCGCCGTTTGCTGGACCAACTTCTCAAATTGGATTAGGTGATCACGATACGGGGGAGGCGGCAACATGGCATTTGAAGGGTTGTCCGAACGGTTGCAATCAGCCCTCGCCAAACTAAAAGGCAAAGGGAAGGTGAGCGAGGCGGACGTCAAAGCGGCCATGCGTGAGGTCCGGCTGGCCCTTCTCGAAGCCGACGTCAACTACAAAGTGGTTAAAGACTTTGTGTCCAAAGTGCGGGAACGCGCCGTTGGACAGGAAGTGCTGAAAAGCCTGACACCCGGACAGCAAGTGATCAAGGTTGTCAATGAAGAGCTGACCCAGCTCATGGGCGGAGCTCAGAGCAAGCTGGAACTTACCTCCAAACCGTCAGTCATCATGATGGTGGGGCTCCAGGGTGCCGGTAAAACCACCACCACCGGCAAGCTGGGTCGATACCTGAAGAAACAAAACCGTCGACCGCTCTTGGTGGCTGGCGACGTGTACCGGCCGGCAGCCATCCGGCAGCTGGAAGTGCTTGGAGAACAGGTGGAGCTACCCGTCTTCTCCATGGGAGATCAGGAAAGTCCGGTCACAATCGCCGAAAAAGGGGTGGCTGAAGCGAAGGATCAAGACTATGATACGGTGTTGATCGACACCGCCGGCCGCCTCCATATCGACGAGACGATGATGGAGGAACTAAAGGCGATCAAGGAAAAGGTGGAGCCGGATGAAACCCTGCTGGTGGTGGATGCCATGACCGGTCAAGATGCGGTCAATGTGGCGGAAAGCTTCAACCGTGAACTGGGTTTGACCGGTGTGATTCTGACCAAACTGGATGGTGACACACGGGGTGGGGCCGCTCTCTCTGTCCGGTCGGTCACCGACTGTCCGGTCAAGTTTTCGGGGATGGGCGAGAAGGTGGACGCGCTGGAACCTTTCCATCCTGAACGAATGGCTTCCCGGATTTTAGGGATGGGGGACGTTCTCACTCTGATCGAGAAGGCCCAAGCCTCCGTTGACCAGGAAAAGGCGAAGGATTTGGAACGGAGGATGCGTAAGCAGCAGTTCACCTTTGACGATTTCCTGGAACAGATGGACCAGGTGCGCAATATGGGTCCCCTGGATGAGGTGCTCGGCATGATGCCGGGCATGGGCCAGATGAAGGGCATGAAAAACCTTCAGGTAGATGAGAAACAACTGACCCGGGTGGAGGCGATCATCCGGTCGATGACCCGTGAGGAAAAACAGCAGCCGGACATCATCAACGCTAGCCGCCGCAAACGGATTGCGGCGGGCAGCGGAACGACGGTCCAGGATGTGAACCGGTTGATCAAGCAGTTCATGGACATGAAAAAGATGATGAAACAATTTACTTCCATGTCCAAAGGAAAGAAGAAAAAGGGATTTGGCAAATTTAAGTTTCCCTTTATGCCTTGATTCGCTTGATCCTGTAGAGGAGGTGAAAACGAAATGGCAGTGAAAATCCGTCTGAAACGGATGGGTGCGAAAAAGTCGCCTTTTTACCGTTTGGTCGTGGCTGACTCCCGTGCGCCTCGCGACGGCCGGTTTATCGAGGAAATCGGGTATTACAACCCGTTGACCCAACCGGTTCAAGTGAAGATCGACGAAGAAAAAGCCATCAAATGGCTGAACACGGGTGCCCAACCTTCCGACACGGTAAAGAATCTGTTCCGTAAAGAAGGCATCATGAAAAAGATCCACGAAGCCAAGAACCAGAAGTGAATTCCCTGCCTGATGCGCTCGGGCCTGAGGGGGAATTGGATTGAAGGAACTGGTTGAAGTGATCGCAAAAGCCCTGGTCGATCACCCTGAAGCCGTTCGTGTGCAAGAACGGGAAGAGGAAGGGAACCTCGTTTTGCAGCTTTCCGTCGACCCGGAGGATACGGGGAAGGTGATCGGAAAAAAGGGGCGGATCGCCAAGGCACTCCGCACAGTGGTGGGAACCGCTGCGGTAAAAGAGAAAAAACGGGTCACAGTGGAGATCCTTTGATCGGGCAACCCGTGGAAAGGAGAGCGATCCATGCGTGAACCGGAATGGTTGACGGTCGGCCATATCGCCGGAACCCATGGCATCCGCGGGGAAGTCCGGGTGATCTCACGGACGGATTATCCGGAGAGGCGCTTCGCCTCCGGCAGCAAGCTGTTTCTGTGCCACCCGGATCGGAAACAGCGTGGCCTGTGGCTCACAGTAACATCTTCCCGACCCCACAAATCCTTTTGGCTGCTCCGATTTGAGGAGTGGGACAACGTGAATCAGGCGGAGCCCTACAAAGGAGGCACCCTGATGATCGGCCGGGAGGAAGCGGTAGGGGCGGAACCGGACGAATACTACCTGCACGAGATTGTCGGGTGCGGGGTTTTCACCACCGACGGGGAGAGAATCGGGACCGTTACCGATATCCTGCAACCTGGCGCCAACGATGTGTGGGTGGTCAAAAGGGATACCGGCGGTGAACTGCTTATCCCCTTTATCGCCCCCGTTGTGAAGGATGTGGATCCCGAGGAGGAACGGGTGACCATCCAGTGGATGGAAGGGTTGGAGTGATTGAGGTGACAAACCCGTGCATTTCGATGTGTTGACGTTATTCCCGGAGATGTTTGAGGGATTTTTCTCCTCCAGCATCTTAAAACGGGCGTTGGATCGGGAGCTGGTAACCGCTTCTGTGATCAACTTCCGGGACTACAGCACCAACAAACACCGCACCGTCGATGATACACCTTACGGCGGCGGCGGGGGAATGGTGTTGAAGCCGGAACCGCTCTTTTATGCGGTGGAGGCGATCACCAACGAGGCAGCTGCCCGTCCTCCGGTGGTGATGATGAGCCCCCAGGGAACTCCCTATACGCAGAAAAAAGCGGAGGAGCTGGCCGGTTACGACCGCCTGATTCTGCTTTGCGGCCATTATGAGGGATTTGACGAACGGATCCGTGAGCATCTAGTGGACGACGAAATCTCCATCGGCGATTACGTGCTGACTGGAGGCGAACTGCCCGCCATGGTGCTGATGGACAGTGTGATCCGATTGATTCCTGGGGTCTTGGGCAACGAATCCTCGGCGGAGGCCGACTCATTTTCAACGGGTCTTTTGGAATATCCCCAATATACCCGGCCTGCCGAGTTCCGCGACTGGGCCGTTCCTGACGTATTGCTGTCGGGAAACCATAAGGAAATCGATCAGTGGCGGCGGCGTCAATCGCTTCTTCGTACCTTGGAGCGTCGGCCGGATCTGCTGGAGAAGCAAGATTTGTCCGAGGAAGAACGGGCCTGGCTTTCCCAACAGCAGAAGCAGCGTCGGGAAAGTTAGTCCTTCGGGGGCTCAATTGTTTTCACAGTTTCCATGTGATAAAATGGATCTTGTGCTCGACGAGTGTTCGGTCCGCTAGATGAATAGAGACTTGATGGAGGGAAGGAGGGAAACCCATGAACGAACTTGTACGCCAAATCGGTGAAGAACAACTGCGCAAAGATACGCCTCAGTTTCGCGCCGGTGACACGGTCCGTGTTCACGTGAAGGTTGTCGAAGGGCAGCGTGAACGGATTCAGGTCTTTGAAGGAGTTGTGATCCAGCGTCGCGGCGAAGGAATTTCCGAGACATTTACGGTCCGGAAAGTCTCTTACGGTATCGGCGTGGAGCGGACGTTCCCGCTTCATTCCCCTCGTGTTGATAAAATTGAAGTGATCCGCCGCGGGAAAGTGCGCCGTGCTAAGCTGTACTATCTGCGGAAATTGCAAGGTAAAGCTGCTCGGATCAAGGAAATTCATTAATTGGGATGAAGGGCTTGGGGGTCTCAAGCCCTTTTATCGCTTACTATCTGAAATCTCCGTATTCTTGTTGGTTGATCGCGAGAGTCAGGAGGAGCTTCATGAGCGAGTTCACCCCCCGTTCCGCCAAACATGGGAGACGAAGGAGGCGGGGAAACGATGAAGCATGGGAGTGGGTGCAAGCCCTAGCCGTTGCTGTGGTTCTGGCATTGATCATCCGCTATTTTATCTTTTCCCCCTTCAGCGTTTCCGGTCCCTCCATGATGTCCACCCTGCATAACAATGATTTGGTGATCGTAAACAAGGTGCTTTACATGTTTCGTGATCCAAAACCTGGAGAAGTGATCGTTTTTCACGCCACGGAGGAAAAAGATTACATTAAGCGGGTCATTGCGCTGCCGGGCCAAACGGTCTCCGCGTATAACAACGTGGTGCGGGTCAATGGTGAAAGCATTGAGGAGCCATACATAGATGAAGGAAACCGGACGGCTGATTTCGGACCTGTGAAAGTCCCGGAAGGGCATGTGTTTGTCATGGGTGATAACCGAATGAACAGCAGCGATAGCCGCAATCCGGAGGTGGGTCCCGTCCCCATCGATCATGTTGTGGGAAGGGCGGACGTGATTTTCTGGCCGTTGAAAGATTTTCAGGTTTTGTGGTGAGCAGGTGATCCAATATGACGATTCAGTGGTTTCCCGGACATATGGCCAAAGCCCGTCGCCAAGTGGAGGAAAAATTAAAGCAAGTGGATTTGGTCCTGGAGCTCGTGGATGCACGATTACCCCTGTCCAGCCGCAATCCGATGATCGATCAGCTGGTTCAGGGAAAATCGCGGATCATTCTGTTGACCAAAAACGATTTAGCCGATCCAAAGGCAACCCGGCAATGGTCGGAAACCTTCCGTGAAGGCAAAACACAGGCGCTTTCCATGGATCTGCTATCAGGCTCCGGAGTGAAGGCCCTCTTTTCCATCAGCCAGGACCTGATGAAGGAGAAAATCGAAGCCCAGGCCAAAAAAGGAATTCGACGCCATCGCATTCGGGCGATGGTGTTGGGGGTGCCCAACGTAGGCAAATCGGCCTTGATCAATCGACTGGCCAAGAAGAACATCGCCAAAACCGGCGACCGACCAGGCGTGACCAAAGCTCAACAATGGATTAAGCTGGAAAATGGGATGGAGCTTCTGGATACCCCAGGTATTTTGTGGCCCAAATTTGAAGATCGGGACGTGGGTTTGCGTTTGGCTGCCAGCGGAGCTATCAAGGAAGAGATCTTGTCTATAGACGAGATCGGCCTATATCTTATCAGTTACTTATCCCGAAAATATCCTGACTCCCTGCGGAAACGGTACAATCTGGAGGAGGTCGAAGGCCAAGAAGGATTGGCGCTTTTGGAACAGGTGGGCAAACGGCGGGGTTGCATGCGAAAAGGCGGGGAAGTCGATTTGGAAAAGGCGGCGGAAATCGTCCTACGAGATTTTCGTTCCGGCCGGTTGGGGAGGATCTCCCTGGAATTTCCAGTGGATTGGGAGGAGGAGATGGATGAAAGTAAAAGGGACCATCCGTGAGATTGCGGATCGCTTGTCGAGAGAAAAAAACATCTCTGAGTCCGATCTGAATGCACTTCTATCGGATCCCCGGGCCGGCGTACAGAAGCTGGCTCGTTCTTATTTGAAAAAGCGGGAAGCCGAGCGGCGTGAACAGAAACGGATCGAAGAGATGTGGCAGTTTGAGCGTACATATCGTGAGCGTGGATACCGTTTGATCGCCGGTGTGGATGAAGCAGGCCGTGGGCCCTTGGCCGGTCCGGTCGTAGCGGCTGCGGTGATCCTTCCGGATGGTTTTGATGCTCGAGGTCTCAATGATTCCAAAAAATTGACTCGGGATGAGCGGCTTTCCCTCCGAAGCCGGATCGAAGCCGAGGCGACCGCCATCGGGGTTGGGGTTGTGGATCATGGCTACATCGATCAACATAATATTCTCCAAGCGACCTATGAGGCAGTGCGCCGAGCAGTGGCCCAATTGGATCCGAAACCGGATTGTCTCTTGTTGGATGCGCTGCGTGTCCCTGGTATCACACTGGAGCAACAGGATATCGTGAAGGGTGACGCCCTCAGCCATTCCATCGCAGCCGCTTCTATCATCGCCAAAACGGTTCGCGATGACTGGATGATGGAAGCAGGCAAGCGATATCCCCAATATGGGTTTGAGTCCCATGTCGGTTACAGCACCCCTGACCATCTGGCTGCTTTGGACCGGTGGGGTGTCTCCCCCATCCATCGAAAGAGCTTTGCACCGGTAAAAGAACGAGCGAAAAAGGAGTGGTCCCGATAAGATGGCGGGAATCACTCCTTTTTATGTGGTGAAAAACGGAATTTTGGTGTAAAATGGCGAAAAATCCACAAAAGGTGGTGATCGGTTGGATAGGGATCGCAGACGGGAGACCGGCAGGATCGGTGAAAAGGTGGCGGCTGATTATTTGCGGAACAAGGGATACAGGATTCTGGACACCAATTGGCGTAACCGGTTGGGGGAATTGGATCTCGTGACGGAAAAGGAAGGCCAACTGGTGATTGTGGAAGTGCGCACCACCCGCGGCAGCCGCTACGGTTTTGGCTTCCAATCCATCGATAGAAAGAAACAACAACAGGTGCGAAAGTTGGCCCTCTCTTATCTACAACAGAACCATCATGGGTCGATCCCTTTTCGCATCGATGTCATCTCTGTTCTGTTAAACGATTCCAGCAAACCGGCGCGGATTGATCACCTGGAAGGGGTGATCTGATACCTTGCATTAGACCGCTTCCAGGTGGCGATTCAGCAGTTCCTGGTAAAGTTCCTCTCCCCCGATATGAACACGCAACGACACTTGATCACGGCCGTGTTCCTGCCACTGGTACAGCTGTTGAAAGATGAGGTAGATACATTTTTTCACTTCAATGTGGGGATACAGTTTCAAATCGACAAAGAAGCTGTACAGGTTGGAATCATCTACTGTGTGGTGAACCACCTTCATCGCAGCAAAGGTTTCTTCCAGCCCGTTTAATATGTGGACCATCCACTCCGGGCGGCCAGCCTTTCCAGCATCATCGAGGTAGTGAATGGTAAAGCCCATCATGGGATAACGGTGAATATCCGCTTCGGTGTACTGGGCCTCCTCATCCCCTTTGGCGTCGTAAAGAAAAAACTCCAGATGATACCGCTTGGCTTCTCCTCGCTCTACTGATTTTTTTCGGGCCATCTGATGTTTCAGTCTCAATTCATCGTTTTCCTTCTTCAAGCGTCGCAACTCTCTATGTAAAGTTTCCTTATCCTCATCCCCATCGGGGTTTGGGGTGAAGTCGAAGAAGCTTTTAAGTTTCGAAAACATCTAAACTCTCCCCTCAGGAGCGAGATCACTCCTGTTCATTATATTATATAAAGAATAGCAAGAAAACCAAGCGCGGAGGTTGTATTTTTTCCCCCGCCGGAAGGACAGCAAAGCCTGTATCATGATTCGGTTCCTATTGGATAGGGGATCGAAACATGATGGATAAATGCGAATCAAAAAACACCCCAGCCCGCCGGGGAGGGGTGTTTGCGTGATTATGCACGGGAAAGGGATCCGGATGGCTTGAGGCGATGCCAGGCATATCCGATCAGGGCACCTGACAGAGCGGGGAGCAGCCAACCGATGCCTTCCGAATAGAGGGGGAGCCATCCGTAAAGGGAGTCTACCCAATCAAGCTCGATGTTCATCGCTTTTAACCCGTCTGTGATGCTGACCAGAGCGGTGCCGATCAGGGCGAATACATACATCGCCCGAAAATGATCGAAGGAACGGAACAGGCTGGCGAAAATTAGTACAATAGCCAGGGGATAAAGCATCGTCAGGACAGGTACCGAGACAGCGATGATCTGGGTCAGCCCCAGGTTGGCCACCGTCATCGAGATGATACACAGGGCCACCGCTGTCTTTTTGTAGTCCAAAGCGGGTAAAAGCTCTGAAAAGTACATGGCGCATGAGGTGATCAATCCCACGGAGGTGGTCAGACAGGCTAGAGTGACCGCTATGCCCAATAATAGGGATCCTGGTTCACCGAACAGGGCTGTTACCAAAGAGGTTAGAACTTGTCCGCCGTTTTCCGACCGGCCGAGGGAGGCACTGGTCGCCCCCAGATAGCCCAGGGTGAGGTATACTACCGTTAGACCCGCCGCTGCCACCAAACCGGCTTTTACGGTGAAGGAGATCACGGTCTTTCGGTCCTGAGCCCCTCGCTGTTTCACGGTCTGAACAGCGACAATACCAAAGACGAGGGCTGCCAACGCGTCCATGGTGAGGTATCCTTCCATAAACCCACTGAAAAAGGCTTCCTTCTGATAAACGCCAGTTGGTGCACCGATGGTCCCGACTGGATCCAACAAACTTTTCACCAACATGGTGGCGATGATCACCAAGAGCAGCGGAGTCAAGATGTTCCCGATCCGGTCCACCAACTTCGAGGGATTGAGGGAGAGCCAAAAGGTGAGAGCAAAAAAGATCAAAGAATATAAGAGCATCGGCCAACCGGAAGGATCGACTCCCGCAGGCAGAAAGGGGCGTGCTCCCATTTCAAAGGCGACACTAGCCGTTCGCGGCGTCGCGAACAAGGGACCGATCACAAAATAGATGGCGACGGTGAAGGCCAGTCCAAACCAGGGGTGAACCCGGCTGCTAATTTTCTGTAGGCTTCCCCCGGTGACAGCGATAGCGATCACCCCCAGGAGGGGAAGCCCGACGGCGGTGAGGATAAAGCCGGCCATTCCGGGCCATACATGGGAGCCGGCGGCCTGACCCAGGGCTGGTGGGAAGATCATGTTACCGGCTCCGAAAAAGAGAGCCAACATCATCAATCCAATGGATATAATATCTTTCGTGGATGGTTTACTCATATTAACTACTCCCTGTATTCTGAAATGGTTGATAAGTGCGGATGAAATTTTCTGATTTCCACTATATCAAACCCTTCTACATTTGAATAGCGGTTATGTAAGGAAAGATAAACCAGTAGAAGCGAAAGGAGCATTGCAGATGGGCCCGATCATCGCCATGGGGGGTGGAGGCTTCTCCATGGAGCCAGAGAATCCGCTTTTGGATCAATATGTGCTGAAACAATCTGGGAAAAAGAAACCGAAGGTTTGTTTTGTTTCTACCGCCAGTGGGGATTCCGTCGATTATATCCGACGTTTTTACCGGGCGTTCAAAAAGTTGGACTGCGAACCTTCCCGGTTGACGCTGTTTCCACCTCCCACCTCCGATTTGGAGGATTATGTGATGGATAAGGATATAATATACGTCGGTGGGGGTAATACAAAAAACCTGGTAGCCCTGTGGAAGGCATGGGAGTTGGATCGAATCTTCCGCAAGGCCTGGGAAGAGGGGAAAGTGTTGGCCGGTATCAGTGCCGGCGCCATCTGTTGGTTTGAGGAGGCGGTCACCGATTCCGTTCCTGGCCGGATCAGCCGGGTGGAAGGCCTCGGGTTTTTGGAGGGGAGTGCCTGTCCCCACTTCGATGGGCAAGAAGAACGTCGCCCCGGCTTTCACCGTCTGTTACGGGAGGGAGCCATCGGAGACGGTGTGGCTGCCGACGATGGTGCCGCTCTTCACTTTTTAGGAAAAGAGTTAAAACAGGTAGTCACCTCCCGTCCCCGGGCCAAAGCGTACCGGTTGCAGCGAAGGGGCGACCGAGTGGTGGAGAGGGAGCTGGAGTCTGTCTATTTAGGTGAGAAGGGATGAATCAACGGAATGGATCGATGAGCGCCTGAGGGCGCTCTTTTTGATGGATGAAGGTAAAAATGTTTTCCACAAGACATACTAAGCAAAAGGATGTCAACAAAGCTCGTGACAAAGATGGGTTTTCTTTAAATTGAGAAGGCGGTGAAACCGTTTTATCCTTGAGATAGATGGTAAAGGAGGGGAAAGCATGGGTGACAATCGAAGAAATGACTCGGAAAAAAACAGCGATTGGCGTGTAAAGATACAGCGGATGGGTAGTTTTCTCAGCGGATTGATCATGCCGAACATCGGGGCATTTATCGCTTGGGGGTTGATTACCGCCCTCTTTATCCCGTCGGGGTGGCTGCCCAATGAAAATCTGGCTAAACTGGTCGATCCGATGATCAAATACCTGTTGCCCTTGTTGATCGGATTTACCGGCGGCAATATGATTTACGGTGCCCGCGGCGGCGTTGTAGGTGCCACCGCCACCATCGGTGTGATCATCGGGGCGGACATTCCGATGTTCCTGGGTGCTATGTTGATGGGGCCTGTGGCTGGTTGGGTGATCAAGCAGGTGGATCGCCTGTTTGAAGGAAAAGTGCGTTCTGGTTTTGAAATGCTGGTCAACAACTTTTCCGCCGGTATTGTGGCCGCTCTCCTCACCATTGCCGCCTATCTCGCAATCGGACCGGTGGTATTGGGGTTGAACAAACTGCTGGCTGCCGGTGTGGGGTGGATCATCGGTGCGGGGTTGTTGCCTCTGGCCAACCTGTTTATCGAACCGGCCAAGGTGTTGTTCCTGAATAACGCCATCAACCACGGCATCTTGAGTCCGATCGGCGTGGATCAGGCCAGCCGGACCGGAGAGTCGATTCTATTTCTGCTGGAGTCCAATCCGGGCCCCGGTCTGGGCATTTTGGCCGCATACTGGTTGGTAGGTAAAGGCATGGCGAAACAATCGGCACCAGGGGCCGCTGTGATTCATTTTCTCGGCGGTATTCATGAGATTTATTTCCCGTACATCCTCATGAAACCGGCTCTGATCCTGGCTGCGATCGCCGGCGGCATCAGCGGGGTCTTTGTCTTCTCTTTATTTGGTGCCGGGTTGGTAGCGGTTCCCTCACCAGGCAGCATCTTCGCCCTGCTGGCGATGACTCCCCGCGGCGGTTATCTTGGCGTCTTGGCAGGGGTGCTGACAGCGACGGTCGTCTCCTTCCTGGTCGCTTCCCTGTTCCTGAAACGAAGTCCCGACACCGACGGGGACTTGGCGACAGCCACCCGCACCATGGAATCGATGAAAGGGAAGAAAAGTATGGCGGCGTCCGAGATGGTTAAAGAGCCGGTGAAAGAGGAGACTCCGGAACCGAAACCGGATCAGGAAAAGGATGTCAACAAAATCGTCTTCGCCTGTGATGCCGGCATGGGCTCCAGCGCCATGGGTGCCTCGGTTCTGAAAAGCAAGGTGGATAAAGCGGGGCTCGATATTGAGGTGACCAACACGGCGATCAGCAAATTGCCTGCAGATGCCGATATCGTCATCACTCATAAAAACCTGACGGATCGGGCCAAGGAAAAGTTGCCTGGGGCCCGGCACATTTCCGTCGATAATTTCTTGGCCAGCCCTGAATACGACGCCCTTGTAAACCGGCTGAAGGAAGATGATTCGTAAAAGCAGGTGAACCCCCATGTACTTCACTTCCAGGGAACGAGCGCTCCTTCGTCTGTTAACCGGTGAGGTGCGTCACTGGACCGTGGCGGAGTTGGCGGAAGCCCTCGGTGTCAGTACGCGTACCATCCACCGGGATCTCGCCGGACTCGAGTCGACACTGGACGAGTTTGGTCTCGTCCTGCAGAAACAGGCGGGACGTGGGATTTTTCTTCAGGGGGATGCTGCTGGAGAGGAGTCCCTCCGAGCTGTCCTGGCCAACACACCGGAAAGGGACTACACCCCGGTGGAACGGGAAGTATATCTTCTCTGCACATTGCTTGATGCATCGGAACCGGTGAAATTGGCTGCCTTGGCGGCGGATCTCGGTGTGACCCCGGCTACGATCCGTCACGATCTCGACCGCGTCCAAGTATGGTTGCAGTCCTTCGACCTTACGTTGCTCATACAGCGGGGTTGGGGCGTTCAGGTACTCGGTGGGGAAAAGGAACGGCGATCAGCGATGCGGAGCCTGCTCGCCGATCATTTTGACGAAGGGGAGATCCTGGGGATCATGAAACGCTCCCTCACTCGTCAATCCCCCGAACTTTCCGGGGCGATTACCGAACGGTTGTTAGGGCTGATGGAGCGGGAGCGGCTGATCCAGGTGGAACGTGTCGTTCAGGAAGAGATCAAAAACCTCCCCTATTCCCTGGCAGACGCCGCCTATGTGGGGCTGGTCGTTCATTTGGCCCTGGCTATAGAACGGATCCAACAGGGAGAAATGCTCTCCTTTGACCCGAGCATGATAGAAGATCGAGCGGGCACAGAGGAGCAAAAGGTGGCCGAGAGGATCGCCGAAAGGCTGTCCAAGCATCTCGGCTTAACCTTTCCTGAAGCGGAGGTGGCCAATATCCTCCTCCATCTGCGGGGAGCGAAATTGGGCACCGATCAGGGATACTGGTTCCGGGAAGGCGCCGGAACGGTGGTGGAGGAGACCGGGGAATTGATCCGTCGTGTGGGTGAGGAGCTGGGTGTCTCCCTGGCTGAGGATCCTTCTTTGACAGAAGGGTTGCTCGCTCATCTGGAACGGGCTGTTTACCGACTGCGAGAAAACCTGCCGATCCACAATCCGCTGCTTCCCCGCATTGAAAAAGAGTATCCGGTGTTATTTGATGCGGTAGAGAAAGCGATGGCGGAAGTGTTCCCATCAAAATCGGTGCCCCGGGAGGAGATCGGTTATCTGGTGATGCATTTCGGGGCCGCCTTGGAAAGGAGGCGGCGGGGGCGTCCCCGGCGTGCCCTGGTGGTTTGCGCCAGCGGCATCGGCACGTCGAAATTGCTGGCGAGCCGCCTGCAAGCGGAATTCCCTCAGATCGCTGGAGTGGAGACGGCCTCCTTCTTGGAATGGCCGGGTAAGGATCCCCGGGATTATGATCTGATCCTCTCCACCATCCCTTTGGATCTGGAGGAGGGGGCCTATCTCCGTGTTCATCCTTACCTGACAGACCAGGACCTCTCCCGTATCCGGGCCCGGTTAAAGGAAACGGGACCAAGCATGCTGAACAGAGACATGCCGCCGGCGACGGAAGCCTCGGACGCCGACGTGATTATGGACACGTTAGAGGGCCTCCGGCAGGCAGTGGACGGCATCCTGATGATCCTTCGAGGCTTTTCTTACAGGGAGATTTCCGAGGGGGCTACGCTTTCGGAGGTTTTATATCAGGCTTGTCGGCGGTTGGAAGCAGAGGGGGTGCTTCGTGAACCGGCTGCGGTGACCGATCGGTTGTTGCAACGGCAGCAGTTAGGGGGACTCGGCATCCCGGGCACCGGATTGGCTCTGTTTCATGCGCGGTCTGACGAGATTCTTCGTCCTTCCTTTACCGCTTATGATTTGGCACAACCGATCGAGCTAAAGGGAATGGATGGGGAAAAGATGAAGATGACGGGCCTTTTGATGCTGTTGGCACCGGAAACGGGGATGGAAAGCCTCGTCGGTTCACTGAGCAGGATCAGCGCTCTCATCGTTGAGGCTCCAACTGTTTTTCAATCCAAAGATGAAAGCGGCATTCGCGGTTTTCTGGCAGAGCAACTTAATCGAAGTCTGTTTGAAAAGATCGAAGAACAAAGGAGAGTGTAAATATGAACGGGGATGTTTTAAATGAAAACACGGTTCTCCTCAATGCCCGTGCAGAGGATAAAGAAGAGGCGATTCGGATGGCGGGGGGCCTCTTGGTCGATCAGGGGTATGCGGACGCTACCTACATCGATAAAATGATGGAACGGGAAGCCTCTCACACCACCTATATCGGAAATTCCGTTGCCATTCCTCATGGAACGGAGGAGGGGAAAGAGCATATCCACCGCTCGGGAATCTCCATTGTCCAGTTGCCGGAAGGCGTCGATTTCGGCGACGGACAAATCGCCAAAATCGTGATCGGTATCGCCGGTAAAGGGGATGAACACATGGATATGCTTTCCAAGATCGCACTGGTTGTCTCGGAAGAGGAGAACGTGACCCAAATGGTAAAAGCTGCCTCGAAAGAGGAGCTTCTGGCCATGTTCCAAGGAGTGAACTGAGCATGCAGGCGGTCCATTTCGGTGCAGGCAACATCGGTCGAGGGTTTATCGGCGCGCAGCTCAGCCGCTCCGGTTACCAGGTGTGCTTCGTCGACGTGCAAGCCCCCCTGGTGGAAGCGCTGCGGGAGCGGGATAGCTACACCGTCCAGCTCTTAGGCGAAGAGCCGTCAGCAGTGCGCGTGTCAGGGGTGACCGCCTTCAACAGCCAGACGGAGCCGGAGCGGGTGGCTGAGGCGATCGCCGCGGCCGATCTTGTCACCACGGCAGTGGGGCCTCATGTGTTAAAAGCGATCGCGTCACTGATTGCTGAGGGGATCAAGCTGCGGTTAAAGCGGAAGACTCCCCCGCTCAATGTCGTCGCCTGTGAAAACATGTTGCAGGGTTCCACGTTGTTAAAAAAGGAAGTGGCTGCACACCTGTCGGCGACGGAACAAGCGGAATTGGCCGATCGCGTCGGATTTCCCGACGCTGCTGTCGACCGGATCGTCCCCGTACAGAGCGGGACGGATCTTTTGGAAGTAGCGGTGGAGCCCTTTTACGAATGGGTGATCGATCGAACCGGAATCAAGGGAGAAGTGCCGCCGGTTAAGGGGGTTACCTATGTAGATGACCTCACACCGTACATCGAGCGGAAACTGTACACAGTAAACACGGGCCATGCGGTCTGCGCCTATACCGGGCGCATCTTGGGGTATGAAACGATCCAACAGGCGATCAAAGATTCACGGGTGGCTGAGATCGTCAGCGGTGCGCTGGAGGAGACGGGTGCTTTATTGGTGGCTAAACACGATTTTGATAAAGGAGAACACCAAGCATACATCCAGCGCATGTTGGATCGCTTCCGGAATCCTCACCTCACCGACCCGGTTGCCCGCGTCGGCCGTTCACCCCTTCGCAAACTGAAGCGGACCGATCGCCTCGTCGGCCCCGCCCTCCAACTGATCGAAGAGGGGATCACCCCGGAACATCTGGCCACCGGAATCGCCGCTGCCTTCTTTTTCGATGAGCCCGAGGACCCGGAAGCGGTGGAACTGCAGCAAATTCTAGATCGAGACGGTGTCGCCGGCGCCTTGCAGATCGTCGCCGATCTCCCCCGGGATTCACAGTTGACGCGGTTGGTGGTCCAACGGTACCAAAGATGGCAAGAAAAAATAGAGGGTTAAAGGATTCCTGAACTTCCTTCCAGTGATGACGGAGGGAAGTTTTTTTGTGTTTGTTCATCCATTTGTGCTGAACTTCTCATTGGTTTCTTACCAAACCTTAATCTGAGCTCTTTATGATTGACTCAGAGTAAAGGAGTGAGCAGTCAATGAGGATTTTGCTTGTGCCATCAGGGTTTAAAGAGAGTATCAGTGCAGAAAAGGCTGCTATCTGCATGAAAAATGGGATCCGGCGTGTCTTGTCAAAGGCGAAGGTGGTTTCCCTTCCCTTGGTGGATGGCGGTGAGGGTTTTGTGAACACCATGGTAAAGTGGACACAAGGGAGCCTCAGTCATCAGTTGGTAACCGGTCCGATCCGTCAACAAACAGAAGCTTCAATCGGCTTTTTAGGATATTCATCACCAAAAACCGCGGTAATCGAGGTCGCTTCTGCGGCGGGATTAAAATGGGTGCCGAGAGATCAACGGAATCCGGAACGAACCACTTCTTACGGGGTCGGCGAATTGATCTGTGCTGCACTGGATCAGGGAGCGAAACGCATTTTAATCGGCTGTGGGGACTCCGGAACCCATGACGGCGGAATCGGAATGGCCCAGGCCCTGGGTGTCCGCTTTCTAGATCCGTCGGGGCACCGGATCGATGTTCGAGAAGGGGCGCATGTGATCGGGCAGATCGCATCGATCGATCTGTCAACCATCGATCCCCGTCTCCAGCAGGTGTCGATCGATGTGGCTTGCAATTGGCATAACATCCTTTGCGGACCCCATGGGGTTACAAGGGTCTTTGGACGGCAAAAAGGGGCGACGGAAAAACAATTGCTGCGATTGGAGAAGAGTTTTGAACACCTATCGACCCTCATTGAGAAAACGACAGGTCATACCGTGGATCAAATTCCAGGTGGGGGTGCCTCCGGAGGGTTGGGTGCCGGTTTGTACGGTTTGCTTGGAGCCACGCTACACCCTCGGTATGATATCATTATGAAGCAGTTGGATCTGGACCGGTATTTGCAAGAGACGGATCTTGTCTTAACAGCAGAAGGAAGCATCGATTTTCAGACACCACGAGGAAAAATTCCGGCAGAAGTGGCGACCCGAGCGAAACGTTACGGGAAACCGGTGATTGCGATTGCAGGGATGATCGGCGAGGGAGCCCGACTCAATTACCGCCACGGCATCGATGTGTATACCAGCATCTTGCAATCTCCGGTTCCATTGGAGAAAGCCATGGCGAATACAGAAGCCTGGTTGGAAGATAGCGTGGAAAGTCTGATGCGAACCCTTTGGATCGGACAAGAGCTGGCAGCCACACAATACCAGAGGCAGGTAGCTTCGGGCCAATGAGTATGGCAGAGGCAAGGGTTTCGCAGCAGACAGGGAAGCAGGACACGTCACAAAGCATGCTGAAGTGGGTATGGTGCTCGCTCTTATTGGGCGGGTTGCTTGGCTTGGCATTTTTGCCCTTAGATTTGCAAGTGGACGGGAGATTGTCCCTGATTACATTTATCGTGGCGATTTACTGTTGGACGGCTACCTCCCTCCCCACTTCATGGGTGGCTGTCGCAGCGCTCTTGTTTTTAGTCATGAGCGGAGCGACCAATCAGAACGTACTATTTTCCTCTCTGTCGTCAGATGTGATCTGGTTGATGATCGGAGCTTTCATGATCGGAGCGGCGATGCAGAAAACGGGATTGGCGGCCCGAGTCACTTTGCTGCTCACATCTAGAGCTAAGACCGTTCCCGGTTTGTTTTTATTGCTCACCTTGGTAATTCAGTTTTTGACGCTACTGATCCCCTCTACCTCTGGACGAGCCTCGGTGTTGATCCCGATATTCCGAGATTTATCCGAGGAGGTTCAACATGAGAAGGTAACCAAGGGGCTATCTCTGCTGATTCCGACGATCATTCTCATCGCGACCAGCTCCACTTTGTTGGGAGCCAGCTCTCATTTTATCGTCAATAATTATCTGCGATCCTTGGGAGAAGAAGAGATATCCTTTCTCACATGGATCGTGTGGGGGGCTCCCTTTGCGTTGGTGGCCAGCATGGTTGCTTGCTTCTTTATTATCACTCGTTTCCTCGACAGGGAGGCACGGGGGATCTCTCTAGCCCCAAAACAGATGGCGCCGGCGGGTGACCTGACCCAAAAGGAAAGCATCACGTCGATGGTTCTGGGTGCGATGGTGTTGCTCTGGACCACCGAATCGATTCACGGGATCGATATGGTAACCGTCACCATTTACGGAGCCCTACTCCTCACTGCCCCAAAAGTGGGGTCCCTCCCTTGGAAAGAAGGGATCCAATCCGTTCCGTGGAATCTGATTCTCTTTGTGGCGGCGGCGATCGCCCTGGGCGACTCTTTGACGGAAACCGGCGCGGCGGACTGGCTGGTCGGGAATTTGTTAGCCATGACAAAAAGCTTCCTGTTCCAGTCGGAGTTTATGACGCTCTTGCTGGTCACGCTCATATGTTTGACTGCCCATCTCTACCTGCCCTCTCATACGACGAGAGCGATCATTTTCACTCCACCCCTTCTCTCCCTGGGCATGGCCGAAGGGATCGATGTGGTAGCCATGTCATTTTTGATGATGGTGGGCATGAACTTTTGTCTCACTTTCCCCGTCAGCTCGAAAGCATTGATGATCTATTTTGATGAAAACAAAAGCTTCCGAGCCGATGATTTGCGACGGCTGAGCCAGGTCATGTCGATCATCTATCTGGGGTTGATGATTCTGTTTTACTATACCTATTGGGAGTGGACAGGCTTAACCTTGTAAAGGACAGGGGAGCCTGTCCTTTCATTTAATAAATTTCATCTGCCCCTGTTTACAGGAAGATATTTGTCATTCATGTATAAAAGGGGTTAAAGTATACTGGACCGACCGTAAAGGAGGATTGCTATTCTATGGGTTGGATCCGTTCTTATCGATTTCCCCTTCTCTTGTTGTCTGCCATCCTCATCGGCAGCGTCATCGGTTTGATATGGGGACCGCGATCCGCCGTGCTGAAACCCTTGGGAGATATTTTTCTGAATCTCATGTTTGTGGCGGTGGTTCCACTGGTTTTCGTGACAATCAGCAGTTCCATCACCAATATGTCCAGCTTGAAACGATTGGGTCGGATCATGGGCGGGATGCTTTTGATCTTTGCAGTGACCGGTTTGATTGCTTCGCTATTGATGTTGGTCTCTGTAAAATTGTTCAACCCGGCTGAAAGTGTTCACATCCCCTTGGAAGCGCAGGGGGATATGAAGGAGGTCACCCTAGGTGAACAACTGGTCCAAACGGTGACCGCTCCCGATTTCCGTGATCTCCTGTCAAAGGAAAGGATGCTGGCGTTGATCTTAATGGCGGCCCTTTTTGGAATCGCCGTCAGTCAAACTGGAGAGAAAGGGATCCCTGTTGCCCGGGGCTTATCAGCCCTGTCACAGGTACTGATTCAGTGGGTGGGACTCATTTTATGGTATGCTCCGATCGGCTTGGGGGCTTATTTTGCTGCCCTTGTGGGGGAGTTCGGCCCGCAATTGGTCGGCTCTTATGCTCGGGCAGTTCTCGTTTATTATCCGGTGGCTTTACTCTACTTTGCTCTCTTCTTTACGCTCTACGCTTGGATTGCGGGAGGGAAGGAAGGTGTGCGCCGCTTCTGGGGGGTGATCCTATCACCGGCTGTCACCGCATTGGCCACCGGAAGCAGTGTGGCGACCATTCCCGCCAACCTGACTGCTTCGGCCCAATTGGGTATATCGAAGGAGGTGCGTGATGTAGTCGTGCCGGTAGGCGCCACGATTCACATGGATGGCTCTTGCTTGAGTGCGATTCTAAAAATTTCCTTCCTATTCGGTTTGTTCCACCTGCCTTTTGAGGGAATCGGAACCTATTTGACTGCGATCGGTATCGCCTTGTTGAGTGGAATGGTGATGTCTGGGGTGACCGGCGGCGGTTTTATCGGTGAAATGTTGATCGTCACCATGTACGGCTTTCCTCCAGAGGCGCTGCCGGTCCTGGCCGTCCTAGGCACCGTCGTCGATCCCCCGGCCACGATGGTAAACGCCAGCGGCGACACGGTATCCGGCATGCTGCTCTCCCGATGGACCGAGGGGAAGGGATGGATGGATAGGGAAAGGATACGGACTTTGTAAAAACCGAGGCAGAGGGTGGAAGGGGTGTTGGTTAACTGAGAGGATCAAGCCCAGGTCACATCGGAGTTGGGTCGGTATCGGCTTCCTTGGATATCTTCCTGTTGTGAAAACCCGGACGGGTACCGCTTGGCCCTTGAGAAGCCTCATACCACCAATGCTGTATATCCTAACCGGCTGAAGATGGAGAGGTGGGTGTGACCTTGCAGGTGAATCCGGAAAGCACCGAGCATTGTAAAGCCGGCCGCTTGACGGTGACCGGATTCTTTGTTGCAGGAGGACATTAAGAGTGGTTCCGGCATAGGATAGATGTTAGATCCCGCGGGAAACAACAAGGAGGTTAAAACCATGTATCCGCCCTTCACTCCGCAACATACGGTTTTAGGCTCTCGCCTTTCCCAAGCTCCCGTCACAGTGGCTGTCAAGTACGGGGATGTTGACGGGGATCATGTGATCGACCGGGTTTTGCTGACGGGTACGAAAACTCCGGACAGTCCCCTCTGGCAGAATATCACGTTGCTTGTACAAAACGGCCGCACCCACCAATACCAGCAGATCGCCATGAAAAACAACATGGGCTACAATCCGACCCTTTTCCTGGGTGATTTAACCGGGAACCGCGTGGATGACATATTGGTAGAGATCGACACCGGGGGCAGCGGTGGAGGGATATACGCCTATGTCTTTTCGAATATAAACGGGCAAATAAGGCCGATCTTTGATTCCGAAAGCTTTAACGAGGCGTATTCGTACCATGTCTCCTATGAAAACCTGTATAAAGTCCAGGTGACCAGTTCTCGGTTGCGGAAAAAATTTATACTAGATCTCCACTACAAAGGGAAAGAATACGTATCGGAAATCTATCGTCCAAATGGGACTCTGAAGGAGCCGATCGAAGGCTGGGTTAATCCCGCCTCCGGTTTGTATCCGATTGATTTTAACCGGGATGGAAGTTATGAACTCCAAGCCGTTCAGGCGATCGCCGGCCGATATAACGCCGACCGACTGGGATATATCCAGACGACACTGAAGTGGAACGGACGGGGGTTTGCTCCACAGGATCAGAATGTGGCCATCTTGGGTGGAAATCTGTAAAAAAAGATCCGCTAGTGAAGAGAATGGATCATCGGTGTGTACGGTGTTTCCCTGGCACTTCCATGGTGGCTGTGCCAGGGAATTCTTTTGAGAAATGGAGCAATTTGTGATATTGATGAAGAGAAACTTAGGATGAAAGCAGGTGGAAGGTATGAAGGTCGTCGTTGTTGGCGGGGGCATCGTCGGTGTCAGTGCCGCCTATCATTTAGCGAGGCAAGGGGTAGAGGTGGTATTGGTTGACCGAGAGGATCAAGGTCAGGCTACTGCGGCTGGGGCCGGGATTGTCTCTCCATGGATTTCCCACCGATCCAAGGATCCGGACTGGTACCGTTTAGCACGTGACAGCGCCCGCTATTACCATAGTCTGGTGTCTCAATTAAGGGAAGGTGGAGAGGTCGATTTTGGTTTCCGTCAAGTAGGGGCGCTCGCTATCAGCAGGGATTCTGACGAACTGGACGAGATGGAGGCGCGGGCTTACCGCCATCAAACCGAAGCGCAGGAAATAGGTGAAATCACTCGGATTGCCCCTGGCGAAGTCCACCGGTATTTTCCGCCTTTACGGAAAGATGTGGGGGCCGTCCATATCACCGGTGCCGCCCGAGTGGACGGCTCTAGCCTGCGAGAGGCATTGAAACGGGCTGCCCAACGCCATGGTGCCCATGTGCAGCAGGGAGATGCCCAACCGGAAATGACTGGTTCCCGTGTGACGGGAATCCGTGTCCAGGATGAAAAAATAGAGGCGGATGCCGTTGTGGCCGCATCGGGGGCCTGGACGGCGCAAATGTTGGACCGACTCGGCGTAGCCGTTCCGGTCGCTCCTCAGCGGGGGCAGATCGTCCATCTGCAACTGCCGGGGAATGTAGACACCGCTCGTTGGCCGGTCGTCATGCCGACAGGGAGTCACTATATGCTAGCCTTTGACGATTCCCGGGTGGTGATCGGAGCGACTCGGGAAGATGATACCGGGTTCGATTACCGAAGAACAGCGGGAGGGATGGCAGAAGTATTGAACGAAGCTCTGTCAGTTGCACCGGGATTGGCTGACGGCACGATCTTTGAGACACGTGTCGGATTCCGTCCAGTTACACCGGATCATTTGCCCCTGCTCGGTACCGTCCCACAACTTCCCGGCTTGGTTATCGCCACCGGCCTCGGTCCCTCCGGTTTAACAATGGGTCCCTACGTCGGCCTGCTGGCCGCCTCCCTGTCCTTGCGCGAATCGCCCGCTTTGGATTTAAAGGCGTACGATCCCTTGCGTCAGATTGAGATGAAAGCGGAGAGTCATTAAAAAGAGCCATGAACACACCATATTGTTCACGTTCATATTAGTTGCCAACACCATTAGTTCGACTGATCGGTGTTGGCAACTTTTCGTTCCCCTGGCTGTCGAGCTATCATCCAACGGAACCGGTCTGTTAAACCCGGTATTTTCATTCAATGCATCACAAGATAAGAAAGATTCCGTGCCAAATGGTCGCCTATTCACTACTTATAATCACGCATAATCTGTGTTTTCCAATGTAAATCACAATGATGTACAATGAATGTCCACTGATATGGGATGAAAACGCATTCATTATGTAGGTCCTGAGTGCTACAATCAATGTGGAAGGAGGGAACGCGTTTGTCACTTAGTGATCGAAGCAAAACCATTTTGGCTGAACTGGTTAGTAATCCGAGAATCACGAGTATGGCCTTGGCCAAGAAATACGGCTTAAGTCGTAGACAACTTGGCTACTGCTTCAACTATATCAATGAGTGGCTCATAACCGAAAACCTTCCTGCCATAGAAAGAACAAGACAAGGGCATTTTATAATTGATCAAGCCGTCTTTACGAAGCTTAATGGTGAAGAAGAACCGGTGGGCTCCACCATTCTGTCCGTGAATCAACGCGTCTATCTTATTATCATGATGCTCTTAAGCAGTGAAGAAGAGCTTTCACTTACCCACTTTACAGCGGAGTTGAGTGTTAGTAAGAATACCGTTCTTAGGGACTTAAAGAAGGTACAAACCTATTTGAATGATTATCATTTGAGCATTCGATATTCAAGAAAGTCTGGTTATCTACTAGAAGGTAAAGAGTTTCAGATACGAAAACTGCTTATCAATGTAACCTATCAAATCCTGCAAATGCATGGTGGAAAAAGCAGGATCAAAGAGTTAGCCCATATCCGTTCAGAACAGATCAATGAAATCTATAGACGCATAGAAAACGTGGAGAATAAATTAAATCTAAAATTTACCGACGAAAAAATCGAAACCATGCCCTACATTCTTATACTGGTTCTGAGAAGAATAGAGAAAGGAAAGCAAGTTCATTCCTTTTCCATTCAATATGAGGAATTGGCAAACACGAAAGAGTATAAGGCGACAGAGGAAATTTTCTATGACGCCAAGCAAATCCCAGTGGAAGAACGTTTGTTCATCACGCTACATTTATTGACCACAAATGTATATTGGTCAGAATATTTAACAGAAGATGATGCGATCCCGAACTTAATTCCAGCGATCGACCATATGTTACGTCTTTTTGAGAAGAGTGCATGTATATATCTGCGGGACCGGGAGCAATTGCTGAACAAATTGTTGCAGCATATTAAGCCTGCTTATTATCGAATAAAATATCAGCTTACAGAAACCATCAATATACAAGATTCATTGAGTAAAGAATTTAAGGAACTGCATCATCTTGTAAAAAGATCTACAGGCCCATTAGAAACTTTGATTGGCAACAGCATCCCTGAAAATGAAACCGCCTATATTACGATGCTGATTGGTGGGTGGATGACAAAACAAGGAGACAGCATAGAGAAAAAAGTAAAAGCGATCGTTGTATGTCCTCAGGGTGTTTCCGTTTCAAAATTAATGTTTAACGAATTAAGGGAACTGTTTCCCGAGTTTATATTCCTTGATTCCTTATCCGTTCGCGAATTTCTGGATTATCGTTTGGATTACGATATTGTCTTCTCACCGATCTATCTTGAAACGGACAAAAAATTGTTCAAATGCAAAGCATTCCTTGGACATGAGGAAAAATACCGCCTGCGAAAACAAGTCATGCTGGAATTACACGGATATATCCCAAAAGACATTCATGTGAATCATTTAATCGACATTATAAACAATCACACCGTGATCAAAGATGAAAAAGCTTTAAAAGAGGATTTGCAAAACTATCTTAACCGAGATGAAGACTCATCCGTTAAACAAAACATCGGCAGCAAGGATATTCGTTTAAATGAATTGATTTCTCCGCAGTATATAACGATAAAAAATTCCGTTGCATCCTGGGAGGAAGCCATTCGGGTCAGTGCACAGCCATTGGTTGAAACAGGTAAAATTGGTCCGGAATATGTGGAAGCGATGATTCATCGTACAGAAGAGGACCCCTACATCGTAATCGGCCCGAATATTGCAATCCCACATGCAGCTCCGGAAGAAGGTGTCCATGAAGTCGGAATGAGCCTTTTGCGATTGGAAAAGGGGGTGAAATTCACAACGGACCATGTGATCCACCTTGTTATCGTAATCGCTGCCGTGGATAAGAAGAGGCATATCCATGCACTGATGCAATTAATGAAACTCGCCAGTTCGGAAAAAGACCGAAATCGTTTGATAAACACGGATACGGTTGAAGAGATCTATGAAATAGTCAAATTATATTCTACCGATTAATCAAGCGGCAGGTAACCATATTGAATGAGGTGTGAAAATGAGTGATTTATATTTCGATGAATCGGTTATTCACCTGAATTTGGAAGGTGATACAAAAGAAGATGTTCTAACAGAAATGGGACGTCACCTAGTAAGCAAAGGTCTTGTCAAAGAAAGTTTTATCAATGCCATCATTGCCAGAGAAGGCGAATTCCCAACAGGTCTTCCAACTGCAGGGATTGCTGTAGCAATTCCACATACAGATGTTGAGCACGTCAATCGTAAAACGATCAGTGTCGGTGTTTTGAAAAATGCTGTTGATTTTGGTGTTATGGGGGATGACAGTAAGACGACACCCGTTCGGTTGGTGTTTATGTTGGCAATGGATGAGGCGCATGCCCAGTTATCCTTGCTGCAAAGCTTATCGAATATCTTCCAAGATGAAGATACATTAAAAAGTTTGGTAGAAGCAAAAGACAAAACCAATATCAAACAGCTTTTGGAAGAAAAATTAAGTTTAATCACTCTTTAAAGGAGATGTGTAAAAATGAAAAAGAAACAAGTATTGGTAGCGTGTGGAGCAGGTATTGCAACATCCACTGTTGTGAATGGTGCAATTGAAGAAATGGCCAAAGAACATGACATTAAAGTGGATTTGGTTCAAATCAAGATTGCTGAGGTAGAGAGTTATGTTGATACTGCTGATTTATTGGTGACAACAGCCATGACGAAAAAAGAATATCCATTCCCCGTTATTAATGCCCGATCCTTTCTGACGGGTATCGGGGTTGAAGAAACCAAACAGAAGATATTGGAAGAGCTTAAAAAATAGGATGTTAACAAAAAGTGAATCTCGATTTCTTTTCAAATAAGAAATCGGGATTCGCATTCAAATGTGAGGGGGACAAAACATGCAGGGTTTTGTTGATTTTATAAAAGCTTTCTTAGATTTAGGAGCCACCGTCATCTTGCCCGTTGCCATCTTCTTGTTAGGTTTATTATTTGGCCAGAAACCGGGTAAAGCATTTCGTTCTGGGTTAACGATCGGGGTTGCTTTTGTCGGTATCTTCTTAGTGGTAGATCTCCTTGTGAAAAATCTGGGGCCTGCAGCACAAGGGATGGTGGAGCGGTTAGGTGTTGAGTTAAGTGTTATTGACGTGGGTTGGCCGGCTACATCATCCATTGCCTGGGCATCTGTTGTTGCGGCGTTTATCATTCCATTGGGTTTAATTGTGAACGTTATCATGCTTGCTACAAAAACGACCAAAACCATGAATGTGGATATTTGGAACTTTTGGCACTATACATTCATGGCAGCGATGGTTTATACCCTTTCAGGCAGTATCGTCCAAGCTCTTATTGCAGCGGTCATATTCCAGATTGTCTGCCTCAAAGTTGCTGACTGGACCGCACCTATGGTTAGCGAGTTCTACGAATTACCAGGCGTTTCCGTTGCAACCGGCAGCACCATCTCCTATGCGCCAGGAATATTCTTAGTTAAAATACTTCAACAAATCCCCGGTGTAAAAAAATGGACTGCGGATCCTGACAGCATTCAAAAACGTTTTGGTATTTTTGGTGAATCGATTTTCATTGGATTGTTCTTAGGTGCGACAATTGGATTTCTTGCAGGTTACAGCGCAGGTAAGGTAATTGAAATCGGTATGGCAATGGCTGCTGTGATGGTACTAATGCCCCGTATGGTTAAGATCCTGATGGAAGGGTTAATGCCTATTTCAGAATCAGCACGTCAGTGGTTAAACAAACGATTTGGTGATAGAGAAATTTATATCGGACTCGATGCCGCCGTATTGCTGGGTCATCCTGCGGTGATTTCAACGGCACTCATCCTTGTTCCTATTACGGTTGTACTAGCCGTCATTTTACCGGGAAATGCTTTATTGCCGTTTGGTGACTTAGCCACGATTCCGTTCATTGTTGCCTTTATTGTGGGGGCTGCCAGGGGAAATATTATTCATTCGGTCATCATCGGTACTGTGATGATTGGGTTATCACTGTATATGGCAACGGACGTTGCACAAATCTTTACTCAAATGGCGATAAATGCTGATTTTAATATGCCTGAAGGTTCCGCTAAGATCTCAAGCATTGACCAGGGAGGTAATTTGGTAAACTGGCTCATCTATAAATTATTTAGTTTGTTTCAATAACATCGCTCACTTCAATGAATCATGATTAAGGGGAGCCGAAAATGAAAGCATTGGTAAAAACGAAACTCGGATTTGGCAATCTGGAAATTCAAGAGAAAGAGGAACCGCAAGTAGGTAAAGATCAAGTAAAAATTAAAGTGAAATATGCAGGGATCTGTGGTTCGGACATTCATACCTATGAAGGACATTATAAAGTGGGTGTACCCGTCACTTTAGGACATGAATTTTCCGGTGAAGTCGTTGAAGTCGGTGAGGGTGTTACTGAATTTAAGCCCGGGGATCGGGTGACTTCAGAAACGACCTTCTATATCTGCGGAGAATGTGAATATTGTAAGTCCGGTGACTATAATCTGTGTAATCATCGAAAAGGGCTTGGTACACAGCAAGATGGCGGATTCGCGAAGTATTTAGTTGCCCGTAAAGAAAGTGTTCATCACCTTCCTGAAAATGTGGATTTTCAATCAGCGGCAATGACAGAACCGCTGGCATGCACGCATCACGCAGTTGCAAAAACGGAAATGAACGAAGGTGATCTTGTCGTTGTCATCGGACCGGGCCCGATTGGCTTGTTTTGTGCACAGATTGCCAAAAGTCGTGGTGCTAAAGTGATTATCACAGGTTTAAGCAACGACCGAGTCCGTTTGGATAAAGCAAAAGAATTAGGGATCGACTATGCGGTGAATGTGCAGGAACAAGATATTAAAGCTCTGATTAACAGTCTGACAGACGGCTATGGTGCAGATGTCGTCTTCGAATGTTCAGGTGCAGTTCCTGCAGCAAAACAAGGACTTGATCTGCTGCGTAAAAAGGGGGAGTATGGCCAGGTTGGACTTTTTGCTCAACCGGAAATTCCATTCGATCTGGAAAAGATCATTCAAAAAGAAATCCGTGTCGTCGGAAGCAGAAGTCAGAAACCGGAGGACTGGGAACCCTCTCTTGCGTTGATGAGTAATGGAAGTGTGAACGCAAAAGCGATGGTAACCCATCAATTTGATATTACTCAATGGGACGAAGCATATGAAGTCATTAAAAGTGGAGAAGCGATCAAAGTCTTATTGACTCCAGTTGATTAAGAAAGGTGAAGGGAGGCGTTTAAAAGTGGAAAAGCAAGAATGGATCAATATTATTGATTATACCCTATTAAAACCAAAAAATGAGGGTGGAAAATGGTAAATACATTTTTGGATTTTATATTGGGCCCCTTTCGAGCCATCAGTGATTTTTACTTCGAATACCAGCTCATTTTTAACACTCTGATCGTCGGCTTCGCATTATATAAATTAATTTTCAGCAAGACCAAGCCAAACACTTGAAAGGCTGATAGGAATGAAGTCGCTTAACCTTTATGGAAAACAGGATATTCGTTTTGAAGAATCACCTGAACCCGTCATCAAAAAAGCGGATGAAGTAATCATCAAGATCAAGGCAGTCGGAATTTGCGGTTCAGATATCTCCAGATACAAAAAATTGGGACCCTATGTGGAAGGCATGACATTTGGTCACGAGTTTTCAGGAGTAGTGACAGAGATTGGATCAGAGGTTCGAGGTATTCAGCTGGGAGACCGTGTTGCAGCCTGTCCGACTTTCTATTGTGGTGAATGTGAAAGTTGTCGTAAAGGGGAATTATCACGCTGCAAAAAGCTAACTGTCATCGGTGCACGTCACCCCGGTGCATATGCAGAATATGTGAAGTTGCCAGCAGAAAATATCGTCCCACTTCCGGACAATGTTGATTTCGATACAGCTGCTTTGATTGAGCCTTCATCCGTTGTTGCCCATGGATATTACCGCACACGTATTCAGCCAGGTGCAGAAGTAGCCGTTATGGGGTGCGGAAGCATTGGACTGCTCGCTGTTCAATGGGCAAAAATATTTGGTGCAAAAAAAGTTTATGCGATTGATATTGATGATTCCAAGTTGGATATTGCAAAAGAAGTTGGAGCGGACATATTAATCAATTCATTAGAAAATCCAGCTCATACACAGCTTCTGGAGCAAACAGATGGTAACGGTGTTGATTTAGCGGTAGAATCAGCGGGATCCCCAATCACGTCCGCACAGGTTCTCGCTTTGCCAAAAAAAGGCGGAGAGGTCGTTTTTATGGGTATCCCGTATGCAGATGTCCATATCGAACGGTTCTACTTTGAAAAAATAGTGAGAAACGAATTGAGAGTGTTGGGATCATGGAATGCTATTTCCTCTCCATTTCCAGGAAAAGAATGGAATTCTTCTATTCACTATATGAGTACGGGTCAAATTAATGTAAAGCCCATGATTTCTTATCGGTTGAAATTGGAAGAAGGTCCTGAAACATTTGATCAGATAATCAATAAAAAAGGATCCTATGTAAAGGTTTTGTTTTATCCCGAGATCAGGTAAGAAGCGCATCAGCCTTTGGAGTTTTGGAATGTGGATGGTGGGACCCAAGGAGGATCGGTGTGGGACGGAGTTTTTCAAGTCCGCAGTGTCCAACGTTTAAAACAAGAAAATAACCTTCAGCTTCTACCTTGAATGGTGGCTTCTGCTAAAGGGGAGAATTTACACAGATATATGGACTTGAATTTATCGTCTGCAACCGTATTACGGGTATATTCGAATGATCACCGTTCTTTGACGTGAAGGAACCGTGGCCATCCGAAAACGTGTCCGTAGGCTGATGCGCGAGCTTAGAATCCGTTCGGTCATTCGCAAAAAACGGTCTTTTACGGACGGAAGGCATCTCTCCTTTTTCCGGACCGGTTGAATCGAAAGTTTACCGCCGAGGCTCCGTTGCTTCGTCTCGTGACGGATATTACCTACGTTCGAATCGGGAACGACTTTGCTTATCTATCGGTGGTGCAGGATTTGTACAACAATAAGGAAGGACTTTTTTCGATCGATGCTCACCTTGGCAGGCCCTCTTCGGATGTGGCAGATGCAATCTGTACCCATTAGGGCCTTCGTTCGGATCCTACGCTTCCTTTTCCCTAACCAACCGTTCGATACTTTGAATCACCCAATCCAGAAAATCATTGACTTCGTCCACATCATAGCCCCAGAGCATTCGCTTGAACTCTTGGTTGTGGATGTCGAGGGGTTAGCAACTGTTTGCCCCCAGGAATTACTGGCACGCCTTGTTCCAATGTCCACTCCTCTTTCCGGACCAAGATTTCATAGCTTTCGATCACCTTCCGCATGTAAGCATCCACTTCTTTACGATTATAACCGCGAAAAGCTCGGTGAAACTCTTGGTTGTGAAGCTCCAGGGGGCCATCTTATTATTCTCTCCCTTTTCCTTGAATGATTACTATGATGTAACCCCCACACCACCAGATATTTTAAAATATCCAGCCTTCTGCGAAAGTAAGTTCAAATGTAAGGTTCTTTCAGTTCAAATTTCGACATTGTTGCGGGTGGGGCATATTGATTCTGCCCAATAAATACCAAAGCAGGATTTTGTTACGGTTTTGTGTTCAAGAGCCGGCTTTTCTCTATTCCACCAGGAAAACTGCCTCCTCGAAGGGTAATAGATATAATAGTAGTTCGATCAGAAAGGAGGATTCGTATGCGGTGGATCGGAGTGGTTCTGACATTGTTGTTGGCAGTTTCCTGCGCTGGACCTCTTGATCCGGGGACCGGTTCGGAGGGAACAGGGAAGACGAAACAACGGGAAACCCAGCAGAAGAAAGGAAAGGTGGAGGAGATCGCGACCGGGTTGCAGGTCCCTTGGTCCTTGGTGGTGACCGAACAGCATATCTATATCAGCGAACGCGGCGGGGCCATCGTCGAGTTGCCGCGGGAAGGGGGGAAGTGGAAACGGCGACAGCTGAGGTTAAAAAAGGCCGTTCACCACGAGGGTGAGGGCGGGTTTCTCGGGATCGCTGCCCATCCGGAGTTTGAGGAAAATGGTCAGCTCTATGCGTATCACACCTACCGAGATGAGGGAAAGACGCGGAACCGACTGATTCTCCTCAAACGGGAGGAGGGGGTTTGGAAGGAGAAACAAGCGTTGCTGGAGGGAATCCCAGGCGGCTTTATCCACAACGGGGGTCGGCTGGGAATCGGTCCAGATGGAAAATTATACATCACGACGGGGGATGCAGGAAAGGAGGAGCATGCGCAAAACCGGAACAGTCTAGCGGGAAAGATTCTCCGCATGAACTTGGATGGATCTGTGCCCGAGGACAACCCTTTTCCCGACTCCCTTGTCTACAGCTATGGACACCGCAACCCGCAAGGGCTGGCCTGGACGGAGGAGGGTGTCCTGTACAGTGCGGAACATGGCCCCTCGGGTGATGAATCGGGCCGGGATGAAATCAATCGGATCGAAGCGGGTAAAAACTACGGATGGCCGATCATCACCGGAGATGAGAAAAGGAAGGGAATGATCTCTCCCCAGTACCAGTCGGGAGAAGACACATGGGCGCCTTCCGGGTTGACCTTTCTGGAGGGGAAGTTGTACATCGCCGGACTCCGCGGAGAAGAGGTGCGCTTCTTCGCCACGGGCAAAAAGGAATCTGGACGGATCTTTACGGGAAAGGGGCGCTTGCGGGATATCGTCGCTGTAGATGGAACTCTCTATGTGTTGACCAACAACACCGATGGGAGGGGAAGTCCCAAAAAAGGGGACGATCGGTTGTTTAAATTAGCGCCGTGAATGGGGGAGAGCGGGTGATCACGATCAGACCGGAGACTCACCTGGGATCTTCTTAAACGGAGGCCCGTTGCAACTTCTCCTCGTATTCACCCAGTTCCTCTTGTGGGGGAGATCCGGTACATATTCAATCTTAAATCCCAAATACCCATACAGCATAGCGATCAAGGGACTGATCTACGCCAGGAATGCAAAAGGGGGCGCAGTTGAGCTTAGAGATACCCAAGGTTGCTGTCATAAAGGCTCGACACAGGCCCATAATGATTCAAATGTATTGTGTATGGAACTAGAATGATAAAAAATAGGCAAAGGAGTTTACCCGCATGGAAGGCTAAAAAACCGAGTTATCTCGCCGTCGTCTATACCGATGTGATTCAAGGCATCATCCTGTTCGTCGGATTTGTCACACTTACCGTTCTCACATGGGTCAAGGTAGGCGGAATCCACGCTTTCTCAGAAACCTTGCCAAAAGGAATGACCTCCTTTATTCCTCCTTCAAGCACCCAAGGAGGAAGCAAAGTGGTTAGCATTGTGGAACCGGCGTCGTAGGGATAAACATCGCACGTGACATCGAATCCCCTGGCCCGGGCATCATCGATCAGATTCATCGCATCCATCACCTGGCCCCAGTTTCTCCTGCCAGCCGCTTTTAGGTGGCTGATGTGGAGGGGGACACCGCTTTTTTCCGCGATCCAGATCACCTCCCTTACTGAGGGAAGTAGGTTGTTTCCTTCCCCTCGAATATGGGTGGACAACAAGCCGTTATATTTGGTGAGGACTGTGCATAATTCCGCCAGCTCTTCCTTGGAGGTGTAGCTCCCAGGAGCGTAAAGAAGTCCGATGGACAGGCCGATGGCTCCATCCTTCAGCCCTTCTTCCAGTAATTTTTTCATCCCTTCGATCTCTTTTGGAGAAGCAGGCCGGTCAGCGAACCCCATCACGGCGATTCGTAAGGCACCGTGGGCGACATAGGTCGCCAAGTTGTCGGAGGGGTGATGTTGTTTGACATAGTCCATATATTGCCCAACCGTTTCCCAAGGCCAATCCCAGTCGGTTTTTCCCAGGACCGGCTCAACATAACTACGCAGCAGTTCTCCGTGCTCTCTGAAAAAAGGTGCTGGTGCCAAGCCGCAGTTGCCGATTACTTCCGTGGTGACCCCTTGTTGGAGTTTGATTTCGCTATGGGGGTGATCGAGGATCATGAGATCCGAATGGCAATGGCCGTCGATAAATCCGGGTGCGATCACCTGACCGCAGGCATCAATCCTTTGTCGTCCCTTTTGTTGAACACGTCCCACTTCAACGATGGTTCCATCCTTCACCCCGATATCGCCGAAAAACCAGGGGTTTCCCGTCCCGTCAATGATCCGTCCATTTTGGATGACCAGGTCCAGCATCGATGTTCCCTCCTAGGATAGATGGCCTCTCGCGCTTACTTCCCAAGCTTCGTATTCACCGTGGTCTTTCTCTAAGTAGATCCGGTTGTGCAGGTTGACGGTGCTGCAGATATGGTTGGGGATGATCCGGAGGCGGTCCCCGACTTGAAAGGAATGGTCCGGGGTCACTTTCAACATGCCGTGTTCCTCCGTCATCCGTTCGAATACGACATCCGGATAGCCCACCACGTGGCCAAACCCGGTCATGTGATGAGGGGGGGTATTTGGCTGCACATCGGTGGCAAAGGTTTTACTCCCCCCGTCGATCACGATGCGATCATCTGAAGGCCGACTTACCACGGTGACGAGAACCGATGCAGCGCAATCATCCAGGGAGGAGACTCCCAGCTGGGCTTGCATTCGGTCATAAAACACATAAGTGCCGGGCCTGACTTCGGTTACCCCGTCCACCTTCGCGGCGTGGGCAGCGGTAGGGGTTGAACCTACACTGACATCGCGAATGGGAACCCCCTGCTCCCGAATCCGCTTTGCCAGGGAAGCCATCATGTTGCCTTCTTCGATGCCGGCCCGTTCCAAGTCCAAGGTAGGTTTTCCTTGAAGCAGCGCCCCGCGGAAGGTGTAGATCCCGGTTAAACGGAGGGCGGGGAGATTGTGGATCACCTGAGCCAGTTCCACGGCTTGATCATAGGGGATGCCGGTTCTTTTCAATCCGGTATCCACTTCCAGGCGAACTTGGAGGGGGCGTTGATCAGCTTCCGCCATCGCTGAGAGTTTCTCCGCTCCCATCAGACTGTCTACACCGATGGTCAAATCCGTCATGCGGTTTAATCGCTGAACGCGTTCAATTTTGGTTTCACCGATGATGGGGTAGGCGATAAAAATGTTCGAGAGCCCGTGCTGAGCCATCACCTCTGCTTCGGAAACTTTGGCAGTAGTGATGCCGACGGCACCATCGTTCAGTTGCTTTTTAGCGATCCGCGGGATTTTGTGAGTTTTGGTGTGGGGGCGAAGCTTTACGTTGTATGGGCGAAGCGTTTCCGCCATTTGGTGGATGTTGTTGGCCAATTTATCCGGGTCGATGACGAGACAGGGTGTTTCCAACATCGGTGTACCTCCTGTTTTTTTAGGGTGGGTTATACAAGATGTATTTGGATATTCCGAAGAGTAACACCTATCTTCCTTGGTTATCATGGAGACGGGTTTGCCGTCCCTTTTTTGACTTTTTGATATTATATGTCCAATCGGAATTGGAATTCAATAGGATGCGGAGAGGAAGGGACGGTAAATACAGGTAGGAAAACAGGATTGAAAACACCCGAAATCTCCCTCAGACGTTGGGTTTACACAAGGTTTTGCTGATATCGAAAGGGATGATATCCGGTTACACCACAGATTGCGTTTTTGTTGGAACGTGACAAGGAAATGGGGAAGTAAAAGGGGCTATCCTGGGAGGTTTTTCGGTAGACGGCATCCGGGAACCGTGTGCCGCTAGAATAATGAGTAGCTAAAGATGAATAATACCCGTGACAAAGGAGGTTGACCGATGATGGCACGCAATGTGACCCAAAAATTGATTGGAGATCATCTGGTCTCTGGAGAGATGAAAACGGGTGAGGAGATCGGCATTCGGATCGATCAAACCTTGACCCAGGATGCAACCGGAACGTTGGTGATGCTGGAGTTAGAAGCGATGGGATTGGACCGGGTAAAGACCGAGATTTCCGCACAGTACGTCGATCACAACCTGTTGCAAGAGGATCATAAAAATGCGGACGACCATCTGTTTTTGCAAAGTGCCGCCCAACGTTTCGGTCTCTGGTTCAGCCGTCCAGGAAACGGTGTCAGCCACCCTGTCCATATGCAGCACCTCGGCAAGCCGGGAAAAACCATGGTGGGTTCCGATAGTCATACCTGTGCCAATGGTTCACTGGGGATGTTGGCTATCGGGTCCGGGGGGCTGGAAGTGGCTATGGCGATGGCAGGTGAGCCTTTTTACATTAAAATGCCTGAAGTGTGGGGGGTGAGGTTGACCGGGAAACTGCCAGAGTGGGTGAGTGCCAAGGACGTCATTCTGGAAATGTTGCGCCGCTACGGGGTATCCGGCGGTGTGGGAAAAGTATTTGAGTATCATGGGCCCGGGTTGGATTCCTTATCGGCGATGGATCGACATGTGATCGCTAATATGGGAGCAGAGTTGGGATGTACGACGACGGTCTTTCCCTCTGATGATGAAGTCCGCCGGTTTTTATACAGACAAGGGCGGGAGGCGGATTGGGTGTCCCTGCTGCCTGATGAGGGGGCTGAATACGATCGCGTGGTCGAACTGGACCTTACCCAGTTGGAACCTCTCATCGCGTTACCAGACAGCCCGGGAAATGTGGTTCCCGTTCGGGAGGTGGCCGGACGTCCGGTTTACCAATCTTATATCGGTTCCTCTGCCAATCCGGGGTACCGTGATTTTGCTATTGCTGCAAAAATGGTGAAGGGACGTCAGGTGGTCGATACGGTTTCTTTTGATATCAACCCGACTTCGAGGCAGCTTTTAGAAAATCTGATGCAAGAGGGACTTCTCTTCGACCTGATTCAGTCTGGTGCGCGTTTGCACCAAGCGGGATGCAACGGGTGCATCGGGATGGGACAGGCCCCGGCTACCGGCCGCAACAGCTTGCGGACGGTACCGCGCAATTTTCCCGGTCGCTCCGGGACCGTGGAAGACAGCGTCTACCTGTGCAGCCCGGAAACGGCGACGGCATCCGCTTTAACAGGCAAAATCACGGATCCGCGGGATCTGGATATGGATTATCCTGTGTTGGATGAACCGAAAAAGCCGGTGATCAACACGCAAATGTTGATGGAGCCGCCGTCGCCGGAGGAATCCCGGAAGGTCCAACTGGTGAAGGGGCCCAACATCTCCACCATCCATGAGTTGGAGCCATTGGCTGATCCGCTGGAGGTGGAGGTGCTGTTAAAGGTAGGGGATGATATTTCCACTGATGAAATATTGCCGGCGGGCGCCCATGTGTTACCTTTCCGCAGCAACATTCCGCGAATCAGTGAATTTGCCTTCGGAATTGTTGATGACAGCTACGCGAAGCGGGCGATGGAAACATACGACCAGGGGCGGCGACACGCTGTGGTCGGCGGAGAAAACTACGGTCAAGGTTCCAGTCGGGAACATGCGGCTTTAGCTCCTCAATACCTGGGATTGCGCCTGGTTGTAGCGAAAAGCTTTGCTCGCATTCACTGGCAAAATCTGATCAACTTCGGCGTCCTTCCCCTCACCTTTGACGATCCCGAAGGTTACGATCAATTAGAACAAGGGGACGTTCTGATCCTCCCCCATCTGCAGAAAAGCATTGAACAGGGAAGAAAACTGACCGCTGAAGTAAAAGGGAGAAATCAGACGGTCGCTTTAAAACATGATCTCTCCCCCCGTCAAATAGACGTGATTCAGGCTGGAGGTTTGATCAACTGGGTGCGACAACGTCAATAGGTTCTCCCTCCCACTGGTGCTAACCCATACAGAACCCTTTCCGCCGACTGAGTGGGGAAGGGTTCTTTTATGCCCGATCGTTGGATCAAGCTTACAAGCAATACAAATCGATGCTGTTCGGTCTCGTTTATCGGATCTTGGGTATTGCCGCCCGATGCGGAAGACATTGTGCAAGATGTATTCGCACAATTCATGCAGCCCCGTCTTTGGATTTGGGATTTCACAGATAAGATAGATGGAGGCTTCGGATGGCGACAAAGAGAAGCGGAAAATGCACTCGCTTGGGCCGTCTTTCTACGAGTATCGGATTTATTGTCGTAGGAAGTACCGGTTGGAAGTCGGTTGAGTAGGGTACGTCGGGCCGGGGCCCGCGATTTTGTGGCTAGCGGGATGTAGGGGGACATTGATGGAGGGGGACTTAACGGGTACTAACGTATCCGTATATAGTTTTCCCTGAAGGAGTGGAGCGAGTGGAACGCGGTGGAAGCGAATAGGAGGCAACCGAGGTAATTCGAGGTGAATTAGGATGCACACCAATCGCCCCGTTGAAGGAAACGGATTTAACTGAAGCGGGGCGTTGTACCCTGAACCCGAGACAGCCGATTCAGATGTGACGGATTTCCACTCTGAAGTATGTACAAACCGGTCTAACATTACGTCTTAACAAGATACAAAATAATTTGACTATTTGTCTAGTGTCATCTGTATGTTTAACGTTTAGAATGGATCATGGATGCTAACTAAAACCAGGAAAGAGAAAATCAGGGAAGTCAGGGGGAGATAAAAGAAGGTACGTGAGCAAACGATCGAAGGCATTTTATTTACTAGGAGGTATAACATTGAGTGATTCAAAACAACCGCTTATATCCATTGATAAATTAGCGAAAGTTTTTGAGGAATCAACACCAAGTTATAATGCTCAAGAGGCAATCGATGAATCCAATCGGTGTCTTTATTGTTATGATGCACCTTGCATTACTGCTTGTCCAACAGGTATTGATGTCCCCGCATTCATAAAAGGCATTGCTTCAGGAAATATAAAAGGTGCTGCGAAGATAATTATGGAGGATAATCCTGTCGGGGCAACTTGTGCTCGGGTATGTCCAACAGAAGAATTATGTGAAGGTGCATGTGTTTTGAATCATTCTACAAAGCCTATTATGATCGGACAATTGCAACGCTATGCAACGGATTGGGCCATTAAAAATGAACAGGTTTTGTTTAAAGCAGGAGAAAAAAACGGGAAGTGTATCGCTATTATAGGCAGCGGTCCTGCCGGACTGTCTGCGGCACGTGAATTGGCGCTGTTGGGTTATGAAGTTATTGTATATGAAGCTAAAAGAGAGGGAGGGGGACTAGACACCCATGGTATAGTTCCTTTTCGTCTTCCAAAAGATATTTCCCTTTGGGAAGTGAAACAGGTTGAAAATTTAGGTGTTGAAATCCGTACAAACATTGAGGTAGGTAAAGATATATTAGCAGAGGATCTCGTTAAAGAATTTGATGCAGTGATATTAGCTGTTGGAATGTCAAAGGTGCCCATGTTGGGGATTGAAGGTGAAGAATTAGATGGTGTTTATGACGCGATTGATCTTGTAGAAAATGTCAAAATCAATGGCGTTACGGACGAGGATTTTTCAGGAAAACGGGTGGCTGTTATTGGAGCCGGGAATACGGCAATTGACGGGGCAACCATTTCGGCCAGACTCGGTGCAAAAAATGTGAAAATTATATACCGGAGAACAGAAGCGGAAATGACGGCTTATGATTTTGAATATGAGTTTGCAAAGCAGGATGGTGTTGAATTTAGGTGGTTAATGTCCCCCAAACGTCTAATCGGTGATGACAAAGGCCATGTTAAACAAATGGAATGTGTTCGAATGGAGTTGGGAGAGAAAGGCGAAGACGGACGACGTCATCCTGTCGAGGTTGAGGACTCCACATTCACCATGGATGTTGATATTGTAGTTAAAGCGATTGGTCAAACGCGATTCAGGAGATTAATCGATCATTTTGGTTTAGAACATAATGGCGGTGTGGTTCAGGTGGATCCACAAACTTACCAAACGTCAATTCCAAAGGTATACGCTGCGGGTGACGTTATATTTGGAAAAGGACAGGGGGAGGCTATGGTTGTTTCAGCAGCCCAACAAGGAAAGGAAGCGGCTTATTCGATCCATAAACAATTAAACAAGTCTAGAATAGAAACAGCTTAGTAAGGCATATACCCATTTCAGATGATAGGAGGAGGACAATGGCTGATTTAAGAATTGATTTTGCCGGGATCAAATCACCCAATCCGTATTGGCTTGCATCTGCACCTCCCACGAATTCAGGTTACCAAGTACAACGTGCGTTTGAAGCCGGTTGGGGAGGGGCTGTATGGAAAACACTTGGTGATCCGGTATTGAATGTGAGTTCTCGCTTTGGTGCAAATCATTTTAATGGTAAAAGGGTAGTAGGGTTTAACAATATTGAATTAATAACTGACCGCCCATTAGAGGATAATCTGAAGGAAATTTACGAAACTAAAAAACGTTTCCCTGATCATCCGATTATTGCATCGTTGATGGTGGAACCGAAACGTGAAAAATGGCATGAAATTGTTAAACGGGTGCAAGATGTCGGGGTAGATGGTTTTGAACTGAATCTCGGCTGTCCCCATGGGATGTCTGAAAGAGGGATGGGATCTGCAGTAGGCCAACATCCTGATTTAGTTGAAAAAACTACAATTTATGCTAAAGAAAAGGCTGAAGTACCGGTAATAGTTAAATTAACTCCAAATATAACGGACATTACGGTAACTGCTAAGGCTGCTGCGCGTGGCGGGGCAGATGCTATTAGCATGATTAATACCATTAATAGTTTGATAGGGATCGACCTCGATACATGGAATACCATTCCCAATGTCAATGGAAAAGGAGCGCATGGCGGATATTGCGGTCCTGCAGTAAAGCCTATCGCCTTAAATATGGTAGGTGAATGTGCCCGTGACCCGGAAATAAACATCCCTATTTCAGGTATTGGTGGTATTTCAAGCTGGCAGGATACAGTAGAGTTCATGCTAATGGGAGCAGGTGGCGTACAGGTTTGTACAGCTGCCATGCATCATGGATTCAGGGTTATTGAAGACATGGTTGATGGACTGAATAATTACCTCGATGAGAAAGGTATTTCGTCCGTTAATGAGATTATAGGTGCCTCGGTTGAAAAGTATACGGATTGGAGCAATCTCGACCTGAATTATAAAGTTGTTGCACGAATTAACAACGATATTTGTATCAATTGTAATAAATGCTACATTTCATGTGAAGATAGTGCACATCAGTGTATCGATATATTAACGGATGCGAACGGAAAAGAATATCTGAAAGTGCAGGAGGAAGAATGTGTTGGTTGCAATCTCTGCTCGATTGTTTGTCCAGTTGAGGGAGCAATTGACATGGTGGAATTACCTCAAACCGAGCCTTCAATGACTTGGCTTGAACGACAGGCTGCCATACAGCAATCCTGAACAAAAACGATGAAGGACGGTTAATTAGGTCAGAATTTTTTTATAATAGATTGCTTCTAGGAGGGTAAATCATGAAAAAAATGATCAAAAACGGAACGATTGTAACAGCAGCGGATACGTATAGAGCAGATATACTTATTGAAAATGAAAAGGTCAAAATAATTGGCGATGAAATCCGTGACGATGAAGCAGAAATGATTGATGCGGAGGGGTGTTATGTATTTCCGGGCGGAATCGACCCCCATACACATATGGAAATGCCTTTTGGTGGGACGGTAACCAAGGATGATTTTGAAACGGGTACCATAGCTGCAGCACACGGCGGAACTACAACTATTATCGATTTCTGTTTAACTGAAAAGGGTAAACCGCTAAAAAGTTCAATTCAAAAATGGCATCAAAAATCGAAAGATAAGGCCGTTATCGATTTTGCCTATCATCTGCAGATTAGTGAAATCAATGAGGATGTGTTAAAAGAAATCCCTCTGGTTATTGAAGAAGAAGGCGTTACATCTTTTAAAGTGTTTATGGCTTATAAAAATGTATTACAGGCAGATGATGAGACACTATTTCGAACCTTGATTACTGCCAAAAAGCATGATGCTCTTGTTATGGTTCATGCTGAAAATGGAGACGTAATCGATTATCTTACAAAAAAAGCATTGGAAGAAGGAAACACAGAACCAATCTACCATGCTTTAACCCGGCCCCCGGAAGTTGAAGGGGAGGCAACGGGACGTGCAGCAAAACTCACGGCCCTTGCGGATTCTCAGCTTTATGTCGTTCACGTAACGTGCAAAGAGGCTGTGGAACAAATTGCTGAAGCCCGTAAAAAAGGATTGCGTGTTTGGGGGGAAACGTGTCCGCAATATTTAGTGCTGGATCAATCTTATATGGAAAAGCCTGATTTTGAAGGTGGCAAATATGTCTGGTCCCCGCCGTTAAGAGACAAATCGAATCAAGAGATCCTATGGAATGCACTAAAGAGGGGAGAATTACAAACCATTGGATCTGATCACTGCGCATTTGATTTTTACGGACAAAAGGAGCTTGGAAAAGGAGATTTCACAAAAATACCCAATGGCGGACCGTTTGTGGAAGATCGTTTTAGTGTCTTATTTTCAGAGGGAGTGAAAAAGAGTCGTATCTCCTTGAATGAGTTTGTAAATATGGTGTCAACACAGGCCGCAAAACTCTTTGGCTTATTTCCTCAAAAAGGAACCCTTGCACCAGGAAGTGATGCGGATATTGTTTTGTTTGATCCCAATATAGAACGCACAATATCTCAAAAAACCCATCATATGAATGTTGATTACAGTGCACTTGAAGGTATGAAGGTGACAGGTCAGCCGATTACAGTACTTTCGCGAGGGGAGTATGTTGTTAAAGATAGACAATTTGTAGGAAGTCCGGGGTATGGGAAATTCTTGAAACGCGCGCGATATGGTATGCAGCGCATAGAGAAACCCGAGTCAATGCTCAGAAACTAACTAGCGCCCCTTCAGCAACCTTATTCTACTTATTCACGCTGTCTCTATTCATTTGCTGAATAAGGATAATTTAAATGCATAGGAGGGGGATGATTAATTTGAATACACATCTTGATTTTTTAGAGCAGAAAAATAAAATTGATTCTTTGATTGAGAGGGGCTATGTAATCGTAGAGGTGATAGAAAATCTGGATGGTTCCTATGTAACATTTGAAAAAAAAGATGCAAACGGTAAAAGAGAGACGCTTCATATTACGAATGCTAATAGCAGGAGATACTTTTCCACATTGATCTTTAGAAAACATCAACAAGAATTCGAGGGAAAGATTGCTAGAAACCTTTAGTCGTCAGTTAAATGGAGACAATTTGACCAACGGGAGTGATGATAATGGAAAAACAAAAATTACTGATTAATGGTGAACGATTAAAAAATACGATGGAAGAGTTTGCTGATTTTGGACGGACAGAAAATAACGGTGTAACACGTTTGGCGTTATCGGAAGAGGACCGTAAAGCTAGAGATTATTTTCGTTCTTGTTGTGAAGAATTAGGGATGTCAGTGAAGGTGGACGACATAGGAAATATGTACGCTACGCTTGCTGGATTGGAAGAAAACCAACCACCTGTTGTAATAGGGTCACACCTGGACTCTGTAAAAAATGGTGGGCGCTTTGATGGTGTGTTAGGTGTATTGGCTGGTTTGGAAGTAGTACGAACCCTCGTTGAAAATGATATTAAACCTAATGTTCCCATCGTGGTAGCGAATATCACAAATGAAGAAGGTGCAAGGTTCGAACCGTCTTTGATGGCATCAGGGATTCTATCAGGGAAATTTTCGAAATCTGTTATGATGGCAAAAACGGATATAGACGGGGTAACATTTGAAGAAGCTCTAAACGCTATTGGATACGCAGGTGAAGAAGAGAACCGGTTAGGGAAAGCAAAGTCATTTCTAGAAATCCACATTGAGCAAGGGCCTGTGCTTGAAAGGGAATCTACTTCTATTGGTGTCGTTGAATGTGTGGTTGGAATGATATGTTATGAGATCGAAGTAACCGGGGAATCTGATCATGCAGGAACTACACCAATGGATATGCGAAAAGATGCGTTGTTTGCAACAAATAATTTAATTACTAAGGCACGTGAGAAATTGAGTAAGCTTGATAATAACTTGGTGTATACGATAGGGCGGATGAATGTGCTTCCAAACATACACACGGTAATTCCGAATAAAGTGGTTTTTTCACTTGAAGCCAGACATCAGGATCCAAAAATACTTAAACAAGTGGAAGAAATCGTCGAAGAGCTCTCGAAATCCCCTGATAGAGAAGGATGCAACGTGAAAACAACAAAGTTATGGGACCGGGATACGGTGTGGTTTGATGAAGAAGTTGTTTCTTTGCTAGAGCAATCCGTGAAATCATTGGGCTATTCGTACAAAAGAATGGTAAGTGGGGCAGGGCATGATGCTCAATTCATCGCGTCTATGATCCCATCTGCGATGATCTTTGTTCCAAGTATAAATGGGAAAAGCCATGCGGAAGACGAGTTAACGTATTGGGAGGATTGTGAAAAGGGAGTAAATGTTATATTAGAAGCTGTATTAGCAATGACCACGAAAGAAAAAATATGGCGAAAGAATTTTTAGTAGCAACGGGCTAAGGTGGCAATAAACCATAGGGTGTTTATATATTCGCGTTCAACACGCTAAAAAAGGAAATGGAAAGCGGATTCCTTTATTGAAGAATGTGTCCACTTTCAAAGTGGTCATAAAGTTGCATCTCCATGCTTTAGAGTCGGAGGAACCTTCTTGAGAAAATTGCAACAGCACGCCACGAATCCAAATCCCTATCAGACTGCGATGGACAACCGGCCGGAGGAAGGGGAGGAAACCCGTTTTCTCCTAGAATGGCCTGATGCCATCAAGGTCATTTTCTCTTCTCCTCACTCCCACCATTTCCGATCCAGGGTGCGGTATTGGATCGCTTCGGCGATGTGGGCGGTATCGATGAGGTCCTTCCCCTCCAGGTCGGCGATGGTGCGCGCCAGTTTCAGGATGCGGTCATGAGCGCGGGCGGAGAGGCCGAGGGTATCGAAGGATTGCTTCAACAGATCCCGGGAATCTTTATTGAGGCGGCAGTGATCCCGTATGTAGGCGGACGGCATCGCTGCGTTATGCAGGATGGACGTATCCCGATACCGTTCCGATTGTACGGCATGGGCCTGAGCGACTCGTTGACGGATGGTTTCGGAGGTCTCCTCTCGCTGGGAAGAGGTGAGTGTCTGGTAGTTGACTCGAGGAACTTCCACATGGATGTCGATCCGATCCAGGAGAGGACCCGACAGTTTGGATCGATAGCGGCGAACCTGTTGCGGTGTACAGGTGCATGCCCGGTCCTCTTCATATCCGAAGTAGCCGCAGGGACAAGGGTTCATGGAACCCACCAACATAAACTGTGCCGGAAAGGTGAGAACGGCCCGGGCCCGGGCGACGGTTACTTCCCGATCCTCCAGCGGCTGTCTGAGAACCTCCAGCGCCCCCTTAGTAAACTCCGGCATCTCGTCCAGAAAGAGGATCCCCCGATGGGCCAGGCTTACCTCTCCCGGCTTGGGCGTCGAGCCCCCGCCTACCAAGCCGGCTTGGGAGATGGTATGGTGCGGCGAGCGAAAAGGACGGCGGGTGACCAAACTTCCTTTTCGATTCAGTAGGCCGGCAATGCTTTGCACCTTGGTCACTTCCAGGGATTCCTGCATGGTCATCTCCGGCAGGATGGAAGGGATCCGCCGGGCCAACATGGTTTTCCCCGAACCAGGAGGTCCGATAAACAGCAGATTGTGCATCCCAGCTGCCGCTACTTCCATCGCCCGTTTCACATGGGGCTGACCCCGTACATCGGCAAAATCGTCGGGATGGGGTTCCTCTTCCTTTCCCTGATCGGGAGGAATATCCACTGATTGTGGTTCCCATTCGCCACAGAGGTAGCCCATTGTCTCCTGCAGGGAGGAGACGGGAATCACATCCAATCCTTCCACCAGCTGAGCCTCCGCCGCGTTCTCCACCGGCAACAGCACTCGGGAAAAGCCTGCCTGGTTTGCCGCCATCACCATCGGCAACACTCCGTTCAGGGAACGTAAGGTTCCATCCAGGGCCAACTCGCCGAGAAACAGCGTCTCCTCCCACCCCCGGGCCGGCACCTGTCCGCTGGCCGCCAGCACCCCGGCGGCGATGGCTAAATCAAAGCTGGAGCCTTCTTTTTTCAGATCCGCAGGGGCCAAGTTGGTGGTGATCCGCTGCAGCGGAAATTGACACCCGCTGTTTTTTACCGCCGCCCGCACGCGGTCCCGAGCCTCCCGCACCGACGAATCCGGCAACCCTACCAGGTCAAAGGTGGGCAGGCCGTTGGAAATATCCACTTCCACTTCCACCACATACCCGTCGATGCCTAAAACGGAACTGCTGTACATTTTGGCGTACATAAAACCCTCCGTTTGTCGAAATTAGTCGTCTCTTCTGTCATCTTTATACCATAACCCAACCGGAAACGGAAGGTTTTTCCTCATTGGGTGGTGATTTGTAACCAAAAGGAGGATGGCAATTCTCAAGGTGCGGTAGAGAAAAAGCTTGTATCTTATCCCTTGAGCCATGCAATGGTCTTCCTAATTTTAAGATATGTATTCTAAAAAGATTCGGATCAGATGCAGGAGGGGATGCGGGAGTGAGACCATTCAGTGACAACATCCGAAGGTGATTGCTGCTTCGCTGCTTGGGGGAGCTTTTATCGCTATATTGAATCAGACTCTGATGGTCACAGCCATACCGCCGATCATGGAAAAGATGAATGTGATGGTGACAGTGCACAGTGGTTGACGACGGTTTTTATGCTGGTCAACGGGATCATGATTCTATTGAGTGCCTTTCTCATCGCGCGTTTTCAACCAGGCAGCTTTTCCTGTCCGCCATGAGTATTTTTGCCATCGGTACCTTGTTTGCGGGGATCGCTCCCGATTTTTCGATGTTGTTGTTTGAGAGGGTGATTCAATCCAGGGGAGCCGGGGTGATGCTTCCTCTGATGCAGACCGTTTTTCTGATGATTTTTCCGGTTCATCGGCGGGGTGTACTGGTGTTGTTTATCTTCAGGCAATTCTGTTTGGAGACGTCGAAGTTGGAGTTCCAGGTGTTTCGGTATTCGATCTTTCCACTGACGGTCTTCATCGGGACAATTACCTTTATGGGACAAAACCGTCCCAACCGATCATGGTGGGGCGGTTCCTTAACCAAAGAAAATCAAATTGAAAACGGTTTCTATTGGTGGTACGGTAAAGTAAACGTTTACGTAGAAAGTGGACGGTGAAAGATGGCCTACACGATGAAAGATGTGGCTAAACGAGCGGGGGTCTCCGTTGCCACGGTTTCCCGCATCCTAAACGGGCTTTCTGGTTACTCCGAGGAAACGAAGAAGCGTGTCAACCAAGTGATTGATGAAATGGGTTATCAGCCGAACGCGATCGCACGGGGATTGATCAGCAAAAAAACGCGAACTTTGGCCGTCTTGTTGCCAGAAGTATCGGATCTGTTCGCCTCGGAAGTGCTTGCGGGAGTTGAGGAGGAGGCACATGAAAAGGGGTACAGTGTGATCATCTGCAAAACCGCTAAAAACGGGGTTCGCACCATGAAGTATCTGCAGACGCTTCGGGAAAATCAGGTTGACGGCATCATCTTTATGAGTGAAACCTTGACTAAAGAGTATTATGAGGCGATTCGAAAGATGGGTGCATCGCTGGTCTTGGTGTCGACCCGTTCCGATTACGACATCCCTTATGTGAAGGTGGATGATCGGCAGGCGGCATATGATGCGACGTCCTATCTTGTGGAGAAAGGTCATCGTTCTCTGGGCATGCTCTCCGGAACCGAAGGGGATCTCATTGCCACGGTTCCCCGGGTGGCAGGATTTAAAGAGGCGTTGTGTGATCATGGACTCCCTGCCGAGGAACATCGCATCGCCTACGGGGATTTCGGTTTTTCTAGCGGCGCCCTTGCCATGGAACGATTGCTCCGTCGCGTCCCCGATGTGGAGGCGGTTTTTTGTGCCAGCGACGAAATGGCCGTCGGTGCTCTTTCGCTGTTGCACCGGAAGGGGATCAAAGTGCCAGGGGAAATCTCTATCATCGGCTATGATAACACCCGGGCTGCGGAGATGGCTTTTCCCCCCTTAACCACGATGGCGCAACCTTTGTATCAGATGGGAAAAAAAGCGGTGGATATCGTGTTAGGTCACCGGTCCGCAGAGAGTCTTCTCCTGTCTCACCAAATGGTGGAGCGGGAGACCGTCGGTCAGCGGTGATCTACAGGTTGTCAAGTAGAAGCTGCTGAGGGTCTTCGGCGGTGTTCACGGAGTAAACAAAAGTTTACTCCCCTTTTTACCCCTGTGACGTAAACGTTTACTTTCGAAAAGGAGGGAATTAAAAGTGAAACGGTTGGGGTGGTGGGTGACGATCATGGCAGTGGTTCTCACCGTCGGCTGTGCATCCGAGGATGAAACAGCGGACGGAAAAGTCCATCTGGAATTTTTCCAAAACAAGCCGGAAGCGGTGGGAACTTACAATGAGTTGATCAAACGTTTCGAAAAAGAGCATCCCAATATCGATGTGGAACAAAACCATGTGCCCGATGCGGAAACGGTGCTCCGTACCCGGTTAGTGAAAGGGGATGTTCCCGATGTGATGGGGATCAACGGGAACAACACATACGGAGATATCGCCGAAGTGGGGGTCTTTTACAACTTCTCCGGCGATCCGGTGACGAAAAAAGTTCTCCCGACATACCGGGAAGTGCTAAACGAGCTGGGCCGTTCCGGCAAGGAAACCAACGGGGTTCCCTTTGCTGCCAATGCCAATGTGGTGCTGTACAACAAGGAAACGTTTGCGGAGTTGGGCTTGGAGGTCCCCAAAACCTGGGACGAACTGATCGAGGTGGCCGAGACCATCGAGGAAGCGGGGGAGACTCCCTTCTACTTTGCGTACAAAGACGCCTGGACGGCGATGGTTCCCTTTAACTCTCTGGCCGCCAACATCCAAGGGGATCGTTTCTTTGACCAGCGCAAGCGGGGAGAGGCCACCTTCACCCAGGAGTATCGCCCGGTGGCTGAAAAAATGCTTACCCTGCTGGAGTACAGTCAGCCTGATCCCTTTGGCCGGGGTTACAATGACGGCAACCTCGCCTTTGCCAACGGGGACACGGCGATGTTGATTCAGGGAAGCTGGGCGATCTCCGCCATTCGTAAAGCGAATCCAGAGATAAAGATCGGCTCTTTTCCGCTTCCCTCCACCAACGATCCCGACAAGAATCGCCTCGTCTCCGGTGTGGATACTGTTTTGACCATGTCGAAAGAGACGGAGCACCAGGAAGAGTCCCTCGCCTTTATTCGCTTTTTGATGAAGGGGGAGAATGTTCAGTATTACATGAAGGAACAGAACACCTTTCCTACGGTCAAGGGGATGTACCAGCAGGAACCTTCCCTGGCCAGTCTCCGGCCTTATTTTGAGGAGCAGCGGATCGAAGGATTCCCGGAACACCAATTTTCACCGGCGATCCCGCTTCAGCGTCTGATTCAGGGTTTTCTGGTCGATGGAAACCCGGCCGGATTCTTAAAGAAACTGGACGAGGAATGGAATAAAGTAGAGGCGCGTCAATCGTGAGGGGGGAAGCCGCATGATGAAAAACAGCCGGGCTTTTTACTGGATGGTTCTTCCGGGGTTGGCTTTGTTTTTTCTGTTTCATACGGTTCCCGTGCTACAAGGGATCTTCTACAGCTTTACCGATTATAAGGGTTATGGGGAATTTGACTTTGTCGGACTGAAAAATTACTGGAACCTGTTTCAGGACGATCGGGTCTACCATGCTTATCTGTTTACCTTTCAGTTTGCCATCATCTCTACGCTTTTGGTCAATATGATCAGTCTTGCTCTGGCGATGGGGCTTAATGCCAAAATTCCCTTCCGTAAAACGATGCGGGGGATCTTCTTCCTGCCCAATGTGTTGAGCATTTTGATTGTGGGTTATATCTTTAACTACATTTTCGCCTTTTTTCTGCCCCACCTCGCTTCGCAATTAGGGATCGATGCCCTGTCGGCCAATATCCTGGGCGATCCGGACATGGCCTGGATTGGTGTGGTGATTGTAGCCGTTTGGCAGGCCGCTGCCTTTAACACCATCCTTTACCTGGCCGGGCTGCAGACGATTCCGCAAGATCTGTATGAAGCGGCCAGCCTCGACGGTGCTGGGAAATGGAAATCCTTTTGGCACGTGACATTTCCCATGATCGCACCCTTTTTTACCATCAACATGGTATTGGCGATGAAAAATTTCCTGATGGTTTTCGACCATATCATCGCTCTGACCGGAGGGGGGCCGGGACAGGCGACCGAAGCGATTTCTCTCTTGATCTACCGCGGAGGCTTTGAAGGCGGTGAATTCGCCTACCAGGCAGCGAACTCCGTCGTCTACTTCGTCCTGATCGTGATCGTTTCAGTGGTGCAACTGAAATACCTGCAGAAGAGAGAGGTGAATCTCTGATGAAAGGCCGTTCCTATAACGTTCCTGTCACCATCCTCCTGATTCTCGCCTCCCTGGTGGTGTTATTCCCCCTGTATCTGACCGTGGTGACGGCCTTCAAAACACCGGAGGAGATGAATCGGTCTCTGTTGTCATTGCCGGAAGCGTGGAGTCTGTCCAACTTTACCGAGGCGATCCAGTTGACCCACTTCTTCCAGGCCCTTGGGAACAGTGTGGTGGTGACTGCCTTTACCGTTTTGTTTACGCTTTTGACCAATTCCCTGGTCGCCTATGCCATCGCTCGCAACCTGCACCGGCGATTTTTTCGTTTCCTGTACTACTACTTTGTTAGCGCCATGTTTGTTCCGTTTCCGATCATTATGTTGCCGATTGTTAAAGAAACCAGTTTCCTCGGCCTCAATAACCAGGGCGGGCTCATCTTCCTCTATATCGTTTATGGGTTGGCCTTCAACATTTTTGTTTATGTCGGCTATATCAAATCGATTCCTAAGGAGCTGGAAGAGGCGGCTTACGTGGATGGAGCAGGGCCGTGGAAAGTGTTTTGGAAGGTGATCTTCCCCCTTTTGGCTCCGATGAACGCTACCGTCGGCATACTCACCTGCCTGTGGGCATGGAACGACTTTTTGCTGCCATTGGTGATTCTGAGCGACCGGGAGAGTTTCACTCTGCCCTTGGTGCAGTATGTATTCCAGTCCCAATTCAGCACCGACTACAACTTGGCCTTCGCCTCGTATCTGATGGCGCTGTCGCCGATGATCCTCGTCTACCTGGTGGCGCAGAAGTGGATCATCAGCGGTGTGACCCGTGGTGCGGTGAAATAAATGATAAGCAAATAGCTCGGATTTATTGATAGAAAAGGGGGAGACCGATGACGCAATCAACTCGCAGAAGATGGTGGAAGGAAAGTGTTGTTTATCAAATTTACCCCCGGAGCTTTAAGGATTCTGATGGAGATGGAATCGGCGATCTCAAGGGGATCACGGAAAAGCTGGACTATTTGGAAGAGCTGGGTGTAGATGTGATCTGGCTGTCTCCGGTCTATCAGTCCCCTAATGATGATAACGGCTACGATATCAGTGATTATCGGGCGATCATGGATGAATTCGGTACCATGGCCGATTGGGAGGAGCTGCTGGAGGCGGTTCACCGCCGGGGGATGAAGCTGGTGATGGATCTGGTGGTGAATCACACCTCCGATGAACATGCCTGGTTTGTCGCATCCCGTTCCTCCAAGGATTCGCCTTATCGGGATTATTACTGGTGGCGTCCGGGATCCGATGGGAAGGAGCCCAACAATTGGGAGTCGATGTTTTCCGGTTCCGCTTGGGAGTATGACGAGACGACAGATGAATACTTCTTGCATCTCTTCTCCAAAAAGCAGCCGGATCTCAATTGGGAAAATCCTCGCCTACGCCGAGAAATTTACGAGATGATGACGTGGTGGCTGGACAAGGGGATCGACGGTTTCCGCATGGATGTGATCAATTTCATCTCCAAAGTGCCGAAATTGCCCGATGCCCCGGATCCCGAAGGAAAGGGATACGTTTCTGGGGCGGACTTTTTCATGAACGGACCCAGAATCCATGAGTTTTTGCAGGAGATGAACCGGGAGGTCCTCCATCGATACGACATCATGACCGTGGGGGAGATGCCGGGAGTCACCCCTGAAGAGGCCCGCCTCTACACAGGGGAAGCTCGGAATGAGCTCAATATGGTCTTCCAATTTGAACACATGGATTTGGACTCCGGCCCCGGCGGGAAATGGGACGTCAAACCGATGAAGCTGACGGATCTGAAGCGGACAATGACCCGCTGGCAAAAGGGGCTAGAGGGCTGCGGTTGGAACAGTCTCTACTGGAACAACCACGATCAGCCGCGGATCGTTTCCCGCTGGGGGGATGATGGAGAGCACCGCGTGGTATCAGCCAAAATGTTGGCCACCTGCCTCCATCTGATGCAGGGGACCCCTTACATTTATCAAGGGGAAGAGCTGGGAATGACCAATGTGCAGTTTGATTCGATTGAAGATTACCGGGATATCGAAACAATGAACATGTACCGAGAAAAGGTGGAAAAGGAAGGGGTCGATCCGACGGAAGTGATGCGTTCGATTCACAAAAAGAGTCGGGATAACGCCCGTACACCGATGCAATGGGATGATTCAGCGAACGGCGGTTTTACCAGCGGCACCCCGTGGATCCGGGTCAATCCCAACTATCCGGAGATCAACGCGGCACAGGCGGTTAAGGACCCTGACTCCGTCTTCCATTACTACCGCCGTCTGATTCAATTGCGCAAAAAATATCCGATCATGGTTTATGGCATCTATGATTTGATCCTGGAGGATCACGAACAAATCTATGCTTACACCCGTTCCTTCAAAGGGGAACAGTGGCTTGTGATTTGCAATTTTTCCGGGGAAGAGGCGGATTTCCAAATGCCGGCGGAAGTGGAGATGACCCGGCAGGAGTTGATCATCGCCAACCTCGAAGTGGACCCGACGGAAAACATTTCTTCCTTCACTCTAAAACCTTATGAGGCCCGTGTGTATCAAATTCGATAACAAATCTCTGATTTCACGCCAACACGAATCTTAGTAGTGTTGGCGATATTTTGTTGACATACACAATATATTGGTGTATGTTTTTCATTAAACAACAATATATTGTGTTTTATAGGGGCGTCAGAACATACATAACATAGGACGTTCGAGCTGATAAAAGGTAGCTATCGATTATGTAAAACTTCCGCTTACTGAAAGAAAACGAGATGAAAGGGGGGGTATGTGATGCACATTCTATATGCTTCCAAAACAGGAAACGTCCGTCGCTTTATCGTTAAAACCGGTTTTTCGGCACTATGCATCGATGAGAATCCACTAGTCGAGCAGCCTTTTGTTCTGGTTACTTATACTACCGGATTTGGACAGGTACCGGATCAGGTTACCCAGTTCTTGCAACGGAACCACCGCTTTTTATTTGCTGTAGCGGCTTCGGGAAACAAGAATTGGGGAGAGGGATTTGCTCGTAGTGCGGACATCATTGCCGAGAAGTACGGAGTTCCGATTTTGTGCAAATTTGAAATGAGCGGTACCAAGGGGGATGTCGAAATATTCAATGAAAGGATGAGGGGAATTGAAGAAACAGTTGAAACATATTGAGCTAAACAACGAGATTCTTTCTCGCAAGGAAGACGGTTTTTTTGATCTTGAAAAAGACTTGGAAGCCGTCCGTATGTTTGAGGAAGAGGTTGACTCCCAATCGATTCATTTTTCTTCCCTTCGGGAAAAAATTAAATATTTGCTGGTTGATCACTATGATGACAACCTTTTAAAACAATATACATTGGATCAAATGGAGAGAGTCTTTCAACACGTTTACACCTACCAATTTCAGTTTCAATCCTATATGGCGATCTCTAAATTTTACCGTGACTATGCCTTGAAAAGCAGCGACGGGCAAAAGTATTTGGAAACATACGAAGACCGCATCGCAATCGTCGCTCTTTTTCTAGCCCGCGGAAACTTGGATCAAGCGCTAACCTATGCCGACTCTATGATTGAACAATGCTATCAACCGGCCACTCCCACCTTTCTGAACGCAGGAAAAACTCGTCGCGGTGAAATGGTTTCCTGTTACTTGTTAGAAATGGACGACACTCTAAATAGCATCTGTTACAACATCTCGACATCGATGCAGTTGTCGAAACAAGGGGGAGGCATTGCGCTCAACCTGAGTAAGCTGCGAGCCCGCGGGGAGGAAATCAAGGGGATTGCCAATGCTGCGAGTGGGGTGATGCCGGTAGCCAAAATTTTGGAGGATACGTTCTCCTACGCCAACCAGCTGGGGCAACGGAAAGGAGCCGGAGCGGTCTACATCAATGTTTTTCACTGGGATGCCAATGAACTGTTGGATAGCAAAAAAATTAACGCGGATGAAAAATCCCGCCTAGCCTCTCTATCTATCGGGCTTATTTGTCCCAACATCTTGTTTGAACTGGCTGAGAGAGATGAGGACCTTTATGCATTTGCTCCATTTTCCGTTTATAAAGCCTATGGCAAGCACTTGGACGACATGGACTTGGACGAGATGTATGATGAACTTTTGCAGCATCCGAATGTCAAAAAGAAGAAAGTGATGTCGGCGAGAGAGATGCTGACCAAGATCGCGATGATTCAAATGGAGAGTGGTTATCCGTATCTCGTCTTCATATCCAATGCCAATCGACAGCATCCGCTGCACAACATAGGAAGCGTCAAAATGTCCAACCTTTGCACGGAGATCTTTCAATTGCAGGAAACATCGACCATCACCGATCATCACGAGGAAGATATCATTCGCAGGGACATCAGCTGCAATCTCGGTTCATTAAACATTGCCAATGTCATGGAGAGCGGAAACATTCGAAAATCAGTCCATACGGGGATGGAGATGCTGACGGCTGTATCAGAGATGACCAATGTAACCAATGCACCGGGAGTACGTAAGGCAAACCGGGAATTGCGCTCGGTCGGTCTGGGCGTGATGAATCTGCACGGTTACCTAACCAAAGTGGGTATCCCCTATGAAAGCGAAGAAGCAAAGGATTTCGCCAACACCTTTTTTATGATGCTCAATTACTACAGCTTAGAAAAATCGATGGAGTTGGCCAAGGAAAAAGGTGCTGTTTTTTCCGGTTTTGAGCAGTCGGACTATGCGAATGGACGTTATTTTGACCGGTATATCAGTGAAGATTTCCGGCCCCAAACAAAAAAAGTGGATCAACTTTTTTCGGACATCCGGGTGCCGGGGCCGCGCGAGTGGAAGGATCTGATGGGTAACGTACAGGAGTTCGGTTTGTATCATGCGTACCGTCTGGCCTGTGCCCCAACTGCCTCCATTTCGTATATTCAGAACGCGACCTCTTCGGTGATGCCGATTGTGGATCCAATTGAGACCCGTACATATGGGAATGCGACAACGTATTATCCCGCTCCGTTTTTGAGTAAAGAAAATTTATTTCTTTATAAATCAGCCTATGATATGGACATGTTTAAACTGATTGATCTGATGGCTGTTATTCAGCAGCATGTAGATCAAGGTATATCGACGATCTTATACGTCAACTCCGATATCTCTACTAGGGAGCTGGCTCGTTATTACATCTACGCCAATCGAAAAGGACTGAAGAGCCTGTACTATACCCGTACGAGGAAAAGAGGGGTGGAGGAGTGTATCGCTTGTTCGGTGTGACGAAATATCATAAACCTAGGAGGTTGAAAGGATGAAGGCAGTCAATTGGAACCGGCCGGAGGATGATTTTTCACAGATGTTTTGGAATCAGAATATCCAGCAGTTTTGGACGGAAGAGGAAATTCCCGTGTCGGAGGATAAAAACGTGTGGTCTCGATTATCGGATCAAGAAAAGGAGGTGTACAAGAAAGTGCTTGGCGGCCTGACCCTCCTCGATACGAAACAGGGGGGCGAAGGGATGCCGCTTATTTTGATGCACACCGATAACCTGCAAGCGAAATCCGTCCTCGCTTTCATGGGCGCTATGGAAGAGATTCATGCGCGTTCCTATAGTCATATTTTCACCACATTGTGCACCACTCAGGAGATCGATGAATTATTTTCATGGGTCGATCAACACCCTCTCCTGACGGAAAAGGCAGAGTTGATTATTCATCGTTATCATCAGTTATGGCAGCCTACTTGCAGCAAAAAATCGTTGTATATGGCGATGGCGGCTAGTGTGTTCCTAGAATCCTTTTTATTTTACAGTGGCTTTTTTTACCCCTTGTATTTGAGCGGTCAGGGGAAAATGACAGCAAGTGGTGAAATTATCAACCTGATTTTAAGAGATGAGAGTATTCACGGCCTGTTTGTCGGCATATTGGCTCAAAATGTATACGAACAACTATCGGAGCAAGAGCAGCAGGATATCGATCAAGAGGTGTATGATCTTCTCAATCAACTATATGCCCTGGAGCTGCGTTATACGGAAGAAATGTATCACCCGATCGGTCTGGAAGATGACGTGAACCGGTTTGTTCGTTACAACGCCAACAAAGCATTGATGAATCTCGGAAAGGAGCCCCTATTTCCTGAAGAAAAGATCAATCCCATTGTGGAAAACGGGTTGAAAACGAAGACGAAAAACCATGACTTTTTCAGTCTGAAAGGAAACTCCTACCACCGTGCTGTTCATGTCGAGCATTTGCGCGATGAAGATTTTATCTTTCAACCCTGATGAATCGGTCCGCATACCTTCTCGTCTTGCCATTTAGCAAAAGGCAACACCAAGAACCCGGCTCCTCAGCTTACAGGGAGCCGGGTTCTTGGCCGTTGGTCCCAAACCCATTCTAAGTGTTTGATCAATGGGTTTCGGTTTTCTTACTAAATATGTGATTGTTATGTTAGATTCGAGAGACAGGATAACATCCAACTGTTATACGGACTGTCCAATCGTTTAAATGATACTATGCTGCTAAGGAGGTTAAGCAAAATGATTCAATATCGGTTGTATATTGATGGAACGTGGCAAGACGCGTCGACGGAAGCGTATTTTGATGTGACCAATCCCGCCGACGGCTCGGTAGTCGGCCGCATGGCGGACGGCGGGAAGGAAGAGGTGAAAAAGGCTGTAGATGCCGCTTCCAGGGCATTCCCGGCCTGGTCCCGGAAAACCGCCCGGGAGCGGGGAGAACTGCTGGCCCGGGTATACGACGGGATGATGGAACGGAAGGAGGAGATGGCCCGCCTCATGACCCAGGAGCAGGGCAAACCTCTGGCGGAAGCGCGAGGTGAGGTGCAATACGCCGCCGACTTCTTCCAATGGTATGCGGAAGAAGCCAAGCGGATCTATGGCGAAACCATCCCCGCCAGCTCCCCGGACAAGCGGATCTGGGTGCAGCACCAACCGGTAGGGGTGGCGGCGGCGATCACCCCCTGGAATTTCCCAGCGGCCATGATCACGCGCAAAGCGGCTCCGGCCCTTGCCGCTGGCTGCACCATGGTGGTCAAACCGGCGGAACAAACCCCGCTGACTGCGGCGTTGCTAGCAGAGATCATGGAAAACGCCGGCATTCCTGCTGGGGTGTTTAATCTGGTGACCGGAAGCCGGGCAGCAGAGATCGGAGATGCCCTCCTAGCGGATGAACGCGTCCGGAAACTGACCTTCACCGGCTCGACGGAAGTGGGCAAAACCTTGATGAGACAGGCAGCGGACACCGTCAAACGACTCAGCTTGGAGTTGGGGGGACACGCTCCTTACCTCGTCTTTGAGGATGCGGACTTGGAACAAGCGGCTCAAGAAGTGTTGGACAGCAAATTCCGCAATGCCGGTCAAACCTGCGTCTGCACCAATCGGGTCTATGTTCATCGCAGCATCAAAGATGAATTTACCTCCCTGCTGACCCGTTATGCCCGTGAACTGAAGGTGGGGAACGGACTGGAGGAGGACGTGCAGATCGGTCCCCTGATCGATGAAGCCGCCTTGGAAAAAGTGGATCGACACGTCCGTGACGCCGAGGCGAAGGGAGCAAAGGTGATGCTTGGAGGGAACCGGATACCGGTGAATGGAAACGGCTGCTTCTTTGAACCGACGGTTCTGTTGGACACGACGGAACAGATGCAGGTGGAACAGGAGGAGACCTTCGGCCCGGTGCTCCCTGTTCATGCCTTCGATACGGAAGAAGAGGCCCTCGAATTGGCCAACAACACCCGATTCGGCTTGGCCGCTTACCTGTACACCCGGGACTTGTCCCGCGCCGTCCGTGTCTCGGAAGGCCTGGAATACGGGATCGTCGGGGTAAACGACGGCATGCCGTCCACTGCTCAAGCCCCCTTCGGCGGGATGAAAGAGAGCGGCCTCGGTCGGGAAGGCGGCCGTTACGGAATCGAAGAATATCTGGAAACCAAGTATATCTCCATTGGTCTGAAGTAACTCGGTCTTTCAACCCTGCATCTAACAGCAGCCGCGGCGGAACGGGGCAGTCTTGGCGATGGGAAGATACCCTCCCACTAAACGGGAGGGGTTTCCAGTCAATTTGGACCACTATGATTGCCTGTCTGAGAATCCGGCCGAGCCCATGTTCATCGTTCGATTCAGATGAGCACCGCTGTTTTCGTCCCCGGGTTTTTCTTTCCGCGAGGCTTGGGAAAGTGATCGCATCTTCTGGATCCCGATGGTAGTCAGGTTCGATCTGAAGAAATGTCCTTATAATAACTTTATTGTGTTGGTCTGTTTTTTCGAAAAAAATATCCGAATTAAAGAGAGATAAAAGAAACGGAGTGAGGGAATCGACCGTTTACTGTGGTGAACCTCTATAAGGACGGGAAGTGTCCGTAACACGAGGTGTTCATGTTTAGATCCCGGAGAAGAAGGTAAAACCATTAAGGAACCTTCCAGCGATCGAGCATTTTTTAATCTGACAAGGAGTGATTACTATCCCCGGAGCACAACCTATGCAACCGGATTGGATGAATCAATTGATCATCCCTCTAGGTGCGGAACTAGCCGTTTTTATTATCAAAGCCTTGATCGTCGCTTTTGTGGCAACCTGGCTGCTCAATAAGTATGTCAAACCTTTTTTCCCGAAACAGAGAGAAGCGGTGTCCACGGAACAGAGCGTTGAGGAGTCAAACACACAGGAGCAACATACGAATTCATAAACCGGAATCCGGTTGCGGCTGCTGACAGGAAAAGGTCAGCGGCTGTTTTTATGTCAAGAAAACGGAGGTGATCCCGTGCAACTGACCGGCATTCACCATGTTTCGGCGCTGACGGCAGATGCTCCCCGGAATCGAAGCTTTTATACGGAGACCCTGGGTCTGCGCTTGGTAAAGAAGACGGTCAACCAAGATGATACATCCTGTTATCATTTGTTTTACGGGGATGAACAGGGAAACCCGGGGACGGAATTGACGTTTTTTGATATTCCTCAACTGGCGCCCACCCACCCGGGGACCGGCAGCATATCATCAGTTTCGCTGCGGGTAAAAGGTCGGGAAGCGCTCCATTATTGGGCGGATCGGTTTGACCAACTTCAGGTGGAACATGAAGGCTTCTCCGACCGCGGAGGACGGGATGGACTCCTTTTCCGGGATTTCGAGGGGCAGCGATTGGCGTTGGTCGTGGAAGATGAAAAGGGCGTCCCTGGCGGTCATCCATGGGAAAAAAGTCCGGTTCCAGTCGAGCATGGCATTCTGGGACTGGGCCCGGTGATGTTGACGGTGGCCGAAGCGGAACCCACTCTCCGCATACTGCTGGATGTGCTGGGATTCCGTCCGGCGGGAGAATATCCGTCTCCAGATGAGGGGCAACCGGATATCCAGATCTTCGCTACGGGTGACGGGGGTCCCGGCGCCGAGATCCACGTGGAAGAGCGGCCCGATCTCCCGAGGGAACGCCTGGGCCGGGGCGGGGTCCATCACGTTGCGTTCCGGGTGCCTGACGATAAGGAATACGAGGCGTGGCTGGAGCGGTTAAACGAGGCGGGAATTCACCATTCAGGCCCTATTGACCGCTATTATTTCCGCTCCATCTACTTTCGGGAACCAAACGGGATTTTGTTTGAACTGGCCACCGATGGCCCCGGGTTTGCGACAGATGAGGACCCCGACCACTTAGGAGAAAAGCTGGCTCTTCCTCCTTTTCTGGAACCCCAACGGGAAAGAATCGAAGCCCGGTTGCGACCGCTGGATTAAATCAATTAGCGACCCTAAGCGGGTCGTTTTTTTGATTCGTTCGCCACCTGGGTGGTTTGTTTTCTCGCAATGAGTATGCTACAGTATCGTTGTATTTTGCAACGGAATGGGGTGGTGTCAGATGAGAATATTGGCGGTCGCTCCCTACCCAGGGTTGAAGAAGCTGCTGTTGGAGTGGGCCGATAAGGACCCGGAGATCGATCTAGAAGTGGAAACGGGGGACTTAGAAGCTGGTGTGAAGCAGGCGGCCCGTGCCGAGGAGAATGGGTTTGATCTGGTGATCAGCCGCGGAGGGACGGCTCAGCTGATCCAGGAAGCGATCTCCCTTCCGGTGATTGAGATCCCGATCACCGGCTACGACATGCTGCGGGTGTTAACGCTGGTCAAGGATTATCAGGGCGATGCGGCTATTGTCGGTTTTCCCGCCATTACCCGGGGAGCGGTTACGGTGCGGGATCTGTTGGGACTGGATCTAAAGAGTTATACGATCCACGACCCCGGAGAAGTGAGACAGGTTTTGACGCAGCTGCGTCAAGCGGGAGTCCGGGTCGTACTGGGTGATGTTGTGACCGTGCGGACAGCGGGAGAAGAGGGACTACACGGCATTCTGATCACCTCGGGAAAAGAGGCGGTGTCAGATGCTTTCCGAGAAGCCAAGCAGACCTTTCAACGGATTCGGCATCGAGAGGAGAAACTCCGCTTGTTGCAGTCGATCCTAGATCGGGAGGAGCGGGGGATTCTGATCACCGATCATCAAGGGAGGACGATCTATGCCAACTACCGGTTAAAGAAATGGTTGGATATGACCGAGAGAGGAGCAGAAGATGTGGCCGCCTGGTTGTGGCGGGAACATCCCTTTTTAAAGGATAGGAGGATTGTCCACGGGATCACTCTCCCTTCAGAACGGAGCGTGGTGGTGCAGTCCGAGGAGGTGGACGGGTTTGTGGTGTACACCTTCCAGGAAAGCGCGTACCCGGAGGGACAAGGAATCAAGGTCAAACGGAGCGGCTTTGCCGCGTTCTCCCGCATCGAAGGTAGGAGCGGATCCATACGGCAGGCGGTGGAGCAAGCCAGAGTAGCGGCCTCCACTTCGACGCCGGTTTGGCTCACAGGGGAGAAGGGAACTGGAAAAACCCGCTTTGCTGAGGCGATCCACCTGGCAAGCGGGCGGCGAGGTCCCTTGATCACAGTAGATGGAGCCCGCATGGAACAGATACTGGTGGATCGTGAAATAGATGTGGCCCAGGGGGGAACTCTTCATGTGGAGCGAGCGGATCAGCTGTCTGCCGGCATCAGGGAACGTCTGCTTTCTGATACTGCGGAAGATAATGGACCTCGGCTGATTTTTTCCTCTGGCTATCGAGCTGCTGATATGAAAGGAAGCTCCTATATCTTCATTCACTTACCTCCTCTGCGGGAGCGGATCGAGGATTTGGACGACTTATGCCGTCTTTGGATTGCCCAGTTCAATTCCAAGTACGGAAAACAGGTGGTCGGCTTGGAGCCGGAATTGTTGGAGTTGTTTAAGAGGGAACGTTGGCCGGGGAACCTACCCCAGCTGGCTGCTACGTTGGAAGGGTTGGTACGGGAAGCGAATACCCCCTTTCTATCTGTCGACCAAGGACGGAAGCAACTGAATCAATCGATGGGGTTTACACAAGGGATATCAGAATGCAACAACTTTTTAAGCGGGACTTTAGAAGAAATCGAGGAACGGATCATCCGCCAGGTGTTGGAAGAAGAAGGGGACAATCGGACAAAGGCGGCCAAACGACTGGGAATCAACCGTAGTACCTTGTGGCGAAAACTGAATCGCAAATAACCTCTCCCGGAAAACGGTTACTAATACCATTGCAATATAGAACATAACTTATGTAGACTCAAAGTGAAAGCGTTTTCTTTTGGTTTATTTGTTGTAAAATTAAACGAATCTGATACGGTAAGGGAGAGGTTGGCAATGAAGATCAAGCGGTTTATGGATCGGATTCCCGGTGGGATGATGGTGATTCCGCTGCTCACGGCGGCTCTGATCAACACCTTTGCCCCGGGACTGCTGCGGATCGGAAACTTTACCCAAGATCTGTTTGTGGACGGATCGGGCACGTTGATCGCGCTGTTCCTGCTTTGTGCCGGGGCGCAGATCAACCTGCGCAGTTTCGGAGTCAGTCTGGCCAAAGGGGCCACCCTCCTGGGGGTGAAATGGCTGGTGGGAGCGGCGGTTGGCCTGATCGCCTACACCTTCGCCGGAGAGGACAGCTTGTGGCTCGGTCTCGCGCCCTTAGCGATCATTGCGGCGATGACCAATAGCAACGGTGGCTTGTATATGGCGATTGTGGGCCAATACGGGAATAAAGAAGATAAAGCGGCCTATTCTCTGTTGGCACTCAATGACGGACCGTTTCTCACCATGGTGGCCCTCAGCATTTTTGGGGCGATGGGTTATGTGGAAGGATTCTTCTCCTTGCAATCTTTTCTGTCGGTCTTGCTGCCGATTCTGGTGGGGATGGTTTTGGGTAATCTGGACGACGAAATGCGAAACTTCCTGGGGAAAGGCAGCGACATGTTGATCCCCTTCTTCGCCTTCGCCCTGGGGATGGGAATCGATTTCAGCAAGATTATCGAAGGGGGACTCAGCGGAATCCTACTGGGTGTGCTGACTGTTATTTTGACTGGCACCGCCGGTTACCTCGTCTTTAAAGCCTGCGGCTGGAACCCCATCACCGGAGCAGCGGAAGGTTCGACGGCGGGTAACGCTGTGGCCACTCCTGCGGCTATCGCTGCAGCCAACGCTTCTTTCGCCAAGGTATCGGCGCTGGCTACGGTTCAGGTGGCGGCGTCCACAGTGACGACTGCCTTGCTGTTGCCGTTGTATATCGCGTTCCTAGTGAAAAAACCTTGGAAAAAATCCTGACGGAGGCCACTCTTATGGAAGGTATCCATGTGAACCGGGATCCCGCCATCGGCGTGATCGCCGATGATCTGACTGGAGCGGGGGATACGGGTGTTCAATTTGTCGCCAAAGGGTTGGAAGTCTCTGTTCTGTTCTGTCCCGAAGCTTCCCTTGGGGCAACGGATGGTATCGTGCTGGAAACGGATAGTCGGACGCTTGCCCCGACTGCGGCCGCCAAAGCGGTATCCCAGGCGGTCCGGTGGCTGAAGGAGCAAGGGACGAAACTTTATTACAAAAAAATCGATTCCACCTTAAGAGGAAATGTAGGATCCGAGGTGCAAGCGGCCCTGGATGAATCAGGGCTCCCGTTTGCCGTGATCGCTCCCGCCTATCCCAAAATGGGTCGGGCCACAGAAGGAGGTATCCATTATGTGAAAGGGGTCCCCGTTCATGAAACGGAGGTGGCCCGGGATCCCCGAACACCGGTCACCGAATCGGATCTCAGCCGTCTTTTGACGGCTCAGACAGGGGAAAAGACCATGCTTTTTCCCCGAGGTTCCGGGGAGGATTGGGCAGAACGGCTGGCTAATTGTCGGAAAAAGGGCATCCGGCTGTTGATCTTTGATGCCGCCACCGATGAGGATTTGGTCCGAATTGTTCAGCAGTTGAGGCAGCATGCTGTTCTGTGGGTCGGTTCTGCCGGGTTGGCCGAGCACCTTCTTCCTGCGCTGGGAGAAGAGAAAAGGGAGGAACTGCCTGAGACCCGGGGTCCTGTGTTGACCGTATCCGGCAGCATGTCCCAGGTAACCCAAAGGCAGGTGAAACGAATGCTGCAGGAACCCGGGACGGAAATCCTCGAGTTGGATCCCACCCGCTTGCTGTTCGCCGATCCCCCCTCTCTGGAGGATGCCATGGAACGAGCCGGCCGGGTCTTAAAGCAAGGCCGTGACCTGGTGATATACGTCGGATCCGGAGATACGACCGGAGCGAAACCAGCCGGTTGGAATCGAGCCGAAGCGGGTGAACGGATCGTCGGTGAATTGGGAAAACTCGCTGGGGAAGTGATCCGGCAAAATCAGGTGGAACGTCTCATCCTGACCGGAGGGGATACGGCCAAATCCGTCTGTCGCCACATCGGGGCACAGGGTCTGACCCTGAAGGGAGAAGTGGAGCCGGGACTCCCCATCGGTACCCTTCTGGGCGGTCCTTCGGGACTGGCCGTCACCAAAGCAGGCGCCTTCGGTTCGGATGTCTCATTGGTTGAAGCAAATCATCGGTTAAAGGGGACAAAAGTGTATGAGTGACCGACCGATTATCGGAATGACGATGGGAGATGCAGCGGGGGTCGGCCCTGAGATTATCCTGAAAGCTTTACACAGGGCGGACCTTTATGATAGATGTCGCCCCATTGTGATCGGAGATCAGAAGATCATGGAACGGGCAGAGACCTTTGTTCGGACCGGCTTGGGGATTCATCCGGTGTCATCGGTGGGCGAGGCTACCTTCCAGCAGGGACAGGTGGACGTTTTGGACCTGGGATTGCTTTCTCCAGAGCTTCCCGTGGGGCAAGTCTCCCCCCAGGCAGGGGATGCCGCCTTTCGTTATCTGGAGAAGGCGATCCGCCTGGCGCAGGATGGTCAACTGGACGCCATCTGCACAGCGCCGCTCAATAAAGAAGCCCTGCAGCAAGGGGGGCACCGTTACCCGGGGCATACGGAGATTCTAGCCGATCTGACTGGAACCGACGATTATTCCATGATGTTATCGGCGCCCAAGCTAAAAGTGATTCATGTGACCACTCACGTGGGGCTGCTCGAGGCCGTTCGGATGATCCAGCCCGATAGAGTGTATCGGGTGATCCGTCTCGCCCATGACACCCTGAGCCGCGCCGGTATTGCCAAGCCGCGGATCGCCGTGTGCGGGATCAACCCCCACGCCGGGGAAAACGGCCTCTTCGGCAACGGGGAAGAGGAGGAAAAAGTGGTCCCCGCCGTGGAGAAAGCGAAGGAGGAAGGGATCGATGTAGAGGGGCCGCTGCCCGCCGACACCCTTTTCTTCCGCGCCGTCCGGGGAGACTTTGATATCGTGGTGGCCATGTATCACGACCAGGGTCATGGTCCTGTCAAAGTGTTGGGTCTGGATGCCGGCGTCAACATCACCGTGGGCCTGCCCATCATTCGGACCAGTGTGGACCATGGAACGGCCTTCGATATCGCCGGCACCGGGCAAGCGGATGAAAAAAGCATGGTGGCAGCGATCCAGCAAGCGGTGGAACTGGCTCCGAAAAGTTAATCGAATGGAGCTATGCAAAAAGCCGGGTGGATAGATTCCCCGGCTATTTTGTGTTTTATCTTACTCATAAATAGGGACCTGGTAAGATTTCAACACCCACTTGGGAACGACGAAGCGGGCAGTGACCAAGGGGTCGACCATCTGACAAATCTCCGTTTGGCCGGTGGCGCTCATCAGCATCGTCAGCTCCTCCAGTGGAAGATCGATATACTGAGAGAGATAGTCGATCATCTCTTCCACCGCTGTTTTGGCTGCTTCGTCCAGGGTGGAGGCAGAAGCGATAGTAACGAAGGAATCGGCATTTTCCAGACGGGGATTGGGAATGGAGAAACCTTTGATCACATCCAACTGAACGGTCACCTTGCCAGGGATCTCGATGCCCGAGACACAGACTTCTCCGTCTCCCATCGCCGCATGGAGGTCCCCCAGCCCAAACAGGGCCCCTTTCACAAACACCGGAAAATAGAGGGTGGCCCCTTCCGTGATCAGCTTATTGTCCATGTTGCCACCGTGGGAGCCGGGGGTCCCACAGGGGACCTCCCCTTCTGCGGGAGCCACACCTATCACCCCGATCATCGGATTGAGCGGGATATGTAACTGCTCGTTGAAAATGGCTTTGCCGTCCCGGATGGCAATCGGTTTAGCGCTCAGTTTTTGGAGACGGTGACCCATCACCCCCATTTTGGGGCCCGTGGCCATGATTCCCTGCTCCGCCCACTCGATCGTTTCGATGTGGACTTTCAAGATATCCCCTGGTTCCGCATCCTCCACCTCGATCGGACCGGTGGCGGGGTTGATTCGATCCCAATCCAAGGAGGTAAAGGTTTCGGTAGACGTCACCTGGTTGGTGAAACAATCATAAGTTTCGATCTCCACACGTGCCGGCGCCGTCACCCGCACAATGGGCGCGTGGTTTTTACTGAAAGAATAAATCGACTTTTCACAGGATAGTTGAACCGTCATCCCCCATTCCCCTCTTTTTGATCCCAGCATAGCACAGGAATCGTGCCGGAGAAAGTAATCCGAAAAAAGCTCGTTGGTGATCGATCGGATCATGCGGAACCACAGATCCTGGTCATTGAAGAAGGAGGCTTAGGCTATAGGGATTAGTCATCTGTGCGCTTGATCATTTTTCGAAGGTTTGTTTTGAAATTTGCAAATGAAAGGAAAAATTAATACGAAATGGACACAAAAGGAAACTGCGGTACGAATGATTACTCGAGGAGGGATGAAGATGAAAAAGTTGTTGAGCAGTCTGATAGTCGGTGTGTTAGCCGTCGGAGGGTTGGGAACTAGCGCTCCTTCAACCGTTTATGCAACGGAAGCCATGTGTGATAATGATGCGGTTGGTTATCCTTGCTCCAATGGATCTTATGGAAGTTGGACCTATCGAAGTGGATACAGTGGGGACCAAAACGGAGATGATCGCCTTGCCCGAAACGATTCCTATCGGTGGTATCACTGGGACTACGACTATTCCTATAACAATCCAGAACTCTCCGTATGGCTCAACAACTCCGATTTTACGAACCCTGCTGCGAACTATTTTATAAAAAATAGTTCCGGTCACTATTCTGTTGGTGATATTAACCAGAATACAGCACCTGGTGGCTGGAGTTACATCGGTGCTGTTAGTGGATCGATGAATGGAGTCGACGTGACTCAACACGGCGATTACGCAAACACATATACCGGTGCGGACATGGTCAATTTGTACAGCCTGCCGACTGCTTCGGTGAACCATTTGACCGATCAAACCTACCATACCAACTCCGCAATCGCCTCCATTCAAAAGAAAATGTTGAATGCGGTGGATCATTACCAAAACATCCAAGGATCCTTCCACATCCATTTCCAAAACAACGGACAAAATGAAACGGTCGAATTTCAGGTGGATGAAGGAAAAATACCGGGAAGCCATGTGAAGGTGACCAAAGCAAACGGAACCGTCTTTGAAACCAAGTCAAACGGGAAAGAACAGCTGGTGATGAACCATCAGAAAGAGCAGTTCTCCAAATCGAAAGTGGCTCCTCAAAAAGAATTCAACGGACCGCGTCATTTTACTAATGAAAAAGGGCAATCGGTCTTTGTCCAGCGGCAAGATCCGGCATCGGCCTATGTTGCCAAAGAAGTGACTTTCCCGCAAAACTACGCATTCTGGCTGCGTAACAAGGAAAATAAAGTCGTGGGCCATGACAAGATGTTTAACCGGGATATCACGGTGATCGAGGGGAAACACAACGAGTATCTCTCCAAGAAGTTAGGAGCTACCACCTATAAAATGTGGGTGGATACTGAGACAGGCGTGCTGTTGAAGCTGATCGGGACGGATCGGAACGGGGACGAAGCCTATCACATCAAGGTGCAAGACATTCAGTTCAACCAAGGGGTCAACACCCAACAATTTGCTCCGGTGGTGCCTAAGGATTGGGAAAAGATGAAGGAAAAATAAAAAAACAAAAAAAGAGCAGGGATCGTTATTGATGTGCACCCCTTAAAGTAGACACAGGAAAAACCCCCTGTGAACGGAACTACTTTTAAGGGGTGTTTTCATGGCGAAAAAAGGACAGAAGT
>NZ_FMZA01000002.1 GCF_900102685.1 Melghirimyces thermohalophilus
CCAGCGGTATGCCACATTAACTCGAATCTCTTTTTCCAATTGACGTTCAGAACGAATCCCGAACAAATACCCGATAAACATCATTTTAAAGAGAACGACCGGATCAATGGAGGGCCTTCCATTGTTCTCACAATACAAAGGCCGCACCTTGTCCGTGATAAAAGAAAAGTCGATATGCTTGTCCACTTTGCGGAGCAAGTGATCTTCCGGAACTAATTCTTCAATACAGACAAACTCCAGCTCATTTTGTTTCTCTTTATTGGAACGTAACACACCCATCCCTCCCATTCTTCTTCAACCTAATAAACGGTGGGAAGCAGTGAAAAGGATTCCCCCAAAAAATAGGCTGTCGAGACTTTCTCGACAGCCGGTATTATATACCGGCTGTTTTCGTGCTTATCAGTAGTCTCCGAATCCGATTGAAGAAGAGAAGGGCTTCATACTCTTCTTCCAACCGGGCATAAAGAAGTTCGTAAATCGGATACAACTGGCGGTAGGTCTCCCCCTTGGAGGGATCCGGCTGGAGACGTTGACGAATGCGGATGTGCTCTTGCACCTCTTGCAGCGACTTGACTTCCCCCAAAGCGAAAAGGGAGAGAAAAGCGGCGCCGAAAGCCGAGGCTTCTTCTGATTCAGGAATGCTCAGCGCCCGGCCCAACACATCGCACAAAATCTGCGGCCACAGGGGGAAACGGACAAAGCCGCCGGAGATCCGAATATCCCTCGCCGGCCCCGTCTGCTCCTCCAGTGCTTTTCCGACGGAGAGGATGCTGAAACCGACCCTTTCCAGCACGGCGCGGACAAAGTGTTCCTTCCGATGATGCAAGCCGACGCCGAAAGGTGCCCCGGGCATCAGGGTTCCACCAGGGGGCTCGTTCCCCGGAAAGGAAGGGTTGAAACAGCAATCCTTCCGCCCCGGCAGGGACGCTTTTCGCCTGGAACTGATGCCAACAGCGGTCACCTGTTCCGGCTGCACTTCTGCCTTATCCACAGCCTGTTTTATCGCTTGGCAGGCGGCTTCCAGGATTTCGTCGGGGTCCTGTTCTGCCCGGGAAGGGTGGGGGCGATGAGCGAGTAGCCGACGCTCTTGGCAGCCCGAACCTGGCCGTGGGGCCTGAATGCGACCGCGTTTGTGCTGGTGGTTCCGATATCCAATCCGATCACAACCTCCGTCTCATGTATGATTGTTTCCCCCTGTTAGCGCCATCAGCCATTATAATCGAAAGAAAGGTTCAGGGACATATGGATCACTTGTTTCATCCCCTACCCGGGTAAGATACAATAGTAAGGAATTCGCGGAAGGAGGAATAAGGATTGGGGATTATCGTCCGTCTGTTTCTCAATGCGCTGGCTGTTCTGATCGCCGCCCAGGTGATACCCCAAATCGAGGTGCAAGGTTTCGGGACTGCATTGATGGTGGCCTTGATTCTGGGGCTGGTCAACACCTTTATCAAGCCGGTACTGGTTTTTCTCACCTTGCCGATTTCTTTTCTCACCCTCGGTCTCTTTATCTTTGTCTTAAATGCCCTGTTGTTCTGGTTGACCGGGGCTTTAGTGGGAGGCTTTGAAGTAGAAGGCTTCTTTGGTGCGTTGTTCGGATCGATATTGGTCAGCATCATCTCCTGGCTGTTAAACAGTATCTGGAAAGGGCTTCGGAATTGAAGGTCTTATAAATAAGGTTCTCGGGTAGGTCAAAGGAGGAAAAAGAGCGACTTGGTCACCTGAGAGCACCACGAATCGATGGGCTGACCGTGGTCCGGTGGCTTTGGTTTAGGATAAGCAGACACAGAGGGAGTCGAGGGATGTGTCACAAGCGGAATGGGAGAAACGGATCCGTCGTCTGGAAGAGGCGCTGGGAAAAAAGCTTTTGATTACCCCCGGCTTGGGAGACGGATACCAAGTGAGCACTCCTTCAGGTGAGGGGCTGACTTCCGGTGAGGAAACGCTGATCCGGTTAATCTTGTCAGAGTGGGAGCGTTCGGAGAATTCGGACCGCCAGATGGAGTGTCAGCCCCCCCTGGCTGCAATGGCTCGCTGGCTGCAACAATCCGACTTTCACCAGGGATCATCTCCTCCACCACCCACAGTTGATCAATTAACCTGGGAGGAACGGGTTCCCTTTTCCGTCGTCCGCTCGGGGGTGTACGACGAGCCGGAAAGCGGACTGAAGCAGGTGCTCGCCACCTATTTTGATCAACAAGCGTGGCTGGTGCCGATTAATCGGGCCGAGCTTTTGGTGTTGGTACCCCTCTCCCTGATCGCCGGGGCGGCAGGAGCGATTGAGGGAAGCCAGAGCATGGAGGAGGCCGCTTGGGGACTGGCGGAGGTGGTGACCACCGAAGTGGGCGAGGATGTGACTGTGGTTGTTCATCCCCCTGTTCGCTCTGCTGAGGGATTGCCGAAGGTGCTGGAATCTCTGCGAGAAGCCTACTACCTGGGGGGTACCTATGATCCCGGTCAACCGGTTTATACCACCTGGCAGTTTACCTTAGAAAAATTGCTGGAGCCGGTGGATCAAAAGCGGCTGGACCGATTTCTGGCGGAATTGTCTCCGGTCCCTTTTTGGGAGGATGAGGAACTTTGCAGGACCTTGGCAGTATTTTTCCAACAAAATTTAAACATCAGTGAGACCGCCCGAAAATTGTTTATCCATCGCAATACTCTGATCTACCGCCTCGATCGGCTCAAACAGGATACGGGCCTGGATGCCCGCTGCTTCGAAGATGCCTTCCGGATCCGCCTGGCCCTGCTGTTGACCAAAGGGAGGGCGGAAGGGTGACCCATTAAAGAACGGACGGCAACCTCGAAGCGTTGTGATGAATGAGGGTGGATACGAGTGGAAGCGTTTATCCGAAAGAGCGTTTTTGCCCCCAAAGGTCCCTTCGAACTGATGGGCTGACGTTTACCCGGCGGGAATCAGCATGCAAAGGCGTTTAGGGGCCACTCACATCTTCGAATTTTTCCCAGGTTTAGCCCTTGCCTGCAGCTGGATGATGGGCAGGATAGCTCTTACATCTTTGCAGGCAGCATAGCGAGACCAAGAACGGTGTGAACTGGCGAGACTTGTGCCCTATGGGTGCAGTGGCAGGCTTCGGGTAAATGCGCCGCTCGTTTCCAGCTCTCCTTTTTTGGTGAATACTCCAAACTAGGCAAATTGCTCAACAGGGATCCGTCATTTTCAGTCGGTTTGGACATGGAGTCCATGCATCCCCCCGAGTTACAATAAATCCGACCAACAGATGAAAGGGGTTTCACCATGGCCGGAGTCAAGTTGAACCATATTGAAAAACGGTACAATGATGTGACAGCGGTGTCCGATTTCCATCTTGAGATCAAGGATCAGGAATTTTTGGTATTGGTCGGCCCCTCAGGTTGCGGAAAATCGACTACCCTCCGCATGATTGCCGGTCTGGAGGAGATCACCGACGGAGAGCTTTACATCGGGGATCGGTTAGTCAACGATGTGCCGCCGAAAGACCGGGATATCGCCATGGTTTTTCAAAGCTACGCCTTGTATCCTCATATGAATGTGTATCAAAATATGGCCTTTGGTCTGAAACTGCGCAAATTTAAAAAAGCGGAGATCGATCAAAGGGTGCGGGAAGCGGCTAAAATTCTGGATATTGAGCATCTCTTGGATCGCAAGCCGAAGGCGCTTTCCGGCGGACAGCGCCAGCGGGTGGCACTGGGCCGGGCCATTGTTCGGGAGCCGCAGGTGTTCTTGATGGATGAACCCTTGTCCAACCTGGACGCCAAACTCCGGGTGCAGATGCGCACGGAGATCAGCAAGCTTCACCAGCGGTTGAAAACCACTGTGATCTACGTGACCCATGATCAGACGGAAGCGATGACGATGGGTGATCGGATCGTTGTGATGAAAGACGGCGTCATTCAACAAGTTGACACACCGGACCGCATCTACCAACATCCGGCCAATATCTTTGTCGCCGGCTTTATCGGTTCTCCCTCGATGAACTTCATCCGTGGGCGCCTGGAGGAGGAAGGACAAGGGATCTACTTCCGGACTGCCGGACTCGATATCAAACTGCCTGAAGGCAAAGCCAAGCGGCTGCGGGAGTCGGGTTATCCTGGCAAGGAAGTGATTTTCGGCATCCGTCCGGAGGATATTCACGACGAACCTCTCTTCTTGGAATCCTCTCCAGACAGCCGCATCAAGGCCAAAGTGGAAGTCGCAGAAAATATGGGCTCGGAAATGTATCTTTATCTGTCGGGGATTACTGATCAATGGATCACAGCACGGGTGAATGCTCGGACGCAATTTGTGGCGGGTGTGGACGTGGAGCTGGCACTGGACATGAATAAAGTCCACATTTTTGACACAGAGACAGAAGAAGCGGTATCCTGATGTGTAACCGGGCGGCCGGCGGACGGCCGCTTTTTTCTGGACGGGAGGAAGGTTTGGAATGGCGAACATGGTGACGGTGAGAGAAGTGGCGGATCAGTTTGATTTGGAGATACTGGCCGGAGAAAAGGGGCTTTCCAGGGAGCTGATTACCAGCGATCTGTATCGTCCGGGGATGGAGTTGGCCGGTTTCTTCACCTATTACCCGGCAGAGCGGATGCAGATGCTGGGCCGTACGGAGTTAACCTTTATCTCCGGATTGACGGAGAAAATCCGGCGGGAGCGGCTCCGATTTCTTTGCAGTGAAGAGACCCCCTGCTTTTGCATCACCCGGGGGCAGGAGCCGCCGGAGGAACTGGTGGAGGAGGCAGGAAAGCGTCAGATTCCGATCCTGCGCTCCGGCACTTCCACCACCCGTTTGAGCAGCAAAGTGACCAATTATCTGGAGAAGCGGTTAGCTCCTACTACCACCATGCACGGGGTTTTAGTCGATATATATGGGGTCGGGGTGTTGATCACCGGCAGCAGCGGGATCGGCAAAAGTGAAACCGCTCTGGAACTGGTGAAACGAGGCCATCGCCTGGTGGCTGATGACGCCGTCGAGATCCGCCAGGCAGAGGAGAACTACCTGGTGGGACATGCCCCGGAGCTGATCCGATATCTGTTGGAAATTCGGGGCTTGGGGATCATCAATGTGATGACCTTGTTTGGTGCCGGGGCCGTGCGAGATTACAAACGGATCTCCATGGTGATCCAATTGGAGGCCTGGCAGGAAAACCGTCAATACGATCGCCTCGGTCTAGAGGAAGATCGGATCGAAATCATCAACACCAGTATTCCCCTGCTTACCATCCCGGTCCGCCCAGGGCGTAACCTGGCGGTGATCGTCGAAGTGGCCGCAATGAATTTTCGCCTGAAACGGATGGGGTATCACGCCGCCCAAACCTTTGCCCAAAAGCTGAATCAGAGTCTGGAAGACCCCGAGGATTTTGATTGATCAGGGAACATGCTCCGTCTATAGCGGGGCTTTCTTTGTCATCCTTGCCCGGATATTTTACCTGGGGATTCCTTTTTGCTCGCCTATCGTTCCGATTCGTTTCTTTTCCTCGTTAAGTAGGTTAAAATGGGTAGTGAATTTTGGCTACGCGAACGAATAAAGGAGGAGCCATTGGATGTTGTTTGCACAGGCAATCGATCCGATCGCCGTCTCGCTGGGTCCTGTCCATATCCACTGGTACGGGGTGATCATGGGGTCGGCGGTTCTGATCGGTCTGTGGATCGCCATTCTGGAAGGAAGGCGCCACGGATTGGACAGTGAACTGTTTCTCGACATGATGATCTGGGTTATCCCGGCAGCCATCGTCGGTGCCCGGCTATACTATGTCGCCTTTGAGTGGGAGTACTATATGCAACATCCCGCCGACATCATTGCGGTTTGGAAAGGCGGCCTGGCGATTCACGGAGGGTTGATCGGTGCTCTGGTTGCCGGTTCTTTCTTTGTAAAAAAGCGCGGTGTGCCCTTTTTGCAAATGGCGGATATCGTCGCTCCCAGCATCATCCTGGGACAAGCGATCGGCCGCTGGGGCAACTTTATCAACCAGGAAGCACATGGCGGCCCGGTCAGCCGTCAGTTCCTGGAGGATTTGCACCTGCCCGGCTGGATCATCGAGCAGATGAACATCGGCGGACTTTTTTACCATCCCACCTTTCTCTACGAATCCCTGTGGAACTTGGTCGGATTGCTGTTGTTGCTGGGGCTGCGGCGACTCAATCCGCGAAGAGGGGAAATCTTTTTCGCCTACCTTATCTGGTATTCCCTGGGCCGGTTTTTCATTGAGGGATTGCGGACAGACAGCCTTACCTTTGATGGCCCGACCTGGCTGTCCACGCTGTTAAACGGACTGTGGTCTCCGATGACGGTATTGTTCGAGCCGGGAATGATGGCTGACGGCAACATTCGAATCGCGCAACTGGTTAGTCTCTCCCTGGTGTTGTTGGGACTAGGTTTGTTCCTTTACCGCCGCATGAAGGGAGCCAAAGAACCTTACCTCCAGACGAAGGAGCGGGTGACAGGTTGAAGGGGATCCAATGGCGGCAGGGGATTCGGTCCGGGGGGATCACTACCTGGGAGCTGGGCAAAGTGATCTTTCCCGTCACCTTCCTGGTCAGCCTTTTGCAACATACTCCGGTGATTGATTGGTTTGTCAACATGTTGTCACCCGCCATGTCGTGGATCGGACTGCCTGGGCAAGCGGCGATTCCACTGGTGTTGGGAAATTTATTAAACCTGTATGCCGGGATCGGTGCCATCCTAACCCTGGAGCTGACCGTTAAACAGGTGTTTATCCTGGCGGTGATGCTCAGCTTTTCCCATAACCTGCTGGTGGAGTCGGCGGTTTGTCGCCGGGTCGGGGTTCGCCCCCTGGTGGTGATCGGTGCGCGGTTGGCCCTGGCCATCCTATCAGCTTGGATCATCCATTGGACGTGGCAGGCAGGAACGGAGACGGCGGTATACGGCATGATTCCTCCGGCTGAGGCGGCTCCGATCGGCTGGGGAGCGATCCTGTTAGAAGCGGTAAAAACGGCGGTTTTCGGTGTTATGCAGGTGGGGGGCATCGTCTTCCCGCTGATGATCGGCATTCAGATCTTAAAAGACCTGCGCTGGCTGGACCGGTTTGCACAATGGATGAAACCGTTGCTCCGTCCTATGGGGATCGATTCCCGGGGGTCGGTGATCATGGCCGGCGGCCTCCTGTTCGGGTTGGCGATGGGAGCGGGTGTGATCATGGACCAGGCACGGGAAAAACAGTTTACCCGCCGGGAAATGACCCTGATGGTGTTGTTCCTGGCCGCTTGTCACGCAGTGGTGGAGGATACCGTGATCTTCATCCCGCTGGGTATCGATGTGTTGCCGCTCTTATTGATCCGCCTGGGTGTGGCGGTTCTGTTGACGCTGTCCTTAGCCTGGTTGTGGCCCCGTCCGAAGCCGACTGTGGAGATTGCTCGACGACGGGAGGTGATCTGAAGGTGAAATACCGCACGATTCTCTTCGATTTGGACGGCACATTACTCAACACCACGGATCTGATCGTCGCCTCCTTTCTTCATACGCTGGACCGACACTGTCCGGGGCAGTACGAGGAACAAGATGTGCTCAGCTGTCTCGGTGAGCCCCTGCGGGATCAGATGATTCGTTTCGGAGGGGAAGAGCGGGCCGATGAGATGGTTCGTACTTACCGCGAGCACAATATCGCTCACCATGATCAATACGTCAAAACTTTTCCCGGCGTGAACAAGGTGATCCAGACACTCCATGACGCAGGTCTCTCGCTCGGTGTCGTTTCCAACAAGAGCCGGGTGACGGTGGAGATGGGCTTGAAGCTGTGCCGATTGGAGCCTTGGTTTTCCACCGTCGTCTGTGTCGAGGATGCGGAAAAACCGAAGCCGGACCCCGCACCGATCCGGTTAGCCCTCAATCGGCTGCAGGCGGAAGAAAAGACGGCCTTGATGGTGGGGGATTCCAAATACGATTTGATCGCTGCGGCTGAGGCAGGGGTCGATTCGGCAGGCGTGGCTTGGGCGACTCACGGCAAAGAATCCCTCCTTTCCTATCATCCAACGGTGATACTGGAGACTATGGAGAGCTTGTATGAAGTGGTTGGCCTAGAGAAGGCCGCGGAAGGTGGCCCTTCATGAGAAGGACGGAGCGCTTTCCGGTCAATGGTTCCAACTCCCTCTGGCAGATGTACCGCATCGTTCCCTTTCGCAAGGTTTTCCGGAACGTGATCGTAGCGGAAGTGGGACGCTTCATTCCTTTTTTTTCGTGGAAAAATGCCTTGTACCGACGTTTGCTGGGGATGCAGGTGGGAGAGCAGACCGCTTTTGCCTTTAAGGTGACCGTAGACCTTTTGTATCCAGAACGGATCAAGGTGGGACGAAATACGATCATCGGCTATAATACGACGCTTCTCACCCATGAGTATCTGGTTGACGAGTATCGCGTCGGCGATGTGGAGATCGGCGACTCCGTCATGATCGGGGCCAACTCCACCCTCCTGCCCGGAATCCGAATCGGAGACGGAGCGGTGGTAGGGGCCGCATCCTTGGTCAATCGGGATATCCCGCCAGGGGCCTTCGCCGCCGGCAATCCCGTCCGCATCATCCGGGAGCCTAAAAAAAATCGATAGACAAAACGTTACCCCCAAGACCCGTCCGATGATGGGTCTTTTGGCGTATAAGGGGGATCCCAGATTAAAATGCTAAGACGAAACATCTAACAGAAGAGGGATTGGGCCGTGATCTTTATCGTCTGGTTTTTATTGTGGTGGTGGGTCGGGTATCTGTATATCGACTGGAGCAAGTGGCAAAGGGGATTCCTGACGGCCATGATCGGCAGTCTGGGTTCCTTCGTTTTAGATACCTCCGGTGTCGGCAGCGGCTGGTTTTGGTATTATACCGATCCGCTGCTGCCCGGCTTGTGGCCCCATCTCCTGTTAAACCTGAGTCTATACCCGATCGGAGCCTGGATTTATATCCAGCGTTATCCGGAAAAACAAGGCTGGTGGAGTTCCATCCAGTGGATTCTGGTGGGGACGGCAATCCTGATGGTGGTGGAGTACAATTTGTCTTCCCTCCACCACATGGGATATGACCACGGCTGGAGCGGGTTGGTGTCCATCGGGGCCAATATCATTTTGCTCCTCTTATTGCGTCTGTTCCACCTTCACGTGGAAGACCGAGTTTGCGACTAAGGAACACTCCTTTTCAGAGGGGTGGTTTTTCATAGCGATTCATTTCACAATCTTGTTAACAAGAAAGAAGGTTATTGATCCCCCACAGCTCTCCAGATAAAATGTGAGTTGACTCACATGTCAATAGATATCATCATCACGGGTGTGAGGTGGGAATATGCCGCGTTCACCGGAACAAAACCGGGCCATACGCGAGAAAAGGATGCGACAAATCCTGGAGGCGACCCTCCATGTCTACCGCGAACGAGGTTATCACGGAACAGAGATGGGGGCGATCGCCCGCAGAGCAGGGTTGGGTCGTGGATTAATTTACTACTACTTCAAGGATAAACAGGACGTGTTTATCAGTCTGATTCGCTGGACCTTATCCGGATGGAAAGAATTGTTGGAAGAAGTGACCGAGACGGATCAACCTGTCGCCGCGCGATTGGGTGAGATCTTAAAAAAGACGTGCGCTCTTTCCCTGGAGTATTCCGATGTCAGTTACTTTCATCAAACCTTTTCTCGGGACATCGGAGTGCTGTTCCCTGATCGGGTGGATGAAGTGGTCCAATTGTACGAAGAAAACTTGTGGAGGCCGGTCCGCACGCTGATTCAGGAAGGCGTGGAAACAGGGGAAATCCAGGTGCCGCTCGAACTGGGAGAGCGTTTCTTTTTTAGTGTACTGTTTGGAGCGATCAACTACGAGCGCATGATTGAAGAGAGCGATCTGGACCAATGGGTATCAACCGCCCTGTACGGTCTGGTTGGCCGTCGGGAATAACGATTGGAGAAGACAAAGGCAGTGCCGGTAGTAGAAACGAGACGGAACAACAATGAAGATATTGGGAGGAATCAGGTATGTGGCTTTCCCGATCGGCCATTCGAAGGCCGGTTCTAACTACGGTGGCAGTGATCATCGTGCTGGTGATGGGGGCAGTCTCCCTGTTCAACCTACAAATGGACCTGCTTCCGAATATTCAACCGCCGGTGGGTGCGGTGGTAGCCTCTTATCCTGGCGCCGATCCCGATGAGGTGCTGGAGAAGGTAACCAAACCTCTGGAGAATGAGTTGGGCACACTGGCGGGATTAAAGACGATCCGAAGCCAGACGCAGGAAGGAACGGCCCTCATTTTATTGGAGTTTGAATGGTCTCGAAGCATCGACCAGGTTCAAAATGACGTCATTTCCCGCATCAATCAAACCTCCCTTCCCGATGAAGTGGATCAACCCAACTTCCTCAAATTTGATCCCTCCACATTTCCGATCCTGCAATTATCGGTCGTGAAAAACGGGTCAGGCGATGAGCAAATGAGGGAGGATGTGGAACGGATCACACAATCCCTATCCCAGTTACCGGGAGTAGCCAGTGCCAATGAATCCGGCCTGATGGACCAACAGGTACTCATCTCTCTCGACGGAGACCAGATGGAGAAATACGGCTTATCCCAGTCGGATATTAAGGACCGTATTCAAGCGGCAAACGTCAGCCAGCCCGGAGGAATTGTGAAGCAGGGGGATGACGATCTGACCGCACGGGTAATTTCGGAGATGACCTCTCTGAAGGATTTCCGTAATCTGCAAGTGGCCGTCGATCCCCGAACTCGGGAAGAGGTTACTTTGGATGATGTGGCTGAGGTCCAATTGGGTAAAGAAGAGCAGACCGCGATCACCCGGACCAATGAAAAGCCCAGTGTCGGCATCAATGTGTTTAAGCAATCCGGAGCCAATACGGCCCAGGTGTCGAAGGATGTCCGGGCGGAGCTGGATCGGTTGAATCATTCCTTAGAATCGGATACCCTCCTGATCTTCGACCAGGGGAAATATGTGGACCGCTCGGTGAAAAATGTGGGCAACACGATGATCAGCGGCGGGATTTTGGCGATGCTGGTGCTGTTTTTGTTCCTCCGCTCCTTCCGCAGCCCTTTGATCATCGGGGTGGCGATCCCGGTGTCGGTGATCACCGCCTTTGTGCTGATGTACTTGGCTGATTTCAGCCTCAATATCATGACCCTAGGCGGTCTGGCCCTGGGTATAGGGATGCTGGTGGATAACTCCATCGTGGTGATTGAGAACATCTACCGCCACCTGCAGACCGGGAAAAATCCGAAGGAAGCGGCGGCTGAGGGAGCCGGTGAAGTGGCGTCTGCGGTGACCGCCTCCACGTTGACGACGATTTTTGTGTTTGTGCCGGTGGTGTTTGTCAGCGGGATGGTAGGGCAACTGTTTAAGGAATTTGCCTTTACCGTCAGCTTCAGCCTATTGGCTTCCCTCTTGGTCTCTCTCACCCTGGTACCGGTGATGGCCGCCAAGATCATGAAAAAGCCCAAGACCGGTTGGCGAAATGAACAGGAAGAAGGCTTGCTATATCGCTTTTTCCGGAGGATGTTGAAATGGTCCTTGGCCCATCGCTTGTCTGTTGTGCTGATCGCTCTGGTGTTTCTGTTCGCTGGCTTGGTCGGCGTTCGCAGTGTGGGAACGGAATTTCTGCCTGCAGCGGACGAAGGCATCTTTATCGTAGAGGCGAAGTTGCCGGAGGGCACCGGTCTGGATAAAACCCGTCAGGTGTCGGCAGAGATCGAAAAGATCCTAAACGAAGAAGAGGATATTCAAAACTTCCAGGCCAGTATGGGCAGCGGTAACGGTGAAAATGCCATGTTTGGCGAAAGCGGACGAAACATCGCCCAGATTTATGTCAACACGGTTGACCCCAGCGAGCGGGAGCAGTCTACCCGCGAAATTATGAACGAACTGCGGCCCAAGCTGAACGCCGTCGATCCCAAGGCGGAGGTGGACCTTACGGAACAATCCTCCTTTGAGGCCACCGGGGCGCCCAACACACTGGAATTTATGGTGAACGGCGACAAGGACGTGCTGGAGGAACATAAGGAGCAAATCACCACTGCTCTCCAGGAGCTGGATTTTGTGGAGCAGGTTTCTGATTCCGAAAAAGAGACCAAACCGGAACTTCAGGTCTCTGTAGATCGGGAAAAGGCGGCGGAACAGGGTCTCGCTCCCGCCCAGGTGGTCGCCGCCGTCTCGAATGCGACCCGTGGACAGGTGGTGAGCCAGGCCGATCTGTCCAAGGGAGGCAATTACGATGTCTTTCTCCGCTTTGAGGAGACCTACACCCAGTCTCCGAAACAGTTGGAAAAACTCCCTATTCCGGTGGGAGGAACCCAGGGAGAAACCGTTCCCCTGTCCGATGTAGCGGAGGTGAAAGTGGGAGAGGGACCGATTACGATTAACCGGAATGATCTCCAGGACAGCATCGAATTCCAGGTGCAATACAGCGGGACCGACCTGGGTACTGTGGAACAGGAGGTACAGCAGAAGCTGGAAAAGGTCTTGCCTCAGAAGCTGGAAGTGCAGCTTTCCGGCAGTGCCGAGTTATTCCGCGATTCCATCGACGATCTGATGCTGGCCGCCGGTTTGGCGGTGATGTTTGTTTTCTTGGTGCTGTCGGCTCAGTTTGAGTCCTTTAAATATCCCTTTGTGATCATGCTGACGATGCCATTGATGGTGATCGGGGTGGCGATCGCTCTCTATCTCACAGATACCCCAGTCGGGGTGACGGCGATGATCGGCCTGATCGTCTTGGCAGGGATCGTGGTCAATAACGCCATCGTCTTGGTGGACTATGTCAACCAGCTCAAAGCGAGGGGGATGCCTTCCTATGAAGCGCTGGTTGAGGGAAGTATCACCCGGCTGCGGCCGATTTTGATGACAGCGACCACCACCATTCTCGGTCTGATCCCTCTTTCCCTCGGTATCGGCGAAGGGACAGAGATTCAGCAGCCGATGGGGATCGCCGTCATCGGGGGTCTTCTTTCCAGCACGCTGTTGACGCTGGTGGTGATTCCGGTGTTTTACAGTTGGTTTGACCCTGAGACGCGCTGGATGAACCGCAAAAAGAAAAAGGAAGTGTAACCTAAGTGGTGGTTCACTTCCCTTTCAGCCCGGCCTCTGTCCGGGCTTTTTTGATGGGTTTAGGTAACGAAAGAGTGAGGCGGTCCTGCCCTTTCACAAGGGATACACAACTTTCCTAGATACCGTATAGATAAGCGAGCAAGGTTACCAGAAGGGACTAGTTAAAGGTGATCGTCGCTAAAACCACCTCCGGGTGATTGCCAATCCTTAAGGGCGGCCCCCACGTTCCATACCCGGATGAGACGATCAGGTGATAATCTCCTTCTTGAAGCAGCCCCCAGTCCTCCTCGTAGATGCTGTCGGTGATCAGGTTGGCGGGAAAGATCTGTCCCCGATGGGTGTGGCCCGACAGTTGCAAATCGACTCCCTGGGCTTGAGCTTGTTTCAAATCGATTGGTTGGTGATCCAATAGGATGAGGGGTTTGGAGCGTTCCAAATCCGAGGTCAAATCCTTCAGCTCCGCGCGTGCCGGTTGCCTGTTCCGGTCAGGGTCATCTCTGCCGATGAGGTAAAAACGGTCATGGATCAGGGTTGCTTCGTCCTTTAACACCTGGATTCCGGCGTCTTCCAGGGATGTCATCAACTGACTTTCATCATCGCGCAGATCGCGGTCATGGTTGCCGGGGACTGCATACACGCCATAGGGGGCTTGAATACGTTCCAAACCGGCGGCCAACCGATCCGCTTCCCCCGGGGGCAGGCTTCCGTCTGTTATATCGCCGGCTAGTAACACGATGTCTGCTTGCAGTTGATTAACCATTTCGGCTAAACGTTTCACTCTTTCCACATCGATCACCGGGCCATAGTGGATGTCGGAGACCATGGCGATTTTCAGTTGTTCGAGAGAAGCGGCGTCTTTTTCCACTGACAGCTGGTAGGGAGTGACGACGGGGTGGCGGGCGTTCCAACCGCCATATCCCACAGCCGTCATCACAATGAGAATCAAACCTATCCCGATTGCCAGCGGTGTCTTTTGATGCTCCTTGATCCGGGCGGGAACAAAGGGGAGGCGCTGATCAATCATCCTCAAAAGGTCGATCATCAACAACAGCAGAAATCCGTACAACAGCCCCACCAGGGAAAATCCGCCCCACACGGTCAACCAGGGTGCGATGGAAGCGGGCAAAAGATCTTCAAACACTTCCGAGACGGGGAAGGGCAAAACAAACAGAGAGAGAATCAATAGATAAAGCACCTTTTTTAATGGGGTCGGCCTGCCGAGAAGGTACCAGCCCCGCTTGCCGATGTAGTAACAGATGATGCCGTATAACAGGAAAAACAGTGTTAAGATCAGTCCCCACATGTGGTCTAACCCTCCAGGTGATATTTTGGCGATGAGGAAAAAAGGTTGGGAATATAGCTAAGATAACCTCTATTTTACCACGGTCTACCTAGCGGTGAAGCGAAGGAGGAGAACCCATGCCGGTTGTCCGTTTGAAAACCTATGATGTCATCCTGCATCGGGGCGTGGACGTGCCGATGCAAGACGGGGTGTTTCTGTCCGCTGATGTGTACCTGCCCAAGACAAACCACGAAGTGCCCGCGATTTTGGTCCGGACTCCTTACGGTAAGACAACAAAGGAAGCTGATGGCACCGGCCGCTATTTCGCTTGCCGGGGCTATGGCGTGGTTTATATAGATGTGCGGGGGCGAGGGGACTCTGACGGAAAATTTGTTCCATATGTCCATGAAGGAAAAGACGGGGCGGACGCCATCGGATGGATCGCTGACCAGCCCTGGTGCAACGGGGTTGTTGGCACGATGGGGGGATCTTATTCGGCCCGGATTCAATGGTTGGCCGCCTTGGAACAGCCGCCAGCGTTGAAGGCAATGATTTCTGTGGTTCCTCCCTCAGATCCTTTTGTGGAGACGCCGACCGGTGTGCCCGCCCCTCAACACCTGTGCTGGCTTTATATGACCAGCGGCCGTGTGATGCAGGATGTGGAGCTGGTCGACTGGGAGAGGGTTTACCGCCACCTCCCCCTGATGACCATGGATGAACAGACGGGACGATCGATCCCCCGCTGGCGGGAGGAGGTGGAGCACCCCGTCCTGGACGCGTGGTGGCGGAGAATCGCGTACCAGGAGCGCTTTCATGAGTTGGATCTGCCGGTGCTCCACATCTCAGGGTGGTATGACGATGAACAAGTGGGCACGCCGCTCAACTATATCGGCATGTCGACAAGAGCGAAAGGTGTGCGAGGAAGGGACAATCAGAAGCTAGTAATGGGCCCTTGGCCTCATCAACTCAACTGTTCCACCCGGCTGGGTGAGCTGGATTTCGGACCCCAATCCCTGATCGATTTAAACGGTCTTCAACTTCGTTGGTTTGATCATTGGTTAAGAGGAGAAAAAAATGGCATCGCGGAGGAATCTCCGGTTCGGCTGTTCGTTATGGGAAAGAACCAGTGGCGGGAGGAGGCGGACTGGCCTCTTCCCGGAACCCGGCGAACCCCCTTTTATCTCCACAGTGGAGGGAGGGCCAACAGTCGGTTTGGGGATGGTCGACTCTCTATGATGCAGCCGGCAGCGGAGGGGGAGACAAAAGCGGACCGGTATCGCTACGATCCCGAGGACCCCGTTCCTTTTATCACGGAGATGACTTCCGCTCAGATCGGGGGCCCCGACGATTACGCCGCTATCGAGCGCCGGGATGATGTACTGGTCTACACGACGGAACCCCTGGAGGAGGAGCTGGAGGTGACGGGTCCCGTTCTGATGCAGCTTTTCGCCTCCAGCAGCGCCCGGGACACCGATTTTATGGTGAAACTGTTGGATGTGTGGCCGAGCGGTTTTGCCCAGCGGTTAACGGACGGCATGGTGCGGGCCCGGTTTCGATACGGCATGCACCGCCAAGTACTGCTGGAACCGGGCGAAGTGGTCCGGTACGATATCGATTGCTGGAACACGGCCCACGTTTTTTTAAAGGGGCACCGGATCCGGGTAGAGGTGGCCTCCAGCGCTTTTCCCAAATATGATCGCAACCTGAACACTGGCGGCCCACTAGGCCGTGAGAGAAAGGGAGTGGTGGCAGAGCAGACCGTTTACCACGATCAAGCCCGCCCTTCGGCCATCATCCTGCCGGTCATTCCGCCTAAGGGTTAAACGCATGGTGATGCATGGGAGGGGTTTCATATGAGGGGAGGCGTTTATCCGAAAGAGCGATTTTGTACCTGTGGGCACCACGAACAGAAGGGGTGAGCCGGAAGGTGAGGCTGAGGTCCTACCCGGCTTAAGAATCAGCATGGAAGGGCGTTGGGGGGTTACCCAGAATCGAAGTGGCTTCGAGTAAATGCTGCCGCTCGCTTGTAAAAGCCCTGCGATAAAATAAGCCCCCTGTGCCTAGCACAAGGGGTGCGATCACTCAGGCATCCAATCCCACAGCTTCCTGGATGGAATCGAGTCCGTCCCGTTCCAGCAAGGAGAGCAGTTTCTGGTTGATCGAGCGGACGATGGAAGGTCCTTGATAGATCAAGCCTGTGTAGATTTGAACCAGGGAGGCGCCGGCCCTGATTTTTTGGTAAGCGTCCTTTCCGTCAAAAATGCCGCCTACCCCGATGATCGGGATTTGACCTTCGGTCACCCGGTAGATCAGGCGGATCGCTTCTGTGGATGACGAGGAGAGGGGACGGCCGCTTAAGCCGCCCTCCTCTGTCCGGTGCGGGCTGACCAGGTCCTTCCGGGATCGCGTGGTATTGACAGCGATAAAACCGTCGATCCCCAGTTTGACGCCAATTTGCACTGTTTCCGTCATCATGTCGGCGTTCAGATCAGGGGCTAATTTGACGAAGATCGGGCGGACCTCTCCGGTTTCCCGGCGCAATTCCTCTCGCTCCTCCAGGATATCGCTTAAGAGAAATTGGAGGGAGTCGGCGTGCTGCAGGTCCCTTAGCCCCTGGGTGTTGGGCGAGCTGATATTGATGACAAAATAATCCCCATGGCGATAGAGCGCCCGCAAGCCGGTGCGATAATCACCAGCTGCCTCCTCCTGGGGCGTTTTTTTATTTTTGCCCAGATTGATCCCGATCGGTACCGACGGTCGATGCAGGGTGGAAAAAGAATGGGCCGCCTGAATGATCCCCTTGTTGTTGAAGCCCATCCGATTGATCACCGCATCGTCTTCCTCCAGCCGGTACAGGCGGGGACGGGAGTTGCCCGGCTGCGGCTTCGGGGTGAGCGTCCCCACTTCCACAAATCCGAAGCCGAGAGCAGCCAAGGCAGGATAGATGGTGGCGTTCTTATCAAAACCTGCGGCCATCCCTACCGGATTAGGAAAATGAAGCTGTCCGGATTGGACGGCCAGCCGTGGATCCCGGACCGCTTGTTTTCGCTCCAGCGCCCAGAGAAGAACAGGGGTCTGCTGAGCCGCCTGTAGCGCGTTGACCGCCCATTGGTGGGCCCGTTCAGGTTCCATCCGAAATAAACATTTTTTAATGACAGAATACACGGTGTGTAGGTCCTTTCTGATCATTCTTCACCGTAGCATATCATATTTCCCAATGGTTTTGTCGATGGTTTGAAAAGTGGTCCATTTATGCCAACCAACCGACTAAAAGACTCAGCCCGCCTAAAATGATCAGTTCGGGTCCGATGCTTTTGCCGCGTAAGGTGAAAAATCCCCCGAAGAGGCAGGCCAGTAAACCGATAAACGTAAACCAACCGCTGAAGGCTTCCATATGGAACCCTCCTTGTGTCGTTGTATACTCCTATCCATTTTACTGATTGATTTCGGACAAGGCCTGGAAATGATATCCTTCTCCGCTGCTGTTGTCTTGGGGATAGGCGTATAATAATAGAAGAAGAATGGAGGGAATCATGTGATCATACCCTTTGCAACCCAGAATCAAGCAAAACTGACGGAAGCGAAACAGGTGCTTCAACCCTGGGGGATGGATGTGGAAGCTTTGTCCTTGGAACTGGTGGAGCCGGACTTTGGTACGATCGAAGCGGTTGCTCGGGATAAGTTGCGCCAGGTTCGGAAACGAGGCTATCGACGGGCTATGGTGGACGATGCGGGCATTTTTTTTAAAGCCTATGACCATTTCCCAGGGATTCTGACCAAGCGAATCTTTGAACGGCTCGGTTATAAAGGGGTGATGAAACTGCTGGCGGGGGAGAGCCGGGAAGCCTGGTTTGAGGGAGTCGTCGCTGTGTTGTGGGATGGTGAGACCGCTGTCTTCTCCGCGAAAACTCCCGGCCGGATCTTGGACGTAGCCCCTGCTCAGGTGCGTCCGGAACCCGGCTTTCCCTTTAACCCCATTTTTGTACCAGAAGGGGAGCACCGTACGATGGGGGAAATGTCAGCGGAAGAGAGGGAAACGTACTCCTATCGGGGAAAAGTGTTAAGGCAAGTCGCCGTTTGGCTCAACCGACAACATCAGGCGGATGGAACGTAAGAATGGATTCTTTCATTGACGGTGATCCCGGCCGGTGGTAAACTAATTAGAAATTGTCCCTTCCCTTTAATTCATTAGCACACTAAAGTAAAAGTTGAGGGAGCGTTGGAACACGGGCTCCCCTAACCGTGCTGACAAAACATCGTTCGGGAGTGGAGATAGGATGGCGAAGCCGCGCGAATTTGAAAAACCGACGGGTGTCCGCGACTTTCCTCCGGCGCTCGTTGCCAAAAAGAAATGGGTGGAACAGCGTGTGGGTGAGCGATTTCGCGCTTGGGGATACCGGGAGGTGATCACTCCCGCTCTAGAATATTTTGAGACGGTGGGCAAAGCGAGTGCGATCGAGGAGCATAAACTGTTTAAGCTGTTAGACTCCCAGGGTCGTACATTGGTGCTGCGGCCGGACCAGACCGCCCCTATCGCCCGTGTCGTTGCGACGATGATGAGGAAAGAAAGCTTGCCGCTGCGCCTTTGCTACCACGGTAACGTCTTTCGCGCTCAGGAACGGGAAGCGGGTCGGAATGCCGAGCGATTCCAGTCCGGTGTGGAGTTGGTCGGGGATGATTCTCCTGAAGCGGATGCCGAGGTGGTGGCTCTGGCGGTGGAGGCCTTAACCGCATGCGGTGTGGAAAATATCCGGGTTTCCATCGGCCATATCGGTCTGTTAGACGCCCTATTGAAGGAATATTTACCGGATCCCGAAGTGGCCCGTCTGAAGGACAGCCTGGGACGCCGCAATCTGGTCGAGTTTCGGGAGCGGGTGCAGGCTCTGGAGCTGACGGAGTCGAATCGGGAGCGCCTCCTCTCTCTCTTGACCATCCGCGGCGGAAGGGAGGCTTTGGATCGGCTCGGCCGACATTCCCATACGGAGGCGGTGACGGCGGCGATCTTCCACCTGCAGGCGATGTGGGATGCGTTGCAGGATTGGGATGTGGCCGACGCCGTTGATCTGGACTTAACCCTGGTCGGCAGCCTGGAATACTATACCGGAATGTACTTTGAAGGATACGGAGCGAAAGGCTCTTACCTCTTGTCCGGGGGGCGGTACGATCAGCTGCTGGAACAGTTTGACCGGCCCAGTCCTGCCCGGGGATTTGCCTTAAAGACAGATCAATTGCTGATGGCCAGTTCTGGTGGAGAAGACCGCCCTGAGCGGGTCGCCTTAGTCTATCCCCGGCGATGGCGGCGTCAAGCTTGCCGGACAGCCTCTCAGATGCGTCGTGAGGGGAAGAATGTCGCCATGTTTGTCGCCGAAACAGGGGTTTATCCAGCGGAGGATGCGTTTGACCGGGTGGAGGAGGTGAGCGGGCATGACGAAAACCGATCAGCACCTGACGGTGGCGATGCCTAAGGGGCGAATCTTTACCGAGGCCCTTCACTTGCTGAAAGAAGCCGGTTTTGCTATGCCGGAAGAGATGGCCGAGAATTCCCGGAAATTGACGGTGGAAGTACCGGAAGAAGGGTTTACTTTTCTGATGGTGAAACCGGTGGATGTTCCCACCTATGTGGAACACGGCGTGGCCGATCTCGGCGTTGTCGGCAAAGATATCCTGATGGAGGAGAATCGGGATGTGTATGAGTTGCTGGATCTCAACATCAGTCCCTGTCGGGTTTGTGTTGCCGGGATGCCGGGCCGAGGGCCTTCCCTCAACCCCAAGGTGGCGACCAAGTACCCCCGGATCGCGGACCGCTACTTCCGGGAACAAGGTCAGCAGGTGGAAGTGGTTCGGCTGAACGGTTCCGTGGAATTGGCCCCTTTGATCGGCCTCTCGGACCGGATTGTCGATATCGTGTCTACAGGACGCACGTTGCGGGAGAACGGGTTGGTGGAAATGGAGGAGATCGCTCATGTCACCTCCCGCTTGATCGCCAATCGAGCCAGTTACCGTCTAAAACGCACCCGCATCGACCAAATGCATCAACAATTGACCGTCGCAGTCCATGGGGAAGGAGTTTTCAAATGATCTCCATTGTCAAGCCGGCACAGCTGTCCACTCGCCGCAAAACCGAAACGGGAACTCCTCGTCAGGAGATGGCGGTGCGGGAAATCCTATCCGCCGTTCGCGAACAGGGTGATGCTGCTTTACTCCGTTACACGCTCCAGTTTGACCAGGCTGCTCTCAAGGCCTTGGAAGTGTCTGAGGCAGAATTTGAGGAAGCGCACCAACAGGTGTCCGACACCTTCATCGCCTCCCTGGAGAAGGCAGCGGAACGGATTCGCCGCTATCATCAGCGTCAGCAGCACTCCTCCTGGATAGAGACGGAGATGGACGGGACGGTGCTGGGTCAGTTGTACCGTCCCTTGGAGCGAGTGGGGATTTATGTTCCGGGAGGCCGTGCCGCCTATCCCTCCTCTGTGCTGATGAACGCGATCCCTGCGGCCGTGGCTGGCGTGGAAGAATTGGTGATGGTGACTCCCCCTTTGCCTGATGGCCGTGTTTACGCACCTACCTTGGTGGCAGCCCGAAAGGCGGGTGTGACCCGTGTGCTAAAAGTGGGAGGCGCTCAGGCGGTGGCCGCTCTCGCCTACGGGACGGAGTCGGTCCCTGCTGTGGATAAGATCGTCGGGCCGGGGAACCTGTATGTGGCTTTGGCCAAGCGAATGGTGTACGGCCAGGTGGATATCGATATGGTTGCCGGGCCCAGTGAAATCGTGGTGGTGGCTGATCACAGCGCCGATCCCGCCCATGTGGCAGCCGATCTTCTTTCCCAGGCGGAGCACGATCCCATGGCTTCCTCCGTGTTGATCACCCCCTCTACCCCCTTGGCGGAGACGGTGGTGAAGGAGCTGGAGCGACAATGTGATCGTCTGGAGCGAAAAGAGATTGCCGCGGAATCGATTCGGGAGAATGGAGCGATCTGTCTCACGGAGAATCTGAAGCAAGCGGTAGACATCGCCAACCGGCTGGCGCCGGAACATTTGCAATTGATGGTGGAGGATCCCTGGAGCTGGGTGGGTCGGGTGAAACACGCCGGGGCCCTCTTCTTAGGCCCGCACAGCCCAGAGCCCGTGGGGGATTATGTGGCGGGACCCAGCCATGTGCTGCCCACCAACGGCACCGCCCGCTTTTTCTCTCCCCTTGGGGTGGACGATTTTATCAAGCGGACCAGCCTTATTTCCTACAGCCGGGAAGCGTTGGCGCGGGACGGAGAAACGGTCGTCAACTTGGCAGAGGCGGAAGGGTTGACCGCGCACGCGGAATCGATACGTGTCCGCCAGGAAAAGGAGGGAGAAGAATGAGTAAGCGAATGGCCCAAATCAGACGGGAGACCGGCGAGACCCGGATCCAGGTGCAACTCGATCTGGATGGTTCGGGAAAGTCGGAGCTTCAGACGGGTGTTCCTTTCTTGGAACATATGTTGGACCTGTTTGCCAAACACGGCTTATTTGATCTGAGAGTGGAGGCTGACGGCGATATCGAGGTCGACGATCATCACACGGTGGAAGATATCGCGATCTGTCTGGGACAAGCTTTGCGGGAAGCTCTTGGAGAAAAAATAGGGATACGCCGTTACGGTCAGGCTTGGGTGCCCATGGATGAGACCCTGGGACAAGTGGTGTTGGATCTGTCCAACCGCCCCCATTTGGAATTTCGCGCCCAGTTTCCCGCCCAGCGGGTGGGGCGTTTCGATACGGAACTGGTGCATGAATTTTTCTGGAAATTAGCCTTGGAAGCCCGGATGAATCTGCACGTGATCCTGCATTACGGGCGAAACACCCATCATATGATCGAAGCCCTGTTTAAAGCCCTGGGACGGGCGCTGGATGAAGCCGTCCAGAGCGATTCCCGTGTTACCTCTGTTCCCTCTTCCAAGGGGGTGCTATAAGATGATCGCGATCATCGATTACGGGATGGGGAATCTCTACAGTGTCAGCCGCGCCCTGGAACGGATGGGCTATTCCTCCCAGATTACTTCGGATCCCGATGACATCCGTCGGGCCGATGGTGTCATCCTTCCCGGGGTTGGCGCCTTCAGGGATGCGATGATCGAATTGCAACAGCTGGGATTAGTCGATGTGATCCGGGCGGTGGCCTGGGAAGAGAAGAAGCCATTATTGGGCATCTGCCTTGGGATGCAACTGTTGTTTACCGGCAGTGAGGAACACGGTTACCATCAGGGACTCAACCTCTTGCCTGGCTATGCAGTCCGATTGGAGGGGGATTTCAACGTTCCCCACATGGGCTGGAATGAGCTTCGTTTTCGCGGCCCCCACCCATTGTTGAAAGGCGTGGAGGAGGGGTACGCTTATTTTGTCCACTCCTACCATGTCCGAGCCGACAATCCTGAGGACGTGGTGGCGGTGACCGATTACCATGGGACGGTGACGGCCATCGTCGGACGAAACCACGTGTTCGGGATGCAGTTTCATCCGGAAAAAAGCGGGGAAACGGGCCGCAAATTGCTGGAGCGATTTGCAGCTCTCTGTCAGGAAAGGGTGAGTAAGCCGTGACCTTTACGATTTATCCGGCTATTGATCTCTTAGGTGGCCGCTGTGTCCGTCTGTTCCAAGGAAACTACGATATGGAAACAGTGTATGACGAGGATCCAGCCTCCGTAGCCCGCCGTTGGGAGAGCCTGGGAGCCCGTTGGCTCCACGTGGTCGATCTCGATGCCGCCAAGAGCGGCGAACCGGTCAATCTCTCCGTGATTCGCGATATCGTCCGTAAGGTCCACGTTCCCGTGCAAGTAGGAGGCGGGGTGCGGGACAGAAAGCGGTTGGAGACACTTCTCGAAGCAGGTGTTTCTCGCGTGGTGATCGGCTCAGCCGCCATCGACGACCCTGAGTTTGTAAAAAGCGCCCTCGGCCAGGCGGGGGATCGGGTGGCTCTCGGTCTGGATGCCCGGGATGGACGCGTCGCCACTCATGGCTGGTTAGAAGTCTCCAAAGTGCTGGCGGAGGATCTGGGGAAAGAGATGGCCGCTCTCGGGGCGGAAACCTTCATCTTCACCGACATTTCCCGTGACGGAACCCTGACAGGACCCAATATTCCCGCCGTCCGTTCCCTGGCTCTGGCTACGGGGAAACAGGTGATCGCCTCCGGCGGGGTGAAAAACACACATAACCTGGTGGAGCTCTCCCGGCACCGGGAGGAAGGGGTTAGTGGGGCCATCGTCGGCAAAGCGCTCTACACCGGGGACATCGACTTGAATCAGGCCTTGAAGGCCATCGAGGAGGAGGGAGCGAAATGATCACCAAACGGATCATCCCCTGTCTCGATGTGAAGGATGGACGCGTGGTAAAGGGCGTCTCCTTTGTCAATTTGCGGGATGCCGGCGACCCGGTGGAGTTGGCCTCCCTTTATGATCGGACCGGAGCGGACGAACTGGTCTTTCTGGACATCTCCGCCTCCCATGAAGGACGGAAAACGATGGTGGAGGTGGTTCGCCAGGCGGCGGGCACCCTCACCATCCCCTTCACCGTTGGCGGTGGAATCAGCTCCACAGACGATATGTTCCGCATTTTACGGGCCGGGGCTGACAAGGTGTCCATCAACACAGCGGCGATACAGCGGCCGGAGTTGATCGAAGAGGGAGCCCGTCGCTTTGGCACTCAGTGTATCGTGGTCGCTATCGATGCCCGCTATGATGAAGAGGAAAAAGATTGGTGGGTGTACACCCACGGAGGCCGCAACCGAACCGACCTGAAAGCGGTGGAATGGGCCCAGGAAGCGGCGGCACGGGGAGCCGGGGAGATTCTGCTCACCAGCATGGATCAGGATGGACAGAAGAACGGCTATGATTTGTCATTGACCGGTGCCGTCTCCGCAGCGGTTCGCGTTCCGGTGATCGCATCAGGTGGAGCCGGGACCTTAGACCACTTCTATGACGTCTTTACCCGCACTCAAGCAGAGGCCGCTTTGGCTGCGTCTATCTTTCACTATCGGGAGGTTCCCTTGGAAGACGTGAAATCCTATCTGAAAGAAAAGGGGGTGCATGTCCGGTGAATGTGGAATTTGATGCAGCCCAGCTTCGTTTTGACGCAGATGGACTGATTCCGGCTGTCGTTCAGGATGCGGTCAGCCAGGAAGTGCTGACTGTCGCGTACATGAATGAGGAATCCCTCAAAAAGACACTGGAAACTGGGGAAACCTGGTTTTGGAGCCGCTCTCGTCAGGAGTTGTGGCACAAGGGGGCGACTTCCGGCAACACGCAGCAGGTGGTAGAGATCCGAAGCGATTGTGACCAAGATGCGCTGTTGGTGCGGGTTCATCCCCAGGGACCAGCTTGCCATACCGGTGACTCCTCCTGTTTTGGGCAAGTGGCGGTTGCCGGATCCGATCGGTATGCGATCCTAAACACTCTGGAGCGGGTGATTGCGGAACGGGAGGCCCATCGGCCGGAAAACTCCTATACCACGTATCTTTTCGAAGAAGGTGTGGACAAGATTCTGAAAAAGGTGGGAGAAGAAGCGGGGGAAGTGATCATCGCCGCCAAAAATCGCTCCCACGAGGAGCTGTCCTGGGAAGCGGCCGATCTGATCTTCCATCTGCTCGTCCTCCTGCGGGAACAACAACTTCCCCTGGACCGGGTATTATACGAGTTGGAACAGCGACACGGGAACAAGGGCGCTGAGTAAACTTGGTGCCGGGTTTTTTTAAGCAAGGGTTCCTTCCCCTTCACGGTGACATGGAGCCAAGCGCCTCCTATGATTTCATGCCATCTTTTCCCCCATGCCCGGCCGGTTTTTTTGTCATACGGGGGCAGGAAAACCTTGCTCTTTCCCCGCCGTTATGATATATGAAAAGAACCAGTTGCAAGCGCTTTCTTAATAAGGTTGACGTCGATCCTTCCCCTTCCGTACAATAAAGGAAATCAGAGGAATACCCATTTGGAAAACAGGTGCATCCGGGAGGGATCTCATGAATTCCAGGGGGCGATGGCTACTACCGGTACGTCCAACCCTGCTCTGGTGGAAAAGACGGCGAATTTTCCGGGCTAAAAGTCAGGTGGATTTGCATCGCTGTCAAAGCGGCGAGATCGCGCGTGCACTGCGAGGAGAGCGTTCGCAATGCCGCCCCGATCTGGTGCAGTCTCTATCTTATCCGGTCAACCATTGTTGATGGTGGATGGGGCCCACAGGGTTTCCGCCCCTAGGGTCGATGCGGTCATCCCACCCTCCGGTTATGCCCGTCGGGAAAAGGGATAATCCGCGAGAACCGATATCCGCCAAGGTGGTGGCTGATTTCCTACATACAGTCGGGGTGAACGGGATGATCACTCTGGACCTACAAGCCCCCGCCAACGAAGTAGTCGACCATTTGACCGCCTTGCATCGAATGACCGAATATCTGAAGGCGAAAAATTGAAAACCCTGTGGTGGTATCCTCCGATACCGGCTGGAAAAGCTGACCACCTACCCGGACGCCCCCCTTCGCGTCATGATGAAACAATGGGTCCAAATATAACGAGGCCACCACCACACATATCATCGGGGAGGTCCAGGCCACCCCGATCAAACCGAGGACATGATCGATGCCGGCGGAACCATTGTGAGCGTGGTTGAAGGCTTGCGAGAAAAGGGGGCCAGCCCTGGGACGATTTGTGCCACCTCCCGGAGATGCTTAGCTGCGGCGGGATCATCCGGGAATCTGAGAAGCGGTGATGACCGATTGGATTCCAATCCGGATGGAGTCTCTTCCCAGATCCTTTTCGGATCTTTTCGGTGGCCACGCTATTGCCCAAAGCGGTTTAGCGGATCGAAGGGGTCATTCTATCCGCACACCCTTTCGGATGGGATGTCATCCTTTCCCGAATTATGGTATACTCTTTTCTCGATGTGAATTCGATCACCTCAATACCCTATTGTTGGGTGGGGAATGCGATGAAAAAGCAACATGCCGACTTGAATAAGGAGTCGAATAGACATAAAGTTGTTCGTTTACGATTGGATGCCAGCTTTTTTTTCGAGCGGGCGGTCCGCTCCTTGGATCGCCATCGTTACGATAAAGCGTTGAAGTACTTTCGGCTGGCGGTGGAAAAAGAACCGGGCAACCCGGTCAACCAGTGCAATCTGGCTGGCATATTGTCGGAAATGGGCCGGTTTGAGGAATCCAATCAAGTGTTGCAGTCAATCCTATCGGAAGTGGATACGGAACTTCACGAATGCTGGTTCTATATGGCCAATAACGCGGCCAATATGGAAGACTTCGAACAGGCCGAAGACTATTTAATCCAATATCTGGAGAGAGATCCCGAAGGAGAGTTTGCTTCCGAGGCTGCCGAGATGCTGGATATGCTCGCATTTGAGTTGGGACGGCAAACGCGGCGGCCGGAAGTGAAACCGAAACAGGACTGGCAGCAAAAACACGAGAATGCCAGACAACATCTGGAGGCGGGGCAGTTTTTGCAAGCGATGGAAATCCTGGAGGAATTGGTGGCCGAACACCCTGATTTCCATGCAGCAAAAAACAATCTCGCCTTGGCTCACTATTATACCGGGAATGTAGACCAAGCGATGGAGATCGTCCATTCTGTTTTGGAGGGCGACCCCAATAACCTTCATGCCCTCTGCAACCTGACGGTCTTTCTTCAGCACAGGGGCGAACGGGAGCACCGGGATCAACTGGTCAGCATCCTGAAAAAGTGGGTTCCTTTCCACCCTGAGCATATGTATAAACTGGCCACCACCTTGGGGATTTTGGGAGAACACCAGACGGCGCTGGCTCTCTTTCGTCAGCTGCTGAAACGGGAGGAGCGGCCGGAAGCAAGTCTCTATCATTACGCCGCGGTCGCAGCTTTCAATACCAAGCGCTTTAAACAAGCGCGCAGTTACTGGCGCATCGCCAGGGAGGCGGATCCAGAATCGGAAATCCCCAGTTTTTATCTCAACCATATAGAAGAATGGGCGGGAATGCCTCCGGAACAGGTGCCGACAATTAGTTATCACTATCAACTGCCCTTCGAAGAACAACTGATTCAGCTGGACCGGCAACAACAGACGATCCCAGAGCAGGTTCGGGAAAACCCCTTAATCCGTTCCTCTTTCTTTTGGGCGCTCAACCATGGTGATAAAGAGACCAAGCTCCAAGTGTTGCAGGTGTTTGAGTGGATCGCCGACCGCGAGGTGGAACAGGTGCTTCGCAAATTCCTGTTGCGTCGGGATGAGGATGACGAGCTGAAACGAGTCGCCCTGTATGTACTGCGCCAGATGGGGACGACGGAACCCTGCCAGGTGGTTCTCGGCGACCGGGAGGTGACGATCCACCCGCGGGATTTGACGGGAGAGCTTCCGGAATGGCTCAAAAAATGGGAAAAAGTGCTGGAGTGTTGTCTGGATCGAATGAAGGGGCGTTACGATATCTGTCAGTTGAATGACGCTCAGATCATCTGGGCTGAGTTTCTCCGGCAAAATCACGTTAATCTGCCGGGAATTCGTAAAGTGGAAGGGTGGGCGGCTGCATTAGAATACCTTGTCGCCCGTCTCCACGGGATCAGCCTGACCCAAGAAAATGTTGCCCGCAGACACGATGTTTCTTCTTCGACGGTGGGACGACATGTACGGGTTCTGGAAAAAATCTGCCGTGTACAGAGAAACGAATCCCCATTCTCTTGGCGTTCCCAATCATGAGGGGGAAGTTATTGTGGAGAAGCTAAACCGTCACACCTTCTATTCCTTTATTTCTGCCGGGGATCGAGTGGTGGAATTTAGCGCCCAGTGGTGCTTTGATTGCAAACGTCTACGTCTGTCTCTTCCCGAATTAGAAAACCGTTACGCCAGTGCTTTTCGGTTTGGTGAGCTGGATGTGGACGAAGCGCGTGAAATTGCAGAGTCCCTGGGGGTAAAGGGTGTACCCACCTTTATCGTTTTTCGCGATGGTAGGGAGTGGGGGCGCCTGCCGGCAAAAGATGCCCGGAAGGAAAAAAATTTGACCCCGTTTTTTGATCGGATGAGCTACAAATCCCCCGCTTAACGGGGGATTTTCAAATCAGCGTTTAAAACCTTGCAAACGGTCATCACATTTTGGTTCGTAAAAAATCTTGACTCGGTCGAGCGTCAGCAGGTATGATGGACGCTGGAAATGACACCCATTTTTCAGTAACCTTTGTGATCCGGTTTTTCATGACCGACAGATCTTACCAGCAAAGGTTGTGTATCCATGCCAAAAAAAGTGCCCAATCTATTTGATCGGGAGATTGGTCCCCTGGTCATCCCCCGGGAGGAAGTGATTACAGTCCATCCGAAGTGGACGCTGGAGAGAGCTTTGCTGGTCCTGACCCGTAAAGGATTCTCTTCCGTCCCGGTTATCGATGATGAAGGAAAAGTGGACGGGGTGATCAGTAAGACGGATATTCTGGATTTCATGTTGAACCGCAATGATTTTGACCTTAGCCGGTTGTCGGAGTTTCATGTTCATCACGCGATGAACCAAAACCACTCCGGGATTCTCTCCAATTCCATTTTTTCCTTTGCTTTTGATGTATTGTTGGATCGTTCCTACATTCCCATTATCGACTTGAATAACCGCTTTATCGGAATATTGACGCGGCGAGTTCTGATGGAAAAGATGATCGCCTTTTTCCAGCTGGAATTCCTTGAATATATGGCGGAAAGAAAAAAAGAAAGCCGCATTCCCTAACTTTCCATCGTTTAGAAATCGTCACACCACCACAGATGTCAAATATGCCCTTTTCCATCTCACTTTTGTATAATGTGGGAAGGGCCCGAGCACACTTTGACATCGGCTGCGGGTACCATCAAACCCGCTTTTTTTGTGCCAGGGGATACGGATCAAAATCGGGTTGACCCGTTTTGGGCCAATCGAGTATATTCGTAGCAAGTTTACACCGAACAGATCGGCTCAGGAATTCACATAAGGAAGGAACGGGCGGATATGGAGAAGACATTTGTCGGGATCGATGTAGGTGGAACCACTGTAAAACTGGGGATCGTAGACTCAAACGGCGAACTTCTCCGCAAGACCGAAATCCCCTCTCCCGCCGATGAGGGAGGGGAAGAGGGAATCCGTTTGATGGGAAAGGCGGCTCGCCGGTTGGCGGAAGCATCAGGAACCCCTTGGGAGCAAGTGGCCGGTGTCGGTTTGGGACTGCCAGGGTTTTTGGACATCCCCTCTGGAAAGATCCTCCGTTTAACCAATATCCCTTGGGAGAATGTGCCGGTTAAAGAGGTTTTGGAAGAGGAGCTCAATGTTCCGGTTGCGATTGATAATGATGCCAATGCGGCGGCCTTAGGTGAAGCCTGGAGCGGAGCCGGTCGGGGATTGACCGATTTGATCTGCATCACCCTGGGCACTGGCGTCGGAGGCGGCGTGATCACTGGCGGTCGTCTCGTTCACGGTCTGTCCGGAGCAGCCGGTGAAATCGGCCATATTCAAGTGGAAGAAGGCGGTGCACTGTGTGGCTGCGGAAAGCGAGGTTGTGTGGAGACCGTCGCATCGGCCACAGGCATGGTTCGTTTGGCGAAGGAGGCAGTCGCTTCCGATAGCGAGAGCCAGCTAGCTCCTAAAGCAAAGGATGGATCGTTGTCGGCGAGGGATATCTTTGCGGCTTCCGAGGCGGGAGACGAGACCGCCCGGGAAGTGATCGAGACAGCGATGGACGCATTGGGCCGGATGATGTCCGTACTGTCTGTGATCACGAACCCAGCCGCTTTCATTGTGGGCGGTGGCGTCTCCCGGGCGGGAGAGCTCCTGTTTGCCCCTCTTCGCCGGGCCTATGAGAAATACACCCTCTCTTTTGCCGCCGACGGGGTCCAGATCTTACCCGCTCGCCTAGGTAATGATGCCGGGGTGATCGGAGCTGCCGGGTTGACAGCAGAACGGGAAATTTTACGTTAAAATTATTATATAATATAAACGTACGAAAGCAGGTGACGGGTTATGGCTGCCGAGCAAAATAAAGAGATCAATCTGGTGGTGATCACCGGAATGTCCGGGGCGGGCAAATCCGTCGCGATGCAGAGTTTAGAAGACCTCGGTTTTTTCTGCATCGACAACCTGCCGCCTGTGTTGCTGTCTAAATTGGCGGAACTGCTGGAGAGTACAGGTGGCCAGCTGCAAAAGGCAGCGCTGGTGATCGACCTGCGTGGTCGAGAGTTTTTCTCCGCGCTCTTTTCATCTCTGGATACACTGGAGACCCATCACGGCATCCATTATCAGATCCTCTTTCTTGATGCCAGCGACCAGGTTCTGGTGCGCCGGTACAAAGAGACCCGACGTCGTCACCCTCTCTCGCCGGAAGGGACTCCGATGGATGGCATCCGACTGGAGCGGCAGCTTTTGGAAGAGATTAAAGGGCGTGCCCACCAGATCATCGATACAAGTCAATTGAAGCCGGCACAGTTGAAGGAGAAGATTGTGAATCGGTTCCATCAGACCGATCAGAATCGCCTGTCCGTCACCTTTCAGAGCTTCGGCTTTAAATATGGGGTTCCCATCGATGCCGATCTGGTGTTTGATGTCCGCTTTTTGCCCAATCCCCATTATGTGGATTCCCTAAAACCGCGAACCGGCACGGACCAGGACGTTTACAACTATGTGATGAAATGGGAAGAGACTCGAAAATTTCTCGACAAACTGACCGACATGCTTTCCTTCCTCATCCCTCATTATCAACGGGAAGGGAAGGCGAGCTTGGTGGTAGGAATCGGTTGCACCGGAGGGAAACATCGCTCCGTCGCTATCGCTGAATATCTGCACCGACTTTTTCGAGAAACGGAGCAGACCCGTGCGGCACACCGAGATGTCGGAAAGAGCGGTTGACAGCAAAGAGGTGTCCAACATGCAAAGGATGCAGCCAGGCAGGAAACCGCGGATCGTCGTTGTGGGAGGAGGAACCGGTTTGTCTGTGATGCTGCGGGGATTGAAGGAGCTTCCTGTGGAGATCACAGCCATTGTGACGGTGGCCGATGACGGCGGTAGCTCGGGACGGATTCGCACAGATTTGCAAATGCCTCCCCCGGGGGACATCCGCAATGTAATGGTGGCCCTGGCCGATGTGGAGCCTTTACTGGAACAGGTTCTTCAATACCGCTTTCAAAACGGAAACGGGCTGGCAGGGCACAATCTTGGCAATCTGATGATTGCAGCTTTGAAGGAGATCACTGGAGACTTTAATCACGCCATTCAATATCTGAGCCGAGTGTTGGCGGTTCGGGGAAGGGTGTTACCCTCCACGGGACAAGAAGTGGTGCTTTGCGCGGAAATGGACGACGGTAGCCTGGTTAAAGGGGAGTCCCAGATACCCAAGGCAGGTAAAAAGATTGCTCGAGTCTTTCTGGAACCGGAGCAAGTACAGCCGCTGCCGGAAGCGTTACGAGCAATCGAAGAGGCGGATGGGATCATTTTGGGCCCCGGAAGTCTGTATACCAGTATTCTGCCCAATCTTCTGGTTAAAGGCCTCCCCGAAGCGATCCGTCGATCCCATGCAAAGAAAATCTATATCTGCAATGTCATGACCCAAGCGGGGGAAACCGACCATTTTACCGCTTCCGATCATGTGGCTGCCATCACCCGCCATGTAGGGGAAGGGTTTTTCGACGTCGCGATTGTCAATCGTCAAACCCCGCCGCCGTCGATCATGAAACGGTATGCCAGCGAAGGGGCCATGGTCGTCGAAGCGGATGTGAAACGTTTGGAAAGTTTTGGTTGCAAAGTGATTGCAGATGATCTCATGCAGATCGAAACCGTCATCCGCCATGATGCCGCCAAGTTAAACCGTTGGATCGTCGATCTGGTTCACGCTACTTAAAGCGTTTGGGTGATGACGGTGGGATAGTTGAAGGAAGTGTTGGAGATGTCTTACGCATCCCTTACCAAGCAGGAACTGACTCGGATCGACTCCACTTCTTCCTGCTGTCGTCGGGCAGAACTGTCTGCTCTGGTGCGAATGAACGGCACTATTCAGTTAGGCAACGGTCGATTCAGCCTGGAAGTGAGCACAGAGAACAATTCCATCGCCCGGCGAACGTATAGCTTGATGAAACAGCTTTACGCTCTGCAGCCGGAGGTGTTTGTGCGCAAAAAGGCCCGGCTGAAGAAAAACAATACCTATTCCGTTCGCGTCTTCCCCGGGGCGGAAAAAATTCTGCAGGATTTGTGCATACTGGGAGAAGGCATGAAACGGATTTCCGGAATCGCTTCTGAATTGGTGAAGAATGAGTGTTGCCGACGTGCTTATCTTCGGGGGGCATTTTTAGCGGGTGGATCGGTCAATAATCCGGACAGCGGCTCCTACCACTTGGAGATCGTATCCACTTATCAGGATCACAGTGAAGATCTGTGCCAACTGATGAACCGATATCGCCTGCACGCCAAATGGATCGAACGGAAAAAAGGCTTTGTGGTCTATATTAAAGAAGGGGACAAGATCGGAGAATTCCTCAATATCATCGGAGCTCACAGCACCCTGTTTCAGTTTGAAGACGTTCGCATCATGAAAGATATGCGAAACTCCGTCAATCGCCTTGTTAACTGTGAAACCGCCAACCTGAACAAAACGATTCAGGCTGCCATGCGTCAAGTGGAAAACATCCGGACGATTGATCGGGAGATGGGTCTTGACCAGTTGCCGGAGCGGCTGCGGGAAGTGGCGGAAGCCCGTCTCCGTCATCCGGAGGTCTCCCTGACCGAGTTGGGACAGATGTTGCCCCGTAAGGTGAGCAAATCAGCCATTAATCATCGGCTACGAAAATTGGACCAGATTGCCGAAAATCTCGTCTCTTCTTCGCAATAGGGATAGAGATTGGGCAAATAGATGACGTGATATGAATGACCGATTTAAACGATTGGATCTAAGTACAAATATTATTTTTACCCTGGAGGGATCCCCATGGTAGAAAAAACGACTACCGTCAACCTGAAGACCGGGTTGCACGCTCGTCCTGCTGCGTTGTTCGTCCAAAAGGCGAATCAATTTTCGTCGGAGATTTTTGTTGCCAAGGGCGACAAGAAGGTGAATGCCAAAAGCATCATGGGAATTATGAGCTTGGCGGTGGCCAACGGAGCCGAGATCAGCATTTCGGCAGAGGGTTCTGACGCTGAAGATGCAGTCGAAGCGCTTGTGGAGATTGTCAGCAAGGAAGAACTTTGAGGAAACCATCGGTATGTTAGGAGCCGTTGCCTCTGGTGACGGTTCCATTTTTGTCTGCACATAAAAAAAGCATTTTAAGGTTACTTTTGTGATATGGATGCGTGTTTTGTAGAAGTTGAAAGGAGGAGGAATCGTGGAAGGAAACTCCATTACTTCACTCATGATCGTTGTGATTGCTGCATTTTTGATTCCTATCCTGCTTCACCGCCTTCGCTGGACGGCGATCCCGGTGGTTGTGGCCGAGATCGCTGTGGGCGTGGTTCTGGGAGAAAGCGGGCTGAAAATTATCGAAGAAACCGAGATGTTGGAGCTCCTCTCTAACCTGGGGATTATCTACCTGATGTTTTTGACCGGGCTGGAGGTGGACTTCGATCTGATTCAGAAGACGCGGAAGAATAAACAGAAAGGCTCCGTCAACCCGCTGTTTATCTCTTTAGCCGGTTTTGGTGCCATTTTTATCGCCTCTCTGCTCTTCGCATGGGGGCTCAGTCTGCTCGGATATGTGAAGGATGTCTTCTTTATGACATTGATCATTTCCACGATCTCCGTCAGTGTGACCATGCCGGTACTGAAGGATAAAGGGCTGTTGCAAAACCCCTTAGGCCAGTCCATTCTGTTGACAGCGGTGGTTGCCGACTTTTTCACCATGATGATGTTGGCGGTTCATGTCTCCATTCGCCGTGCCGGCCAAGGATCTGATGGTTTTTCCAGTATTTTACTTCTATTTTTGCTGTTTGTCGTCTTCTTTGTTGTTTACCGGCTGCTGGTGGCGGCTAAGCCCCGACGGTTAATGAAAAAGATCCAACGTGAAACCATCTCTATCGGTACCCGGGGAGTGTTTGCGCTGATCCTGTTCTTTGTCGCCCTCTCGGAAGGGGTCGGTGCGGAGAACATTTTGGGCGCCTTTTTGGCCGGGGTGATCCTCTCCTTGCTGTCGCCGGAAAAAGGGTTTGTCAAACAGCTGAACGCTTTTGGCTTTGGATTTCTCATTCCCATTTTCTTTGTGATGGTCGGGGTCAGGCTGGACTTGTTGGGAATGGTTCAAGATCCCAAGGCGTTGGCGATGTTCCCTTTGTTGTTGATCGCCTTTTATCTGTCCAAACTTGTTATGACTCTCTTTTTTCGTCGGTATTTTTCCTGGAAAAAATCCATCGCCTCCTCTTTGCTCCTCGGCTCTACTTTGAGCTTGGTAATTGCTGCGGCTGCCGTCGGAATGAGTATGGGAATCATCGATAATACCATGAATACCGCCCTCATTTTGGCTGCGGTGGTGACGGTGGTGACGTCACCGATCGTGTTTCAGCGGCTGGTGCCCGATGCGGAAAATGAACAGGCGACCCAGGTGGGACTGGTCGGGTTTAACGCGATCACCATGAAACTGGCTCAGGAGCTTCATGGTGATGGATACAACATCACTATGTACGGTTCCAACAAAAACAATCTCGAACCCCTTAACCGACATCCCTATCGGGTGGTGGAGGTGGATTCCGGCTCTGTGGAAAGGCTGGAGCAAGCCGAGGTGTTTGACAAAGATATTGTTGTCTTCTTTACCAATGATGACGAGCGAAATTTCCGTCTGGCCCAAGAAGCGGCAGATCGGGGGATCAAGCAGGTGATCGCCCGGGTGGAGGGGAAGGAAACCCCGGAAGACAGCAACATTGATTTCGTTTCCAGCTTCTTCTCCAACATGACGGTGGTTAAAGCGCTGATTGAATTCCCGTCCGTTATCAATCTGGTGACCGACGAAGAGAACTTGCATGAAATTGTGATGCTGAATGAGCGGTACCATATGATGCCGATCCGGGATTTAGCGATTTTGGGGAATTCACTGGTTTTACGTATTCTGCGGGGGAATGAAGTGATCATTCCCCATGGGGATACGGTCTTGCAGTTGGGTGACCGACTGATTATCAGTGACAATCCGGAGCATGCACAATATCTTCGCATGCTGTTAAGTGACTAAAGCGTGAATCAGAAAAAAGCCGTGTCCACAGCGGGCACGGCTTTTTTCTGGTCTGGTCATTTTTATATATTGGGTTGGTCTTGGACTTCCAATTTTATGATACGGATTGCGCTCATCGGTTTCAATAGACGAAAAGTTGTTTTCTGGTAGGGTGTAAACTAGTTATTTTGACAGAGCGAAAGGTGTACCGATACAAAATCTCGCCGGGTTAAGCAGCATTCTTAAAAGCCTTGTTGGACATACATGGACTAGATCGGATCCTGATCTGTGGCGCTCTTGTCTTCATTAAAAAAGAGACCGGAAGAGATCGTTAGCTCGAGGTGGACTGACTGGGCTTGTCTCGGGTGCTGCTGGAAAACGTAAGCCCCAGGGCCCATTTTGATCATGTCGCAATCCTGGTCCCGCATCGTTCTTTGCCACAGGAAGTAAAAGACAGGCAAGCCGTAGCCTGCCTGTAGGGTGGATGGGCGTAGTAAATGTGATCATCGGTTCCGGAAAAGTAATACGAGATCTCTATCGATACGCTTTACCATGGGGTTTCTATAAAAAATCATCCGGTCCGAAACACGGGTCTATAGCCTTGGCTGAAATCTTCCCCTGCTCATTTTAGTTTCGGCGGAAACCGAGAAGGGCACAACCCAACAGCAACAATTGTGAGCCGATCATCGACAGGGAATAAGGAAAGGAGGTGTCCGGCATGGGACCTCCATCTGCTTTATTCCCACTGTTCCGATGAAACAGGGTGCTGGACTCCTCTTCTTGTTGCGGGGCTTCCTGTTTATTTTCGCTGTCGGAAGCCTTTTCTTCATTGGACGGGTTGACGGAATCGGTTACCTCGTCCTCCTTATCAACCGTATCCGAGTTTTTCAGCTTTTCCACCGTTTCTTGGAAGCCGCAATCTTTTAATTCCACCTTTTCGCCGGTGGACTGCTGAGGATCTTTGGCATTCAGCTGGTAGCAACGGTTGACATCAACAGGTTGCGAACCGTCCTTTCCGTAGAAAACAGCGATCAGCTGATAACTTTTTCCGACTTGAAGGTCATCATATTTCGCCGTAAAGGTTTCCGTCTGCACCCCTTCAGGAGAAGTGATTTCATTGCTTCCGTTTAGGGTGATGATCCAATTTCCCTGCGGCTTTTCCGCTCCCTCCAGGGTGACGTCCACAAAATGTTTACCGTCTTTTACATAATAAACAGCGTTTAGTGAAGATGCGTCCTGGGAAGATTCAGCAAAGGCTGCCGGCGCGACTGAAAAAGCCAATAAAAGAAAGGTCAACGTGAGAGCGGCAGTTCTCAATGCTTGTCCTCCTCAGCATCGCCCATCGCTACCCAAAAAAAGCGTACCATAGGGGGTGGGGAAAGGCAATGTAAAAAATGGTGAAGAGATGATTAAAATCCAGATCAGGCGCGGAGTTTCGCCGTAGACGGAATAAAAGGAAAAATGGGATAACAGGGAACGGAAAAAAGCGGATCTCATCAGAGATCCGCCGCCCCATTCTTTTATTTATCCGCCTGATGTTCGATGATCCGGTCGACCAATCCGTATTCCTGTGCTTCCTCGGCGGTCATGAAATGATCCCGATCTGTGTCTTGCTGGATTTTTTTCAGGGGCTGGCCGGTTTGCTCCGATAGCAACTTGTTCAGCTTATCCCGCATACGCAGGATGCGCTTGGCGCTGATCTCGATATCGGAGGCCTGACCCTGGGCGCCACCGAGGGGTTGGTGAATCATCACTTCGCTGTTGGGCAAGGCGAGCCGTTTTCCTTTGGTTCCGGAAGAGAGCAGAAAGGCCCCCATGGAAGCGGCCATTCCGATACAGATCGTTTGGATGTCGCATTTAACATGCTGCATGGTATCATAGATGGCGAACCCTGCGGAAATGGAACCGCCCGGCGAGTTGATGTACAGCTGAATGTCTTTATTGGGATCTTCGGTCTGCAGGAACAGCAGCTGGGCGACTACGGTGTTGGCCACCGCGTCGTTAAGCTCGCTGCCCAAAAAGATAATGCGGTCCTTTAACAGACGAGAGTAGATATCGTAGGAGCGTTCACCGCGATTGGTCTGTTCCACAACATAGGGTATCAGGTTCATGTGGGTTCCTCCTCTTCAGGATCACTCTAGTGCCATCATAACCCAGTCGGGAAAGATGGTCAAGATAGGTCAAACCTACAGGTCGGCATCTATAAAAAAACAGCAGCCGATACTCCATCGACTGCCGTTTTCACTGGTGCGCCCACCAGGATTCGAACCTGGGCACCTGGTTCCGGAGACCAGTGCTCTATCCCCTGAGCTATAGGCGCAAACATCTTGCTGATCAACGACAAAAATCATTATACTGAATCCCTGCTTAAAATGCAAGGGGAAATCCGGTATTGAGATTTATGCCAATTGTCAGCAGTCAGCAGCAGGCAGTCGATACGGCCGGTATTTGCGGATGATATCAAGCGATAGACGGGGGAAAGGAATACGTCAAGAGCGGGTCTTTATGTTAAAATGATAAGAAATACACTCACTCCTATCGTTCCCGGTACGATCCGATTCAAACCTCCTCACAGAAAGGTCTCTTTTGGCATGAGGCGCAGAAGAAGCCCATATACTGGAACACGCGGAGGTGACTAGAAATGGCTCTTTCCATGGGCTACGGCTTAGTTCAGGAACAACGGATGAAGCTGGCGATGACACCGGAGTTGCGTCAGGCGATTCAAGTTTTGCAATTTTCGTCGATGGACCTTATTCAGTATATACAAGAACAAGCCGTCGAAAACCCCGTCTTGGAAATGGATGCTCCAATCCGGGAGGCAGAAATCGGCAGCCCATCATCGATGACCAGTGAACAGCTGGCAGACTGGGGTTCCTATATAAGGGGCAGCGGATCCCCCCGTCTGGCCGCCGTAACCCGAGATGAGGACGACAGCCATCCAGTAGATCGGATCGCCGATTCAGATCCCGGTTTGGTGGGGATGCTGGAGGAACAGCTACGGTATTTATCTTTAAACCGGAAAACCAAGGAAATTTGTCGATATATTATCGGTAATCTGGAGGAAGACGGCTATCTCCGAATCGACCTTTCGGAATTATGTAAGCGCTTTAATATAACGGAAGATGTCTGTGAAAGGGCACTCAAGATTGTTCAGACACTGGATCCCGCCGGTGTTGGAGCCAGGAACTTAGAGGAATGCCTCACCCTTCAACTATCGCGGAGCGGAGTTTCCGATCCGGTGATTTATCGTATCGTTCAATTCTATCTGAAGGATCTGGCGGAGGGTCGCTATAAAAAAGTGGCCAAGGTGTTGGATTGTTCGGTTGAAGAAGTACAGGCTGCTGCCGATCGCATTCGCCGTCTCAACCCGCGACCGGGACAAACCTGTCACGGTGGAAGCCCCCGCTATGTCTACCCCGATGTGACTGTCCGAGAGCGAAGCGGGGAGTACGAGGTCCTGGTGAATGAAAGCTATATGCCGCGTTTAGGAATCAGCACCCATTATGAGCGGTTGTTGCGGGATCAGGAGACCGGGAGAGGAGCGGCCGCCTATATTAAGGACCGGATTCAATCCGCTATGTGGCTATTAAAAAGCATCGAACAGCGCAGGCAAACTTTGTACCGGGTGACCCGGGCCATCGTGGATCACCAAAGGGACTTTTTCCAGCATGGTGTTTCTCAGTTAAAACCGTTAACCTTAAAAGCCATTTCCGAAGAATTGGATCTTCATGAATCCACTGTCAGCCGGGCAACCCGAGATAAATATTTGCAGACGCCTCGCGGGCTGTTTCCCTTTCGCTTTTTCTTTCCTTCGGGAGTATCCAGTTTTTATGGTGGGGATACGTCTGCACGTAGTGTAAAAGATCAGCTCGCACGGATCATTGAAAAGGAGGATAAATGTAAGCCGCTTTCCGATCAAAAAATCGCCGACCAATTAAAGGAAGACGGCATTCGCATCTCCCGCCGCACGGTGGCCAAGTATCGGGAAGAGATGGGGATTGCTTCCTCTCAGGTACGACGCCGCTTTGACGGATAAGTTTAAAGAAGGGGCTATGCGGGAAGTTTATCAATGAGCTTCCCGCGCCTTTTGCTTGTCAATCAGAACACAATCGTATAAAATTCAAACTGTAAACTGTAAAAGATCTCTTTTTTTACCCGGAACGGGACACATTTCGCTACACGGGACGTATTATGTCCCGGGAGGTACTTTATGAAATCGATGTTGGAATTGCAGACCCGTCTGGTGCCCGATTTGCTGGATGTGATGAGAAAACGGTATGAAGTACTCCGCTATCTGCAATTGATGCAGCCAGTGGGACGCCGAAATCTGGCCACAGCTTTAGGGATGACCGAGCGGGTACTGCGCAGTGAGGTTAACTTTCTCAAGGATCGGGGGTTGGTGCGTGTCGAGTCCGTCGGTATGCAAGTGACCCCGACCGGTCAGGATCTCCTCTCCGACTTGGAACCTTTCATTAATGAAATGATGGGTATCACCGAATTGGAGCGGGGGCTGGCTCGGGTGCTGGATCTGCAGCAAGCGGTGGTGATACCGGGTGACTCCGACCATTCCGACTCGGTTAAAAAGGAGATGGGACGGGCGGGGGCACGCCTGTTGAAACAGACGGCCCAACCGGATCAGGTGGTGGCTGTAGGCGGAGGGACCACGGTCGCTGCTGTCGCCCGAATGATGACCGCTTCCACGGTGTTGAAGGATACGACTTTCGTTCCGGCGAGAGGAGGACTGGGAGAAGCCGTGGAACTGGAGGCCAACTATCTCGCCTCCCTGATGGCTCAGAAAGCGGGTGGCCGCTATCGCCTGATGCATGTTCCGGAACAGTTGAGTGCGGAAGCTCACGATACATTGGTGCGGGAGCCGCATATTCAGGAAGTGCTGCGATTACTCCGATCGGCCCGCATTGTCGTTCACGGGATCGGGGATGCTACAACCATGGCTGCACGGCGGAAGTCTCCCCCCGCTCTGCTGGCGGAGTTGGAAAGAAAGGGAGCGGTCGGTGAGGCCTTCGGTTTCTATTTTGACCGAGCGGGGTCCATCGTCCACCGGGGGCGGAGCATCGGGCTCAGCTTTGAAGACCTCAAAAACGTCGATACCGCTATCGCTATAGCTGGCGGGGCGGGAAAAGCGGAAGCGGTGGCCGCGGTTTGTTCCGTCTCCCGGTGTGACATACTGATTACCGATGAAGCGGCTGCCCGCGCGATTCTGAAAAAAGTTGGTTGATCTCATGTAATCACATAAATCAGCTCACACGGAGGGATTTTTGTATGGCTACCAAGATTGGTATTAACGGGTTTGGTCGAATTGGCCGCGCGGTTTTCCGTGTCGCCATGAAACATCCGGACCTGGAAGTTGTAGCGATTAACGATTTGACGGATGCAGGTACCTTGGCCCACCTGCTCAAGTATGACTCGGTTCATGGCCGTTATGATGGCACGGTGGAAGTATCCAACGGCAACCTGGTGGTGGACGGCAAGGAGATCCGGGTGATTGCGGAACGAGATCCGTCCCAACTTCCCTGGGGAGACTTGGGTGTAAAGATTGTCTCCGAATCGACCGGTCGCTTCACCAAAAAAGAAGATGCGGAAAAACATCTGCAAGCCGGTGCTAAAAAAGTGGTGATCTCCGCTCCGGGTAAAAATGAAGACCTGACCGTGGTGATGGGCGTCAACCACGAACAATATGATCCCGCCAGCCATGATGTCCTTTCCAACGCTTCCTGCACCACCAACTGCCTTTCGCCGGTGGTAAAAGTGATGCACGATCAGTTCGGCATCCGCCGTGGGCTGATGACTACCGTTCACTCCTATACCAATGACCAACAAATCCTGGACCTGCCTCACAAAGATATGCGTCGGGCCCGGGCTGCCGGAATGTCCATTATTCCCACCACGACCGGTGCCGCTAAAGCGGTTGGAAAAGTGCTTCCCGAGCTGGATGGCAAGCTGAACGGGTTTGCCATGCGGGTGCCCACCCCCAATGTCTCCGTCGTCGACTTCGTAGCAGAACTGGAGAAAGAGGTGGACGTGGACGAAGTGAACAACGCCTTGCGTCAGGCGGCGGAAGGGGAATTGAAGGGGATTCTCGCCTACTCCGATGAGCCGCTGGTTTCCAAGGACTACAACGGGGATGAGCACTCCTCTATCGTTGACGGTCTGTCCACGATGATTCAAGACGGAAACATGGTCAAAGTGGTCGCCTGGTACGATAACGAATGGGGCTTCTCCAACCGCATGGTTGACCTGATGGTCTACGTTGCCAAGAAGGGGCTGTAAGAATAGAATAGAGGGGAAGAATTTGAGGAGAGAGGAGTGCTCTCCTCTTTCTCATGCTTGCCGAGGAGGACATCTCGATGAACAAAATGTCGATTGAGGATGTAGATGTTAAAGGAAAACGCCTATTTTGCCGCGTCGATTTCAACGTTCCCTTGGAAGAAGGGCAGATCACCGACGATAATCGAATTCGGGCAGCGCTGCCGACGATTCGCTATCTGGTGGAACAGGGAGCAAGCCTGATCCTGGCCAGCCACCTGGGCCGGCCCAAGGGACAGGCGGTCGATGAGCTTCGTCTCGATCCCGTGGCTGAGCGATTGGCCGACTTATTGGGACGGTCGGTCTTTAAGGCCGATGAAGTGATCGGTAAGGAAGTGGAGGAGAAGGCGGATGAATTGAAGGAAGGAGAGATTCTCCTATTGGAAAATGTCCGCTTCCACCCCGGCGAAGAGAAAAACGATCCGGAACTGGCCCGGGCTTTTTCCGGGTTGGCTGATCTCTACGTCAATGATGCCTTCGGGGCGGCCCACCGGGCCCACGCCTCCACCGCCGGCATCGCTGAATACCTGCCTGCTGTGGCCGGGTTCCTGATGAAAAAGGAACTGGACACCCTGGGGCAGGCGCTGGAAGACCCGGAACGCCCCTTTACGGCCATTATCGGCGGAGCCAAGGTGAAAGATAAGATCGGCGTGATCGACAACTTGTTGGATAAAGTGGACAACCTCCTGGTCGGAGGAGGCCTCTCCTATACTTTCCTCAAGGCAAAGGGATTGGAGATTGGAAAGTCCCTGCTGGAAGAAGAAAAGCTCGATCAAGCCCAAGCCTTTATGAAAAAAGCGGAAGAGCAAGGGGTGAACCTGGTTTTACCCGCAGACGTGGTCGTTTCCGGTGAATTTTCCCCTGACGCACCGGCGGAAACGGTGGATGTCGAGTCCATCCCTGCCGATAAGGAAGGGTTGGATATCGGTCCGAAAACGAGGGAGAAATTTGCGGAGATCATCGGTTCCTCCCAGTTGGTCATCTGGAACGGCCCTTTGGGTGTGTTTGAATTTGACCGGTTTGCCGAAGGCACCTTTGCCGTTGCTCAGGCCGTGGCGGAGTCCGATGCCGCCAGCATTATCGGGGGCGGTGATTCCGCAGCAGCCATCCAGAAATCCGGCCTAGCGAACCGGGTGGATCATATTTCTACCGGCGGCGGCGCATCCCTGGAACTGATGGAAGGCAAAGTGCTTCCCGGTGTGGACGTGCTGAAGGATCAAGAAGCATGAGGTGGTGACAACATGCGTACTCCAGTGATAGCAGGCAACTGGAAGATGTATAAAAACGTAAACGAAGCCCTGGACTTCCTGTCCGCCTTTCGGGAGCGAGGTGAGCGGGACGGAGTGGAGTCCGTCATCTGTGCCCCTTTCGTATCTCTGCCGGCGCTGACGGAAGCGGCCGAAGGAACCCGAATCGGTATTGGGGCGCAAAATATGCACTGGGAAGAAGAAGGCGCCTTCACCGGTGAGGTTAGCTCAACGATGTTGAATGCATTGGGTGTAGGTTATGTCGTGTTGGGTCACTCGGAACGACGGACCCATTTTGCCGAGAAAGATGAAACCGTCCGCCTCAAAACTCGCTCTGCCTTGGATCACGACCTGGTTCCGATCGTTTGCGTCGGTGAAACCCTAGAGGAAAAAGAGGCGGATCGCACACGGGAAGTGGTGCGCCAGCAAGTGGTGGAAGCGGTCCGAGGATTGAGCTCCGACGAGATGACCCGGGTGATCCTGGCTTACGAGCCGGTTTGGGCCATCGGGACCGGGAAGTCCGCCACGGCGGAAGATGCCGGTGACGTGATCCGATTTATCCGCAAAACGGTGGCTGACCAATACGATCAGCAGGTGGCCAATGAAGTGCGGATCCTATACGGGGGTAGTGTGAAACCGGCCAATATCGACTCCTTTCTCGCCATCGGTGACATCGACGGCGCCTTGGTGGGCGGAGCCAGTCTCGACCCGGATTCCTTGTCTCAACTGGTAGAGGCAGCTGCCGAACGGAGGGGTCAGCGTTGAGTCAGAAAAAGCCCGTTGCCCTAATCATTCTCGACGGTTACGCTTTGCGGGAAAACAGCCATGGCAACGCCGTCGCCCAGGCAGATACGCCGGTTTTTGACCGCCTTTGGTCCCAATATCCCCATACCACGCTGCGGGCTTCCGGCAATGCCGTCGGCCTGCCGGAGGGTCAGATGGGCAACTCCGAAGTGGGCCATCTCAACATCGGAGCCGGTCGGGTGGTTTATCAGGACTTGACCCGCGTCAGCAAGGCGATTGAAAAAGGGTCCTTTTATGAAAACAAAACCTTTCTCAACGCCGTCCGCCATGTGAAAGAAAATAACAGCAAGCTGCACCTCTACGGGCTGTTGTCCGACGGAGGGGTTCATAGCCACATCGATCATCTCTACGCCCTGCTGGAACTAGCCGCCAAGGAGGAGCTGCAAGATGTGTATGTGCATGCCTTCTTGGACGGACGGGATGTAGCCCCCGACTCCGGCATCGATTACATTCGGCAGTTGCAGGAGAAGATGGACCAGCTGGGTGTTGGTCGGATTGCCACGGTTCAGGGGCGGTACTATGCGATGGACCGGGACCAACGTTGGGAACGGACGGAAAAAGCCTACCGGGCCATAGTTTACGGCGAAGGGCCGCATTATTCCGATCCGATCCAGGCAGTCAAGGAATCCTACGAAAAAAGCATCTACGATGAATTTGTGATGCCGACAGTGATCACCGAAGAGGACGGTCAGCCGGTGGCCCGGGTCCGGTCCAATGATGCGGTCATCTTTTACAACTTCCGGCCCGACCGGGCGATCCAGATTTCCCTCGCTTTCACCAACAAAGACTTCCGGGGTTTCGACCGCGGAGAGGGCCATCCGCAAAATTTGTATTACGTCTGTCTGACCAATTTTAGTGAGTCGGTGGACGGGTATGTCGCCTACAAGCCGACCGACCTGGATAACACCTTCGGAGAAGTCGTGTCCCAACAAGGGTTGAAACAGTTGCGAATTGCCGAGACGGAAAAATATCCCCATGTCACCTTTTTCTTCAGCGGCGGTCGGGAGGATCCTTTCCCCGGTGAGGAGCGAATTTTGATCAATTCGCCCAAGGTGGCCACCTATGATCTGAAACCGGAAATGAGCGCCTATGAAGTGACAGAAGCTCTGGTCAAGGAGATCGAGGCGGAAAAACACGATGCGATCATCCTTAACTTTGCCAACCCGGACATGGTGGGGCATTCCGGCAAGCTGAAACCGACGATTGAAGCGGTGGAAGCGGTGGACGAATGCCTGGGTCGGGTGACGGATGCGCTTTTCGCCAAAGGTGGAACCGCCGTGATCATCGCTGATCACGGAAATGCCGACATGGTGATCAACGAACAGGGCGAGCCGGTTACCTCCCACACCACCTTTCCGGTGCCGTGCATTGTGACCGAGGAAACGGTATCCTTGAGAGATGGCGGGATTTTGGCTGATGTGTCGCCTACGCTCCTGACGCTGTTGGGCCTGCCCCAACCGGAAGAAATGACCGGACGCTCCCTGATACAGGAATAGTGTGGGAGATCCACCCATCCATCCTCGGAAAAACGCAAGGAGGAGAACAAAGCATGACGATGATCTACAATATGATAGCCCGGGAAGTGTTGGATTCCCGGGGAAACCCCACAGTGGAAGTGGAAGTGGTGTTGGAATCAGGTGCCCTCGGACGGGCAATCGTGCCCTCCGGCGCCTCTACCGGCGCTTATGAAGCGGTGGAGCTTCGCGATGGCGACTCCGATCGCTACCTGGGAAAAGGTGTGCTCCAGGCCGTCCGGAACGTAAATGAGGTGATTGCGCCGGAATTGAAAGGGATGGACGCTTTGGATCAGGTGGACATCGATCGGGCGATGATCCAATTAGACGGAACGGAAAACAAAGGGAAACTGGGCGCCAACGCGATTCTAGGTGTCTCCCTCGCTGTGGCCCGGGCTGCTGCGGAAGCCCTGGGCGTGCCCCTTTACCGGTATCTCGGCGGGATAAATGCCAAGACGCTCCCTGTTCCGATGATGAACATTCTTAACGGGGGCGAGCATGCCGATAATAATGTGGATATCCAAGAGTTTATGGTGATGCCCGTCGGTGCCGACAGCTTCCGGGAAGGACTTCGCATGGGGGCAGAAGTTTTTCATAGTCTGAAGGCGGTGCTGAAGGAGAAAGGATTGTCCACGTCCGTCGGTGATGAAGGCGGCTTTGCCCCCAACCTCTCCTCCAACGAAGAAGCTCTCGCCACCATCGTCAGCGCGATCGAGCGGGCGGGCTACAAGCCGGCGAGTGACGTGGTACTGGCACTCGATGTCGCCTCCACCGAGTTTTATCAAGAGGGTAGCTACCATCTGAAAGGGGAAGGGGTAACCAAATCCCCTGCGGAAATGATCTCTTTCCTGGAAGAGTTGGTGGACAAATATCCGATCATCTCCATTGAAGACGGTCTTTCTGAAGATGATTGGGACGGTTGGAAGCAGCTGACCGACCGGCTCGGTAATCGGGTGCAATTGGTAGGAGACGACCTGTTTGTCACCAATACGGAACGGTTAAGTGCCGGTATCGAGAAAGGTGTCGGCAACTCCATCCTGGTCAAAGTGAATCAGATCGGAACCTTGACCGAAACCTTTGATGCGGTGGAGATGGCCAAGCAAGCCGGTTACACAGCGGTCATCTCCCACCGTTCCGGTGAGACCGAAGACACCACCATCGCGGATATTGCGGTGGCCACCGGTGCCGGTCAGATTAAGACCGGTGCTCCGTCCCGAACAGATCGAGTAGCTAAGTATAACCAGCTTCTGCGAATTGAAGAAGAGTTGGTGAACAGTGCGCAATACCTGGGAAGGAAGGCCTTTTACAACTTGAAGGGGTAAAAGGAAGATCAAGCCGGACCCTGAGGAGTCCGGCTTTTTGTTGATTTGTTGAAAACAGCCGGTGGTTGTGGTAAAGTACACCTGTAAAAATAGACGGGAAACCTTGACGGGAGGTGTACCAACAATGAAAGTCGCCGTAGATATTTTGTTGGCGATTGTCAGCATCGCACTGATCCTCGTCGTACTCTTGCAATCGGGTAAAAGCGCTGGCCTTTCCGGTGCGATCGGTGGCGCCTCCGAAAACTTGATCGGAAAAACCAAAGCCCGCGGAATTGATGCTCTGCTGGGCAAGATAACGGTCGTCTTGGCTGTCATTTTTATGATTTTGACGCTGTTGGCGGGCTATTTCATCAAATAAATCGACAGCCAGGCATGTGGATGGAAAGAAACAGCAGGGTGAACCCGGCTGTTTTTTTGTGTCTTACTTGATAAAAAAGGGGAGAGAGAAAACATTGGAGGGTTATCTGTTACTCCACGGATTTGCCGGGTCTCCCGCTGATCTACAACCGGTGGCGCAGATGTTGAAGCAGGAAGGGCGCCTCCTTCGTTGTCCGGTTTTGGCTGGGCACGGATCAGGGCGGGACCGGATGCGGACGGTTTCCTGGGAAGACTGGGTGGACAGTGCGGAAGGGAGTCTGATCCAACTAAAAGATGTAACGCCCAGGGTGAATGTGATCGGCTTTTCACTGGGTGCGCTGATCGGGGTCATGCTGTCCCAACGTCAACGGATCCACCGATTGATTCTGCTTAGTCCCCCTGCTCTACCTACGGCGCAAGAACTGATACAGGGAGCGACAGAAGTCGCCCGAGGTCCTCTGGCCATTCACCGAAGGATGGGCTCCGGTGCTTCCATCAAAGAGTATTTCCGCCGTTTGACCCGGTCTCCGGTTCAGGCAATCCATGAGCTTTATCAATTGATGAAGGCGGTGGAGCCGGTCTATGGTGAGCTGGATATGCCTGTCTTGATTATCCATGGAGCCAAGGATGAATTGGCCCACCCCCGAGGGGCGCGCCGAGTATACGAGCAAATTCCGTCGGAGGAGAAGAGGTTGGTGATACTGCCCCATTCCCGACACCTGATTCTGAAAGATGACGAAGTGGAACAGGTATTGAAGGAGGTCCGTTCCTTTCTCACCCCCGCCCCCTCTTTGGTTTAGTTCGTTACACATCATCCCTTATCGAAAAAAATTGTGGATCCCCCTTGTCAGATAGAGATCGCCATGCTATTATAATAGATGTCTGGCGGCGATAGCGAAGGGGATCCACCCGTTCCCATCCCGAACACGGAAGTTAAGCCCTTCAGCGCCGATGGTACTTGGGGCGAGAGCCCCTGGGAGAGTAGGACGTTGCCAGGCACAAAAAAGGCAGCTCATAAGAGCTGCCTTTTTTGTGTTGGCTCCTTTTTCATAAATGTGTAGTATGATGAAATGGAATGCGCTACGGGTTTTTACCGCTCGGTTTAGTGTGATATGTTGGATTACGTAAATGTTCCAATGATTCGACCCGTACAGACCGATTGAAACGAGATCAGTTGGGGTAACACTGAAAGATGAAGCATCATCTGTGGAAAAATATCTGGGGGGAGGCACCCGTTATGAAGATGATGCGACGATCCCCGGACCCTTTTTTTTACGCGGGTGGGGAGACGGGGATCTTGTTGATCCACGGCTTCACAGGGACACCTTCTGAAATGCGGCCGATGGGTCGTTACCTGAACGGCCGAGGTTACACGGTGTGCGCACCGCTGCTGGCAGGACACGGCACAAGGCCAGAAGAGATGGAACGCACCGATTGGACAGACTGGTGGCAAAGTGTACGGGATGGTTACGACCGACTAAAGAGAGAGGTGCAGGTTCGCCAGGTGATTGCGATGGGTCTCTCCATGGGGGGAGTTCTAGCTCTGTATCTGGCCAGTCAGCGGGAGTTAGCAGGTGTCGTCTCCCTTAACGCCCCCGTCTATCTCCGAGATAAACGGCATCACTTAGCAGGTGCAATCTGGCGGATCATGCCCTACCTGAAACGAAACGGCTCGAAACCTCGCCATATCGAAGAACATTTAGTTCCTTATGACCGGACGCCGGTGAAATGTGTGGCCAGCCTCAACCGCCTCATCGCTCTCGTTCGGCGCCGTTTGCCGGAAGTTTCGGTTCCAGCTTTGGTAGTACAAGGGAAAAAAGACGAAACCGTGGTACCGAAAAGCGCTCTTTACATATACCATCATCTTTCCTCCGGTGACAAACAGCTATCCTGGTATGAAACATCAGGCCATATCATCACACTGGACAAAGATCGGGAACGCCTTTTTGCCGAGGTGGATGCCTTTGTCCGACGCGTCACCGGCGGCGGCTCCCGGATGTCTCCGGGGGGAAAGGAGAATGAGTTTTGGTGAAAGATCGGGAAATCATCGAGTACATGAGAACCAACGCATATAAACCGATGACCGCTGATGAACTGAAAGATTGCTTCCAAGTTGAAGAGGCAGATGCTTTTATGAGCATATTGGATCGGTTGGAAGAAGAGGGGTTGATCGTCCGTACACGGACCAACCGTTACGGTGTCCCCGAACGTCTCAATTTAGTGCGGGGGCGGTTACAGGGCAATGCCAAGGGGTTTGGTTTTGTAATCCCTGATGCGGATACCCCCTTTGAACAAGATGTGTTTATTCATGGAAACGAGATGAACGGGGCCATGGATGGAGATATGGTATTGGCCCGGATTCACAGCATGAAAAAGGAAGGGCTTCGCCCGGAGGGGGAAGTGATTCGCGTTCTCCGCCGGGGGCGGACCGAAGTGGTGGGTACCTATACCGATTCCAAACACTTCGGTTTTGTGATCGCTGACGACAAACGCCTCTCCTCGGATATTTTTATCCCTAAAGAAGGCAAAAACAAAGCGAAGGAAGGGGATAAAGTCGTCGTCCAATTGACCGATTATCCTAAAGGCCGCCGCAGTGCGGAAGGACGGGTGAAAGAGATTCTGGGGCACAAAAACGACCCTGGCGTCGATATTCTGTCGGTGATCCGCAAATACCAGTTGCCCGAGGCCTTTCCCGAAGAGGTGCTGGCGGAGGCGGAGAAGGTACCCGATACCATTTCCGAAGAAGACCTTACCGGCCGGCGGGACTTGCGTGAGCGCCGCATGGTTACCATCGACGGCGAAGATGCCAAGGATTTGGACGATGCGGTTTCCATCGAGCGTTTGGATAATGGAAATATCCGATTGGGGGTCCATATCGCCGATGTGAGTTACTATGTGCGGGAAGGAAGTCCGCTGGATCGGGAGGCTTACGATCGGGGAACAAGTGTCTACTTGGTGGACCGGGTAATTCCCATGTTGCCTCAGCGTCTGTCTAACGGCATCTGCAGTCTCAACCCCCGAGTGGATCGTCTGGCCATGACTTGTGACATGGAGCTGGATGGAAAGGGCAACGTTATTCACCATGATATCTACCCCAGTGTGATTCGTACCGATGAGCGGATGACCTACCAAGCGGTAAAGCAGATTCTGGTGGATGAAGATCCGGAACTGATCGAACGGTACGCGCCCCTGGTGGAAGATTTTCGGCTGATGGGCCACCTCGCGGAAGTTTTGCAGCAGCGTCGCTTCGCCCGTGGAGCGATCGACTTTGACTTTCCCGAGGCTAAAATCATCATCGGAGATGGGGGCAAGCCGGTCGATATCGTGAGAAGACCCCGTACTATCGCGGAACAGATGATCGAAGAGTTTATGCTGGTCGCCAACGAAACCGTGTCGGAGCATTTTTATAAGAAGAAGGTGCCGTTTATGTACCGGATCCACGAACATCCGGATACAGACAAATTGGAATCCTTCTTTGAGTTTATCACACACTTTGGTCACCAGGCCCGAGGAAAGGCGGATAAAATCAAGCCCCGGGTACTGCAGCAGCTCCTGGAGGAGATTAAAGGACGTCCGGAAGAACCGGTGATCAGCACCGTGATGCTGCGCTCCATGCAACAGGCCAAGTATTCTTCGGAGTGTCTCGGCCATTTCGGGCTGGCAGCCCAGTTTTATTCCCACTTCACCTCCCCGATCCGGCGTTACCCTGATCTGGTGATTCACCGGATTATGCGGGAAGTGTTGGAAGGGGGTGGAAAGCTATCTGATAAACGGAGGGCGGAATTGAAGGAGTGGTTGCCTGGAACCGCTCAGCACACATCGGAGCGAGAGCGGATCGCCATCGACGCGGAGCGGGAGACGGACGATCTGAAGAAAGCCGAGTTTATGATGGACAAGGTCGGGGAGACCTTTGACGGCATCATCAGCAGTGTCACATCCTTCGGTGTCTTTGTGGAACTGGACAACACCGTGGAGGGTTTGATTCACGTCAGCTTTATGACCGATGACTACTACCATTTCAATGAAAGTTCCATGTCTCTGGTGGGCGAACGGACCGGGAAAGTGTACAACATCGGTGACAAGGTTACGGTGAAAGTGGCTGGAGTCAACCTGGAAGAGCACAAGGTTGACTTTGAGTTCGTCGATATGGATAAACCAGAACAACCTCAATCGGAGTCCCAGTGGATCCATTCAAAGCAGAAGAAGGAGAAAGTCCGGTTACAGGGAAAAGACAACGGTCATAAGGACCGCGGAAAAAGAAAAAGGAAGAACAAAGGGGGACGCCGGACCGACTGACGGTCCCCTTTTTTGCAGTTTGACGGCCGTCTCTTCTTGTTGTTATACTAAAAGATGCAGTTTTTTCACAAAGGGGTGTGAGTACGATGCCGAAAAAAGGTGGGGCCAAAGTGGTGGCGCGGAATAAGAAGGCTTTCCATGACTATCACATCGAAGATACCTATGAAGCGGGTATCGTGCTCACCGGGACGGAGATCAAATCGATCCGCCAGGGGCGGGTAAATCTGAAGGATAGTTACGCTCTGATCGATAAGGGAGAGATCTACCTCCTCAATATGCATATCAGCCCCTTTGAGCAGGGAAATCGGTTTAATCCGGATCCTACTCGAACTCGGAAGCTGCTTTTGCACAAGGAACAAATCAGCAAGCTGATCGGTTTGACCCAACAGAAAGGACTGACGCTGGTGCCGCTGGATCTGCACCTTCGCAATGGATTTGCCAAGGTTCAGCTGGCCCTGGCTAAAGGGAAAAAGCTGCACGACAAGCGGCAAGCCATCGCTAAGCGGGATGCGGATCGGGAAATACGCCGCGAACTGAAGCATAAAATGATGCGTTAGCTCTTTACATTTGTCACTATACCATGGTATAATGCCATTCGTTAACGATTGCTAGTCCTGTTGATCCTTGGGGGCGTTTTTAGGATTCGACGGGGGCAGATCGAGCGTCGGTAGCGAGCCGAGGGGCTGCGTCCTTCGTTAAAAACGCGGATCGCCAAATGTAACTGGCAAACAACAACCTCAAGCTCTGGCTGCTTAATACAAGTCAGTCAGGATCCGTCTCTCCATCGCCCGTGTGGAGTGTTCGGGTCTCATAACTGAAGCGGGCTAGCTGACCGGAGGTGCTGCCGCCCGGGAAGCGAAAGATAGGCAGCTGGCTCGTCGAAGCGCCTGTCGTCGGGCAGTTCGATGAGTGAGATCTTAATACGGCGACTGCGCTCGGAGAATCCGACGTGGCGATGTCTCCGGACAGCGGTTCGACTCCGCTCGCCTCCACCACATATTCACAAGCATCACTGTGCTGATGTAGCTCAGCTGGCAGAGCACTTCACTCGTAATGAAGGGGTCGGGGGTTCGAATCCCTCCATCAGCACCAAACAACATCGCCTTTCTCTCAAGAAAGGCGATTTTTGTTGGCAGATTTATTATAACTGGACCAAACGGGCATAGTGGTGATATCTTTGTAAAGATGTTTGATCGGCTAGAGAAACATGCGGGCGGGGCCTTCGATGTGAAAAAGGCCACATATCACGGATAAAGCAGTTGGATCGAGGATACAAAAGTGAAAAAGGAGGCCGCAGATGAATCAAGCAAGTACCGCCAGCCATTTACCACCCAAGGAAAAGGCGGCGATGATTGCCGCGTTATTAACGGGTGCTTTCATGGGGATTATCAATGAAACACTGTTAGCAACTGCCCTTCCGACTATTCAGCATGCCTTTTCCATTTCCCAAAGCGAAGTACAGTGGCTGACCACTGCCTTTTTGATGACCAACGGGATTATGATTCCGATTTCGGCGTTTTTGATCGAACGATTTACCACCCGGGGATTATTTCTGACTGCAATCGGCTTATTTGGGACCGGAACGGTGATCGCAGCGGTCGCTCCCACTTTTTACGTGCTTTTGATCGGTCGCATTGTGCAGGCGGCCGGTTCAGGGGTGATGTTGCCCCTATTGATGACGGTCTTATTGGCCGTAATCTCCGTAGAGAAACGTGGGACGACCATGGGAATGATCGGGATCGTGATCGCTTTTGGGCCGGCGATCGGACCCACCCTGTCCGGTTGGCTTCTCCAACATTTCTCCTGGCGTGCTCTCTTTCTCACTGTTATCCCCATTGTGGCGATCACCATGATCGTCGCTGCCCTTTTTTTGCGGAATGTGACGGAGCTCTCGAAGCCGAGAATCGATCTCTTATCGATTCTCCTCTCCACTTTTGGGTTTGGTTCCTTTCTGTACGGGTTCAGCATTGTATCGGAGAGGGGTTGGGGCAATCCGGTCGTTCTCACGGCGATCCTTTTCGGAACTCTTGTCATTGGACTTTTCGTCTGGAGACAACTCTGTTTGAAAACCCCGATGTTGGATTTCCGTGTGTTTCGATTTCCGATCTTTACCCTGGCAATCATGATCACGATGGCCGTCCTGATTTCCTTGATCGGTGCGGAAACCCTGCTCCCGCTGTTTATGCAAAATGTGTTGGGTTACACGCCGCTGGAATCGGGACTGATGCTCCTTCCAGGCGCGGTGGTCATTGGCATTATGTCCCCGATCACCGGTCGTCTGTTTGATCAATATGGCGCCAAATGGCTGGCTTTGATCGGCCTAGCCACTGTAACGGTGACTACTTTTCTGTTTACCGACTTATCCCTTGAAACTTCCTTCACCTATTTAACCCTGATTTACGCTGTGCGCATGCTAGGGCTCTCCCTGTCCTTGATGCCCGTGATGACCTCCGCCCTCAACCAGCTGCCTCCGAAGTGGTATTCCCATGGATCGGCCCTGGCCAACACCCTGCAGCAGATTTCCGCCTCCATCGGAACCGCCGTCCTGGTGACACTGGTGGCTACAGGAACACAATCTTATCAGCCGGATGCTTCCGTTCCACCGGACCTCATCCCGCAGCTGGCCCAGATAACAGGATTTCAATGGGCATTCATGGGGAGTACCGCCCTCGCGGTGATCGCCTTTTTGTTGTCTCTGTTTCTTCCCTCCCCGCAAAAAGAAAAAGCGATCGTTGCTAAAAACCATGGATAAATGATAAAAGAGGACCACGCCATATGTAGGGGCGTGGTTTATTCAATCCTTGCACTACATTTGTTCCTATAGCTCAGTAGGAAATTCGTTCATAGCAAAGGCAGAGTTGAAGGAACCTTAGCGAAGAATACAGCGGAAACGTTGTTTTTATCACAAGTTGGACGAGTGGTGAGTGAAGATGGATGTCGTTTTGATGTTGCTAGTGATTACGATCTTAGGTGTGATCTCTAAAAACGCCACGGTTTGGATTGCAGGTGTGGGACTGTTGGCCCTCCGCCTGTGGCCGGGAAACCAGCCCTTGGCATGGACGGAGCAGTATGGATTGAAGATCGGGGTCATCATTTTGACGATGGGGGTGCTGGCACCGATCGCCTTAGGGAAGATTCCCTGGTCCCTGCTGGTCAATACGATGAAGAGCGCGGCCGGTTTGGCTGCAATTGTCGTCGGGGTTCTTGTGGCTTATCTCGGGGGAAGAGGAGCCACCTTGTTGACCAATCAACCGACGATCGTGACGGGGTTGATGATCGGGACGATCCTGGGGGTTGCCCTGTTTCGCGGCGTACCGGTTGGCCCTTTGATTGCGGCGGGGATTTTGTCCTTGTTTACTCAATTTTTGCGTGGCTGATCCAGCTGGCCTCATTCATCAATAATAGAAGCTGCATTTCAGGTCCTTTCCCTCCTGAGATGCAGCTTGTTTTTTTAATCGCTTCTCAACAGGCATATGTGGAGGTTCTGTGCATGGAACACCAGCCTGCCGCCCATACTAATCTCGGGCAACCCCCCCGCTCATGATGGATGGGGAAGGAGGGATCATTGGGGTGGCTGATCAAGAGGATAAGCAAAAAAGGCGATTTTCCATACGAAGAAAGTTAAGACCTCGGTTGGATAAAGAGGATGTCACCGTTGTCGATACCGATGTGGCGAGAAGAGCGGTTTTAGCTACCGCTATCGGCAATGCTATGGAATGGTTTGATTTCGGTATTTATTCTTACCTGGCTGTGACCATCGGCAAAGTCTTTTTTCCGGAACTGACCGGCGGAGTGCAATTGATCTACACCTTTGCCACCTTTGCCGTCGCCTTTCTCGTCCGTCCCTTGGGCGGCCTGTTTTTCGGGATGTTGGGAGATCGCATCGGCCGGAAAAAGGTGTTGGCCATCACCTTGATCTTGATGGCACTAGCTACTTTAAGTATCGGATTGATTCCCAGTTATGCTTCGATCGGCGCCACGGCGACGATCTTGTTGCTGATTGCCCGCTTGGTGCAAGGATTTTCAACCGGGGGAGAGTATGCCGGGGCGATGACTTTTATCGCCGAATCGACACCGGATAAAAAGCGGGGCGTGATGGCGAGCGGGTTGGAAGTGGGCACACTGGCCGGCTATATCGCCGGAGCCGGTTTGGTCACTTTGCTCACGTTTATGTTGGGAGAAAAAGCCATGGTGGAGTGGGGATGGCGCATCCCCTTTATAATCGCCGCTCCGCTAGGCTTTATCGGTTATTACCTGCGGAACCACCTGGAAGAGACGCCTGCTTTTGAAGCTTTGGAAGAGGCGAGGGAAGAGGAAAGCGACTACGTGTCGATGAAAGAGATCGTTGTCTCTTATTGGAAAACGCTTTTGATCGGCATGATCGTAGTCTTTTTTTACAACGTCGTCAACTACATGGTCTTGTCCTACATGCCTTCCCACTTATCTGCTGTGCTCGGTTATGGAGAGACGAAAGGACTGCTGTTGATCGTCATCGTCATGGTGATCATGATCCCGATCGTTATCCTGATGGGATATTTCGGCGATCGAGTGGGCGCTAAACGGATTGTACAGGCTGGACTGATCGGGTTGATCTTTTTATCAGCTCCTGCCTTCTGGCTGATTGGAAGTGGCGATATTTGGCGCGTCTTTTTAGGGCTGATGTTGCTGGCCGTCTTCTCCTCCACCTTCCAGGGAACCATGCCGTCGTTGTTGCCATCACTCTTTTATACCGAAGTGAGATACGGGGCGCTGGCGATCACCTACAACGTATCAGCTTCCCTGTTTGGCGGCACCACCCCTTTGCTGGTCTCTTGGTTGATCAATGCGACTGACAACCGGAACATGCCGGCCTATTATATGATCTTTGCAGCCGTTGTCGGCATGATTGTGGTCACTTATTTTGTCAAAGATACCTCCGGCAAATCACTGCGTGGTTCGCCGCCAGCGGTGGAGGAGAAGCAGGAAATCAAGGAAGTGTTGGAGGAGCCGGAAGAAGCCCTGTGGTGGCGGGAGGAAAAAGATAAAGGAAATTCATAAACAACTTGTGGTTTGGTCCCGTTTTCTTGCCGAATAGGCGAATGCGGGATCCTTTTTTTTATGGAATCCTTGGGTTGACCGCTTCTAACGAGGAAGATACCCCCTCGACACGCACTCCCTGCAGTCCGGACTGTTTGATCATCCATCACAGAATCGTTGCCAGGAGGGAGTGAGCCGATCTTGAATCCGGCAGAGCACTGAATAACTCCCAAGTCGGCAGCCGCCGGATTTCCCCAAGTTCTTGATCCGGAGCGGAAATGGTACAGAAAACCAGGGTTCCGACCACCGAATCGAAGGTGTGAGCCGGGTAGGGGGAGATTCTCGGCGTCAGCCGCGAGGGTTTGGATGAGGACAGAGGTTTGTTGCGCCTGCTTGCGGACGGGTAGCTTCCCTGGTCCTGGCTTGATAATAAGGGAAATGGATTCCCGTCCCTGAACCGATCTTTAGCACGTCTCTTTTCCAGCTTTTTGCACGTTCCAGGGACAGATAGTTTTTGTCTTAAACTCTTTCTCAAGCCAATATCCTGTGGCTTATTTACGGGGTGCTCTTCATATACATGGGACAAGATGAAGGGGGTGGCTATGATGTCCATCACTATGTGGGCATGGTGGGGAATCGGATTGGGGTTGGTGTTGTGGTTGATCGCTTTATCCTTGACCCGTTCTCCCCGGACACCCAGTGATGGGATGGTATGTTCCATGTCTACGGGAACCGCGACAGGGACCGGAGTGGGCGTCTACCTGCCAGTCGTCTGGCACCACTCTTTTTTCTCGTCGGCGTTGTTTGGTTTTGCCGCGGGGGCGGTGGTTGGATGGTTAATCGGATGGAAAAGCGGGGTGCGAGGCGTACTAGAAGGGACCGTAGCCGGGTGGATGGGAGGGCTCATGGGTGCGATGACGGCAGTGATGGTTCCTGCCCAATCGGGGGTTCTCTTGTTTCGCTTAACCAGTGTACTGGTGGCCGGCGTCCTCTTTATGGTCTTTTTACTCCTGTCCGCCCACAGATCCTCCACAGAAAAAGGGAGCTCTTTATTCAGTCCTCTTTTGTTTTTCGTGGTGATTCTCGGCTTTCTGATGGTCTCCCACTTTCATTCGCCGGCGTCATGGGATCACGGTCCGATGCATGAACAACATGGGGCTGGAGGTTGGTGGGTATAACCCCTCTCAAGCTTGCCTTAAAAGATGCTTGCATCGTGCCTGACCCGGGCGTTTTTCGTTTCCATCTCCATCATTTCGCTTGTCTATGGGATATCAAAGCGGTTCCTTTACCATGCGAACGGAGAATTCCCTTTATGGTATATTACATATAAAGGATTCAATTGAAGGAAGTTATATGGGGAAATGAAGACAACCATGTTGCGAACGCTTGCCGAACCTAACCGATTACAGATGGTCGAGCTCTTGCGTGACGGCCCCCTCTCGGTAGGGGAGATCGCCGAAGAGCTGGGGATCCGCCAACCGCAAGCCTCCAAGCATCTCCGTATACTTAGTGATGCCGGGATTGTGGAAGTCGATGTGGTCGCCAATCGGCGCATTTACAAGTTGCGGTATCTGGCGTTCCAAGAGTTGGACGCATGGTTGGCCTCTTTCCGCCGTCTCTGGGAAGGGAGACTGGACCGCTTGGATGATTATTTGAAGGAACTGCAAAGTAAGGATGGGAAACGTGAAGGCAAGCCGTAAACCAGAGACCAGGGGGGATATGGACATGTTAAATAAAGAAGATTCCAAAATGATTTCTAAAGTAGTGGGCCGTGAGCTAATTTTGGAACGGGTATTCAATGCCCCCCGTGAACTCGTCTTTCAAGCCTTCTCCAAGGCTGAACACCTGAAGCGGTGGTGGTCAACGAAGGGTTGGTCCACCCCCGTATGTGAGGTCGACTTTCGTCCGGGAGGCGTCTGGTTTTACTGCATGAAATGTTCAGATGAAAGCCAGGAAGAATACGGAATGGAATCTTGGGGCAAAGCCGTCTATGAGGATATCAAAGAGCCGGAACGGATTGTTTTTATCGATTCGTTTGCCGATGCAGAGGGGAATATCGTGGAGGAAATGCCCTTGACAAAAATGACGATCACGTTCATCGAGCAAGGCGGGAAACTGAATATGCTTCGAAGGAAGATGTCCAATCAGTGCTGGATATGGGCGTGCTACAGGGTGTGAGCGAAACCTGGGACAAACTGGCCTACCTGTTGGAAAAACTGCAAAACGAGTGATAAATATCCTTTCGTAGCAATAACCACACATCATCAATCATCATGAATGGCAGGGGATACAACGACTTTGCGGGTGGGGTCAGCTTCGTTGATCTTGCCCCTTTTGTCTTTATCCACATATCGGTACGAAGTGGGCTGTAGATCGCTACATGAAGTAGAAACATGAATAGACGTCGCTGAGTGAGACCGCCCCAGCTGCTGTTTTACAAGGTGCCGAACTTCTTGTATATAGCGAGACCCAAAAAATACCCACACCATTCGGTGTGGGTGAAGGCGTTTAATAACGTTCCTTTAACATCTTTTTGATCTGAGGATACAGGTAATGGCTGCCGTTTCGGTCGTGTACATCATTCACCATGGAGATGGTTAAAAGGTCGGGCTCCGATCCTTTTTTACCGGAAATGGTGGCCAGCCAACCCAGCTCCATGGGATCGGGATCGTCATAGCTCTTTTTCAGCTCGGCGGTGCCGGTCTTCATCGCCAGCTCCACCCCGGAGGTTTTCAGATCGTTGCCGGAGCCCCCGGGCGTGGTGACAACCCCTTTCATGATCTCATAGGTTTTGCGGGCGTTTTTTGGGGAGACCACGTTTTCCCGCCATACTTTGGGTTTGACAGAGTCCTGATTTTCTGGCAGCAAGAGCTGGGGTTGCAACATATCTCCATCGTTGGTAAACACGGTAAATACGGAGGACCAGAAGAGGGGGCTGACCTGAAGCTGCCCCTGTCCGTAGGCCGTGTCCGCCAATAAGATTTCACTGTCAAATTTGCCACTGTTGGAGAAGGTGGCGTTTTTTACAGGGAGGGCAAATGGCAGTTTGTCCTCAAACCCGAATTTCTGCAACTGTTTTTTAAAAGTTTCAGGACCGATGTTCAGCCCCACACGGGCGAAGTAGATGTTATCTGACCAGGCCATCGCCTTTTGTAGATCCACCGGCACATCGGGGTGATCTACCCGCCTTACGTAATAACCGCCCCAGGAGGAATCCTTTTGCCATTTACCGGAACGGGTGTCATATGTGGTGCTGGGTTTCAGTTTTCCCGTTTCCAAGCCGATGGCTGCAGTTAACGGCTTCATGGTGGAGCCGGGGGTGTATGTGTGTACGAACCGGTTGGTGATACTGCCTATGTTTTGCTTGTATTCCTTCTCCGAGATCCCCTTGACAAAAGTGTTGGGGTCGTAGGAAGGCATACTGACCGCTCCCAAAACTGCTCCGGTTTTGGGGTGGAGAGCGACGAAGGCGCCCACATCTCCACGGAGGGAGTTATACAGCCGACGTTGCATAGAAAGGTCGATCGTGACCCGGATATCCTTTCCATTTTGGGGAGAGCGGGTGCCGATGACACGTTTCTCTTTCCCATCGGCTCCCGTGATCACGATTCGGATGCCCGGTTTTCCACCGAGGGTTTCCTGCTGATATTTCTCCAGACCAGCTCGGCCCACCACATCTCCTTTTTGGTACCCTTGATCCTTCCATTCCTTCACTTGCTCAGAGGTGAGCGGGTTGACAAAGCCGGTGATGTGGGCGGTCAGACTTCCCTGGGGGTAGTGGCGCTCAGTTTCGTTTCGTATAGAGACGCCCTCAATTTTCAGGGCTTGGTTGATCGCGTCCCTTTTTTCTACCGGCAAGGAGCCTAACTGAACATATTCAAAGGGTTTCGCCTTCTTCATCTTGGCCCGGATTTCTTGGGGTTTGATGTTTAACAGAGAGGAAACCTGTTTCAGGAATGCCTGCCGGTCTTTGATTTCTGCAGGGACGGTGCCGATGATGATCTTTCCCTTATTGACCGCAAGGCCTTTTCCGTCTTTGGTCCGAATCTCTCCACGCAGCCCGGATACGGTTTCAACTTTCACCTGATCGTTTTCCGTCAATCCCGGCAGGATCATGGAGGGCGTCCAATCGACCAGCCATTTTCCTTCTTCGTTTTCGGCCAGTTTTCCTCGGCTGTTAAATTGTATGGGACCGACGGATTTAGAATCGATCGTCGTTTGGTATCGGATCGTAGGAGATTCTTCTTCTCCAGAGTGCATCTTGAACCGGATCTTTTCTTGCTCCAATTTTTTAGCGATATCCTGGTGCTGTTGGATAAACGCTTTTTTGGAGACTTCTTTCCGGTCATTGGGATGCAACAGCTGATACATCTTTTCGTAGTTTCCAGATTCCCAGTGATCCAGATAAGCTTGCATGGTCACTTTAGGGGACTTCTGACCGTAAATGCTTTGGGCGGCCCACAATGTGGTGCCGATGATGGCAGCCAACCCCACGATCGCTGTCGTTCGTCGGGGCAACTTTTCCTTAACGATTTTCTTCGCTGTGCTGATGGTATCCGTCAACAGTTTTTTGCTCATGTTTGCACCTCATATCGAGAGAACCTGATGGGCTGATTTAGTTGTAACATATCCCTTCTCTCAAGACTATTAAACTTTGGTTTTAAATGTGAGAAGAAAAAAATTCCTTCCTGAATTAATATAAAGACTATTTTAAAATAATTGACAAGTGTGACGGGTTTCGATATCATACCAGTACGTATCCGTATCAAAGGAGGGGATTCGACTTGCCCTTTGAACCTTTTACTGCAGAGTGGGCACAGGTGTACAAGGAGAAGTTGAATCAGAATCCGCAGTATCGGCAAGCGGCTAAAACTTGGGAAGGGCCGGTGGTGTTCCAAGTAGAGAAGGATCCCGCTATCGGATTGGAGGAGGATCGCGCCGTCTTTTTGGACCTGTCACAGGGAGAATGTCGTGATGCCCGTGTAGCGACGGAAGAAGATTTACAGGCGGCCGAAGTGATCATCAGCGGAGATACGCAGACGTGGAAGCAAGTGTTTGACCGAAAGCTGGAACCGATCTCCACACTGATGCGCGGCAGGCTGAAATTGGTCAAGGGAAACATGTCGGTATTGTCTGCCTATGTCATGGCTTCGAAGCAATTGTTGGCCTCCGCCTTAGAAGTGGATACGGAGATTCCTGAAGGGCTGGATTGAAAGCGGTTTCCGCAGCTGGATTCTTCAAAGATATATACGAAACGGGGGAAAAATCATGCGCGTCATGCAAACCGTCAGCGAACAGGGTCTGGACCACTCCATGCTTCCCATGCGTCTTTACCACAAGGCGAAGAAGCTGGGAGTGTGGGATCCCAGGGAGATCGACCTGAGTCAGGATCGTGCTGACTGGAATCGGTTTAATGATGTGGAAAAGGAAATGTCCATGCGTTTAAACTCCCTCTTTCTCGGTGGGGAAGAGGCAGTGACCCGAGATTTGCTGCCGCTGATCCAGGTGATCTCCAAGGAGGGCCGTCTGGAAGAGGAGATGTTCTTAACGACCTTTCTTTGGGAAGAAGCCAAGCATGTGGAGATTTTCCGGAGGATGGTGGACGAACTCGGCGTCACTGGAGATTTGTCCGTCTACCACAGTGACAACTACAAGCGAATTTTTTACGAATATTTGCCGGAAGCGATGGATCGCCTGAACCGGGACCCCTCGCCTGAGGCTCAGGCGGAGGCATCCGTGACCTACAACATGATCGTGGAAGGAATGTTGGCGGAGACGGGTTACTATTCCACCTTTATGAGTTTTAAACGGCTCGGGATCATGCCGGGGACCGTTCAAGCCTTTGAGTACCTGAAACGGGATGAGTCCCGCCACATTTGCTACGGGGTCTACCTTTTGTCCCGTTTGATCGCTGAACACGATCATATCTGGGACGTGGTTAATAAACGGATGGAGCTTTTGCTGGAACCGGCGATCGGGGTGGTGCAGGATATCATCGGTGAAGTGGATGAACTGCCCTTCGGGCTGGATAAAGATGAAATGATTCAATACTCCATGAAACAGTTTGGCGCTCGGATGAACGCCTTGGAGCGGGCCCGCAACCTGTCCGTGGAAAAGATCCAGCAAGCGACCGAGGAAGAGCTGGGGGAAGCTCAGTAAAAGTGTCTGCTTACAATCGGTCCGCGGGGGGAGGGAGAATATGGGCGCCATGCCGGCGGAACGGTTAAGCCCTGAAGAGGAAAGGGTTTTTGAGGGGGATAAAGAACACCGGCGGCAGGAGATTGAAATGATGCGTGCCCGCATCACCCGAAGCCGACGATTTCGTGCCATGGTTCGGGTATTTACCAAACATGGCCTCATGCATCTGTTGGACCCGAAAACAGGCCAGTTATTTGGAGGCGTTCGGGGGCGGGAGGATGAAGAACGATTGCGTAATATCGGCCGCCGCCTTCGATTGGCCTTCGAGGAGCTGGGTCCCACCTTTATCAAGTTGGGTCAGGTGCTGGTTACCAGGCAAGAACTTCTTCCAGACCCGGTAACGGCGGAGCTGGCTCAGTTGATGGATGAGGTGCCCCCTGAGCCCTTCTCCCGCATGGCGGTGGTGTTGGATGATGACGGGCCGGAGAGTTTGCAGGCCTTCGAATGGATCGATCCGGAGCCGATCGGCTCCGCATCCTTGGCCCAGGTGTATCGTGCTCGGCTGCAGGATGGGCGGGAGTGTGCGGTGAAAGTGGTCCGGCCGACAGTGGATAAGCTGTTTCAAACAGATATCGCCATCATCCGAAAGATGGCTGGGCGCCTTCACAAACGGTTGCCCCCTCAAGTGGCCCTTTCCGTCGATCTGCCGGGGTTGATCGATGATTACTACAGCAGCTCCGTCGATGAGCTGGATATGCGTTCGGAAGCGAGGAATATGAAGGAACACGCTCGGCTGGGCGAGGAGTTTGAAACGATCGGCGTCCCGGACGTTTATTACGCGTCGAGCCGAGTGTTGGTCATGGAGTTTATCGATGGGTGGAATCTAAAGGAATTTCCTGTGGATTTTTTCACCTTTGAAGAGCGCTTTGAGCGGATGGTAGATTTGGCCCACTATTATGTAAAAACCTTTTCCGAAGGGTATTATCACGCCGATCCCCACGGATCTAATCTGATGGTGGATAAACGAACCAAGAAGATCATCGGGATTGACTGGGGGATGGTCGGTCGGATGGATACCTTGCATACCGAGGCTATCTTTCGCTCTCTGCTTCACATCCGCCTGAATCAGGCGGAGGATGCAGCGGAGTCCGCTCTCGATTTGATCCAACCGACGGCCTACACCGATCCGGTCCGGTTAAAAGATGAGCTTCGCTCCATGTGTATTCATTATGTCAATAGCGAGCAGGGAAGCCGGTTCAACTGGGGACATCTGCTGCTGCAATTGATCCAGATTGGCATGCGTAACCATTGCCGGATACCGACTGGGTTGGCCTTGTGGTCCAAAGGATTTACCGCGGCTGAAGGTACGGCCCGCTGGCTCTGTCCGGAAATCAGTTACCATACGGTGGTGGAGTCGGCAGATGTGCAAATTTTGCGCCGCTGGCTTTCCCGACGGTTTAATTTCCGGGCCAATGCCAGTCTGATTGCCGAAATGGGTAAGTTGGCCGGCACCTTGCCTCGCCGTTTAAACAAGATATTGGAAAAGCTAGCCTGGAACGATCTCAAGGTACCAGTGGAGCATCGGATCCCCGACGAGTCTGCCCGCTTGCTCAATCGTACGGTTAATCGGTTAACCTTGGGTATTTTGGCTGGCGCCTTGTTTGCCGGTTCGGCGATGCTCGTCACTTTTGGCGCGAATGGGATAGACGAAATGCCTTTGATCCGTTGGTTAGGCGAAGGAATGCTGTGGGGATCGGCGGTACTGTCAGTCTATGTCATCTGGCGGGTGATTCGATCCAAGCGGGGCTGATCCAAATAAACAGGGAGAGATGCGGATGGAGCCGAAAAGGATGTCGATGGAGGAAAGGATACAAGCTTTTTATCGGCAGAGCGGGGGTCCTAACAATCCTCAGATCCCTGAGTTGTTGGAGAAACATCTGTTATACGGGAAAGATCACGGGATGGATGGTTACAAGGAAACCTTCGAAGATGCGGTGATGGATACCGTACTCCAGGACCCCAGCCTGCTGCTGTTGTATGAACGGTTCCAAAGATGGAGGCTGAATCGGGATCAAGAGCGTAATCAAAGCCAACAGCTGGAGGAAACCATCAAAGGCTTAGAACGGGAGGTTCGAGAACTAAAAGAGAAGTTGAACCAGAGGGCTTGAAAAATTAGGCTGTAACCTCCTGTCGGAAGCCTATCCACCCGTACTCCTTACTGAATAGGATGACGTTGAACGCTGGGAAAAGGAGGGGTTAAAAATGAGCGGTGGTTATGGATATGGTTTCGGCCTGAGGCGCCTGCTGTTGTATCTGCTGGTGATTGCCACCATCTTTGGACTGGTGGGTGCCATTGGAGGATATTAAAAAAGCGCCTATCGATTGAACGGCAGCGGGTCATAACAAAACTCCATTTTTCCAAAGACCAAGCCGGGGATCCGGCTTGGTCTTTTGCCTTTCAGTCACCTATATCGTTCCGTTTTTGCTGCAGCTTGGCTCGGGCTAACTCATCCTCCAGCTTTCCGATTCCCCGGCTCAGGGCCATCACGGTCAGTTGAGCGAGAGATGCCGCTTCCAGCTCCGGCGTTTTTAATTGTTGAGTTTCCTTCAACAGCTTCCGCAAGCGTTTCAACTCATCGTCGGGGATAACCACTTCGCCTTCCCCCGGTACCTTTACTTTCATTTTCCCTCTCCTTTCCAGAATCTTATCCACCATTATGGATGGTCGCCGGATCATTTTAAACCGTATTTTCTCGTGGAAAAGGGAATAATTGAAAAGAGGAGGAATTGATATGAGGATTCGACATCATATGCCCGTCAATGAAATCTCACGAAACTGGCCGGAAACGAAACCTGTATTGGAAGAGTATGGCATACCCCAGGACACGGATGCCTCTCTGCATGAGGTGTGTTTTGGCATCACATTGAAACGACTGGTAGAAGGTTTAAATGATGCCGTTGATTCCCATGACGGAGAGGATAGATAATCCACGGGGACTGCAAGACATTGGGACAATCACCGGTTCATCTGGCAAGATCCTCGGAAAGATCTTTTTTCCTGATACCGGTTGGTTGTTGCTGGGAATCCCGGAGCAAAGAGCCATCGGTTTCCACCCGCTTGATGAGAGGGCTTTGTACATAACCCTTGATCCGATTCGAGTTTAAGCGGACCTGCACAATATCTGGAAAAATATGATCCACAATTTGAGCGTCCTGTTTTCGATGGAGCGATTTTTTTTGTTCGGCCTTCACCTCTTTGTGAAATTGTACCGTCAGGATCACTTCTTTATTGGAGGAGGGATCAGCACCTTTTTCCCCCCTGGCGAAAGATCTGGCGGCAGGTGTGGAACCATCGGCTTCATCCCTTTGCTGCTCCGCTTTTTTACCTCCGGAGGATCGTGGTTGGTAAGCGGAATAAATCCGATCCGGCGACGGGCCGGGTCGAAACGTTTGCTTGATTTTCTGTTCACGAGCATCCATCGCAAAGGTGACAGTCATCGGCAATCCGAAACTGACGCCGCAAATCATGAGCCCGGTCAGAAATTTTTTTACCATCGTATTACCTCCGCAATTTGATTCCAATGCATACCAAGCCAAGTCCGATTGGTCTCATCGTACGGGATATCGCTTTCATTGCTCAATATCCCGTCAGTACAAAATGGGATGAGACCCTGGATATAGATTCCAAAGAGGGATTCTTCTCAAAAAGAGACGGCGAAAAGGCGGGGCTCCCCGTCCATTAAGGCATCTGTGATATAGGTCATTTTTCGGAAGGCTAAATATCACCCCTTTTTAAAATGGTGTAATTTTCCGGACGGAAAAAGGGGTTTGATTTCGAATAATAGAAATAAGTGAAATATCGCTGGAAGCGTTGTGATGAAATGGAAAATTGGTTGCGAAGGAAGTGGTTTCTGCAAGGCTGTCCTCGCAAGTCTCCTGTCATGACGCTTCGGGAATGAAAGGGTCAGATTCGATGAAATGGTTGAAAATGTTCCTCTTGCTAGTGCTCATCGCGGGGTGCGGGGTGGCAGGATACGGGTTGTATCTGTATGATGCCGCCTTTGACACGGCCAAAGAGATGTATCAACCCGGGCGAGAAAAATCGGATCTCCGCCGGAAGGATGTTTCCGTTGAGGCTGGGGATCCCATCTCCATCTTGGTGATGGGAGTGGATGAACGGCAGGGGGACCGTGGGCGAACCGATGCTATGATGGTGCTGGGGGTCAACCCCCGGAGGGATTCGGTCTTGATGTTTAGCATCCCGCGGGACACCCGGACCCAAATTCCAGGCCATGGACCGGATAAGATTAATCATGCTTACGCATATGGCGGTGTGCCTCTGGCGACGAAGACGGTGGAACAATTTCTCGATGTACCGGTGGACTATTATGTCGAGGTGAATATGAAAGGGTTTGAAAGGGTCGTTAATCAGTTGGGCGGAGTAAACGTACACAATGAATTCGCCTTTCAGTTAGAAGGGTATCAATTTCCCGAGGGGAACTTGCACTTGAATGGAGCTGAGGCGCTCAAATATGCCCGGATGCGCAAAGATGACCCCCGAGGGGATATCGGACGGGGGGAGCGTCAGCAGGAGGTGTTGGCTCAGGTGATGACCCGGGCGAAAAATCCCGTCAACGTGACCCGAATGTCGGACATTTTGCGTAGTCTCGGTGATAATGTAAAAACCAACCTCTCTCCGGATGAGCTGCAGACGATGACCCGGGATTACCGTTCCGCTATTGACCAGATTGAGCACCTGAAGGTGCAGGGGTCCGGGGAGCGTCTCGACGGCGTCTGGTATTACATCGTTTCAGATGAGGAGCGTCAGCGGATTACCCGGGAACTAAATCAGCAACTGGGACTTTTCTAATGAAATGTTTTTATTTTTAAGAAGGCAGAACCCCATATTTGCACCGGGAAGCGAATACAATAGGAGCAGGTGAAGATGGATCCTCATGGGGTGCTAAAGGAGGAAACCGATGTGAATATCCCCATGGTCCCGATGATCATTCTGTGGTGTGCGGCTCTGATGCTAGGTTTCATCCCCACTGAAACCCATGTCCCCCCCTTGGAGAAACCCCTCGCACCGATGGCCGAAGAAAAGTCTCCTGGGAAGTCTACAACCAAAAATCCTGTGGATAAGGACTGGTTTGACCGGAGTGACGCTCATCTGGCGCGCGTTGACGAGGTCCTCCGCCGCTTTCAATACACCTTTCCGGAGTACTCGGAGTATGATCCCGAAGAGGGCCGGCAATTGTTGCGGGACTTGGACGCCCTGCAGGCGGCCATCGAAGGAACGAAACCACCTGATGGACCGGCGGAGCTTACCACCTTTGCCGCGGGTCTCCATGAAGTTCTGTCCGAACGCCTGAACAAGGTCCGGTATATGATTCAACACTACATGTCCGGTGACTGGAGAGCGGCGCAAAAGGCTCGAGAGGAATGGAAAAGGGATCATCGCTTGGAGCGTTGGGTAAAAGATTATCATCAGATGAGAGACCGATACCTCAGTAAAGGAAGCCTGTAATGCAGAGAGCTCCCAGGGGCTCTTTTTTTATGGAGGTTCAAGGGAATCAACACCGGCGAAGGTCTCTTATTGAAAAGGCGACGTTCAAAACGGACCCAAAATGGATTCTGATCCCGAATAATGGTGTAGAAAAGGAAACTTTTTTTAATAAGGAGGAAGACGGTTGAGAAAGATGCCAGTTCGTTTCGTATCTTTGGCTTGGGTGCTGATGTTCGCCCTGACGATGGTCATTCCCCCTTTTCAAGTGGCCGCCGATGACAAAAGGGAGGATCCAGCAAAAGGTCAATATCTAGATGCAGCTGCTAAAAAAGGGGAGGGTGGGAAATACTTGGACGTTGTTGGTGAGCGGCAATACGATCTTGAGGCGGACCATCATTTTATCACCCAGGGAAACATCGAAGATATCGCAGCCCGCATCAAAGCCGGGTTGGTGGGTGAGAAGCTCGAAAACATCGAGGGAAACTGGACCTTCCAGGTGGAGGGGGCAGAGGGGGATGAGGCTATAAAGATCGTTCCCGATCGAGGCGGAAAAGCCAGGGCCGACTTTTCCATCCTCCATGGCCCTTTGACCACCGGCAAGGCTTTTAACATCCACGTGATCTTCGAAGGCAGGGTCAATGGTGAGCGGCAAACCGTACAGGAGACGTACGAATTGAAGGTTCCCGGCACCAAAGCAACCTATGACTTCAATGGCGGCAAAAACACTGTCACCGGCCATTTGAAACAGGCGAAAAAAGCCCATGGGAATTGGGTCATCGGTCTCTATGACCAGGATGGAGACGAAATCACTGACAGGGAATTTACCGATGTCGATGGCCTCAGCCAATCCGCCAACTTTAAAAGCCTGAAACCTGGTGAATATCAGGGAGAAGTTATTTTTGAGGGCACTGTTGACGGCAAAAAATTGACTGTCTGGGACTATGTTCGCTTTACAGTGACGAAAGACGGTGGATACCTCATCTCCGATGGGAAGGATGGGGATCCTGATCACGGATCCCGATAACACCCGATGACAGGATCGAGGATATTATAGGCGGTTCGATGCCCCAGACCGCTGTCTAAGAGACAACCGCCATGTCTACAGCTGCATAAGGAAAGAAGAAGCCACTCTATAAAATGATGCCGTCTCAGCCTGGACTGAGACGGTTTAATCGTATGGGTCATCTTCGACGGTCGCAACGGTGGACTCATTAACGGTCTTAAATGAGATCATATCGCCTCAGGGGTTTTCTTTTATAAAATACTTGCCATTCACCCTTGACTTCTTAGCCTCTATCCTATAAAATAAAAATTGTCGTCATTGGCGCGGGGTGGAGCAGTCGGTAGCTCGTCGGGCTCATAACCCGGAGGTCGCAGGTTCGAGTCCTGCCCCCGCAACCATACATACTCTTTATACTTTTGCTCATGGGGCATTAGCTCAGCTGGGAGAGCGCTACACTGGCAGTGTAGAGGTCAGCGGTTCGAGCCCGCTATGCTCCACCAAAGTACCCCGTCGCATTTGCGACGGGGTTTTCCTTTGGCTAAATGGACGTCGATTTATGAGGGTTCCGATTGATAAAATTTGTCCAGTTTCTCCAGGACGCGGCGCTTACGGTAGAGCATCTGGCCGGCTTCGGCCACTTCTTCGATGGTGGATTTATTGATCCAGGCACCGAAGAGGAGGCCGGCTACGGGAACCAGTTGGAAAAGTTTCTTCCATCCGAAATTGTCCCGGTAGGTAGCGAGCACTTCGCGCCAGCCCTGAATTTGGGAGATCGCTTCCCGTTCCGTTTCACCTTGGGGGCCGACGGACAAGTTTTTTAAGATGGATTGTTTGCCTACATAATCAGCCGAGGCGAATTGCAGGCATTGGACGATGAAGATCCGTTCCTGTTTTTCCCGAGGGTTATAGCCGTAGGCCAGTGCCATCTCTTGGATTGTTTTGAGGGAGAGGCCCAGTAGGACGGGAATGTCGATGGCTAGGGTGAACACACCGCCGATACCGGTAGTGGCGCCCTGGTATTTGGCGATTTCTATCCGTGATTCTTTCAACTGGTCTGATGTTCGGTTTAAGATGGCCAAAGGGAGATCTTGGATTCGGGAGAAGGCGAGGGAACCGGGGGCGAGTCCCGCTTCCCGGGCCAGTTGATCCAGTACTCGTTGTTCGTTGATCAAATATTGACCGCCGGTTTGGATGTAGGCGCCCAGTTCGTCAAGCGCTTGGCCGATTTTGTCTTGCACCAGCTTCGGTGTGATCCGGTCCAGCAGGGCGAAGGGATAGCGGCCAATCTTTTCCCAAAACCACAAGTCCTTCTGTTCTTCTTCCCACCGTTCAATCATGCGCAGTTCGATCATGAGCTGTTCTTTGGAATGCTCTGTGTATGGCGTCTGCAGAGGGACCACCTCATTTGTGGGTTATTCGTTGCCCCCGACAGGAGAACGGGTCGCCCGCCACCTGAAAAGGTTGGCGCTTGTAACCAGTATAGCTTGTTCCCGGTGGGTTGGACAAAGGTTTTCGACTCCCTTTCACCGCGGCAGGGCGAATACAAACTTTTGGTGGAACATTCGGAAAAATAGGTGCAAAGAAAAATTCATGCCAAACCTTCCCGGGGGTGTTTTTTCGTTTTGGAGGCGGGGCGGTATTTGGGCAGCTCCGCCTCCTCTTTCAGATACCAGATCCCGGTCAGGGCCAAAGTTCCGACAACAAAAACAAGAATACCTACATCCAATGCGGTCACGGGGATCAACACCTTTCGGCCTTTTGTCTTAAAGGTAACACATCCTTTAGGGTGGTTTTTTAAGGCAATGTTAAACCCTGCTTTATTTATTGTTTCAAACAAAATTGTGACAAAATCGACAGCGTATTTCCCGGGTAATGGATGCAACAAAAAACGTTCCGGCGATGCTGGTGGGGGAAGCGGGTCTATACATTCACTCGGTTGCGGCTGGGTGGAGCTATAATCCAAAATGGTGTCGATTGATCTCGGTCTCCGTCGGGCAGGTTGCAGCTGTCGATTTCCGCCAGCACGTCGGTTTTTGCAGATTCACGAATCGCCTCCATAGGTTCCGGCGTCTTGCCCTCCATAAGCACTCCAGTTAAGATGGGGAGGGTGACCACGAGACTTTCGAGGTTAAAATGGAAGGTTCCGAAAGGCTGCGATTTCCGTGGGTATGATAAACAACTGAAGAAGCAAGATAGAAACGGGAGCCAAAGGAGGTTGCATGGACGTGTTTAAGAAATGGTTTGGAAAAAAGGATCCCAACGTAGTTATCGCGGCGCCTATTAAAGGGAAAGTCGTTTCGTTGAATGAGGTGCCTGATCCGGTTTTTTCCGATAAGATGATGGGAGACGGCGTCGCGATCCAGCCGGAGGAGGGCATGGTTTACGCTCCGGTCGACGGTGAGATCGCCCAGATGTTTCACACTGGACATGCCGTCGGGATTCGTACCAAGGAAGGGGTAGAAGTGTTGATCCATATCGGTCTGGAAACCGTTTCCTTGGAAGGGGAAGGCTTTACCACCAAAGTGGAGCAGGGGGACCGTGTCAAAACCGGCCAACCCTTGATCCAGTTCTCTTTGGATACAGTCAAGGAAAAGGCGAAAAGTACGATTACGCCGGTTGTAGTTACCAATATGGATCTGGTGGACAGCCTGGCTCCGAAACTTTCCGAGCAAGTAGATGTTGAGGAGCCGGTGATGGAAGTGAAACTGAAAAAATAAGTTGACAAAAAGGGATGGCCCCGATTGGGGCCATTTGTCGTTCTGGGATTTTAGGATTGGACTGGTTCTTGTTTTCCGCTGTCCTCCGTCTCTTCATCGGATTTTCTCCGCTCGGCCAGCCATTCTTTCACCAGGTGGATGGCGTAATTTTTCGCTTGGGCTAAGGTGATGCGTGCGGGCAAAGGCGCTTCGTTGGGATCGACCAGCACATCGACGATCACCGGTTTTTTCACCTGGAAGGCGCGATCCAAGGCATCTTTCAGCTCGTCGCGGTTTTCCACCCGGATGCCGACCCCGCCGCAGTCCTCGGCGTAACGGGCAAAGTTCGGGTTGGTCAGGTTGGTTCCAAATTCGGCGTTACCCATGGACTCCTGTTCAAACTTGATCATGGCGATCTTATCGTTATTAAGTACGATCACCACGATGGGGAGGTCGTACTTCACAGCTGTCACGAAGTCAGACATCATCATGGCAAAACCGCCGTCTCCCACTACAGCAACCACTTGTCGGTCCGGATAGGCCAATTGGCCCGCAATCGCACCAGGAAGGCCACAGCCCAGTGTGGCCAACCAACTGGAGACGATAAATTTTTGATCCCGCAGGATGAAGTTGCGCGCCATCCAGACGGTGACGTTGCCCACGTCACAGGAGATGATGGCGTTGTTGTCCAATACGTCCTGCAGGCAGACGGGAACGGTTTGTGGCCGCAACGGGGTTCCCTCTTCCTCCCCCTGTTCCTTCATCAACGTTAGCCAGTTCTTCATTTCCCTCTGATACTTGGTCAAATAGTGGTCATCTTGCTTTTCGGAAAGACGCTTGTTCATCATTTGCAAGGTGTGAGCAGCGTCTCCTGCCACACCCACGTCCACCGGGGTGCGTTTTCCGATCTGGGCCGGGTTGGCGTCGATATGGATCGTGCGGGCTTCCCGAGGGAGGAAGTCGATAAAGGGAAAAGAGGTGCCGATCATCACTAGGGTTTCCGCTTCTCGCATGGCGTAGAAAGCCGGTTTGGTCCCCAAAAGGCCGAGGCCCCCGAGACAATATGGATGGTCGTCGGGAACCACTCCCTTACCCGGCAGGGTGACCACGATCGGCGCTTTTAACTTTTGGGCGAAGGTTAACAGTTCTTCCCGGGCATCACGGGCTCCCTGTCCCGCCAAGATGATCGTCTTCCGTGGTTCGGACAGCAGGGATACAGCTTTATCCACGTCGGATTCCCGGGGAGTCGGTTTAGATGGCGTGAAGAGGGTGCTATTCATCCGAGCGTGACGTTCCACCTCAAACCGGGGGATATCATCGGGAATACTTATATGGGCCACCCTCCGGTGGGTTTGTGCCATCCGAATCGCCTGATTGGTGATGACCGGCAGCTGCTCGGCAGACATGGCTCGCTCATTGTAGATGGCCACATCATCAAAGAGACGGTCCAGGTCTACCTCTTGGAAAAAATTTGTGCCGATCATATCGCTTTCTACCTGTCCAGTGATAGCCAATACCGGTGCGCTGTCCATCTTGGCATCGTAGAGACCGTTCAAGAGATGGATGGCACCCGGGCCGGCGATGGCCATGCAGACGCCCAATTTGCCGGTCAGTTTGGCATAAGCGGCGGCGGCCAAAGCGCCAGCCTCCTCATGTCGGACTTGGATAAACTTGATCTTAGGATGATTGCGAAGGGACTCGATCAGAGAGTTGATGGAATCCCCGGGCATGCCGAAGATGTACTCCACGCCCTCTTCGACTAGAATGTCCATCAGCGCATCTCCCGCTTTTTTGCTCATATATGGACCTCCTCATGATGTCTTTATGGGCAGTGTTTCCTCTTCGCGGCGGAATATGTGATGCTCTCACTTTTCAGTAGATGGAAGATAAAAGGCTGCCGAATGGATCGGCAGCCTGAGGTTTTTATAAGGATTTCAATGCTTCGGTGATAGGGGTGGTCCCGGTTAAAAGATCGAAGGAGCGTCGGAACGACTGCGCTGCTTCCAGGGAGGCGACAATGGTGGCGGCTACATCGGCCCGGGGGATGTCCCCGAAGGTATCCTGATTGCTCGAGATCAACACCGTTCCTTTCCCCGCTTCGTCTGTCAAACGTCCGGGGCGGATGATGGTGTAATTGAGGCCGCTGTTCCGCAGCCGTTCGTCGGCCCGCCCCTTGGCTACTAAGTAGTGTCGGATTTTATCCGGTCCCTGTTCCGGCCGGTCGGCCATCATCGAGCTCACCATGATGAAACGGTTGACGCCTTGGGCCACACCGGCATCGATCGTTTTAAAGGCCCCGTCTAAATCGATCAAAAGGGTTTTGTCCGCCCCGGTATGACCGCCAGAACCTGCGGTGAAGACGATCGCGTTGCATCCGGTCACCGCGTCGTCGATGCTTCGCTCCAAGTCACCCAGCACCACTTCATCGGCGCCCAATTTTACCATGTCCGGCCGCTGCTGTTCATCACGGATCACCGCCCGAACCTGGTGGTCGCTTTTCCCTAACAATTGAACGACCTGTCTTCCGATTTTTCCATTTGCACCGATCACAGCAACATGCATTTGAAACACCCCTTATCCATTGGTCGATCATTCCATCATGACCCACTTTGAAAGATTTCAGACACCAGCTCAAAGGAGCGAAGACGGGCTTGATGGTCGAATATCTGGGCGTTGACGATGATTTCATCCGCATGGGTCTCTTTTACCAAACGATGTAATCCCTCATATACGGTATCGGGAGCTCCGATGACAGAGGTGGATAGCTGCCTCATGACCGCAGCTTTCTCGTACTCATTCCACACCTCGTCCATATTATTCACCGGGGGTTGCAAGGGACCAGGTTGGTTGCGAACGAGACTGACAAATTGCTGTTGCATAGATGTGGCCAACCGGTGAGCTTCCTCCTCGCGATCGGCGGCCACGACGTTGACCCCGATCATGGTATGGGGCTGGTCCAACACGTCCGACGGCTGGAAATGTTCCCGGTAGAGGCGAAGAGCCGGCACCGTATATTCTGGTGAGAAATGGCTGGCAAAGGCGAAGGGCAGGCCGAGCTCGGCGGCTAGTCGCGCGCTAAAGTCGCTGGAACCCAGCAACCAGATGGGAATATTTAATCCTTCACCAGGGATGGCCCGCACACGGCTTTCCCCTGCGAAGTAGCTGCGCAGTTCCGCTAGCAGTTCGGGGAAAAATTGGCCGCTGCTCCTGCCGTCCCGCCGCAGGGCTCGTGCCGTCAATTGATCCGTTCCAGGGGCGCGGCCGAGGCCCAGGTCAACCCGCCCCGGAAACAGCGACTCCAGGGTTCCAAACTGCTCAGCGATGAGCAGAGGAGCGTGATTGGGCAGCATGATGCCGCCGGAACCGACTCGGATCGTTGATGTTTCCGCCGCCACTCGGCCGATCACGACCGAAGTGGCTGCACTGGCGATCCCCGGCATGTTGTGATGTTCCGCTAGCCAGTAGCGGTGATAGCCCCAGCGTTCGGCATGACGGGCCAGATCCAGTGTATTCTGCAAAGATTGAGCCGGTGTGCTCCCTTCAGTGATCGGGGATAGATCGAGAACCGAATAGGGGATTTCCCTGAGAGTTTTGGCGGTCAATTGTCTCCACTTCTTTCTTCATATGTGATCAGCCTTGTGAATCTCGGGATGACAGGGGAAGCGCTTCCCCCCTGCGTTTCCTTTTCACAAGCTTACAAGTCATATTATGAAACATCGAGCCTCGAAATAAAAGGTGAAGCTTTCTCTTCTCTTTTTTTTACCGACATAGAATAGAAGCCCCTCTCATAGGTTCATAATAATACCGAAGGAGGGGATCGGTTATGGAATGGATGAAAGGCTACGTGATCGTCCCATGGAATACAATCCGTGGACTCAGCAAACCTCCGCTCAAGAAAAGGTTTCTCCGATATACCCGCCGTTACGCCCTGGTAGAGCGTCATCATAAAGGCTTGGTAGGAAATTACCGTTCTTGCACAGCAGCTGCTCGGGAGGCGGCTATCCGCTATGCCCGGGAGATGCACAATTACCACGTTGATCCAAAGAAATGGCGTCCCTCGGCGATTGAACTGGCGTCCCGCTTCTACCCAGCGGAAGAGCTGGCTTGCATGTCCGACAAAGCCTTGGGTGAGTTGATCCACAACACGGACTGGCACCAAAAATGGCGGGAACAAAGATCGTCCGTAAAAACGACCTGAACCAGGTCGTTTTTTGCTGTCCTCAGATGTCAGGGTCACGAACAGAATCAGAAAGAGACAGCCCAATCCTCAGCTGCCGCGTACAGCTCCTGCCGGCTGACTCGAGCCAGCTCCTCCTCATCCACTTCATCCTCTTTGTTCTGCTCTTCCGGGGATGGTTTGGGAAGGGCCGTTTGCACGGGGGACAAAAGGGCGTTAAGAGGCTCCTCCTTGAGCCATCCTGCAAGGTAATTTAGAATTTCTTCGGGTTTGTACCAAAATCCGGATGAGTTGGGTATCGTGGTCGATGGTTGTGACTCAATAGGAGATGTGATCGTATGTTTTCAGGTCGCTGTCAATCCAAGAAAAATGTTTGTTGGGATAATAGATTTCAACCCATTGTAGTTCCATCAGGTGACGACCCGTCACTGTTTGGTTCGTGTGGCCGAAGCGGAGGAAATCAAAAACGAAAAAGCCCCTGTCAGCACCCGGGAAGGGGAAGACAGGGGTTGGCGCAGGACGGATCAGGCCAATCGTTGGAGTGGGGTCTCCGACTTCGCGCTTTCTTCTATTTCTTTCAAGTGGTGGTGAAGGTCGCGGGTGCTCAGCCACATTTTATAGATGAGCGCCGCTTCAAAGAGAAACAGGAGTAAGGAGGCGGCTAGGGTGATCTGGGGGATCCAACCGGTGATGGGAGCGATGATAAAGATAAACATCTGGTACTCGATGCCGCTGAACAGATGGGGGCGGATTCGTGCCCGCTCTAATCGGTCCCTGATTTTCAAGTACCAGCCGAACCGCTTTTTAAAAGCTGCATTCAGATCCATGTTGATCACAGGGGTTGCCGAGGGTGGCGTTTTTACTGTGTCATCATCTTCTTCGTCGAATGGTTGCTGGTAAGCTTGACGAGCATTCCGTTTCGCTTGGCGAATCTTTTTTTTCATCTCCTGGCGAAGTTTATAAAATTGCAGCGCATCCATGTAACGCAGCATATCGAGAAAGATGATGAGGATGGCCAATCCCAGATAGAAAAGTTGGCCCGTAAGGACGAACTGGCCTCCCATCAACGCGAGGGCGCAGGTGACCACTCGAAAGCGGTCTAACATATAGTCGAGCCACATCCCAAACACCGACCCGGTCCCCTTGAGGCGGGCTATTTTCCCATCCATACAGTCCAACAGGAAGCTGAGGTGGTACAGGAAGGCCCCGGCCAGGAGGGAAACAGGGTCCCCGAGAAAAAAGAACCCGGCCGCAACACCGCCAAGCAAAAATGCGGCCAAGGAGATCTGATTCGGTGTGATGCCGGTGTGGTTAGCGACCGGCACCACCAATCGAGAGGCGACGGGGTCCACCAGCAGGACGGTCCACCAGGCATCCCGTCGTTTGTAAGTTTTCTGTTGAACTTCCTTCACTGTAAAACGGTTTTTTTCTTCCATATAAAACAACCTCCGAAAGTTTTTTGCTCATGGTTGCAGGAGCTCTCCCCCTCCCCTTTCTGCAGTTATTGAGCAGAAGATGACAGGGATCTGGCAGGGCTGACGATTGTGGTGAGTTCGAAGCCATCCTCCAATAACTGAAAATATAGGTGGCTGGTCCAGCTTTCTCGCGAGCGGGCCGGACGGATCAGCCGATTTCGCGTCAGCCCTCGTGTTGGATGTCTAGCGCATGGTGTAAGAGAGTAGATATTCACTGTCTCACCCACGGAAACCTTCTATTTAATAATTCGTATGCAAATGACTGTTTCGGTCCATTTTCTAAAAAAATCATCGACGGATCCGATGCGACGAGGGCAGCAGTTGACAACGGCAGGGGAATTTCATATAGTGAAGACAAATTGTTGCTCCTTTTTGGAAAACCACAACGAAACATGCGAATCATTCTCTTATCACGAGAGGTGGAGGGACTGGCCCGATGAAGCCCGGCAACCTACCGTCCGTCTGGCGGTGTGGTGCCAATTCCTGCAGAGTGCAATCTCTGGCAGATGAGAGACTACCGCGAGACTGAACGGGACCTTTCATCCACAGAGATGGAGGTCTTTTTTATTTCCGAACCAAAGGGATGATGAACCATGACGATGGAGCGTAAACCACCGATACAAAAACGATTACGGGAAAAGATTCTCATTCTGGATGGAGCGATGGGTACCCAGTTGCAGGAGGCGAATCTCTCTCCAGAGGATTTTGGCGGAGAGGCTTATGACGGGTGCAATGAGTTTCTCAATATCACCCGCCCCGATGTGGTGGATCGGATTCACGATCAGTTTCTGGAAGCCGGTGCCGATGTGATTGAGACCAACACCTTCGGGGCCACTTCCGTGGTGTTGACCGAATACGGCCTTGAAGACCGGGCGGAAGAGATCAACCGAATCGCGGCAGGATTGGCAGTGGAGGCGACTCGTCGGCATACCACCCTTGATAAACCCCGGTATGTAGCGGGGGCGCTGGGTCCCACCACCAAAACGCTCTCGGTTACCGGTGGGGTGAACTTCGATGAGTTAGTGGAAGCGTACCGGGAACAGACCCGGGGGTTGATCGACGGAGGCGTGGACCTGCTCCTGTTGGAGACCTCCCAGGATACATTAAATGTGAAAGCGGCGGGGATCGGTATCCAGCAGGCTTTTCAGGACCGGGGCCGGAAGCTTCCTCTGATGATCTCCGGCACCATTGAACCGATGGGTACCATGCTGGCGGGGCAAAATGTGGAAGCCTTCTATCTCTCGATCCAGCACCTGGAGCCGATGACGGTCGGTCTTAACTGCGCCACCGGGCCGGAGTTTATGCGTGACCATCTTCGCACCCTCTCATCTCTTGCTCAGTGCGGGATCAGTTGCTATCCCAACGCCGGTCTTCCTGATGAAGACGGTCACTACCATGAGACGCCGCAGGGGCTGGCGGAAAAAATGGCCGCCTTTGCCGATCGGGGTTGGCTCAATGTGGCCGGAGGTTGCTGCGGCACGACGCCGGAACATATTCGGGCGATTGCGAAGGCCTTGGAGGGCAAGAAGCCCCGATCCCCTCGAAGCGAACCAGTTGCCGGAGTGGCCGGAATCGAACCGCTTTATCCAGAAGAGGATAATCGACCGATTCTGGTCGGGGAACGGACCAATGTGATCGGCTCTCGCAAGTTTAAAGGGCTGATCCGAAAGGGGAAGTATGAGGAAGCGTCGGAGATCGCTCGGCGTCAGGTAAAAGGGGGCGCTCAAGTAATTGATGTCTGCCTGGCTGATCCGGACCGGGAAGAAGGGGAAGATATGGAGCGGTTTCTCCGCTATGCCGTCCATAAGGTAAAAGTGCCGTTGATGATCGATTCGACGGATAGAGAGGTGATCGAGAGGGCTTTGAAATTTTCCCAAGGGAAAGCCTTGATCAACTCTATCAATTTAGAAGATGGGGAGGAACGCTTCCGGGAGGTGGCTCCGCTTCTTCGCCGTTTTGGTGCCGCGGTGGTGGTGGGGACAATCGATGAAGAGGGCATGGCGGTGACCGCAGACAGGAAGCTGGAGGTGGCGAAACGATCCTATGAACTGTTGGTCCACCGCTACGGGATTCCGCCGGAGGATTTGATCTTCGATCCCCTTGTCTTTCCTGTCGGCACGGGAGATACCGCCTACATCGGCTCCGCTCGCGAGACGGTGGAAGGGATTCGACGGATCAAGGAGGCGTTGCCAGCCTGTCGCACGATTCTCGGTGTTTCCAATGTCTCTTTCGGCCTTCCCCTCGCCGGACGGGAGGTGTTGAATGCCGTCTATCTCTATCATTGCACCCGGGCCGGGCTGGATTATGCCATTGTCAATACGGAAAAGTTGGAGCGCTACGCTTCCATTCCCGAAGAGGAACGAGAAATGGCGGAACACTTCCTGTTCGGGACCGATTCCGATAACTACGACGATTGCTTAACGGAGTTTGCCAACTTTTACCGCGGAAAAGAGAGCACGGTGAAGGAGCCGGTGAAAAATCTGCCCTTGGAGGAACGGCTGGCTCGATATGTGGTGGAGGGCAGCAAAGATGGTTTGTTCCCTGATCTGGAGGAAGCGCTTAAAAAGAACGACCCCTTGGATATCATCAATGGTCCCTTGATGAAGGGGATGGACGAAGTGGGACGCCTCTTTAACGATAACCAATTGATCGTGGCGGAGGTGTTGCAGAGTGCTGAGGTGATGAAAGCTTCTGTCGCCTTCCTAAAGCCTTATATGGAGCAAAAGAGCACCGAGACCAAGGGAAAGATCCTGTTGGCCACGGTGAAGGGAGATGTCCACGATATCGGAAAAAACCTGGTGGAGATTATTCTGTCCAACAACGGTTATGAAGTGATCAACCTGGGAATCAAAGTGCCGCCGGAACAGTTGATCGAAGCTTGTCGGCGGGAGCGGCCGCATATGGTGGGGCTGTCGGGCTTGTTGGTCAAATCGGCGCAGCAGATGGTGCTGACCGCCCAGGATATGAAAGAAGCCGATCTGGATCTGCCGATTCTGGTGGGGGGAGCGGCCTTGACGCGAAAGTTTACTCACAACCGGATCGCCTCCCAATACGACGGACCCGTGGTTTACGCCAAAGATGCGATGAACGGTCTCGAACTGGCCAACCGTCTTCAGAATGCGGAAGAGCGGGAACGGTTGGTGGCCGAGCTGCGCCAGAGCAAGGAGCAGGCCTTGAAGCAGGAGGAGGCAGCCCGTGGGCGGGAAGAGAAGGGAAAGGGAGCGGCCACCGCTGTCGTCGCCCCTACCTCGAACGTAGACCGGGAAGCGAAGGTGTACACCCCGCCGGATCTGAAGCTCCACGTGTTGCGGGATTATCCCATCAGTTACTTGGAGCCTTATATGAACAAACAGATGTTGTATGGCAAGCACATGGGGATCAAGGGGAACGTGGAGCGAATGTTGGCGGAGCAAGATCCGAAGGCGGTTCAATTGAAAGAGCAGATGGATGATATGGTCGCCGAACTGCGGGAGAGAGGAGAGCTCCGGGCTGACGGCATGTACCGCTTCTTCCCGGCTCAGTCGGAGGGGAATTCCATCTATGTTTATGATCCAGATCAACCTGGAGAAAAGGTGCTGGAGACGTTCACTTTTCCCCGGCAGACCCGGGATCCCTACCTCTGTCTGGCCGATTTCCTGCGCCCCCGGGAATCCGGAGTGATGGACTATGTCGGCTTCCTGGTGGTGAGCGCCGGTTACGGAGTTCGGGAACGGGCAGAAGCTTGGAAAGAGTCAGGGGATTATCTGCGCTCTCATATGGTGCAGGCCTTCGCTCTGGAGTTGGCCGAATCCTTCGCCGAACGGCTCCACCACATGCTCAGGGATGCTTGGGGCTTTCCCGATCCGCCGGAGATGACTATGCAACGTCGCTTCTCCGCTCGTTACCAGGGCGTGCGGGTCTCTTTCGGTTATCCGGCGTGTCCCGACCTGGAAGATCAGGCAAAGCTGTTTCGCTTAATGCAACCGGAGAAGATCGGGGTGCGGCTGACGGAAGGATTTATGATGGAGCCGGAAGCATCGGTGTCCGCCATGGTCTTTTCCCACCCTGAAGCCAGATACTTCAACGCGGTTTGAGAGAGGAGAAAAAGCATGACAACCCAACCGGATTTGCGGACTGCGCTGACTCACTCCCTGCTGGTGGGGGACGGCGCCATGTCCACGTATTTTTATCAGCAGGGCATTCCAGTAGGGATGACGGTGGAAGAGCTCTCCCTCTCCCAACCGGAATGGGTGGAAGAGGTGCACCGTCACTATCGCCGGGCTGGTGCCGAAGTGTTGGAAACCAACACCTACGGCGCCAATCGTGAGCGACTGGCCCGTTACGGCCTGGAAGGCAAAGTTAGCCGCATCAACCGGGAGGCGGCGTTGTTGGCGCGACGGGCGGCTGAAGAGGCGGCTTATGTCGTCGGGACCGTGGGTTCGATCAGCGCCGGCCGGGTTCCCAACTGGTCGCAAGCGGAATATCGGGATCTGTACGAAGAGCAGGCGACGGCTCTTCTGTACGCGGGGGTGGACGGGATCATCCTGGAAACCTTTCTCGACCTGGAGGAACTGGTGTTGGCCTTGGAGGCGATCCGTCCGCTGACGGATCTGCCGATCTTGTGTCATGTGGCCATGATCGAAGTGGGCCGAATGCGGGACGGCCACAGACTGACAGAAGCTTTTGCTGAGCTGAAGCGAAAAGGAGCCGACGGTGTGGGGCTCAACTGCCGCTTAGGACCCTTGGAATTGCAACGAGCCCTGGAGAAGACGGTGGTCCCTCCAGGTCTGCTCCTGTCTGCTTTTCCCAACGCGGGCCGATTGGGTTTGACTGAGGGAGCGTACCAGTACAAATCGACGCCGAAGTATTTTGGCGAACGGGCTTTAGCCTTGCGCCAACAAGGGGTGGGATTGATCGGGGGCTGTTGCGGAACCACGCCGGAACACATTCGGGAAGTGTCCAAAGCCTTGCAAGGATTGGCGCCGGTTCCTCGAGTCAACCCGGATCCTGGGGAAGAGAAGGAAGAGGTGCGTCCCCGTGTGGATGTCCGCACCCGCCCGACGGTGGTAGAAAAAGTACGCCGGGAGACGACGGTGATCGTAGAGTTTGATTCTCCCAAGGATCTGGATGTAACGGACTATATCACAGGAGCGAAAGCGCTCCATCAAGCCGGGGTGGATGCGATCACCTTAGCGGATAATTCGATGGCCACCACTCGCATGAGCAACATGGCTCTCGGTTCGATTATCAAAGAGCGGGTGGGAGTGGAACCGCTGGTTCACATCACTTGCCGGGACCGAAATCTGATCGGGCAGCAGTCCCACCTGATGGGGTTGGATGCTCTGGGAATCGATCAGATCCTGGTGGTGACCGGTGACCCGACGCGGATTGGGGATTTGCCTGGAGCCAGCTCCATCTATGATGTGAATTCCTTTGACCTGATCCGCATGGTGAAGCAGCTGAACGACGGCATCTCCTTTTCCGGAAAACCGTTGAAACAGCGGGCCCGGTTTACTGTGGGGGCCGCCTTCAACCCCAACGTATCCCGGATGGAAGTGGCAATTCGGCGGCTGGAGAAAAAAGTGGCGGCAGGAGCGGATTTTATCATGACCCAACCGGTTTACGATGGAGAGGGAATGGAAAAGGTTTATGAAGCGACTCGGGACCTCTCCATTCCCGTTTTCATCGGTGTCATGCCCTTAACCAGCCACCGGAACGCCTTGTTTCTTCACAATGAACTGCCGGGGGTAAAGATCCCCGATGCAGTCATGAGTCGAATGGATGGACTGACAGGGAGCGATGGGCGTCGGGTCGGGGTGGAACTGGCCCAAGAACTGCTGGATGAGGCCTTGCGGTATTTTTCCGGGATCTATCTGATCACACCCTTTCATTATTGGGAAATGACCGCCGAGCTGACCCGATTTATCCGGAAATGGCAAGAACGGAGTCCATCGATTGCTGCCGGCAGGTCACAATAGAAAAGACCCCTTCCTCAATCTGTATGAGGAAGGGGTTTTTACCTGTACAAAGGATCCGTTTTTGTAGTATATCTTGGATGGACTGAAAACTTGATCGCAGAGGGGAGGGCCCCAATGTCTTACGCCGGTTTGCTCAATGTCAATGTGTTGCTATTTTTTATGATGGTGATTTGTGTCATTCTGATGGTTCTGTACATCCGTGAGCGGGGAAAAAACAAATTGTTACACGGTTCTCCGAGCGAGGGGGATGCAAAAAAAGGATCCGACCACCGGGAGAATACCGGGTGATCGGGTTTTCACCTGTGATGCTCAGCAGGGTGCCCAATGTTTGGGTGGCATGTGATGGTGGTGATGGGGATAGATCGGTACCGGCACCATAATCACCATCTGTTGCATGGACGGTTGCATCGGGTGCGGTGACGGCGGCATCATAGGTGGTTGCATGGGAGGCATCGGCATTTGAGGGGGGCGATGTTCAGCCATGATACATTCACTCCTTTGCCTGTTTTGACTGGACACACTGCATCCTATGTCCGGCCGGAGGCAGTCGTACCGGATTAAGCCGCCTATATTTTTTCTTTTTGCACAAAGTGCTTCGGGGAAAGGGAAGATTGTCCTTGGTCACAACCTCCGAAATGCGATACAATATAAGAAGATGTTTATTTGATACGGCCCCCCTAAGGGTTTGGAGGGATAAATACCTATGGATGTGTTGCGAATTACCCCCCGGGGTTATTGTTACGGCGTTGTAGATGCCATGGTGCTGGCCCGTCAAGCGGCCAAAAACTTGGATCTGCCCCGCCCGATCTATATTTTGGGAATGATCGTCCACAACCAGCATGTGGTGGAAGCCTTTGAGGAGGAAGGCATCATCACATTGGATGGAAAGAACCGGCTGGACTTGTTGGAAAATATAGATGAGGGAACGGTGATTTTCACCGCCCACGGTGTCTCCCCTGAAGTGCGGAGGAAGGCCCGGGAGAAAGGGCTGACGGTGGTGGATGCAACCTGTCCCGATGTGACCCGGACCCATGATTTGATTCGGGAAAAAGTGGCTGAAGGGTATGAGGTGGTCTATATCGGTAAAAAAGGCCACCCCGAACCGGAAGGGGCGGTGGGCGTCGCACCGGAGCATGTTCATCTGGTGGAGACGGAGGCCGATGTGGACGCCCTCGATATCCAATCGGATCAAGTGATCGTCACCAACCAGACCACCATGAGTCAATGGGATACCCGCAACCTGATGAACCGGGTCAAAGAGAAAATTCCCCAGGTGGAGATCGTCAACGAGATCTGCCTCGCCACCCAAGAGCGGCAGGAAGCGGTGGCCGAGCAGGCCAAAAAGACGGAAATGGTGATTGTTGTCGGGGATCCCCGGAGTAACAACTCCCGTCGCCTCGCCCAGGTTTCGGAAGAAGTCGCCGGAGTGGAAGCCCATCGGGTGAGCGATGTGACGGAAATCGATAAGGAATGGTTAAAAGGGAAAAGTTACGTCGGAGTGACAGCAGGGGCGTCGACTCCGACGCCGATCACGCGGGAAGTGATCAAGTTTCTCGAGCAGTTTGATGAGAATGATCCATCAACCTGGAATCCGGAACGGACGGTCAAAAAAGACAAGTTGCTTCCTCCGTTGCGTAAAAAACGTACGGTGAAGCGTCGGGTCAACTGATAAAACCGCGGCATGTGCCGCGGTTTTTTTCATACGAGTCTGCTTCGGCAATTTTCTGTCAAATGATCGGGGGTTGTTGTCTCCGTTCTCGGCGGGAAATGTAGGAATAACACTGGTTCATCGATCCCCTAAATTCCACACGATGGTCTTTTTTCAGCGGGTTGTACCACTGAAAATACTGATCCTCGTGCAGAATCGAAAGGGGATACTTTTCTGAATCTTGGATGACATAATACATCCGCACAGCACCTCCTACTCGTAGTATGGTCGAAATCTTTTACATATAATCATTCTTTACCGCTTACTAAAAAAGCACCGTTCCTCGATTGGAGCGGTGCTAGTTTATTTTGGTTTTTTCGGGGAAGGGAGCAGACCGAGACGGAAGCTGGAACGGAGCGCCCAGGCTCGCTCGGAGCGTTTTTTGTATTTGGGGAGGGAGCGGTAGATCTCGATCGCTTCCTGAAAGGCTTCCCGACTTTTTTCTGTTTGGCCCAACGCCTGATACACCCGGCCGAGCTGATAGTAAGCTTCACTGGAGGAAGAATTGATCCCGCCGAATTGCTCCAGGTAAGCGAGCGCCTTTTTCCGGTCCCGGTCGCTGAAGGCTTCCCCCAGTCGGAGGTAGGGATCGCCGTAATGCACACGGGGATCCGTTTGCAACGCCTCCCGCAACAGCTTTTCCCCTTCTTCCAAGTGGCCCAACTTCAGATGACAAAGGCCCATATCTGCCTTCACATCAGCAGACTCCGGCATCGATTCCCGAACCTGGTCAAAATGGGCGAGCGCCTTCCGGTACTGCTTTTTCTCCATGTACAGGTGGGCTAACTCCCGTCTGTCCGAGGTATGGTGGGGGTTCAGGTGGAGGGACTGTTTCAGCTTGCGGATCTGTCGATTTCGTTGAATGGGACGTGTGAGGCTGGGAAAGATGCCGACAAAACGGCGATCCAAGATATAAAAAAGGACCAAAAGGATGAGCAATGCGATCAGCGGATTCCCTAACACGTACCACAACAAGGAAAAAATAAAAATTTTACCCAACCCATTCCCTCCTTACAACGTAAAAGAGCTCGCAAGTGATCGAAGGGCGGGCTGGTTATCCATCCTCTTCCTGAGGGCGCTCCAACCAAGCTTCCGCCCAATTTTGCACTTCGTCCATGGCCGGCTTTAACGCCTTCCCTTTTTCGGTCAGTGCATATTCGATCCGGACGGGCGTCTCCGGGTAAATCTTCCGAGTTACAATACCGGTCGCTTCCAGTTCTTTGAATCGTTCGGCTAGCATTTTATCACTCATGGCTGGGATGTACGTGGAAATCTCTTTAAAACGCTTCGGCCCCTCCAACAGAACGCGGATAATCAGGCCGGTCCAACGTTTTCCCAGCAGTTCAAAGGCAAATTCGAATTTGGGGCACAGCTTTTGATTCGGTTCATGATTCGCCATTTGCGACCCCTCCTAATCCCTATTTTACCATATGTACTTGACAAAAGTAAGTGAGTGTTTTACATTACAAACCAAAAGTAAGTAAGTGATTTATGTTTAGTTACATTTTAATTGATAGTAGAAGGAGTGTCATCATGGCCGATTTGGGTTTATTGATAATTCGTCTGATGTTTGGCCTGACCATGGCCGGACACGGTGCACAGAAATTGTTTGGTTGGTTTGGAGGTCACGGATTGAAAGGAACTGCGGGTTTCTTTGAATCCATCGGCATCCGCCCCGGCAAGATGATGGCTCTGCTGGCGGGGTTGGCGGAGTTGGTCGGCGGTTTGCTATTTGCTGTCGGCGCCTGGATTCCCGTCGCCTCGTTCCTGTTTATCGTTACCATGTTGGTGGCGATCGTCAAGGTCCACGGTAAAAACGGGTACTGGGCAACCGAAGGCGGAATCGAGTACAACGTCGCTTACATCGCTGTTGCCATCGGCCTCACCCTGACTGGACCGGGAGCATACAGTCTGTTTTAAGCAAATACCACGAACCGTGGCCAATTGAGGGCCGCGGTTTTTTTGTCGCAGGAAACGATTCGGTTTTCGGCGAAGAAAGAGCGGGAAGGAGGGGGAGCAATGCCTGCTACCGGTACAGATATCCGCAAATTGGGTCCAGCGGACGCCTTCGCTTTCCGGCGATTGATGTTGGAAGGATGTAGGGAGACGCCGGCCGATGTGGGCATGTATGAAGATGAATGGTCGGCAGGAAACCCTTTGGAGCTCCTGTTCAACCGTTTTAGCGAAGAGTGGAGCCGGCAGGATCAATTTGTTCTGGGAGCCTTTGATGCCGGCGATACGTTGGTGGCTACTTTGGTACTGAGCCGCTCGCCTCTTAAAATGTACCGGCATACCGTGTGGATCTCAGGTGTTTATGTGGATCCTGGCTGGAGAAAACGAGGGGTGGCCCGCCATTTATTGGATGCCGTTTTGACTGAAGTGGCTGTTCTTGATGGAGTGGAACAGGTGATGCTCAAGGTTCGCAGCACCAACCACCGGGCTCGACAGCTCTACCGGGCGGCCGGGTTTCGCAGTGTCGGTATGGAGCCACGTGCCCTAAAATTTCAGGGAGAGCACTTGCATCTGGAATGGATGGTGTTCCCTCTCAGTCGTGACGGGTAAAAAGCGAGAGGTTAGATTGACGACAGAGGTATCCCCCAAGAACCGAATTTAGGGCTGTGCAGGAGGCATGTACATAAAGGGTACACCTGTTCTGTCATATGCTATAGCAGAAGCCCCTCTCAAGCTTTCCCCTGCGGTGGGAAGCTTTTTTCTTAAGAATCTTGGACCGGCTTCAGGATGCCGATGGGAACAGCGGATTCGATCCGTTCTCCTTCCCAATATCCCCAAGCCATCACACCGTTGAGCCGTTGAACGTGGAACAGGCGCTTTTCCTCTTCCACCTCATACCATCGGTTTGTCTGGATGGTATCCGGGTCGGTCAGGTAGGATTTGGCAAAACGAATTTTTTGCCGGATGACGGCTTCCTCGCCGGGCATGGTAGAACGACGGGCTTTTGTTTCCGCTTTCTCCAGCTGTCGAATCTCTTCTTGCAATTGTTCGGGTGTCATTTGACTGTATCGAAGCATGGCGATCGCCTCTCTCGTCCTGTGGATACGCCTATTATAACAGATGAGCGCCGAGGATGAAGCGGACACCCTATCTTCCTCTCTGTGATACAATGAGGAATGCGATTGGTGGGAGGGGAGGCGGACATATGACGGTTTATCTGTTATTCATCGATGGAGTGGGTTTGGGCGAACAGGCTCCCCACAACCCCTGGTTTACCCAACCCACGCCTCATATTCGACAATTGCTCGGTGGCCCTTTGGTTGCAGGTGCCGAGGAGCGTCCCTCAGAGGAAGTCTTGCTTCTCGCCACCGATGCATCTCTGGGGGTGAAAGGGCTGCCTCAGAGCGCGACGGGGCAAGCAACCATTTTTACCGGGCGTAACGCACCTCTGGCGATGGGGGAGCATCAGAGTGGTCTTCCCTTTCGGCGCCTCCGGAATTGGGTGGAGCAGGATAATCTCTACCTGCAGGCGGAGGCATCCGGTTGGCGAGCCACTTTTGCCAACGGCTATACCGAGGAATTTTTTGAACTTCCCACCACCCGCAGGGGCTGGATTTCGGTGTCGACAGCCACCATATTGAGTACAGGGCAGCCCTTGCGCATGCTGAAGGAGCTGACAGCAGGGCAGGCGGTCTTTCACGATTTGACTCGGCAGACCCTGGCCCAAAAACGGCCCGATGTGGCGATCGTGGAACCGGAGGAAGCAGCTCGCCATCTGTTGGCCATCGGGAGCGAGCAGGATCTGGTCGTCCACGAATTTTTCCTGACGGACCTGGCGGGACACCGGCAGGATGAGGAGTTGGTGACCAGGGTGATCGGGGATTATGACCGTTTCTTCGGCGAAGTGATCCGCAGGCGTCATCCGGGGGATACCGTGGTGTTGGTGAGTGACCATGGCAACAGCGAGGATTTTCGTATCAAGACCCACACCGAAAACCACGTCCCCACCCTGGTGGTAGGCGCGGCTGCGGACGCTTTCCGGTTTTATTCCCGCCGCAAAAAATGGGATCTCACAGGAATCACACCGCTCCTGCTCCACCTGTTGGCCGAGGGAGAAAGGAAGAAGAGAGGAGAGAACCATGGGTGAACGGTATGTACCCCAAGTGACAGAAGCGGCGGTTCCCGAGGATGGGAGCTGGGCCAAACTAGGCGGCAAAGATGTGCTGATGCTTCGCATCCCTGGCTGGGAAGAGGTGGCTCGACGTCCATCCCGTCAAGCCGCTAGGGTTTGGATGTATGACAAACGAGAAGATGCTTACATTTTCTGCTTCCGACTACAAGATGGAACGGAACGTGCGGTCGCTTTTGCCAAGGATCATGCCGGGCGGCTGTTGACTGATGAGCGGGCCTACGGGTTTTTCTCCATTCTGATTACGCCGGCCGAATTGGGAGAATTGAGCCCAACCACCCCGATGATTCTTTTCCAGGATCTGTTTTTGAAACGCCATCCCAAAGCGGGCTGGTAAGATCGATGACGGTCGGATGATCACCTGATTCCTGATCGATACACATCGGGCGAGGTCTTCCGCGTCCGCATGGTGCGTGCGGATATATCCTCGTGAAACCCGCTGCCGATGGAGGCGGGATGTTGGTGCCGTTGATGCCGTATCCGCGCCGGAATTATCCCGACCAAAAAGGTACTGTGGAGTGTGAGCCAACCGCCGGGATGGGTATAGGGATAAGGAGCCTTATTGATGATGGTGTAAATCCCGATCGGGGTGCAGTCAGAACCCTCCCGACCCCGATAGGATAGACCCGCTTGCCCACCAGGTACAGGACACGTCAGACAAATCCACAATCATATACGAGCATAACAGGACCCTCCTCCCCCTTTATCCTATGGGCCAAGGAGGGTTTTCGTTTACCCGGATTGCCTTGTTGTCGTCGCGGGTCGTCCGCCTAGTGCCCTACAGGTAACCTTGTTCTACTTATCTGCGCTGTCTGAGGGAGGTGGTGTATTCCCACGTTCCGTTACCGTCCTGTGTATACTGTCCGCTCCGAATCATCTTGCTGCAAGCAGGGACAAAGCCGAGACGGAAGTAAATTTGAGATGTATGTTGCCTCTGAGCGCCATTGCCTGCTGACTCTCCGCTGGGTCGGATGGCATAAGGTCTCTTTTGGGGGCATGACTACTTCCTTTCAATATAAGTAAGATGAACGTTTCTGGAAGAGGTACTAGGTGTTCGATCGAATTCGCCGGGTTTGCCATATCTGACGAAGGCTATACTAGGGTTGGGAGGATGGATGGAATGAACTTTCTCCTCAAATTGGTGATCTACAGCACGGTGATCCACGGTGTGCATCTGTTGGTGGGCGGATTGAACTATACAACGATGCTGGCCCCGATGGGATTGGTGCTGCTCTTTGCGGTCACTGGCCATTTTGCCGATCGGTGGATTCTGCCTAAATGGGGCAACTTCCCGGCCACCGCCGCGGGGACGGCGTATATGATCGCCTGGCTCTGGGCCACACAATTTTTATTTCCCGGGTCCGAGGTTCGTTTTCCCGTCGCCTTTGTCACCGGGTTGGTTCTCGGCATCGTGGAATTTCGCATGCATGTGGATCTTCTACGGGTGCAACGGGGTTAAGTCCCTTTCTAGGGAGGTGTCAAACGCCGTTTTCGGCCCCCTGTTCGTCAACCTCCTGAAGGATGGGCCTGAGAGGAACACCATACTATCCCGCGGGACGTAGGGCAGCGGTTCGGTTAATATAGAAATATCCGTTTGAAGGTTATACTGGACTTCTGTTTGCAAATCAGCCAGCAGTTCGTCCTGCAGATCTAGAAAGGTGCGCTCCCTGATCAATGGACCAACGCTGATCAGTTTCTTTCCGTTGGGAAATGGGGCTGGTGACCATAGACGAGATTGACAGGACCATCGTTTTCCGATACTCTGAAAGGGATTTAGTAGCTGGTACTAATTTTGGTGATCAAGCATCTGAGAAAGGAACATGCGGTACCAATCCTCACCATATACGGAAGGGAGCAAACAATATGCAGCTGATGGAAGGGAAACGGGTCGTCATTATGGGTGTAGCCAACCAGCGGAGCATCGCTTGGGCGATTGCCAAGTCGCTTCATAAAGCAGGTGCCGAGCTGGCGTTTACTTATCAGGGGGAACGCCTGGAGAAAAAGGTGAAGAGTTTGGTGGAAAAGGAGATGCCGGGTTCTCTCTGTGTCCCCTGTGATGTCACATCGGACGAGGATATTCAGAAAGCCTTTGATACGATCGGGGAAAAGTGGGATCGGATCGATGGGTTGGTCCACGCCATCGCCTTTGCCAAAAAGGAAGACCTGGAAGTTCCCTTTGTGGAAACCTCCCGGGACGGCTATGGAATGGCCCAGGATATCAGCTCCTACTCCCTGGTGGCTACAGCTAAAACGGCTCGAAAGCTGATGAAAGACGGGGGCAGCATCATCACCATGACCTATTTGGGGGCGGAGCGGGTGATCCCCAATTACAATGTGATGGGTGTTGCCAAAGCGGCTCTCGAATCCAGTGTGAAGTACCTGGCTTACGATCTGGGTCCGGACCATATTCGTGTCAACGCTATTTCCGCCGGTCCCCTGCGCACCTTGGCCGCGAAGGGGGTCAAAGATTTCAACTCCGTGCTCCACGTGGTGGAGGAGCGCTCCCCGATGCGCCGGGGTATCGACGCTTCTGAAGTGGGGGACACCGCTCTCTACCTGGCAAGCAACATGTCCCGCGGCGTAACTGGTGAAGTGATCCATGTGGACGCCGGCTTCAATATCGTCGGGATGTAACCGGAAAAAAACCAGCGGTTATGAAATGTGGGGCAAGCTTCTTGTTGTAAAGAATGCCAGAAGGATCCAGGATTCGTTGAAAGGGTTGGACCTCTGTGGACTCACCTCCCCCCCTAGGTGAACGAGCAGAACCTAGCGGAATATGGGCTGAGCACCTACTATCCTAGGGAGGGGGGCGAAAGGGATGGAATTTTCCACTTTCGGACGTCATGTAGTCTTGGATACATGGGGTGTCGATTTTGATCGGCTCAACAATACTGCGCAGTTGGAGACACAGATGCGGTTAGCGGCCGAGAAGTGCGGAGCGACGGTATTATCTACCCAGTGTAAAAACTTTGCCCCCCAGGGCGTGACGGTGTTGGTGCTCCTGTCGGAAAGCCACCTGTCGATTCACACCTATCCGGAGAAAGGATTTGCTGCACTGGATTGCTTTACTTGCGGCCAGGACGTGGATCCCATGATCGCAATTCGCTACTTGTTGGATGTGCTGGAGCCCAAGCAAACTTTTGTGAAAGTGATGCGACGCGGTGACGGCCCCATCGAGTGGATCCAACCCGAATGGACCGCGGTGAAAACAGTCATCTGAGCTTAATGCTATAAACGCCTCCAAAGGCTGGAGGCGTTTTTGATGGGTAAAAAAACCACCCGGAGGACTACCGGGTGGTTAGTTGGTGTGCGTCGATTTATTTTCCGGACAAGGAACGAATTTCCACCGGATCGGATTTGGTCAGCGCCTCGTCAGCAAGGGTGCGGGCCGGGGCGGTTTCGATGCGACGCACGTTTTCCTTCACTTCGGGAATGGTTCCGGCGCTCATGGAGAGCTCATCGAGACCGAGCCCCACCAGCACTTCTGTCATTTTGGGATCTCCGGCCAACTCGCCGCACATCCCGGTGATGATTCCTTCCTGGCGGGCCGCATCACAGGTTTGACGGACAAGGCGAAGAACGGCGGGGTGGGCGGCATCGTACAAGGGCGCTACCCGCTCATTACCCCGATCGGCGGCCAGGGTGTACTGGGTGAGATCATTGGTTCCGATGCTCATAAAGTCGACTTCCTTGGCCAACACATCGGCAGTAACCGCTGCTGCCGGCACTTCGATCATGATGCCCACCTTCGGTTGCTGGGCGACAGCATGGCCCTCTTTTTCCAATTCGCTGCGGGCCTCTTCCAAGAGGGATTTGGCTTCCCGGATTTCGGAGACGTTTTCCACCATGGGGAACATGATCCAGAGATCCCCGTGCACTCCGGCACGAAGCAGGGCACGAAGTTGAGTTTTAAAGATTTCAGGATTGCTGAGGCAGAATCGGATGGCCCGGTGCCCCAGAAAAGGATTTTCTTCCGTCGGCAGATCGGCGTAGGGGAGATCCTTGTCCCCGCCGATGTCCAGTGTGCGGATAACAACGGGTTTGCCCTCAAACGCTTTCAGCACTTTGGCGTATGCGTCCGCTTGCTCCTCTTCTGTGGGCCAGTGGTCGTTTTCCAGATAGAGAAATTCCGTGCGGAAAAGGCCGATTCCTTCGGCCCCGTTTTGCAGGGCTGTTTCCAGATCGGCAGGTCGTCCGATATTAGCAAAAACCTGGATCCGCTTGCCATCGGCAGTGACAGCGTCGGAGCCCGCTTTTTCCAGGGCCGCTCTTCTAAGTTCCTGTTGTCGCTCCATCTCTGCTCGGGCTTTTTGTTGCGAATCGGCGTCGGGGTTGATGGTGACGTTACCCTCATCTCCGTCGACGATCAGTGTATCATCTTCCTGGATTTGATCCAGATTGTCCCCGATGCCGAGGACGGCGGGGATTCCCAGAGTGCGCGCCATAATTGCCGCGTGGGCGGTTTTGCTGCCGCGGGAGGTGACCATGGCTGCAACCCCCGGCGGGAATTGGGCGGTATCCGAGGGAGCTAAATCATCGGCGATCACGATGCTTCCCGACTGCAGGAGGGACGGGTCGAAGGGTTCGATTCCCGAGAGAAGAAGAAGGATTCGGTTCCCTACATCCCGGATATCGTCCGCCCGGGCTTGCATATACTCATCGGGCAGTGAGGCCAGCATGGAAGCCATCTCCTCCGTCACTTCCTCACTGATCGCCTCCGCATTCTCTTTTTTATCGCGGATGCGGTTTTTAATTTCCCCGATGTAAGCAGGGTCGTCCAGAAACGAGAGATGAGCATCAAAGATTCCCGCTTCATCGTCACCCATTCTCTCCCGGGTCGTTTCCCGGAGGCGGGTCAGTTGTTCCTTTGCTCGATCGACGATTTTCTCCAGACGAAGCACTTCCTGGTCCGCGTCATCCACCTGGCGTTTCTCCACTTTGGGTCGATCCTTGCGCCAGCGGACGGCTTGTCCGATAGCAAGGCCGGGGGCCGCAGCTACCCCTTTGATGTGATCCGCAGTCATTAACCTCATCCTCCTTTGGATTATTCCCCAAGACCGGATTCGATCAATTGACGGAGCGTTTTGACCGCTTGTTCGGCGTCATCGCCTTCCGCCCGCAGAGTGATTTCCTCCCCTTGACGGACCGAGAGGGACATGACCCCCAACAGGCTTTTGGCGTCTACTTCTTTACCTTCTTTCACCAGTTTTATGCTGCATTCAAATTTTCCGGCCTCTTTGACCAACAATGCCGCAGGTCGGGCGTGTAAACCAGTTTCATTAGAAATGGTCAGGGTTTCTTCATACATCACGATCATTCCTTTTGCTATGTTCTCAGACGGTGTCGACCGTTTAGGGTCACGTGCCTGGCCGCTAACGATCTTTTTTATAGTATCCTGCCCACGGTGAAACTCATGCGAGTGGATACATGAAACCTCTCAGAACTATATAGCAAATTACATACCAATGCAACACTGCATGAAACACTTCAAGAAAGCCAGTGGATCGGTTCCCGCCTATCAAATGGGAGGGTGGCCAAAGAAGATATCCTCTCCGCATCGATTGTTTATATTTTACATTACACAAAATCTCATCCTATGTTAGTATAACCCTTGGTTATCAGAATGTGTAAAAAAAGGAGGATATCATGCAAAAAATGAACAAACTGATAAAAGCGAGTCTCTTGACTGCTGCTTTTGCACTGGTAGGGACGACTGCACCGCTGGCGGGACAAGCTGATGCCGCTCCGGCCGCACAAGTTGCCGATCAGGAGCAATCGGCTGCTGAGAGTTTTGGCGACAAAATTATTGAAACCGGTGAAAAGTACATGGGTGTTCCCTATAAGTTGGGGGCGGAATATCCCGAGAGCGGAAAATTTGACTGCTCTTCCTTCACTCAATATGTGTTCGCCAAAAATGGAGTAAAGCTTCCGCGCACGGCAGAACCCCAGTCCAAAGTCGGAAAGGAAGTTCCCCGCAGCCAGCTGCAAAAAGGGGATCTGGTCTTCTTTAAACTGAAAGGGAAAGAACACCTGGGTATTGAACACGTGGGGATCTATGCCGGAGACGGCAAGCTTCTTCACACCTGGGGCCCTGGCGGTGTCCGCTATGACGAGATGAGCGATCGCTGGTTGGATTGGGGCTTTGTTAAGGCGACTCGGGTACAACCGTAAACGGTTTTCTTCCTTCCCCTTGTTCCATGTTGGAACAAGGGCTTTTTATTTGGCTTGTGGATTCGTCCATACCAAATGGCGGGTCGTCTCATAGCATATGGAGATAGAACCGGAAGGGGAGGAAGAGATTTTGGAGCGCCTTATGTGCAAAGGAAAAATCCATCGAGCTCGTGTGACAACAGCGGACCTGGAGTACGAAGGCAGCATCAGCATTGATACCCGGCTGATGCGGGCCGCTGATATTTGGCCCTTCGAGATGGTGCAGGTTACCAGCCTCCAAAACTCAATCCGGTGGAAAACCTACGCCATTCCCTCGGAGAAGGAAGGGGAGATTGGGTTGAACGGTCCGCCGGCAAGATTGTTCCGTCCCGGCGACCAGGTAGTGATCCTCAGCTTGGCCATGGTGGAGGAAGAGGAGTTGAAGGAGTTGGAGCCGCGAGTGGTGTTGGTGGATGGTGATAACCGGATTGTCGAAGTTATTCGGAAAAACCAAATGATTAAAGGATGGGAATGAGATGGCGAAAAAAGGGTACAAGTACCGGGTGCACCAGAAATTGATGAAGGATCCGGTGTTGGCGAAGAGCTTACCGGAGACGTGGTGGCTGGATAAGGAAAATCTGTTGACCATGTTGGATCGGCATGGAGGAGTGATTGTCAAACCCTCAGGCGGGACTGGCGGATACGGAATCATTCAGGTGAAACAGGTGGGGATGAACACCTATGAGATCCACCGGGGGACTCGGAGGCAATCGGCCAGCCGCAAAGCGGTATATGATCGGGTACGGTCGATGACTGGTCACCGTACGCTTTACATGGTGCAACAACGCATTCCTTTGATGGCTGTAGGGGGGCGACCGGTCGACGTCCGGGTGATGGTGCAACGGCGTCGGCAAACGCCATGGAGGGTGACGGGTCATTTGGCCAAAGTGGCCGGCAAAGGACATGTGGTGACCAATGTGGCCCGCAGCAAAGGGTATGTGTTAACCGTTGCCCAGGCGGTTCGACACTCCGATATCCACAGTGCATCTGCGGAAGAAGTGATCCGAAAGTTGAATGACTTTTGCCTTCGGGCGGCCTGGCAGCTGGGCGGGGTGATTGTCGGTTTTGATATGGGAGTGGATAAATCCGGAAATGTCTGGATGATCGAGGCCAATCCTAAGCCGGCTTTATCCTTGTTTAAAAGGTTAAAAGACCCTTCGATGTATCGACAGATCGTCAGCTATCCCCGTCCTTATTGATCCGGCTTTAAGTATATGTAGTTTAGGCTGTATATTCCTTCACCCAGTGGTAAGAGCATAGTCTATTTGGACAGTTCTGCTTGATCGGTGTGTTTTGTTGTTTCTAAAGTGGTAAGATGGTATTGATCTGTTAAGAAGGCCGATAAACACCACAACAGGTTTGAAGCGGACGGGAGGAGGCCTGGGACGTTGAAGCGAGGTTGGATGATCTTCCTGTCGGTCACCCTCTTTTTGTCCGGGTGTTTCCCGAACGAAAAGCAACAGGAGATCGTGGTGTTGGCGGCATCCAGTCTGTCCGGTGCCCTGGCCGAATTGGAACGGGTATATGAAGAGGAATATCCGGAACAGGAGCTGTCGATTAGTTACGCCGCATCCGGAAAACTCCGGCAACAGATTGAGCGAGGGGCCCCGGCCGATCTCTTCCTATCTGCGGGGGATCGGGAGATGGACAAGCTGGAGGAAAAAGGGCAGATATTGGCGGAGACCCGCACCCAATTGCTGACGAACCAGTTGATGTTGATCGTGCCGAAGGGGGACAGCCCGATTGAGGGGTTGGCGGACTTGCGTCCAGAGGCGGTAAACAGGCTGGCGATGGGAGATCCTCAGACTGTACCTGCCGGCCGCTATGCCCGGGAGTTTTTAACGGAGACTCGCCGGTGGCAGGGGTTGAAATCAAAAATGGTGTTTGCTACCCATGTGCGGCAGGTTGTTGCCTACGTGGAGTCGGGTAACGCTGACGCCGGGTTGGTATACCGAAGCGACCTCAAGAAATCGGAAGGGGTAAAGGCGGTGGCAATCATTCCCTCTCACCTCCATACTCCTATTGTATACACGGGTGCGGTGACCGAGGGGGCCAACCGTTCGAAACAAGCGGAGCATTTTTTGCGTTGGCTGAAGGGGAAACAGGCAATCTCCATCTTTCAACGCTACGGTTTTGAAGAGGTGGCTGACACCAGCGATGATCGTTAACGATTTTTGGTCCCCAGTGCTTCTCAGTCTCCGGGTGACGGTGGTGGCTACGCTCCTCTCGTTCCCTGTCGCCGTCAGTGTGGCCTGGATGATGACGGGCCGACGTTTCAAAGGCAAAGCAGTACTGGAAACTGCCTTGATGTTGCCTTTGGTGCTTCCGCCTTCTGTGATCGGGTTTGGGCTTTTGGCGCTGTTGGGAAGACGCGGTTGGCTGGGACAGCTCGTGGAGAGTTTATGGGGTCAGCAATTGGTGTTTACCTGGTGGGCGGCTGTGTTCGCTGCAGCTGTTGTCGCTTTCCCGCTGATGTATCAGACGGTGCGAACCGGACTGGAACAGGTGGATCGTGAACTGTTGGAGGCAGCTCAGGTGATGGGGGCCGGGCCGTGGCAATTGGCGCAGAGGGTGATGTTTCCCCTCGCCTGGCGGTCCCTGCTGACGGGATATACCCTGGGCTTTGCCCGGGGGTTGGGGGAATTTGGAGCCACCTTGATGGTAGCTGGAAACATCCCGGGTAAAACCCAAACGGTACCGACGGCGATTTACCTCGCGGTGGACGCCGGCGATTGGAGTCAAGCGGGAGCTTGGGTGGCCACTGTGGTTTGGGTCTCCTTCTGCTTGCTGGCCGTGAGCCAGTGGCTCCGTTCCCGTGATTGAGGGAAGAGCGGATACACAAAAGGAGAGGCTGCCGCCTCTCCAATCATTGCTCAGCCGAACACCTTAAGCCCTCCCAAGAGCAGGAGCAATAAAGCCAAACCCAGCAAAATGATCAAATAGATATTGGCCCCCAGTTGCTTCAACCAGTTCAAGCAGGACTCCCCCTTATGTTACGGATTGCAACTTGAATTTCCATCCGGGTCTATTTTATACTAGCTTACCAGTCCCCACTGGAACCTTCCAGTGTGGAAAAATGACCAAAAAAGATAATGAAATGATTGATAGATTCCACATCACCTAAGATCTAAACGGAGGTGATCCGTGTGTGGGTGGAGATCGGAAACCAGCTGCGGCAAGCCCGGAAAGAGGCGGGGTTGTCACTGGAGGATCTGAGGGATCAGACCCAGATCGATTCAGTCACCCTGAAAAGGTTGGAAAGCGGCGAATTCGACAAGATTTCCAGTCCTTTCTACGTTCGTTCTCATATTCGAACCTATGCCAAACAGGTGGGACTGGAGCCGACGTATCTGCTGAAAAAATACCGTCCGATACCTGATAGTGCTGGACAGGAGTCCACGGATTCCGGAGCAGGTGCCGTTAGTCAACAGACATCCACCTACCGGCCCACGCCGCCCCATACGGAGGTTCAGCAGACATCGTCCCGGGAGTCGAGGCCGGAGTCGACGGGTCCACTGCCACCAACATATGAAGGCGGAGTGAACGGGAGTTATGATCCGTATCGGACAGCCTATTCGGAACCTAACGAGGAGACCGCTGTTGCCAGTGAAACGGATCCAGCAGAGGAGGCGCTCCCTTCCCGATCTCGGTCCCAGAAAAAACGCCTGTCGCTGACCCAAACGCTGAAATTGCCGGCTCTTAAGAAGAAAGGGGATCAAAGGGGGCGAATGGAGGCGGATCCTGGGGTGGAAGCTCAAGAAGGTGCCTTTTCGCCAGGGGAGGAGATGCCCGTTCCGGAAGCCGGCCTTCCATCCCGCTTGAGCTCCGGGAAGCCCCGAAATCATCAGGGACAAGCCTCAGAAGTTTTTTCCGACTACGGCGGACACGAGTCGTTTCAGGCGGAAGGGTCGCGGTCTCTATTTCCAGAAGAAAATGGAGAACCGGTGGAGGGTGCCGGTGAGGGTGGCCTGTCTCGGATGAAACGGCGCACCCGTACCAGCGGTACCCGTCGCAAAAAAGGCTGGTCTTTTCCTAATAAATGGGTGGTCCGTGTTTCTGTCATCGCAGCCATTCTGTTGATCCCAATGACGGTTTGGGCCTACAGCAATATCGTGGGAAATCCCTCGGAAGCTGAACAAAACGCAGCGGGAAAAGGCACTGACGAAGTGCAGGCCACCACAGCCGACGGCTCTGCGCAGGTGGATCTCATTCCGGTCAATCAAGAGGGCAACATCGGGGAATACAAGTTGAGCGAGCCGAGTGCTGTCCACCTTCAGTTTAAAGGGAAGGGGACCAGTTGGATCCAAATTCGTGAAACCAAGGAGCAGAACGGTGGATACGTAAAAGACGTGACGCTCAAATCAGGGGAGAGTTTCCCTTTTAAGCAGCCGAAAAGCGTCAACACGGACCTTTGGATCAGCATTGGCTCACCGGATCAGGTGGAAGTGACCGTCAACGGAGAACCGATAGATCCCAAAAAGACGATTCACATCATCAAAAACAACAATAATTAAACCGGCAGGAGACAAGCACCCCGATCATGACACCGGTGGGGTGTATTTTTTTTGGTCGGTTTATCTGTTTACTCTCTCATAACAAAAACCTTCTCAGCGTAATGCTACAAATTGAAGGCAGATTGAACAGTTTTGAAAGATAACGATCTCAACTCCCATCAACTTGCCCATGGTGCGGGGTATCAAAAATAAGATAGAGGGCAGGTCAAATCGGTCCGGGCTTGGCGTCCCAGGAGCTTTTCGATACAATAACTGAAAATACGATTTTCTATATGTTTTAATATCCGCTATGCGCATCGGCGAAGAGGATATATGGATCGGGATATCGAAGTGATTTGTGGGCTCACTGACGGAAAAACCTGTTTTTTTCTCGCCAAATCCGGCGTCATTTTGGTACAATTTAAGCGGCCCCATGGGAAAAATCTAAGTCTTCGGCGGTGCAAACCGTGAGCTGGTTTGCTGTGTGTTCCTTCCCCATGCTGGTCTCGGGCCTCTCAAAAAGGAGGTGATCGCGAATCGCCAGGAAACGTCCTTTCCCCGCCTGCCCCTTTCCCGGCAGGTCTCACATATAAACGGGTGGGGGTACGGGAGCGTTCTCATCCCGCCTCACCTCTAGAACAGGAGGGAACGGGATGCGAACTGGAACCTTGTGGGTGGGTTTGGGTGCGTTTCTTTGGGGAACGGCCGGATTGGCTGGCAAAGTGTTGACCCTTCGCCATGGGATGGATCCTCTGGTGATCGGTGCATGGCGGCTTGCCGTCAGTGTGCCCTTCCTGATCGCGGCGGCGATGTGGGAAGCGAAGCAGACAGCTTCCCCGCCGCCAGGAAGGAGGGTCCGTTGGCACCTCCTTTTCGGGCTGGCCGTGGCCGGATACCAAGCGAGCTATTTTACCGCTGTCGATCGGACCCAGGTGGCTACGGCTACTATGCTGGCGGTTTGTACGGCACCGCTATTGGTAGCTGTTTTTGCTCGCGCTTTTCTGAGGGAACGGATTGGTCCCCATACGGGTGCAGCACTGGCTTCAGGGGTACTAGGTACCGTGCTTCTGATCGGAGTCGGGAGCTTTCAAGGACTAGCCCAAGTGCAGTATCTGTCAGGCAACCTGCTGGCGCTTTTTGCCGCCTGCTGTTACGCCGGTTACACTCTGGTCGGAAAGCACTTGTTGTCTGGTCTTCCCCCCTTTCGGGTGTTGGCGATTACGTTCACCCTCGGGGCGATCTTCCTTTCCCCCTTTCTCCAGTTACCGGAGCCTTCGCTTGAAGCCGGGTTATTGCTCCTCTACGTGGGGTTGGTTCCGACCGCTCTCGCCTATCTGTTTTACATGTACGGATTGAAGCGGATCCCGGCGTCACGGGCTTCCGTTATCGCTTTGATGGAACCGCTCACCGCGGCTATCCTGGCAGTCTTTCTGTTGGGAGAAGGGTTGACGCCAGTGGGTTGGCTGGGAGCGGCACTCCTTTTGGCCTCCTTCGTTCTGGTTTCCGTCGGAGCCGAAAGAGGAGCCGGAGCCCATCAAAGCCGGGGTTTTGAAAGCGGGGTGGACGGGGAATAATACCGGTATCACCAAACCTGTCAAAGAGTTGGCTCGAGGAAAAGGATACAGGAGCTCCCGCCTGATAAAATGACAAAATGGATCAATATAAAAGGAGGCATTTCGTTTGGCCTTTGTTATCACATCTCCCTGTAAAGATGAAAAAGCGGCAGAATGTGTAGAAGTATGTCCGGTGGATTGCATCCACGGCGACGACGTCATGTACTATATCGATCCGGATACCTGCATCGAGTGTGGCGCCTGTGAACCGGTCTGCCCGGTGGAGGCGATCTACGAAGAAGAGATGGTGCCGGAAGAAGAGAAGGAGTACATCGAAATCAATGCCAATTTCTTTAAATGAACAGAATGTAGCGGGTACATAAGTTGTGCCCGCTTTTATTTTGGCGTGATTTCTGGCAAATCCAAAAAGTAGATAGAAACCCCTTGACGGATGCCCCGAGACAGATCAATAATATTATTTGCAAGGTTCTTACCGGACTCCTGAGGAGGCCGATAAACAAAACCATGAAAGTAGTGCAAGGGATCTGAATTCGGCGAGTCCGGACTTACCTGTCCACATAATTATGGGGAGGTTTTTTTTACCCGGACAAATGAATGACCGTTCATTCAACGAGATGTGAAGGGAAAGCCGTCCAACTGAGAGGAGGAGTACTTTTGGCGAGAATCAAGCAAGCGGCTGTGATCGGAGCCGGTGTTATGGGGGCTGCCATTGCCGGCCATCTGGCGAACGCCGGGATCCGCACAATTCTTCTGGACATCGTGCCTAAAGAGTTGACGGAGAAAGAGAAGGCGAAGGGACTTACCCTGGAAGACAAAGCGGTCCGCAACCGAATCGCCCAGACGGGTAAAGAGCGGCTCCTGAAGGAGAAGCCCAGCCCGGTTTTCCACAAGAACATTGTTGATCGCATCGAAGTCGGCAACCTGGAAGACGACCTGGTAAAGCTGAGTGAAGTGGACTGGGTAATTGAAGCCGTCATCGAAAACCTGAGCATCAAGCAGAGCTTGTTTGCCAACCTGGAGGAAGTTTGGAAGCCGGGGACCATTGTCAGCTCCAACACCTCCGGAATCTCCATCCACGACATGGTAAAGGATCGGTCGCCGGAATTCCGCTCCCATTTCCTCGGCACCCACTTCTTCAACCCGCCACGGTATATGAAGTTGTTGGAGATCATTCCGACGGAAGATACATCTGAATCTATCATTTCAGACATGAAAGCGTTTGCCGAGTCCGTTCTGGGCAAAGGGGTGGTCATGGCCAAGGATACGCCCAACTTTATTGCCAATCGGATCGGGGTTTATGGGCTGCAGGTCACCTTCCAGAAGATGCTGGAAGATGGTCTCGGACCCGATGAAGTGGACTCCGTGACCGGTCGGGCCATGGGTCGTCCGAAGAGTGCCACCTTCCGCACACTGGACTTGGTCGGCTTGGACACCTTTGTCCACGTTTCCGATAACGTCCGTGAAAACGTGGACGACGCAGAAGAGAAGAAAGCCTTTGAAGTCCCGGCTCTCCTGCGGGAGATGGTGGAGAAGGGCTGGCTCGGAGCAAAAAGCGGCCAGGGCTTTTTCAAGAAGGTGAAATCGGAAAAAGGAAAAGAGATCCTGGTCCTGGATCCGGAGACGAAGGAGTACCGTCCGCGGAAAAAGCTGAAAGCGCAATCCCTGGAGATGGCCAAGCGGGCCAAGTCGCTGAAGGAGCAGCTTCGCACCCTGCTCTATGCCGATGACACCGCTGGCCGCTTCGCCTGGCATATCACCAAGAAGGTGCTTCTCTACTCCGCTGCCCGGATCCCGGAAATCGCCGACGATATTGTCAGCATCGACCGGGCCATGCGCTGGGGCTTTAACTGGGATCTCGGTCCCTTCGAAGTGTGGGACGCGATCGGTGTGGAAAAATCCGTGGCCCGCATGAAAGAAGAAGGGGAGACGATTCCGCCGTTGGTTGAGGAGCTGTTGGCTTCTGGTGCGAAATCTTTCTATGAACAAAGTTCTGAAGGGTCGAAAGCCTTCCACCTCGGCGGCCGGTTCCAGCAGGTGGAAGAGCATCCCAAAACCATCGACCTGGCCCGCCTGAAAGAACAGGGGAAAGTGATCAAGGCCAACAAAGGGGCCAGCCTGATCGACATTGGGGATGATGTGGCTTGTCTCGAATTCCACTCCCCGAAAAACGCCATCGCAGCGGATATTATCCAGATGATCAATTACTCCGTAAAAGAAGTCTCCGCCAATTATCGCGGTCTGGTGATCGGCAACCAGGGAGACAACTTCTGTGTCGGGGCCAACCTGATGCTGATCCTGATGGAGGCCCAGGATCAGAACTGGCCGGAGTTGGACCTGGTGGTTCGCCAGTTCCAGAATGCGATGGGCTCGCTCCGGTATGTGGATAAACCTGTAGTGACCGCTCCCTTTAACATGACGCTAGGCGGCGGGGTGGAGGTTTCTTTGCCGGCGGATCGACTTCAAGCTTCCTCTGAGTTGTATATGGGTCTGGTGGAGCCTGGAGTGGGTCTCATCCCCGGCGGAGGTGGAAACAAGGAATTGTTGCTCCGCTATATGGACGGAGTCGATCCGAAGGACCGTCTCAGCCTGCAATCGCGGGTGAACAAGGTGTTTGAAACCATTGCCATGGCTAAGGTGTCCACCAGTGCTGTGGAAGCACGGGAATATGGCTTCCTGCGCCGAGAAGACGGGATCACCATGAATCAGGACCACTTGATTTACGATGCCAAACAGCAGGTTCTGGCACTGGATGCCGTCGGTTACCAAGCACCCCAGCGGAAGCAGATTCCGGTGGTGGGCGAAACCGGGTACAACACCTTGCGCCTAGGCGCTTACGGGTTGCTGCAGTCCGGCTACATCAGTGAACACGACTACAAAATCGCCGACAAGCTGGCCTACGTTCTGGCGGGCGGAACTGTGCCGGAAGGAACTTTGGTGGACGAACAGTACCTCTTGGACATCGAACGGGAAGCGTTCCTCAGTCTGGCGGGTGAACCCAAGTCCCAGCAGCGGATGCAGCACATGCTGACCAAAAACAAGCCGCTTAGAAACTGACGAACAACCCCTGCGAAGGAGGAGAGGAGTATGCGCGAAGCAGTTATCGTGGCCGCGGCACGAACCGCTGTAGGTAAAGCGAACCGCGGCTCGCTGAAGGATACACGGCCGGACGATTTGGGTGCCTTGGTCGTCCAGGACCTGATGAAACGGGTTCCGCAACTGGACCCGAAAGAAGTGGAAGATGTGGTGTTGGGTTGCTCCTTCCCCGAAGGGGAGCAGGGGATGAACCTGGCCCGGGTGGTAGCCACCCGGGCGGGATTGCCCAACACAGCAGCAGGGCTGACCATCAACCGGTTCTGCTCTTCGGGATTGCAATCCATCGCTATCGCCGCCAACCACATTATGGCCGGTTTTGCCGATACGATCATCGCCGGTGGCGTGGAGAGCATGAGCATGGTGCCCATGGGAGGATATAAGCCGGCCCCTAACCCGTACCTGATGGATCATGCGCCGGAGATCTACATGTCCATGGGACACACCGCTGAAGAGGTGGCCAAACGCTACGGGGTTTCCCGGGAGGACCAGGACGAGTTTGCTCTGCGCAGTCATCGGAATGCGGTGAAAGCCATCGATGAGGGTAAGTTCAAGGATGAGATTGTACCGGTACCGGTGAAAAGGCGGTTTGTGGATGACAATCACAAGCTGCAGGAGGAAGAGTTCATCTTTGATACCGATGAAGGCCCCCGCCGGGATACGTCTCTAGAGGCGCTGGCCAAGTTGCGTCCGGCCTTCCGCGTCGGAGGCTCGGTCACTGCCGGGAACTCCTCCCAGACCAGTGACGGTGCAGCCGGGGTGGTCGTCATGTCCCGGGAGAAGGCAGAATCCCTCGGCATCCAACCGATCGCCGTCTTCCGCTCCTTCTGCGTCGGTGGCGTCGATCCCGATGTGATGGGGATCGGGCCGATCGTGGCCGTGCCGAAGGCCTTGGAGCGGGCGGGTCTCACCCTGGATCAGATCGATCTGATCGAGTTGAACGAAGCTTTCGCTTCCCAGTCCCTCCAAGTGATGCGTCACCTGGAAATGAACCCGGATATCGTCAACGTCAACGGTGGCGCCATCGCCCTCGGCCACCCGCTGGGTTGTTCGGGTGCCAAGCTGACAGTCAGCATTCTGAATGAATTGAAACGGCGCAACGGCAAATACGGTTTGGTCACCATGTGTATCGGTGGCGGTATGGGAGCAGCCGGCGTCTTTGAAATGGTGAACTGATCAGGAACCCTGAAAAATAAGGAGGATTCGAAAGATGGCTGAAAACACCATCACCAAAGGGGGCAGCTACCTCCTCGAAGAGCACAGCCTCGAGGACGTATTCACCCCGGAAGATTTTACGGAAGAACACAAGATGATCGGCAAGACCACGGAAGACTTCGCCTTCGATCAGGTCCAACCGGTTCTGGAAGAAATCGAAAATCACAACTTTGACCACACAGTGAAACTGTTGAAGCAAGCCGGTGAACTGGGCCTGTTAGGTGCCGATGTACCGGAAGCATACGGCGGTCTAGGGCTGGACAAAATCAGCTCCACATTGATCACCGAAAAGATCGCCGTGGCCCGCTCCTTCGCTCTGAGCCACGGGGCCCACGTAGGGATCGGGAGCTTGCCCATCGTCTTCTTCGGCAACAAAGAGCAGAAGGAGAAATATTTGCCGGGATTGGCAAGCGGGGAAAAATTGGCCGCCTACGCCCTGACCGAGCCGGGTTCCGGCTCCGACGCCCTCGGGGCTAAGACGGTAGCCAAACTTTCCGACGATGGTAAGTACTATCTCCTGAGCGGGGAAAAACAGTGGATTACCAACTCCGCTTTTGCTGATGTGTTTGTCGTTTATGCCAAAGTGGACGGTGAGAAATTTACCGCCTTTATCGTGGAAAAGGACTTCCCGGGAGTCTCCACCGGTCCGGAAGAGAAAAAGATGGGGATCAAAGGCTCCTCGACCCGGACGTTGATCCTGGACGAAGCAAAAGTTCCGGTGGAAAACGTCCTCGGCGAAGTGGGCAAAGGTCACAAGATCGCCTTCAACATCCTGAATATCGGCCGTTACAAATTGGGGGTCGGCTGTGTCGGTTCTTCCAAACGAGCCATCGAAATTTCTGCCAAATACGCCAATGAGCGGAATCAGTTTAAAACTCCGATCGCCAAGTTCCCCTTGATCCAGGAAAAGCTGGCCACCATGGCTGCCAAGACCTACGCCTTGGAAAGCGCCATTTACCGCACCGGCGGATTTTTCGAAAAAGGTTTGTCTCACCTGGACGATGCCGAGGGAGCGGAAGCGGCCAATGCCATCGCCGAATACGCCTTGGAGTGCTCCATTACCAAGGTGTTTGGCTCCGAAGTATTGAGCCACGTCGTGGACGAGGGAGTGCAGATCCACGGCGGTTACGGATTTATGCAGGAGTACGAAATTGAAAACATGTATCGTGACGCCCGTATCAACCGCATCTTCGAAGGGACCAACGAGATCAACCGTCTCTTGATCCCCGCCACCCTGATGCGGAAAACGATGAAAGGCGAGTTGCCCTTCATGGAGAAAGCCTCCGGCCTCCAGGAAGAGCTGCTGATGATGATGCCCACCCTCTCCGATGAAGAGCCGGCACCGCTGGAAAAAGAAGCGGAATTGATCGACCACGCGAAGAAGATTTTCTTGATGACCGCGGGGCTGGCCGTGGAGAAATATCAGATGGAGCTGGAGAAACAGCAGGAAATCCTGCGCGATCTGGCTGATATCGCCATCGAGATTTTCGCTATGGAAAGCGCCTATCTCCGTACGAAGAAAGCGATGGAGAAAGATGGACAGGAGAAGGCACAAGCCAAGATTGACCTGACGACGGCCTATGTATATGAAGCCTTCCCGCGCATTGAGAAGGCGGCCAAACACACCCTCAGCTCCATGGAAGAAGGGGATACCCTGCGTACCCAACTGTCCATCCTGAAGAAGCTGACCCGTTTCGATCCTATCAACGAAGTCAGTCTGAAACGAGCCATTGCCAAACGAGTCCTGGAAGCGGAACGTTTCGTGGTCTAAGGGATGGAAGGACCCTCACCTTATGGTGAGGGTTTTTCTCTTTAGTATGGATCGTCTTTTAAGAGTTTTTGCGGTACTATAAGGAGAGCAATGGAAAAAAGGCAGGTTGTGTACCGATGAATGGAACGGATCGTCGAAAACAAAAAGCTGGGGCCCGGCCCGCAGAGGCTTATCTATTGTGGCTATTCCTCGGGACTTTTGGCGCCCATCGGTTTTACCTGGGCAAAAGGCATTCGGCTTTGTTGATGGCGATCGTCGTGCCGTTGATCCTTTCTTTCGGGTTGTTTTTCTATTTGTTGCCCGGTCTGGGGGTGTCACCGCTGTTGGTCATCTCCCCCTTCTTGATTTGGTGGGGCGTGGATGCCTTATTGATCCCCCGCTGGCTTACACAAGTGAAGGAAGATCAATAACGATTGCCCATTATGATTCATGGAACTGTCAAGCCCGTCAAAGGGGCCTCGTGGTATATTCCTTTCGGAGGTGTTTGTCATGAATACGCCTTTTGGCCGCTTTCGCGTCATCGGTCTCGTGGAAGGGATTTCCTATCTCGTATTGCTCGGTGTGGCCATGCCGTTGAAGTATGGACTCGACTGGCCGATGGCGGTCACGGTGACCGGTTGGATTCACGGTCTGTTGTTTGTGATTTACTTTGCAGCTTTGGTCCATGTCTGGTTCGCCGAAAAATGGCCCTTGGGACGGGTGTTTGGAGCGGCGGTTGCCTCCGTGCTACCCTTTGGTCCTTTCGTTTTTGATGTCCGTATGAAGCGACATCAAACTGGCACGTCGATCTGACCTCGGATAAGTAACATGGAAAACCCCGATCGGGCCCTGGTGTTACCGGGTCCGATTTTTTATTCGTCTTCATTTGCTATATAAAATTTTCATTCGACAAAACATTTAATAGGGAAAATGGGAGTTTATCATCTAAAGTATTTAAATAATTAAAAAAGTATAATAAAATAGATTTAAATAAAGGTAAATGTTGGGAGAGGGTTAAGATGCGCCGTTGGGTCGGTTACTGGCTGACACTCTGTTTAGGGGTACCGGTACTGTTGGCGTTGATCTATGTGATCGTCTACCAGCGGTTGTTGGACTCTCCGCGCTATTACCCCTTTTGGTTGATTGAATCCTACTTCTATCTTGGGCTTCCGGCGGTGGCCTTGATCACTTGGAAAGTGCACTGGGGGAAGAAACATCCTTTGCCGTACCTCGTCCTGATTCTCGTGCTGATCAGCGGCGTGCTGGTGTTGGGTACCTACAATATAAAGAAATATGTGGGCGATCAGGAGACCAAACGACTGCACCCAGTGGGGGTGGTGGATCAACGGCTGGTCGCTCGGGAAGGGAACTATCACATTCCTTATTATCCCGTGGATGACAAGGCGTTGATCGAGGTGATCAAGAAGGGGGAAGGGGTGGATGTGACCGTTGTTCCGGAAAAAAAGCTGCTCCTCTCTTTTAAGGATCCTGCCTTTAAAAGTTATTCCCTCTTGCAACGAGTGATCGATCTTGCTCTCGGGATCCTGGCTATGGCGGTGTTCGCAGTTTTCTTCTATGTCGTGATGTCGATCTGGTGGAGGGACTTCCGAATGGAGGGGGATGCCCTCTTGGTGCAAAATTGGGGAAGGGTGAAAAGAATTCCCCTGTTTACAATCATCCAGATGGAATTGGATCCTCTCCATGAGGAAATCCGGTTTGAAACAGAGGAACTCTTTCTCAGTTACCCTTATGATTCGGATCGGGCGAAGGAACTGGCCAAGGCCGCCCGAGAAGCGGGTCTCAAAGAGATCAGGAGGGGGAAGAGGTGGGTTCGAAGCCTCCAGTATCGGGAAGTGCGTCTGGAGGAACGACGGATCGTACTCGATGGTCAGGAGCAACTCTTCGTTCCCTTTGATTGGGTGGTCAGTCTTCGATGGGATCCCGTCGTGCAAATCACATTAATGGATGAAACCCATTACACCATTACTGATTCTCGGTATATGGATCGAGCTTGGTTTGAGGAATTGACCAAAAAGGTGAAGGGGGTTTGGAAGCAAGATGGATACGGATATGTGGTCGATCACGATCTGCAGGAAAGCGCAGTCACCCTGACGCTGATGGACTGAAGAGAAAGTGTCCCAAGCCCTTGCGTAGTAGAATCCGTCTACCGTGAGGGCTTTCGGTGATGAAATGGATGAAAAACGACAAAGCCAGTTCCTTCCAACTCGTCTAGGTCCGATCCCGGAAGACGCGGGCGACGAGGCGGGCGGTCCAGGAGCGGGGGAGAATTCGTGGCAATCCGGTGATCCATCGGTTGATCGTGCCGGTCACCACGACGGGCCGTCCTCGATACCAGGCGGAAAAGCCAAGGCTTGCCACCTGTGCCGCCGACATCTGCCGGGTTTGTCGAAAACCGGCCCGTGTAGCAAATTCACTGTTCGTACTGCCTGGACAAAGGGTGGTCACCGTAACCCCGGTCCCTTTTAATTCCGCATGCAGGGCTTCCCCATACCGGAGGATAAACGCTTTCGCCGCGCCGTAGGCAGTCATATAGGGAGTTGGTAGGAAGGAAGAGGTGGAGCCGACGAGGATGATTCCGCCGCTGCGCCGACGGGTCATTTGCGGCAGGACCGCCCGGTTGAGCCGGACCGGGGTGTTGACAAGGAGTCGGATCATCTCCTGTTCACGGCTGATTGAGGTTTCCATCACCGGACCGTACAGACCGAATCCGGCGTTGTTGACCAAAAGGTCAATTCGGCGATTGTTGATCGCTCGGCAAAGGGAGTCGATTCCTTCCTCCGATGTTAAGTCGGTGGGAAGGACCTCGGCTGAACCGCCGGCTGTCTCCAGTTCCCGGGCCAGGTGCCGGAGACGATCCTCCCGACGGGCCACCAGGAGCAAGTGATATCCCCGTCGGGACAGCAGCCGGGCAAAAGCTTCCCCGATTCCCGAGGAAGCGCCGGTTACCAACGCGATGGACAAAACGATCGCTCCTTTCCTAAAGGGTATTGTCTCGATTGTAACAGCTTGTCCCAGTTGTAGGGAGAAACATCAAAAATCCCGACCTTGCGGAAAAGGTCGGGAAAGATGATCCCGTTTTAGCACCATCGATCGGTGGTTTTTACAGAGGATATTTCCAGTCGTTGGATGTCCTCCAAGAGGGAAGCGACTTTGTTTTTACGTACTTTCACTTTTTGCCGCAGCTCTTCTTGATTCTCTACGGGCAAATCGCGAAGCAATGCGTTCTTCACTTGTTGTTGCAACTGGTTCAGTTTGTACACTTCGGCATCCAATTCCTTTTGTAGCGATTGACGAGGATTCGTCATAATAAGCCCCCTTGTCAATTTGGGCGAAGGACAGCAAGATGATGATCCACAGGCGGACAGATTCATAAAAAGATGCCTATCACATTTTATTTATTATCTCATAGTTTGCAATAGATTGAAATACGCCATCGAGAGTTCAGGTTCCATCACAACCCTGATATCGAAGGGTAACACCTCAGATCCTATTTATTTTTCACATGTGTATGCCGATTCGCGCGCAATCAATTTCAAGATGTATAAAAATATCGTTTCGGAGCAAACCATACACAACGCAGGTTAAATTGAAGGAGGGAGCAGGAATGAAGAAATGGATCACTTCGCTTTGTGTCATGTTGGCTCTTGCCATCGGGATCCAAATGGTTACTGTCGTTCCTGACGTCGATGCTCAAGCGGCCACAGTGATGGTCAACGATAATAACAATAACAACACGACCAACAATACGGACTACAATACCCGTAACGTTGGTACCAATGATATGGCCAACAACGATACCCCGTCTTGGGCTTGGCTGGGACTCCTTGGACTGCTCGGTCTGTTCGGCCTTCGCAGGCGGGAGCAAGGGGAGCGTTAACGTTTTTCTTGTTTCTTCAAACAGGAACCCACCTCAAGTGCTGAGGTGGGTTCTTTTGGTTGATGATTGATGATTCGTTCAGGCCTTCCAATCCGGAGGAATGGCACCGACATTCCGGCGGTAATACAACATGGGATCTTTTTTTTCGTCCCGGTCCAAATCGACCACTTCTCCGATAAAAATCGTATGATCACCGGCTTCCACCTTTTGTACCGTTTTACATTGCAAAAGACCGAAGGATCCGGAAATAATTGGTAGTTGGTGTTCTGACCATCGCCAGTCGATCTTGGAAAACCGGTCTGTCTCTTTGCCGGCGAAGGCCCAGCAAGCGGCCTCCTGCTCCGCCGCCAATACATGGACGGCAAATCCCTGGCTCCTCTGGAAAGCCTGAAAGGACCCGGAGCGGTGGTCCAGGCACCACAGCACCAGCAAGGGATCGATGGATACGGAGGTGAAGGAATTGACCGTCAAACCTACCGGCTCCCCTTGCGGATCTGCCGTAGTCACAATGGTGACGCCTGTCGGGTAGCTCCCCATAATTTCCTTGTATAATTGGATTGTGTCTCCCGTCGATTTCACAGGACACCCTCCTCTACCATTCAGTTTCAGTGTGGCCTCAATCGATCATCCACATTTTTTGCATTCTATCCATATAGAAGGGAAATGGTTCCGGTTGTTCAGTCAGTCACCACCAGGTCTTGCTGGTGTTGTTGTCGATATTCCTCCTTCCAATCCACATTCAAACGCTCCCAGGTGTGACCGCTATCAGCGGAACGATATAAACCGTGGTTAGTCAAGGCGTAAAAAGTTCCCGGTTCCGTCTCGTTGGTGCTCAGGATGGGAATCACCATCCCTTCTGTCGACGGCAGTCCCTCGCTCACTTCCTGCCAAGGTTGGTCGCCCTCTTTGCGGTACAAGGTGGATGCCGGGGAGACCTGGGTCAGGTGATGGGCATAGGTGGCATGTTTCGCCGCGGAGACGAGGATCACGTCGGGGTTGCCGGGGTCGACCGCCATTCCGTAAAGGTAATGGTGTTTCAACCCCTCCCCTTTATTCTGCCATGTCTGTCCACCGTCCCAGCTCTCTGCGTATTCACGTCCAGCTTCAAACAAGCCGTCTCCCGCCGCCGCATACAACCGGCCGGGTGCCTGCGGATGAGCCAACAAAGTGTGGGTGTCCAAGGGACTTCGAAAGGTCCGATCCTTCCATGTTTTTCCGCCGTCCTCACTGCGGATCAAAGCTCCGGCTTCGACGGAGACATAAATCTTCCCGCTTTCCGCAGGGTCTGGTGTGATCCAACGGATGTGGCTAGTGTGGGGGCGAGGGGGGAAACTCCAGGTAGGCGCCGAGGGTAACAGCCGCACCTTCTCTAACTCGGTCCAGCTCTCTCCACCGTCCTCTGAACGGTACAAGGCTGTCGGCTCTGTCCCTGCATAGACAACGCCGTAACCCGCCCCTTTTTCCGTCGGGCTGACCGCTACCGCCGTCACCATGGAGTGGGGAATGCCGCCCTGATCCGGGACGGGTTCGGTGTATCGGCCCGGGGAAGCGATCGGCTCCCACGTTTTCCCGGCATCATCGCTTCGCCACAACCCTCTGCCAAAGGTACCGCAGTAGACCCGCTCCTTTCGATGGGGATCGACCGCGACACATAGGGGTTGCATGCCAACTAGCTTCTCTTTTGTGGTCCACCGGTCACCCTCACGCTCCACGACAAGCAGTTCCTGTTCCATGGCCAAGTACATCTTGGTCATGTATCTCCCTCCTCTTCATTGAAGCGATACGTTTCCCTCTATGTTCCGCCCACAGGAGTAAAAATAACGGCCATCCATGATCTTCTGCATATCGGGAGGATGTCCCAGCAGAAGGTGTAAATCCACTGTAAAACACCCGTCGCATCCGGTCAAACAGGTGGAGACACGAAAAAAGGCCACACAGGGCCTTGTTGGAACAGAAATGGATTATTGCCGGAAAAGGCTTTTTAAAACAAATAGGGCATTGGCAGGGCGCTCGGCGAGACGGCGGGTGAAATAGGGGTACCAGTCTTTTCCGTATGGGGTGTAGACACGGACTTTGTATCCTTCTTGGACCAGTTCCCGTTGTAGGGCGTCCCGGATTCCAAATAACATCTGAAATTCAAACTGACTTCGGGGGATCTTCTGTTGCTCGGTATATTCTTTTGTCCATTGAATGATGGATTCATCGTGGGTGGCGACGGCCGTGTAAGATCCGCTGTTCAGGTGCATTTTGACCAATTGCCGAAAGTTTTTGTCCACATCCTGTTTATCGGGGTAAGCCACCTCCCGGGGCTCTTTGTAGGCTCCTTTTACCATTCGCAAGTTGGCCCCCTGTTGACTCAGCTCCTTTACATCCTGCTCCGAACGGTACAGGTAGGATTGGATCACCAATCCGATGTGATCTTTTCCATATCGCTTGAGAAGCCGCTTAAAAATGTCGATGGTGGCCTCGACGCGGGGGGAGTCTTCCATGTCGATGCGGACAAAATTTCCCGTCTCTTTCGCTTTGGCCGTGATGCGGTCCATGTTTTCCAGACAGAAGTCAACATCGATATCCAATCCCAATTGGGTCAATTTGACGGACACGTTGGAATCGATACCTTCTTCGCTGATTTTGGTGAAGGTGTCGACGGCGGCCTGGGCGGCGTGAGCCGCTTCTTCACGGGTGGTGACGCTCTCGCCGAGCAAATCCAGGGTTACGGCAAGCCCCTCTTGATTTAATTCTTTTACTTTGAGCAGGGTATCAGCCATGTTTTCACCGGCGACAAAACGGGAAGCGCCCAGTTTCATTCCGTATTTGGATACTAGCCGATTGACCAGAGGATTAGCGGCGACTGTTAAAACAGCTTTTCTGGTTAATGACATGCGGATCCCTCGCAACTGTTTTAGATTCTGGATGAGGATAAAACCGGGGTCCTGGGTGAGGAGTGATTTCCCGGTCTCCTCCTCGTTGCTGTCTGAAGAGAGCGAATAAGGCAGAGAGGAAACAGTTTGTGTTAACGCTTACATTATACCATCCTTTTGGAAGGGGAGAAGCCTTTTTCTGTAGAAAAGAAAGAAGATGATGGGGTTGTGGAATGGAAGTCAGATGCAGGGATATGCCCACAGTTGATTGAATATTGTGTCTTATGAGGAGGTGGGTCCGGGATGCCTTTCCTCAAGGGGGAGACCGTTTTTTTTAAGGATGGAGCCGGCCTGTGGCGAAAAGGGCGGGTGGCCAATCAAAAGAAGGGGAAGGATCAGGTGGAGGTATATGATGACTCCATTCGCGGGTTGCGGGAGAAATATCGGGTTAAGTGGCAACTCAACGAGGCAGAGCTGATCCCTGTCCGCCCGTTTCCGCGGCTTCGCGACGGGGAGCAAACCCTCTCTTTTGCCGAAGTGGAGCGCCGTCTGCAATTGTTGCGGAAAGTCGGGCTGGACCTGGTCCGGCGCCATTCCTCAAAGCTGCTCTCGGCTCTGGTTGCTGAAAGGGTGACGCCAGAGGATAACTTGCAGTGGGTGGAGACCCTACGGCGGCGGGCAGCAGATTGGATGCGACTCGCTTTTTTGCAATCCCTCGTCCAAAGGGAGTGGGGAGAGGATCGGATCTCGTCGGCCCCGGTCACTCCGACGGAGAAGGAGTTGGTTGCTTTTGTCTTGAGGGAGTGGGAACAAGGGGTTCGCCTCAAGCGATATCTTCGGGAAGTGGCCACTCTTTCGCAAGGGGAGCGGGGGCGGCTTAACCTGGCGGAAGAAGCCCGGGTTCAACTGTTGCAGCGTCGTGGCACCGCACCGATTCGCCAGATTGCACAGGGGATGGCGGCCAGTTGTCAGGAGGAGGAGCAGAAACGGGACGTCCTGGCGCTGGCAGAGTGGATCGAAGACTTGATGAAAAGGACCCGTCGCCGGCTATGGGAAAGACAGGTCCAGTCCTCCCGAGGTGCTGAAAAAAAGAATGCCCAGTCTGAAAAAGACAGCGGATCCGGTCTGTTTACCTTTTCTCTGGAGGCGTTGAGTGAAGGGAGTGGAATGGAAGCGGATCGGATCCGCCGCTGGTTGGACCGGGGTTCGCTGCCGCTGGAGGTGTTGTCGTCCTCTCTTGATGAAGGGTGGAATTGGAATCCAGTGGAACGCCGACCGCTGATCCGCATTTCTGAAGGGCTTTATTATTGGCCTTTGCTCCACGCCGCCCCGCTGTTCGGAGCCGGATGGTTGGATGAGATGGCCGGTTTTGAAAGCGAGGGCACCGCGGCCAGAGCGGCTGTCGGTGTAAAGCGGAGGAGCGAGAGCTTGTTCAGGCGGGAATTGCCGGGTTGCCAGCTTGCTCAAAACACTCGTTGGAAAAAGAGAGACGGCACAACGCAAAAGGGGCCCGATCTAGTGGTGCAGGTGGATTCCACTCTGCTGGCGGCCCAGGTTTCCGCTGCAGGCACCCCAAGCTGGACAGAAGGGGGGACCCGACGGTTCATCCGTCGGGTGGAGGCGTGGTACCGAAACTCCCGACAGATCCTGACCGACTTTCGCCGGGCGCTGATGGACGGAAAGACAACCGAGGTGATCGGATCCGATGGAAAGCGAATCAATCCGAAAGATATCCACCGTGTGTTTCTCTTCCAATTGACCGCGGAGCCGATGGCGGCTCTCTTGGAGAGACGGCCGGACTGGGTCGGGCGGGTCGCATCAGATCAGGATTCTCCGTTGCCTTGTTTTTCGGTGGGAGACCTGGAAAATCTATTCGCTCTCCTGCCAGGCCCTGCTCGAAAAATCGACTATCTGTTAAAGCGGGCTGCACGGACATCCGGGGAAGAAGGGGAGCTCGCCCTGCTCTCCACCTACTTGGCGACGGGGTCTGTGGAGGAGTCCTTTCACACCCGGCGGGAAAAAAAGCGAGGGCCGGGAGCTTTGTGGCCCTATCTGGAAAAGTATTGGGAAGGGAAAAAAGTTCCCAAGGTACAGGAGCGTTATACCCATTGGTGGTCGGCAATCCTGAAAAAATTGGAACGGGAACAATCCCCGGGCTGGCTGGAAGCTACACTGCTGATGCTTCAGGTGGCCCAGACCGATCAGGATCGCTTCGAACAAAGCGTGCGGGCATTACGGCGAACCCTGCGCCGGGAAGGAGAAAGCATGACCGGCCGCTGGACCGTCGACCATGCCAATCGGCTCGCCGCCTGGGTCGACAGGGAGATGCGAAAGGAAGGGTCGGATACAGAACCGGCGCTGCCGAGGCCGCTCAGGAAACTCTCCCTCTCCGGGAAAGAGTACGTGCTGATCACGTTGTCTCCGAAAGCGGATGTCTATCCCTGTTCCTCGATACGACTGTTGTGACAAAGAACTCCGGAGGGTATCCCTTTGGAGCTCTCTTTTTACGGCCCGGGCTCATGAGGATCTGCAGGAGACGGACAGTCGTTGGAACAGCAGCGGGGCAAAGCTGTCGGCTTGCTCAGCGGTTCAATAATGGAGCTATCCGGTCGATTCGGTTGGTCCATATGCCGCCATGGTAACCGGAAGGCAGTCGCTCGATATCCTTAGCGCTGTCAAACCCTTCAGACCAGCCACCGCCTCCCGCAACCAGGATGACACGCGTGTCTTGTGCTTCCATCCTTTGTAAAAAGCGATGGGGCCATCCCCATAACCAAGGAGCCACTTTTTCAGGGATATGCAACTGTGTATGAGAACAAGATTTAGGAACATAGCCTGTCCACCCCGCAGCTATGTATGGAATCAGGCAATCTTTTATCGTCTGTTTGGACATAACTCGTAAGTTGGGAAGCCGCTGTTGTAACACTTCTATCGCTTGATCCCCACCATATACCGTGATTTTTTCCAATCGCGAGGAAGGCAACGGGGAGAGAAATGTTGCAAGTTGTCTTCCTTCATCTGGGTCATCGTTTTTGATATGAATCAGAAAGGGTTGATCAGGAAACCTTTGCAAAACTTCCTTAAGAGAGGGCATCAGACCGATTCCCTTGCCGCGAAAAGGAAAAGTTTTACCGTTATCAGCGGTGTAACCGTAACCGATATCCAGCTTCTTCAACTCAGCCATGGTATATTCTCTTACAGAACCCTTGGCTTGGGTCCGGCAATCCAATGTCCCATCATGGAAAACGGCGAATTGCCCATCTTTTGTAAGCTGGACATCGATTTCAACCACATCCGCTCCGGCGTCAAATGCCGCTTCCATGGAAAAGATGGTGTTTTCCAGATAAGGATGTTCCGGTTTGTAAATCCGTTTTGCGGTGCAAGTATCCCCTGTGATTCCTTCCATCGGAAATGTTTGCGACAGTCCCCGGTGAGCCAAAAGAAACGGGTTTCCTTTTGCTTCGACCAGAAAGGAAGTGTTATTTAAATAGACGAAGACAAAGAAAAACAGAGGAATCCAAATTCTCTTTCTCCTCCATCGTTGCAATCCTTTCATCGTCATGCTTACTCCCCCCCTAACGACAATGAACCCTACACATGCCTTAATCATAGGGTGAGTTGAATCCGTTTTACAATACGAAAATGAAAAGCCGGATCGCATCGATCCGGCAGAGGCTTTATGACGATCGTTTTCGATCTTCGATGGAGCAATGTTCGTCACAGCCGCCGGTGGGGATGATCCTCCGGCGGGCGGCGATGGCATCATAGACCCGCTGTCCCAGTCCCAGCCACTTGGACAGGATGAGAAGGGGAAGCAAGGGCCAGAGAAGGGGCAGCCGTGCCCCCATCTGGATGATCCCGTCGATCCCTTCCTGGAAGGAGTGGCCGTCCCGGGTGCTGTGCAGCCGTTTTTCCAGCTGTTCCGGGTCGAGTTCGTATCTGTCGGGAACACCCGGTTCTCGAAAAGAGACGAAATGGAGGAGGCGGAACCAGTCCAGCTTTTTTGCCGTCGTCACACTGCGGGTGCAGAAGGGGCACCATCCGTCGTAAAAGATGGTCACCTCCTGCCGTCTGAGGAATGATGGACGGTGTTGGGCCATCAACGTACCTCCTTTGGCAAAGACCCGGCTCTTCAGTCGGGCCAGTCGCCGGTAGTCTCGGTCGGTGAGCAAGATCCATTCACAACAGATCATGTACCAGGAGAAGAGGGCTAGGTTCATCATCAGGCCGACACTGGTGTGGAAGGCCAAGGCACCGGCCACGGCTAGGTATTTGGTATAGCGATTCAACAGCAAGAACGGAAAGGCCACCTGGAACAGCACCGATGAATAGGTGAGGAAGACGACCAACGTTTCCGACTGCCAGATCCACTCGCTAACCCCGGGCCATATATAGTCCTGAACCCGCATCGCGTAATAGACGGCGGTACCTTCCTGCCACATCGAGCCCATCACTTTATATATCCCCGATGTAAAATACACTATGATCAGCTGGATGGCGATGGCACAGACGGCGGCATTGTGCAGAATGGACAGATAAACGTCCAGACGTCGCTTCCCTCTCTTTTCGATCCGTCTCCGATCCAGGGAGAAATACGTCCCTGCCTGGGCAAAAATCAAGTAAAACAGTTGCAGACGGATAATATTATCCCCACCGTTGGTGACAAAGGAATTCCGGTAATACAGGGACCAAAACAAAAGAAAAGTGAGGATCGTGGCCAGCCGGGTGCGAAATCCCAGGATGAACATCACCGTTGTAACGATTCCTCCATGATAGATGAGATCGAAAAACCACGGGGCATCGGAGAGATGAAATAGGGTGATGATGCCTCTCTCCTCTGCCGCCTCCATAAATTTCTCTGTCGGCCACAACCCATCTGCCCCCCAAAGGAGGTGACGTTCCGGGTAATGAGCCAAAAGGTAAAAGAGAATGCCAAGACCCATGGAGAGCCGCATCAGACTGGTGCCGATCAAAAAGTGCTTCGTCGTCAAAAACCGTTCAAGCCGTTTCACTGCGGCCACCCCTTTGCCGCCTCGGAACCGACTGGACGATAGGGCAGCCAGTTTGATTCCCGGAAGTGGAGCGGGGTGGAATCATCGCTTTTGTGACGTACGTCGAAGCGGGGGAAGGTATTGGTAACCACCCGAAACTTGATCGCCTTGATCTTTTGGTCTGGCATGGCTTGTCCCAGGGCCGTAGATGCCGCCCGTTGCAACATCCACTCTCCAGTCTTTTTCTGCTTTTGATTGTCCTCCTGGAAGGAGCGGGAGCCGGAGACAAAATAGCGAGTCACCCGGTCTTCGGAGCTGAGGCGGTGAGCTTGCTTTTCTCGGATCAGCGGCCCCGTAAGATCCTTCCAATCGGTCTCCCGAAGCTGGCCGGTATCAGGGTCGATCACCCGGGCTTTTGCTTGAACATCCCGGTGGTGGGAAACGGGGTTGGGGGCGAATAGCTTCCAATTCTGCGCAAACAAAGGGTCCATATAGGCGTACAGGAATTCCCCATGCCGGGTTTTTACTGGATTGTTGGGGGTAAGATACAGAAAGGTGATGAAAAAGTGGATGATCAGGGTGAGGGCGAGCAATCCAGCCCACAATAACGGAGCGGATATCGGGAACCTTTTCATCGAATCACCTCTGTTGCTAGAAAGTGGTGCGAAAAGCGATGGGCGGCATTACCTGAAGCTCGGTGTGCTGTCCTGCAACGAACTCATCCTCGCGAATCTCTCTAACCGCAGCCGGAACAAAAGGAGACGGATGTAAAATTTGAAGATGCTTGCATGCTGATCTTCCGGCTGGGTTGGACAGCATTCTTAGCTTCGAGCGTCAGCCCTCTCAGGTGTGCGATGCTGTGCTTGGGGCTATTCGCATAACTTTCGGTTGGTTTTGTCCATGATACCACAGGTTTTTCGGGAGGAAGGGAGCAAAGTTGTTATGGCTTTGTAATCTATTCTTTTTATGCTTGTAACCAGAATCATTAAAAATGGAAAAGTGGTTTTATAAAATACAGGGGAGAACGGAGTCGGACAAATGAAGAGAGTTGGAATGGTGCTTATCGGGATATTGGTGCTGTTTGGGATTGCCCCCGGATGGGAGAGTGAAGGAACAGCGGAAGAGGTCAATCCGAAAAAACGTTGGGTGGGGGCTTGGACCGCCAGTCAGCAGGAGCCCTCCGGCACAGCATTGGAGGGGATAAAAGATCAGACCCTCCGTATGATCATTCATCCTCATCTCGACGGCAACCAAGCGCGATTACGCCTGTCCAATCACTTCGGCAGTCAACCGGTCACCTTTGAAGATGTTTACATCGGTATGGTTAAAGAGGGGGCTTCTCTTGTTCCCCGAAGCAACACGCGGGTCACTTTTGATGGGGAACCTTCTGTCACGTTGGATGTGGGGGAAACCGTCACCAGTGACCGAATCCATTTTAAAGTGAAAGCGGGCCAAAGCTTAGCGGTCAGCATCTACGTTCCCCACGACACAGGGCCGGTCAGCTGGCACCGACTGGCCAAACAGCGCTCCTACATATCGCTACCCGGGAATTATGCGTCCAGAACGGAACCGGAGGCTTATACAGAACGGGTTTACTCCTGGTATTGGCTGACAGGCCTGGATGTGCTGCCTCATCCAGGCACCACAGGGGGGATCGTCGCCCTGGGAGACTCGATTACCGATGGTGCAGGGTCCACTTCCAGTGCGAACCACCGCTACCCGGACTTTCTGGCACAACGGCTCCGGGAAGAGGGAATTCGCAAATCGGTGATGAATGCGGGGATATCCGGAAACAAAGTTTGGCGGGACGATCCTGTTTATGGCCCCTCCGCCTTGAACCGGCTGGAGCGGGATGTGTTGAACCAGCCAGGGGTGACCGATGTGATCCTATTGGAAGGGATCAATGATATCGGCCATGAGCCCCCGGACTATGATGCGGAACACATCATCCAAGGTCTGAAGCGGATTGTGGACCGGGCCCATCAAGCGGGGCTGAGGGTCTACGGAGGGACGCTGTTGCCTTATAAAGGCTCCGTCTACTACACGCTAGAAGGGGAAGCCACCCGAGAGAAAGTGAATGAATGGATTCGTAACTCCGGCGCCTTTGACGGGGTGATCGATTTTGCTAGGATCATGGCGGATCCCTCCGATCCGGATCGGCTCAACCCCGTTTACGATTCCGGAGATCACCTGCACCCCAGTGACGCCGGTTACCAGGCCATGGCGGAGGCGATCAACCTCGACTGGTTCCGGCCGGAGCAGCCGAGGTAAAATAGAATCACCGAGCAATCGACCGAACGAATCCGAACCGTTCGGTCGATTCCGTGTAAACCGCAAAAGAGATGTCACAGACTGACCGGGTAGAAGATCCTGTCTTTGTGCTATACTGTTATGAAGGAAGCGATCCTGTCCGACGGTAAAAAGAGCGGCGAGTCCAATAAGCATAAACATCGATGGAGGTGGATTGGATGGCGATTTCCAAAGAGCAAGTGGAACACGTGGCCCGACTCGCCCGTCTGCAATTGACGGAAGAGGAGGCCCAGGTGTACACCAGTCAGCTGAATGATATTCTCAAGTTCGCCGAAAAACTGAATGAGCTGGATACAGAGGGTGTGGAACCGACCAGCCACGTGCTGCCCATGGCCAACGTGCTTCGAGAAGATGAAAATCGGCCGTCCCTGGACCGGGACAAGGCCCTTGCCAACGCACCGGAACAGGCGGAGGGCATGTTCCAGGTGCCGGATGTATTCGAGGAGTAAAGGAGGAGCGATATGTCCCTTTTAAAACAACCGATCAGGGAGTTACATAAACGATTGAAAAACCGGGATTTGACTGCGTCGGACCTGGTCGATGCCTCGCTGGAACGGATCAGGGAGACGGACAGTCAGATCCGCGCCTTTCTAAAGGTGGATGAAGATGGAGCTCGGGAACGGGCTAAAAAACTGGAGGGTCAAAGCGATGGAAATCCTTTGGCGGCGCTGCCCTTAGGGGTGAAGGATAACATCAATACGGAAGGGGTGCTGACCACCGCCGGGAGCAAGATTTTGGAGAGTTACTCCCCTCTTTACAACGCCACAGTGATGGAGAAACTGGAGAAGGCCGGAGCCAACATGGTCGGCAAGATGAACATGGATGAGTTCGGAATGGGGTCATCCAATGAAAACTCCGGTTACTTCACGACCCGGAACCCCTGGGATCTAAACCGGGTGCCCGGCGGTTCCAGCGGTGGCTCGGCGGCAGCGGTGGCTACGGGGCAGATCTCTATCGCTCTTGGATCGGATACGGGAGGCTCGATCCGCCAACCGGCCGCTTTCTGTGGCGTCGTCGGTTTGAAACCCACCTATGGTCGGGTATCCCGCTTTGGTTTGATCGCCTTCGCTTCATCCTTGGATCAGATCGGCCCCATTACCCGCAATGTGGAAGACGCCGCTTACACCTTGCAGACAATCGCCGGTCACGATCCCCTCGACTCCACTTCCGCCGACGTGGAGGTACCGGACTATCTCTCCGCCTTGACGGGTGATATCAAAGGCCTGAAAGTGGCTGTGCCCCGGGAGCTGATGGGAGAAGGGATCGACCTGGGCGTCAAAGAACAGGTGGAGAAGGCGCTGAAACAATTGGAGCAGCTGGGCGCCGTGGTGGAAGAAGTCTCACTCCCCCACATCGATTACGCCGTGGCCACCTACTATCTCTTGGCCCCTGCGGAAGCCTCTTCCAACCTGGCCCGTTACGACGGGGTGCGCTATGGTCTTCGCGTCGACGGGGAAAATCTGGTTGACATGTTTAGCCGCACCCGAAGCACCGGCTTTGGCAACGAGGTGAAACGGCGGATCATGTTGGGTACTTACGCCCTCAGCTCCGGTTACTACGACGCCTATTACCTGAAGGCGCAGAAGGTGCGGACGCTGATTCGGCGCGACTTTGAGGAGATTTTCAACCAGTACGATGTGGTGGTGGGACCGACCGCTCCGACAACGGCTTTCAAGTTTGGAGACAAGACGGACGACCCCCTCACGATGTATCTGAACGATATCTGCACGATTCCGGTCAGCCTGGCCGGACTGCCGGCAATCAGCGTCCCTTGCGGTCTCTCCGAAGGACTACCTGTGGGTCTGCAGATTATCGGACGTCCCTTTGATGAAGCCGGGGTGCTGAAGGTGGCCCATGCCTATGAGCAGCACGGGGAACGTCTGCCAGAACCGACGTTGGGAGGTGAAGCCCGATGAGCCAATCATTTGAAACCGTGATCGGCCTGGAAGTCCATGCCGAGCTATCCACAAAGTCCAAGATTTTCTGCGGATGTTCCACCCAGTTCGGGGCGCCGCCCAACACCCATACCTGCCCCATCTGCCTCGGCCATCCGGGAACGCTACCTGTGCTTAACCAGCAGGCGGTGGAGTTTGCTATGAAAGCGGCGCTCGCCCTCAACTGCGAGATCGCGGACGTCAGCAAATTCGACCGGAAAAATTACTTTTATCCTGACTTGCCCAAAGCCTACCAGATCTCCCAGTACGATCAGCCTATCGGTGAGAACGGCTGGATCGAGATCGAAGTGGAAGGAGAAAAAAAGCGGATCGGCATCACCCGGGTCCATCTGGAAGAAGATGCCGGGAAGCTGAACCACTCCGATTGGGGAGACGGCTCCTTGGTGGACTACAACCGGGTGGGAGTTCCCCTGATTGAGATCGTCTCCGAGCCGGATATGCGCTCCCCGGAGGAAGGGCGTGCCTATCTGGAGAAGTTGAAACAGATCATTCAATACACCGGGGTTTCCGACGTCAAGATGGAGGAGGGCTCCCTGCGCTGTGACGCGAATATCAGCCTCCGTCCCGTCGGTACCGAGGCCTTCGGCACCAAGACGGAGATGAAAAACCTCAACTCTTTCCGCAATGTGGAACGGGCCTTGAAATACGAAGAAGAGCGACAAACCCAGGTTTTGTCCGAAGGCGGCACCGTTGTACAGCAGACGATGCGCTGGTTGGAGGACGAAGGACGTACCAAAGTGATGCGATCCAAAGAGGAAGCTCACGATTATCGCTATTTCCCGGAACCGGACCTGGTACAGCTTCAAATCGATGAGGCCTGGAAACAACGGGTAAAAGAGAGTCTTCCGGAATTGCCCGATTCCCGGCGAAAGCGGTATATAAAAGAGTTCGGTCTCTCCGAATACGATGCTTCGCTGCTGACGGCGTCTAAAAAGATGGCCGACTTCTACGACCGGACAGTGTCCAGCGGAGCGGAACCCAAAGCGGCTGCCAACTGGATTTCTTCTGAACTCCTGGGCTATCTGAACAGCCAGGGTAAGGAGCTGGAAGAGACTCAGATCACGCCGGAATCGATCGCCAAAATGACCCAACTGATCGAAAAGGGTACCATCAGCAGCAAAATCGGCAAAAAGGTGTTTAAGGAACTGGTGGAAAAGGGCGGCGATCCGGCTAAGATCGTGGAAGAAAAAGGTTGGGTGCAGATCAGCGACGAAGGAAAACTGAAAGAGATCGTCGCGGAGGTGGTCGACGCCAATCCGCAATCGGTGGCTGACTACCAAAACGGAAAGGATCGGGCTCTCGGCTTCTTAGTCGGTCAAGTGATGAAAGCGACCAAAGGGAAAGCCAACCCGAAGATGGTTAACCAGCTGCTTCTGGAGAAAATTGGCGGCTGATCTTCCGGTTTGGTATCCGAACGGAGAGGCTTAAATGAGGTGTTACCATGCAGATTTTGTATGGGGCTATCGTCCTGTTTTTCTTGGGATCGGGAGTCTATTATCTACAGGATGAGCCCCCACATGCGCTTCACTTTTTGGTGATCGCGCTCTATTTTTTCATCATCCTGTTCGAGTTTCGGGGCAATCCCTTTTCACGCAGGACGTATGTTCTCCTCAGCCTGCTGTTGACGGGCAACGCGATGATCCAGTTCTTCCTGGCCGAAAATAACGCCATCTACGGGCTGGTCAGCCTCTTTTTTGCCTATTTCGCCCTGCAGGCTCGACGGCGTGTCAAACACTAACTGTTTCCGCCCGATGTTCGGGCGGTTTTCTTTTTCTGTGTCGGTGGGGCGGGCATAACCTGCTTTTCATTGAAGCAAAATAGTTGTCGGCGGGTTTCTTTAGCCGCCCGCCATATTTCGGATAAGGGGGCGTCTGTTTATGCCGTATCAGCAAAACAAACAGGCCGGGCAACAAGGACAGCAACAAGGGCAACAGCAAAATCAGCAGTACCAACAGGCTGTACAAAATGCCCGTCAGGCCATGCAACAGGTTCAACAGGCTCAATCCCAAGCCAATCCGCAAGCCTTGAATCAGGCTCAACAAAAGCTTCAACAAGCCCAGCAACAGGTGCAACAATTGCAACAGAACCAGGAAGGGCAAGCCAACGCCCAGCAGCAACAGCAACTGCAGCAGGCCATGCAGGGGCTGAGTCAAGCCCAGCAGAAGGTACAGCAAGCCCAGTCTGTCAGCAACCCCGTCGAATACCAGCAATACTGAGGCTAAAGGAAAGAGAGGGAGCCGGCTTCGGCTCCCTCTTGTTGTCACTTGGGAGCGTACCGGTTCCACGCTTGGGTGCCGATCAACTCCTGAGTGTAAATCATCGCTTCCTGTAAAAGTGTTTCCGCATAATCCACCCAATGGATCCAATTCTCCACAGCCGGGCGAGCATCGGTTGGAGCTGTGCGCTTCAGTTCTAAAAGATATCCCCGTTTGATGCGATGATGGCGACGGGCTTGGTATAAGCTGTCGACCAGTTGACTCAGGATGGTTCCATGCCAGTCATGACAGCCAAGCCGTTGCAGGCAGCCCTGCGCGATCAAGCTGTGGTTACCTGTCTGCAGATCCTCTTCAAAAACCGACTTCAGTGCCGGGAGCTGGTTGATCGTTGATATTCTCTCTATCTGTCCGGCGATGGTGTGAAGGATCGACTCGGCGAACAAGCTTTTAAAAAGAGCATCTTGGGCCTGATGCAGCTGATGGGGTTGGGGGCCGGAGGAGGTGTAGTTACGCTCCGACGCCGCTGTCTGGCCGCCGGGATTTACAGGCTCCAGTTCCCGGTGCTCGCTATCCATAGACAAACCCCCTTGCAGGTTTTATTCCTATACCTATGCGAAGGGTACGGAATTCTTCAGCGCAGTTGAAAGATCCCGACTTTCTTCCTATTGACTTGCTTTTGGTTTGGGGTAAAATGCCTTCCGAAACGTTTCAGCAAAAAGGGGACGAGATGTGTGTACCGATGGACAGCCTGCCTATTGCTGTTTGTGCTCTTGTTGACCGGATGCGGCCTCACAGCAGAAGACGAAGCGGAGGAAGCCGAGACAAAAGCGGAGCGGGAAGCCCGCATTCAAGAAATGACTGCGGAAGAGATACTGAAGAATGTTCGGAATGCGATGGAAGAGATGAAGGGAACCCGCTGGAAGCGTGTGGTTCGACATCAATTTGTATTTAAGGGTCAGCCAGACAAGAATACCCGTGTGGAACAGAAGCAGACGGTGGAAGTGACTCACCGGCCTTACCACTTGCATCAGGACGGAACTTTAACCGTCAACCAAGAATACGTGAGTGAAACGATCCCGCAACGTCAATATGTGACCGGGAAAAAGGCATATGTTTTTAAACGGAATCAGTGGTTCGAAAGCGAGGTGGACGAGAACGGGAAGGGATTCAAGGAGGACCAGACTCCGCTGGAGTGGTTAAAAGAAGTTTCCGCTTTCGCTGCCGGAGCCGATGTGAAGCAAAAAAAGTCGCAGATAGGGATCACCCTTTATCCTTCTTCTTCCAGATTGAAGTCATCCATCGATTGGACCCCTGCTTCCCTGGCGGGCATTCCGGCCAACAAAGACACGGCTGTCGCCAAACCGGTGGCCAAGGTCCGCCTCTGGGTCGATAAGAAAACCTTTCGCTTGGTGAAAGCAGAACAGGTGATGGAGTACACGCTGCGCCTCGACAAACAGCAGGTGAACGTACGGCAGAAAAAGGTGATTCGACTGGACGGGAAAGTGAATAAGATTTCCGTTCCTGAAAAAATCAGGCAAAGCGCGGTTCCTGTTTCTTCGTCCAATAAGTAAGAGAGGGAAGCGAATTCCCTCTCTTTTTCTACATCGATTCGATCAACGTTTTTATTTTATCCCGATTGTCCGCTTCCAATAAAGCCTGTCGGAACGTTTCATCAATCAACTTTCGGGAGAGGAGCTGCAGGATGCGAAGGTGCTCATCTCCCGCCTGTTCCTCGGGCACAGCGATCATAAACACCAACCGGGCCGGTTCACCATCGATGCTGTTCCAATCGACGCCGGATGGTTTCCGTCCGAAGGCGACTCGGGGCTGGTCCACACCGGCCGATTTGCCGTGGGGGATCGCGATTCCAAACCCGATTCCGGTACTTCCATGCTCCTCCCGGGCGTAAAGATCCCGCCTGAACTGATCCCGGTCGGACAGAGCTCCTGTTTCATCGAGGCGGTCGAGCAGTTCGTCCATCACTTCTTCCCGGTTGTTCCCCTTCAACTGCAATACCATCAGATCGTCGGTCAGAAGGTCGGATAGTTTCAATCCGATTCACTCCTTTGCACTTCCGCGTTTTTTTTCAGCACGTTTACCAACAGGGCAGTGACCACGGTTCCCGCGGCGATGGCGACGAAGAACATGGGGACGTTGCCCACGGCTTGGACCGCGGCGACGATGGGTCCTCCGTGGGGAACATTGTCAGTCACCCCCGACAGCATGGCCACAGTCGAGGCAGTCATGGAGCCCACCATCATGGCCGGAATGACACGGAGAGGATCCCCGGCGGCAAAGGGGATCGCCCCTTCCGTAATGCCCACCAAGCCCATCGCCAGAGCGGCTTTCCCCGCCTCCTGCTCTTCCTGGTGGTATTTCCGCCGGGCTAACAGCGTTGCCAATCCCATACCCAGAGGAGGTGTACAGATGGCTGCGGCAATTGCCCCCATAATGAAGGTCTGCCCTTCGGCGATCATGGCGGCGCCGAAGAGAAAGGCCACCTTGTTTACCGGCCCGCCCATATCGAAGGCGATCATGGCGCCGAGGATCAACGCCAGCAATACTTTGCTGGTACCCTGCATACCCTGGAGGAATTGGGTCAATCCTTCCATCAGCGAAGCGATGGGGGCCCCCACCACGAAGATGAACAGCAGGGCGACTAGGGTGGATGCCGTCAGCGGAATGACCAGGATGGGCATGATCGGTTGCAGAACGGAAGGTACGGGGAGAGATTTGATCCATCGGGTGATGATCCCAGCGATAAAACCGGCCAGTATACCTCCGATGAAACCGGCACCCGCTTCGGAGCCGTAGAAGCTTCCGTCAGCGGCGATGAAACCGCCGATCATGCCGGGAGCCAGTCCCGGCCGGTCGGCGATACTGACAGCAATATAACCGGCCAAAATCGGAACCATGAAGGTGAAGGCGGCTTCGCCCACTTTCAGAATGGAGGACCAGACAGAGTCCTCAGGCACCACCAACCCTTTGGCTCCGGGTTCCCCTCCCAAACCGAGGGAAAGGGCGATCAGTAATCCCCCGACCACCACAAAAGGGATCATATAGGAAACCCCGTTCATCAGTGAGCGATAGATGAGATTTTGTCCCCGTTCCTCCTTATGAGTAGGGTTCGTTTGGGTGATGTCATCTGTTTCTCCTGCTTCCTCCCGGGAACGGTGGACGGGAACCTCCCCGCTTTCAAAGCGCTGAATCAATTCTTCAGGCTTGCGAATGGCATCGGAGACGGCGCAGGACAGCACCCGTTTTCCCTCAAAACGGTCCATCTCGATACTTTTATCCACGGCCAGGATAATCCCGTCCGCCGCTTCAATTTCTTCCTCGGTCAAAACATTTTCTGCCCCGATGGAGCCCTGGGTTTCCACTTTGATGTCAATCCCCGCTTCCGCCGCGGTTTGGGCCAGTTTCTCAGCGGCCATGTAGGTGTGGGCGATCCCGTTGGGGCAGGAAGTGACGGCCAGAAGCTTCATCCACATCCCATCCTTCCTGTGTTTTGTCTGATTACAGATAATGGTGCCAATGACCGGGTTCCGTCTCATTGATGATCGCGTCCAGCGTCTCCGGATCGTCGGCGAGACGGACCATCTCCCGAAATAGAGAACGGTTACGCTCTCGCTCCGTTTGGTCGAGGGCCAGGAGGAAGACCAGGCGGACAGATTCGCCGTCCCAGTCCACCGGTTCTCGAAGGGCGGCGGCAGCCACTCCGGATTTCCGGACGATATCGGAGGAGCCGTGGGGAATCGCCACTCCGTTGCCGATGGTGGTCGAGGCAAGTCGTTCCCGTTGGAGAACGCTTTCAAGATAATCTTTGCTGACGGCCCCGATCGCCTCCAACCGTTTCGTCAACAGATGCAGGAGCTCCTGCCGATGGACTCTGTGTCGAATTTGCAAACATGCCTTCGGGTGCAACAAACGCTTCAACACCGGAAACATCTGTTGCGACTCCTTTTCCTCCCCGGGTAGGGTCCCTTGAAGGAGCCGGTGCAGTTGTTCACGTTCTTCCCTGTGAAAGAGGGGAGTCACCTGAAGGGACGGCACCGGGGAATGCTCAAGAGGGACGGTGGTGAGGAGAATATCGGGTCGGTGTCTTCGGACAGCCAGAGCCACTTCCCGGGCGGCCACGGTTCCCGTCACCCGCAGTTCTGGGAAGAACCGCTCCAGCTTGGCTTCTAGCAGCCGGGCGGTTCCCTCTCCGCTGGAACAAACAATCAGTGCGCTCTTTCTCCCAGGGGACCGGGACAGACGTTCCGCTGCTGCTTGGAAGTGAAGGACCAGATACCCGGCTTCCTCCGCTCCGAATCGGATTCCTTCCTTGCGGGCCAGTTCCGGCAATAGATCCAAAAGGGTTTCGTACATATAGGGATAGCTGTGACGGGTTTCCTGCAGGAGGGGATTGTCCACACGTAATCCGTGTCGTACCCGATTCAGCGCTGAATGGAGGTGAAGAGACAGGCCGGTGAGGAGGCGGTCGTCCCGTTTCAGCGGCAATTGGAGGGCTTTTTCCATCCGGGAGATGAGAAATAAGGCGATGCGCCGGGCTTCCGGGTCGGTTTTCCCGAGGGTATGCCGGATTTCCCGCTCCGAATCGGATCCCCATTGACGAATTCGGGAGCCTAGAAGGTGCATGGCAATATATCCGATCTCCGCTTCGGGCAGCCGAAGGGAGAAGCGTCGTTCCAGTGCTCCGGCCAACTGGGTGGCTATCTGGTGCTCAGGGTGTGCGGCCAGTTCCTGAAGCTCTTCCGCCGGCATTCGGATCTTTTGCCCCTGCCGGATCCGATGAAGGGCGATGGCCAAATGGTAGACCAGGTTGGTGAAGCCTTCATCGGTGAAGGGGTAGGGCATGGTGCTTTCGATTCGGCGAACCTCTTCCCGGATCACTGAAAGATCCGGCAACAGATCCGCCAGCAGTTTTTCATCGGCGGGAAGTGCCTCCTCTCTGAGTTTGGAAATGGCGAACCGGCGTTCCCTTTCTGTTCCCTCCACCTTGATCCCCCAATTGGGGCGGCGTGCAAGGCTCAGCCCGCCGGCACGAAGCCAGGAGTCCACCCAGTCGAGGTCGGCGTGAACCGTAGTCCGGCTGACATGCAGTTTCCGGGACAATTCCTCTGTCGTGAGCGGTTGGTCCGCTTCCAGCAGTACCCCGAGCAGCGTCCGTCTTCTCCCGTCGGAATCCCCCCGGTCATCATCCGCCTCCCGGCCTTTTTCCTGCAGGCGTTCCGCCAGACGTTTCCGCTCTATGGGGGATCCTTCCAAGGTGACTCCCACTCCGGGTTTGCCGGTGATGTTCAAACCGGTTTCGACCCGGACCCACTCTTTCAGTTGTGCGAGTTCGTTTCGAACCGTCCGCTCGGAGCAACCGATTCCTTTCGCCAATTTCCCCGATGGGATCGGACGATCGACCCGGAGCAGAAACTGCAGCAATTGTTTTTTTCGTCCATCTAACGACATGTTCATCACCACCGGTGAAGGGAAAGACGGAAAACGCTTTCCCTGTTTTCAACTTAACACAGCGTCTTTGATTCAATATCCGAATTCTTTGCCGTAACTTCCGGCAACGGCTGTACATTTTCATTCTATCCCAACAGAGACAAGAGGGAAGATGTGAATGGATATTCCATATGATACAATCATCATGGTCATCCGATGAGAAACGGACACGGTGGATGGTCCGGGCCACAGGATGGGTACTTTTTCCCGGCACCGCTGCGATAACGACCACGAAAGGCTGATGGCAGCCCCCGTCAGCCTTTTGGATCGTGACCGCCACGGAGAAAAGGGACGGTCGGACAACTTGTACAGGAGGAAATGGGTATGTTATATGGCGGCATCGAAGCGGGGGGTACTAAGTTTATCTGTGCCGTTGGCGATGAGAATGGAAAACTTGTGGAAAGGATTCAAATCCCCACTACCGTTCCGGCGGACACCATGGAAAAAGTGATTCATTTTTTTCGTGATTTTGATGTGCATGCTCTGGGAATCGGTTCCTTCGGACCGATCGATATTGACCCCGTAAGCCCAACCTACGGCACGATCACGTCCACTCCCAAAAAGGCGTGGAGAAACTATCCCATGGTCGAGAAGGTGAAGGAAGCGTTGGGCGTTCCTGTCGGGTTTCATACCGATGTTAACACCGCCGCTCTGGGGGAGGCGGTGTACGGTGCGGCGAAAGGGTTGGACAGCTGTTTATATATGACCGTGGGGACCGGGATTGGAGCCGGCGCGGTGATCGACGGTCGCCTGTTGCAGGGACTTTCCCACCCGGAGATGGGTCATATCTTGGTGCGACGCCACCCTCGTGATTCCTATCGAGGGAATTGCCCCTATCATCAGGATTGCCTGGAAGGTCTCGCCGCAGGCCCCGCTGTGGAAGAACGATGGGGGGAAAAAGGGATCCATCTAACGGACAGGCCGGAAGTTTGGCAGCTGGAAGGCTACTATCTGGCACAGGCTCTCATGCAATGGATTCTGGTTCTCTCACCCCAAAAAATCATTCTCGGTGGAGGGGTGATGAAACAGCGGCAGATCTTCGCCTATATACATGAACAGGTAGCAGAGCTTTTGAATGGATATGTCACCCTCCCGCCGATCGATCAATATATCGTGCCCCCCGGGCTGGGCGACGACGCGGGTATCGTAGGATCCCTGCTCCTCGCTGAGCGGGCGGTACAACCATCGACATAAACACTGAGACGGTGCCTGAGAAAGGAGACGTGGGTCCGATGAGCCGAGAGCCGATCTTTTTACAACCGGTTTTTAAGGAGAGAATCTGGGGGGGCCGAGCCCTGGCGGAGACCTTCGGTTATGAGATCCCCTATGATAAAACTGGCGAATGTTGGGCCATTTCCGCTCACCCCCACGGGCAGAGCGTGGTCAGAGATGGCGTTTACGCCGGTTTCACGCTGGGTCAGCTGTGGGAGCAACATCGCGAGCTGTTCGGAAATGTATCAGGGGATCGTTTTCCTCTATTGACCAAGATTTTGGATGCCAATGCGGACTTGTCGGTACAGGTTCACCCCGATGATGCTTACGCCCGCGTTCATGAGCGGGGGGAGCTGGGGAAAACCGAATGCTGGTATATCATCGACTGCGAAGAGGGAGCCGAATTGATCTACGGGCATCATGCGCAGTCCAAGGAAGAATTTCGAGCATGGGTCGAACAGGGGGCGTGGGATCAGCTGTTGCGGAGAGTGAAGATCCATCCCGGCGATTTCTTCTTCGTTCCCAGCGGGACCATTCACGCCCTCGGTGCCGGCACGTTGGTGCTGGAAACCCAGCAAAGCTCCGACACTACGTATCGGTTGTACGACTATGACCGGACGGATGATCGCGGGAACCCCCGTGAGCTCCACCTGGATCAGGTTTTCCAAGTGACGCGCATTCCCCATATCGACCCGGTGGTGGAACAGAAGAGCCATCGGCGAGAAGGGCTGCTCATGACCACTTTGCTCGAAACCGACATGTTCACGGTGTATCGATGGGAATTGAACGGAGAGGCTTACCTGGAACCAACGCGCGATTTTCAACTGGTCAGCGTGTTGGAAGGTTCGGGGGAGATCCGTGTGGATGGTCGCGTCTATCCCTTTCAGAAGGGCGATCATGCGATTTTACCCAGCGACTTGGGGAACGTAAAGGTGAGTGGACAAGCGGAATGGATCGTCTCCCATCCTTAAAGGAAACAAAGGGGAGCCCGACATCGGCCAACGGTTCCCGCAACATACCACCTGAAAGAACCCTGCGTGAAGGAGCCGAGCAGATATGCCGAAGCAGAAGCCCCCGGTGCAGCCGGGTGACCGAATCCAACTCACTTTGACCGGCCAGACCCATACCGGCGATGGTGTCGGAAAATACGATGGCTTCACGGTGTTCGTGCCCTTGACGGTGGCCGGGGAGCGAGTGGAGGCCAAAGTGACCAAGGTGAAAAAAACCTATGCCCACGCCCGCATGGAGGCGTTATTGGAGGCCAGCCCCGCTCGGGTGGATGCCCCCTGTCCGGTCTTTGAACGTTGTGGCGGCTGTCAGATTCAACATATCGCCTACCCAGCGCAGCTGGAGGCGAAACGGCGTCAAGTGGCTAATGCCTTCGCTCGAATCGGCGGGTTGGAAGAGGTAAAAGTGCTGCCGGTGCTGGGGATGGACCAGCCCTGGAACTACCGCAACAAAGCCCAAGTTCCCTTCAGCGGGCGAAGGGGGCGGGTCAAAGCCGGCTTTTTTGCCGCCGGATCCCATGAGGTTGTGGAGTTTGAACACTGCATGATCCAGCAGCCGGAAAACGATCGGGCGATCCAACGGGTCCGGGAGTTGGTCAAGGAGCTGGGGATCCCGCCCTACAACGAACAGAAACACCGGGGGATCGTTCGCCACACGGTGGTCCGAACCGGCGTCAACACCGGTGAGGTGATGGTGGTGTTGGTCACCAACGGGTTGGAGCTGCCTCATCGCAAGCGGTTGGTGCGGGAACTCAGGGAGAGGATTCCGGGTTTGGCCTCTGTGGTGCAAAACATCCAGACGAAGCGGACCAACGTGGTGCTGGGACCGGAAAACCGGCTCCTCTGGGGAGAGCCGGTGATTCATGACACGATCGGTCACGTCCGGTTTGTCATCTCCCCCCATTCCTTTTTTCAGATCAACCCGGAGCAGACAGAGGTTTTATACGAACAGGTTCGTCGCTATGCGGCGTTGTCCGGCCGGGAGACCGTCATCGACGCCTACTGCGGCATTGGCACCATCGGCCTCTACCTGGCCCAAGACGCCGCTCGCATCCTCGGCGTCGAATCCATTCCCCAAGCAGTGGAGGATGCCCGCCGTAATGCCGAACTGAATGGTATCGATCATGCCACCTTTACGGCCGGCCCTGCGGAAGAAGTGATGCCCCGCTGGGCTGAGGAAGGGCTTCATCCCAATGTGATTGTCGTCGATCCGCCTCGTAAAGGGTGCGCGCCTGAATTTCTGGATGCTGCCGTTCGAACCGATCCCGACCGTCTCGTCTATGTCTCCTGCAATCCCGCCACCTTGGCGCGGGATGCCGCTTACCTGAAGGAACAAGGCTACGTCAACCGTCAGGTCCAGCCCGTCGACATGTTTCCCCACACGAGCCACGTGGAGTGCGTGACCGTGTTTCGAAAACAGGGATAAAACCCGCTCTCTCCCCCTGAAAGGGAAAGGCGGGTTTTTTAATTGTTGCGGGACGTTGTCACAATATCGGGGTTGGATGACAGGATGGCCTCCGCTGTCTCCCACAGCCGGGCCAGGAATTGGAGGACCTGTTTCCCTCGTCGGACGAGATCGTCCCGGGAGTGAATACCGAGATCGGTCATGAGGGCGTTGAAGGCCGGAGCGAGGGGGTGTTGCAGCTGTGGGGCGTCTGTCCTGAAAAGCGTGTGGCAGCGGGCGAAGGTAGCCCGATCCAGAAGACGGTTTCACGGTGGGACCCACTCTGGATGAGCTCGCGATTGGCGTCGACGGCGATCGGTCGAGCGGCGGCGGTGATATATCTGCTAGAAAAGAAGGGGGGTCTCCGCAATTTGAACATCGAAGGTGTGTTCAAGGGAGTCGAGGTGGCGTTGGATCTGTTGGTGTCCAGTCGGCGCAGCCCAGTAGGGCCAATATATTTTCCAACTGAAAGAACCCTGCGTGAAGGAACCGAGAGATATGCCGAAGCAGAAGCCCCAGGTGCAGCCGGATGACCGAATACGCTAAGCAGAAATCGTTGACAGCTCAATCATCATAGAATATATTGTGCATATACAAAATATACAGCATGCTTAACGATAAAAGAGCCTTTCTGTAATAAATGATCTTTGGAAAAAAGAAATAGCACCTGTTAAAATACAAAAGCCATAAAAAAGTCAGAAGGGAGCTTGATGAATAGAAAAGATATGAGAGCTCAAGAGAATCAAGAAAATTCAAGGATGAATAGAAAGGCCCGGATTGGTGCCGCACTGTTTCTCTTTATACTATCACCGTTCATAGGTGAATTACTGTTGGGGAATTTAGCTTCAGAGCAATTGATCGTATTCCCCTTGTTGGCTTTGCTTTATGGTGGTGGGGCACTGTTCATTCGAGAATGGGTTCGACGAACGGGTAGAGGATGGCCAACAATCTTTTGTCTAGCATTAGCTTACGGTTTGCTGGAAGAAGGATTTGTCATTCAAACTCTTTTTAATCCAAATTATCTTGGTCTCGGTTTACTCGATTATGGATTTATTCCAAGCCTAGGTATAGGATCATTCTGGTCGGTGTATGTTTTAAGTCTTCACGTTATTTGGAGCATCAGTATCCCTATTGCAGTGACGGAAAGCCTCTTTTGGAAGCATCGAACGACACCGTGGTTAGGCAGATTTGGTTTTACGATGTGTGCCATACTGTTCTTTCTTGGTTCTGTAATAATGGGACTAGGCGTCTTTTATGAATATCAATTTATGGCGTCGGTTAAACAATTAATGATTAGCGCAACATTAATGATGATATTTATTGTTTTAGGGTTTACCTTATTTCATAAAGATAAAAAGGTGAATACATATAATCATCCAAAATTCATAAATCAATCAGCACCTAACCCTTGGTTATTAGGCGGGTTTGCATTCATATCCGGATCGATATTCTTTTTATTAAGCAATATACCTTATGTTCATGCGTTGTTACCGGCAGGAGTTTTGGTACCCATTCTGTTATTGTTGGAGTTACTTGTACTAGTGGTTACGATACGCTCTTCGCATAAGAAGGGGTGGTCAGACATCCATAGGTTTTCTCTTGCTGCAGGCGGTATGCTGGTCTATTGTTGGGGCGGATTTCTAACTAATATTCAATTGTATGGTTACTCTCACTTGTTTGTACAGGGAGTATGGTGTTTTCTTGCTATTGCTTTAATCGTATTCATTGGAAGTCGATTACATCGTCAATCAATGTGAAAAGAAAGAAATGGGTTATAGTACCGCCGAGTTTCTCAGGTTGGCAAACTCCAAAGCTGATGATAACGAAGTGGCTGATGAAATATATCGCCTGCGGGACTAGAGAGCGGGACAAATCAAAGAGGTGATGAGAGAAGCGTTGTGGAAGCTGTAGACTCCGCTCGTGATGCAACTGATGAAAGAGGCGTCGCTATGAGAATCGGGACGGCGCGAAAGGCCGCCACGGAATGGGTCGATCAGCATGCTTATCAGGAGGAGGACCGTTCGCCTTCGATATCTTGCCGCGCGGGAAGTGTTGCAGGAATATGGGTACGAGGATCTCTACTGGGAGCTATTGGCCCTACTGGGCTGCGCCGATTGGATGCCCCAACAGGTTCAACGTCACCTCGACTCCCTCGAACGAACTTTCGACGCCGCAGCTGCAGTGGCTGAGACACCGTTCTTTTTCAGCAGCGATATCACTCCTGCCGCTCGACCGATCGCCGTCGACGCCAGCCGCGAACTCATCCAGAGCGGGTTTCACCGTGAAGCCGTCTTCTGGATCGTTGCTACCTTCGCCCGCTGCCACATGATTCTCGGGACAGATGCCCCACAGCTGCAACGCTCCCTCACCCCGGCCTTCAACGCTCTCCTGGCCGATCTCGGTGTTCACTCCCGGGACGATCTCGTCCAACGAGGGAAACAGGTCCTCTTAGTTCCTGCCCCGGCTGTGGGAGACAGCGGAGGCTATCCTGTCGTCCAATCCCGACATTGTGACGACGTCCCGTGACCATTAAAAAAACCGCCTTTCCCTTTCAGGGGAGAGAGCGGGTTTTATCCCTGTTTTCGGAACACGGTCACGCACTCCACGTGGCTCGAGTGATCGTATTGAAGTCTTGAGCCAATTTTTGTACCCTACGTCTGCGGGACGAGATATGAGGAAACATGTCCATTGAAATCGTGCATGAGGTTCAGGTTGTTTTTCCAGGGTCGAATGCACATTTAATCATTTTTATGTCAAAAAATACCGCATAATCATAGAGGGAACAAACCATGCTTTCCTCATCTGCTCTCGCAGCTTTTTTATACCAAGAAGAGAAGGAGAATAATCATATATGTTTACAGTTATCAAAGCGGATCAATTAGGACGAGATACAAGGGTGCAAATGTCTCGAATTTTTGCGGAGGGATATACTCAGTGGCTGGACTACTTTTCCAAAGACAAAAATAAAATTGCAAGAGCTTTTGCCCATATGTTTGTTTTAGATCAATTTTATATAGCCGTAACAGGTAACAAAGTTGCTGGAATGGTTGCATGTACGGACGGTATTACCCCTTCGGTAAAACTCAATAAAAAAGAGCTGCGAAAGCATTTAGGATTTTTTAAGGGCAGCATAGCTGGATTCATTTTAAAAAAAGAATTTGAAACCCCTCTGGAGAATCCTTCCCCAGATAAATGTTCCATCGATTTTGTCGGAACAGCTCCCGAATTCAAAGGGCAGGGAGTGGCCTCACTGATTATCCGCCATATTCTTGAAAATACTCCGTATAAAAAATATTTGATTGAAGAGGTAGCCGATACGAATATTCCCGCGATGCGATTATATGAAAAGATGGGCTTTCAGGAATATAAACGGAAACCTTTTTCTCAAAAGCGAGCCAAGAAAATTGGCATAAACAGTCTCGTATCGTTCAGGTATGTGAAACAATCCATCGATTCGTTTAAGAAGGATGAAAACCTGCGGTCCGAGTGATGCTCCAGAAATCACCCCTTATTCCCTGACAGCAGGAGGTTCAGTGGCAGAACATCTTAGGATTATTCATGCGCTCTGACTGTTCAATCTACGCTTACTCTATAACGTCGAAATATTCTTGTTTTTGTGCGGTATCTGCAGGATATTAAACGTTCCTTAAAGAAGTATTTATGGGCTATTGATATGAAGTTGCTAACATGAAGGCGTATCACTTTGTTGGTGTGAAGGTGGATTCTCAATGGGGGAGTGAATGGGATGAATAGACGTGGGTGGCTTGCAGGAGCGCTGGCTGCAGTGGTAGCCGTCTCTGCTGTCTCCTTTTCACAGGTAGGGGCGGATCAGCAGCAGGCGGAGAAGAAAAAGAGACCCCAGGCTAAAAACGTGATTCTGATGGTCGGTGATGGGATGGGGAAAGCTCAGCGGAATGCGATCCGTTTATCCAAAGTGGGTCTGGAAGGTGAACTGGCGATGGACGCCATGCCCTATTCCGGTTCCGTTCATACCAACTCCGCCGATCCGAAGGAGTTTGTCACCGACTCGGCGGCCGCGGCCACGGCGATGGCTACCGGAGAAAAAACCTTTAACGGTGCCGTCGGTGTCGACCGCAATAAAAAACCGGTGAAGACGGCGTTGGAACAAGCGAAAGAGTTGGGGAAAGCGACCGGGTTGGTCACTACAAGTACCGTGACCGACGCCACTCCGGCCGCCTTCGCAGCCCATGTGGATAACCGGGATGACCAAAGCAAGATCGCCAAACAGTTTCTGGAAGATAGTCGTCCCGATGTGATCCTGGGCGGCGGGGAGGATTACTGGTACCCCAAAGGGAACCCGGGAGTGCATCCAGACCAGCCGGCGGAAGATCCGAGCGAAGGAAGTGAAGGCACCGAAGGAAACCTGGTGGAAAAAGCGAAAGAGCAAGGCTATCAATACGTGACCAACCGCCAGGAGCTCAAGAAGGCCGATGGCTCCAAACTGCTCGGTCTGTTTGCCAACCAGGAGATGTTCCAGTACGATACGGAGGCTGGAGACAAATATAATCCCTCTGTGCCGCTGCCGGAGATGACCGACAAAGCCCTCCAGACCCTCTCCCAACATGAAAAGGGCTTCTTCCTGCTGGTAGAGGAAGAGGGCACCGACGCGATGAGCCATGTCAACAACGCGGAACTGACGATCGAAGCCGGCAAGCAGTTTGACAAGGCGGTGGCCCGCGCGAAAGCCTTCGCCAAGAAAAACGGGGACACCTTGGTGATCGTGGTTGGCGATCATGAAACCGGCGGCTTTACGATTGAAGGCTTGGATGATTCCGACGAGTCGGGGGATGGAGAATCCAAGGAAGATGGTCCTCTGCCTGTGGCTCGATCCAATCAGCAGTTTATGGTGGATTGGACCACAACAGGACACTCGGCCGTCGATGTTCCCTTGACCGCTATGGGCCCCGGGGCGAAATTGCTGAAGGGTGTATATGAAAACACCCGCATCCACGATGTGATCGTACAGGTGATGAAGGCGGGGAAATAAATCCCGGTTCGAAGTGCATTCCTCGGTTAGCAGTTATGAAAGGGATCCGTTCTGGGTGGGGCGGATCCCTTTTTGTATGAGGAATGACGGTAGCATGGAGTAAGCAGAATAACCCGGATCACTTGCCTTCCGTATTGTTTCGCAAGCGTCGAAAACCCTTTCCACCTTAACCGAGCGGTGTGGGGATTCGGTGCGCTTTGATTGACTTGTGAGCACCGGGTGTCTGTATATGCTACAATAGGCTGAACAAGTGGTGTAAAGGAGCTATCGTACCATGTCATTGGGGATCAGTCTCCGTCAGATCCAGACCTTGAGCGCAAACAGGGAGACCTATATTCAAGGTATCCGGTATTATCAGGACGGACGGGTGCATGGATTGCAGTTTCAGCCTGGGGTTCCATCCTTTCATGCCTTTGTCGACGGCCCGTTTTCCTATGAAGTGCAGATTGGCATCACTTCCCATGGGCGGTTGGGGAGAGTCCAGTGTGACTGTCCGGCTTTTACCTCCTATGATGGGTATTGCAAACATGTTGTGGCGGTGTTGTACAGCTTGCTTGAATGGGAAAAAGAGGCCGTTCCTCACGCTGCCGCCCTGGAGACGGGTCACCGGAGAGCGCTCCGGGATCTGCTGGATCTTTTTCAACAGGAACCATCGAAAGAAGCTTCCCGCTCCTCGGCTCAACCTTTAAGTGTGGAGTACTGGCTGGGCCTGGTCCCCTGCTGGGACAATCAAGTGGATAGGTGGTTGACGGTTAGACTGAAGGTGGGTCCCAAACGGCACTACGTGGTGAAAAATATCCGGGAGTTCCTGCAGGCTTTTGCCGAGGGAGAGTCCCTCTTTTTTACCAACCATTTCACCTATGATCCGACGCAGTTTCGACCCGCAGCGGAGGATGAAGCGATGCTCCGCTTTTTATCCCGACTAGCGAGAAATGAACAGCAATATCGTCACATCCTCAGTCCGTGGGACAGCGATCGGCGGGAGGATCGACGAAACCTGATCATCCCGCCGGACCAGGTCGGTGATTGTCTCCGATTGCTTCCCCGCGGGCATTTTGTATGGGAGCAGGGTGGCCGCCGCTATACTGAGTTGTCCCTGATAAACCGTTTTCCGATTTCCTTTTACCTTGGGAAACAGGGGCGGGATCTGGTACTGCTCTCGGAGGACGAAGGAGCCGAGGATGGGCCTTCCTTGTCCGAGGAGCCGCTTCTCCTCTCCCGTGACGGAACCTGTTTTTATAAAGGAAATATTTACAACCTGACTTCCCGACAGATGGAGCAGATCCTTCCTCTGTATCGCCGCCTCTGTCAGCTGCCGGAGAAAAAGTTGTGGATCGTGCCCGGAGAAGAACAGGAAGCCTTCGTCTCGGCCGCGTTGCCGGTCATGAAAGAGGAAGGTTGCCTCAATGTGGACCGGCGCGTGTCCACGCAACTCCTCCAGCGACCCTTACAGGCGGAGATCCGGTTGGATCGCAGGATCGATGAAGAAAGGGAACAATTGACCGCCGATCTCCGATACACCTATGGAGAGATCCAGGTGAATCCTTTTACTTCCGGGGAAAAACAGGGACGCGACGGTCGGCTGTTGATTCGGGAGATGGACAAAGAGCAGCGGATCATGCAGATCTTTGAGGAGGCCGGATTCCAATTTAACGGCCGGGAGCTCCACCTGGATGGAGAAGAGAATCTGTACAGCTTTTTATATGACAAAATGCCGCAGCTGGAAGAGTTGGCAGATGTTTATACCACTCTGTCTCTCCGACAAATCCTGGTGGAGCCCGCGTCCCAACCCGTTCCCCGCATCGACGTCGACGATACCTCCGGTTGGCTGGAGGTACAGTTTGATTTGCCCGATGTGGGGGAGGAGGAACTGGAACGCCTATTACAAGCCTTGATCGAAAAGAAGAGGTATTACCGCCTGTCAGAGGGGAGCTTCATCCCCCTGGAAGGGTCGGAGTCTTTTCATGCGCTGATGGAGGAGGGAGGGCGTCCGGTGATCGAGGAGGGGAAACTGAAGTTGCCTGCCTCCCGGGCACTGCAATTGGAAGAGATGGAAGGGCTTGAGAAAGGGCCCCAGTTTCAGCGCCTCCTTCGCAACATCCGCAACCCGGAAAACCTCGACTTCACCCCTCCCGCCGCGATGGCTTCCGTCCTGCGGGATTACCAGCGGTTCGGCTTTCGGTGGATGAAAACCTTGGCACATTACCAACTCGGAGGGATCCTGGCCGACGATATGGGTCTGGGAAAAACGATTCAAGCCCTCGCTTTCATCGTCTCTGAGCTGGAGGCTGCACCGACAAAAGCCCAGGCCCTCGTGGTAGCTCCCGCCTCTCTGATCTACAATTGGGAACGGGAATGCACCCGCTTCGCCCCACAGCTGAAAACAGTTGTCGTCGCCGGAAAAAGGGAACGACGCCGGACTATCCTGGAACACAAAGAGGATGTCGACCTGCTGATCACCTCCTATCCCTTGCTGCGGCGGGATATTGACAGTTATCAATCCCACCGGTTCCAGACGGTGATCTTTGATGAAGCCCAATCCTTTAAAAACCATCAGTCCCAAACCGCCCAGGTGGTCAAGCGCCTCCGGGCGAAGACCCGCTTTGCCTTGAGCGGAACCCCCATCGAGAACACCTTGGAGGAACTAGGTTCGATCTTCGATGTGATTTTACCAGGGTTCTTTTCTGGAAAGCAGGCGGTTCGTCGTATGTCCGCGGAACAGGTCCGCCGGCGGGTGCGCCCGTTTATTCTGCGCCGCATGAAGAGGGATGTGCTGGATGAACTGCCGGAGAAGACGGTGTCGGTCCACGTCTCGGAATTGACCGATGAACAGAAGGAACTGTATCTGGCCACTCTGCAACAGATTCGGAAAAACACCCAACAAGCGCTGATCACCGATGGGTTTCAAAAAAGCCGGATAAAAATCTTAGCCGGTCTGACCCGACTGCGCCAAATCTGTTGCCATCCTTCTCTCTACCTGGAAAACTACGCCGGCAGCTCCGGCAAAATGGACCAACTGCTGGCTACCGTCGAAGAGAGGCTGAACAACCGCCGGCGCCTGCTGGTCTTCTCCCAATTTACCAGTATGCTGGCCTTGATTCGGGACGCCTTGGACCGGAGGGGGATTTCTTATCATTACCTGGATGGCCGCACACCGAGCCCGCAGCGCTTGGAGATGGCCAACCGGTTTAGCGGCGGGGAGAAGGATGTGTTTTTGATCTCTCTCAAAGCGGGCGGGACCGGACTCAACCTGACCGGTGCCGATACGGTGATCCTGTATGACTTGTGGTGGAACCCCGCCGTCGAGCAACAGGCCGCCGACCGGGCCCATCGCATCGGCCAGAAGAAGACGGTGGAGGTGCTGAAGCTGATCGCCCGCGGCACGATCGAAGAGAAAATCCATGAACTGCAACAGAAAAAGCAGTCCCTGTTTGACCAAGTGATCCAACCCGGGGAAGAGATGTTGTCCTCCTGGAGCGAGGAGGAGATCCGGGAGATCCTGGGCTTGATGTGATAACAACAGGCAGACGGCATTCCGCACCGATTGGTTCCCTTGATAGAAAGAGAGAGATTTGGTAAATAGTGATCTGGACCTGGTTTTTCTAGGGCGTGTCTGATAATTAAACCCTAGGGCGATTTTTCACGTAGGTGCCTAGGGAGCCGATTTCCGTCTTCGCGCCTCTTGTCCTCCCACAGATGTAAAAGCTGTCCGCTCCGCCTCCTACGGACCCAACCAGCGGCCAAATGAAAAGCTTGGTGGCCGCTAAACGGTTGAATCCTTCGGAGACTCCGCTAGGTGGTCGGAGCAAAGGGCGCTACGCCGGAAATCGGTCTTCAGCTACTTTTGATTTACCAGACACGCCCTAATCCCTATCAGAGATCAGGTTTATTTTGCGTTCCAAGGCGCAAGGAAATGGAGGGAGACGTTTGCTAGAAGTCCGAAATCTCTCAAAGCGTTACCCTGGAAAAAGGGGGATCGAGGCGGTTCAATTTTCCGTCGACCGAGGAGAGATCGTCGGCTTTTTGGGTCCCAACGGGGCTGGGAAAACGACGACCATGCGCTTGATCACCGGCTATCTCTCCCCGACGGAAGGAGAAGTCCGAGTGGACGGGCAACTGATGACGGAGCATTCGGCAAAGACGAAGAAAAAAATCGGATATTTACCGGAAAGTCCTCCCCTGTATCCGGAAATGACAGTGGAGGGGTATCTGCGGTTTGTCGCCGATTTACGGGAGGTGCCGGTCCGGGAGCAAAAAGGTCGCCTCGCAGAGGTGCTGGAACGAACCGGAATCACCGGGAGAGAGCATCAACTAATCCGTCGTTTATCCAAGGGTTATAAACAACGGGTCGGGCTGGCCCAGGCGATTTTGCACCATCCCGATCTGCTTATCCTCGATGAACCGACTTCTGGCCTCGACCCCAAGCAGATTACGGAGATCCGCGAGCTGATCCGTGAGCTGGGGGAAAAACACACCGTATTGCTGAGCACGCACATTCTTCCCGAGGTAGAGATGATCTGCAAGCGGGTTCTGATCATCGATCGGGGGCGTCTGGTGGAGGATGATCGGCCGGAACGGTTGTCCCGCCGGTTGGAACAAGGGTTCACCCTTGCCCTGGAAGTGAAAGGGAAACCAAAGGCGGCAGAGGAAATATTGGCATCCATCTCCGGCGTCAAAGAAGTGACAAGGAGAGAAGGCGGTTCGGAGGAAAGTGTCAAACTACTGGTAACCCTGGAGGAAGAGAGCGATCTTCGCGAACAGATTTTTTACGCGATGGCCGAGGCCAAGATGCCTATCCTGGAAATGCAGCGGCAGGATCTGTCTTTGGAAGATGTTTTCCTCAAGTTGACCACCGCGGAAGGAGGGCAACGCGATGCGTAAAATTTGGTCGCTCTTCCGGAAGGAATTGCAGCTTTATCTCTTTTCACCCACGTCCTATGTAGCCTTCGCCTTCTTTTTTCTCGTCCTAGGATATCTTTTTTCCACCGCCTTTCTGGGGATCCAGCGGGTGGAGGAAAGATTGGTGTACAATTCCATGTCCCTGTTGTTTTTGTTTGTCACCCCGATGATTACCATGCGGTTGTTGTCGGAAGAGCTGCGACAGGGAACCGATGAATTGTTGTTTACGTCCCCCGTCAATGTATTGCAAGTGGTGGCGGGCAAATATCTGGCTTCGGTGACGGTAGTCTTGTTTCTGTTAGCCGTCAGTCTGGTCTATCCCTTGATCCTGACCATGTATGGATCGGTGGACTGGGGGAAACTGTCCGCCGCTTTTCTGGGAGTGTTTTTGCTGGCATCTGCCATGATGGCGGTCGGAATCTTCGCCTCCAGTCTCAGTGCGTCCCAGATGGTGGCCGGGATCACCTCCTTCGCCATTCTGCTGGCCTTCTGGCTGATCCAAACTTTGAGCGACGCTTTGTATGGAGGGTCCCGAGAGCTATTTCAAAAATTCTCCCCCATCTTTCATTTGAACGACTTTGAACAGGGCATCGTCGATATGTCCCATGTTCTCTATTATTTCGTTTTTGTGTTCCTGTTTCTGGGGCTGAGTGTTCAATCTCTCGAAAAACGGCGTTGGAGATAAGGAGGTGCGAGAGAAGCATGAAGTTCGGTTGGCGAAGTCTCAATTCAGGCGTGTTCGTGATCACCTTGATCGGCATTTTTGTATTGACAGTGCTGGCAGCGGATTCTTTGCCCTGGCGTTGGGATTGGACCGAGGACACCATCCACTCCCTGTCTGAGCAGACGGAAAAAACCTTACACGGGTTGGATGAAGAAGTGAAAGTTTACGCCTTTACCGATTCCTCCGAGGGTGGAAATCAGGTGGAGCGTCTCCTGCGGGCCTATCAGAAGGAGACGGATCAACTGAAGGTGGAGACCGTCGATCCGGTGAAAGAGCCCTCCCTCGCCAAAAAGTATGGCGTATCCGGGATGAATACCGTCGTCTTTGTGAAGGGGGACAAACAGGAAAAGGTGGATCCGATGCAGCTGTTCGTCCCCGGTACCCAGGGGGATTCCTACGGCTTCAAAGGAGAAGAAGCGTTCACGCAGGCTATTCTCAACCTGACGGCGGATCAAAAACCCGTGGTGTACATACTGCAAGGTCACGGGGAAATCCCTTTTAACAAGCTGCAGGGATTACGGGATTCCCTGGAAGGGGAAGGGAATGAGGTGAAGGAACTCAACCTGGCAGAGAAAAACGGTATTCCCCACGATGCCGACATCTTGATGATGGCTGGACCGACCTCGGATTTGTCCCAAAAGGAAGCAAAGATGATTCAGACGTTTATCAAGGACGGGGGCCAATTTTTTGCCGCCTTTGCGCCTGCGGAAGGGATGGACGACTGGAAGCAGATCCCTAAGGTGTTGGAAACATGGGGGGTCCAGCTGGGCAACGATGTGGTGATCGACCCGAAACGAGGCTACTACGGTGACCCCTTGACTCCCATTCCGCAATACAATAACCATAAAATCACATCGGAACTTGAGGAACGGAATATGGTGGCAGTGATGCCCCGTGCCACCGGTCTACAGGTGGAAGAGGAAAAAGAGGTGGAAAAACTGCTGGAAACCTCAGGATCATCCTTCGGAGAGACGGATTGGGAATCCGAAGAATTATCGACAAAACCAAGTAAGAAAGACCATCAGGGACCGATCACCTTGGGTGTGGCTGTGGATGAGGAAAAGAAAAAGCATGGACGGGCCGTCATCTTTGGAAGTGCATCCATGCTGACCGGCAATGTGTTTCAGGCTCAAGGCAACCGGGATCTGGTGTTAAATTCCTTCGGTTGGTTGAGCAAAGACGCGCAAAACGTAACCATCCGTCCTGTGGAGAAAAAAGTGAAGCAGGTGTACGTTTCCGCTGGTGACGCCCGCATCATTTTCTTCGGTACCGTCATCGTCCTGCCGCTCCTCTTCTTGGTGAGCGGTCTGATGATCTGGTGGAGGAGGAGACGGGCATGAACTGGAAAGGAACGATTCCCACCCTGATTGCTCTGATCGTCTTTGCTGCCTTGTGGGGAGTGGTCTCTAGTCAGGATCTTTTTCAGGAGAAGTCCGATGAAAAAAAGGAGCCCCCCTTGTTTAAGGGGTTGAAGCCCGAGGAGATCACCACCATCTCCATGGAGGAAAAAGGGGAGATTCGTTGGAAACTGGTTCGCAAGGATGGGAAATGGTCCTTCAAGGAACCGAGACCTCTGCCGGTGGATCCTCAGATGGTGGAATCTTGGCTTCGCTCCTTCACGGAACTGAAGGGTGCAGAAGTGGTGCAAAAATCCTCCGATGACCTGCAAAAATATGGCCTGAAACAGCCCCAAAAAATCTACCGGGTGACACGGAAGAACGGGGAGAAGATAGAGTTGGCCGTGGGGGACGCCCTTCCGGTGGATAACGGCCGGTATATCCAGAAGAACGGAGAAGGAGCGATTCTACAAATCGGAACCACGGACATCGGATTTCTGGATAAACAGGTTCTGAACCTGATGAAAAAAGAAGCGATTCACGTTCAAAAGGAGAACATCAAAGCCTTTTCCTTTCAATGGAAAGGGACCACCCTGAAAGGGAAAGAAATAGAGGGCGAATGGAAACTGGAAAAAGGAAAAAAGACCTACGATCCGGACAAACTGGACCGTTTTCTTACCAGCCTTGCTTCCCTGCAAGCGAAAGAACTGGCTAAAAGAGCCGACGAATGGAAGCAGAACAAACCCCAGCTGGAACTGACGTTAACCACCGACGACGGGAAGAAGCACCTTTATTTCGGAGTTCGGGAAGAGGATCAGGTGTGGATTCGGAAAAAAGAAGGGGAATGGGCCTACCCCGTTGCGGTCTCATCCTTGGAAGACGCGTTGAAACAGGCGGAAAAGGAGGAAGAAGACAAATAACGGTATCAGCCCCCTTTTGTGAGAGGGGGTTGATTCATATGAACTTCCCACCTCTCCGCGTTTGGCTGGCTTAATTTCTGGTCCCGCTCCGTGTTATAATCGATGGGAGTATTTACGGTCAAAGGACGGATGCGCGATGATTACGGTTCAAGGTGTCGGCCTGCAGTTTGGCGGGAAGAAGCTGTTTGAAGATGTCAATATCAAGTTCACTCCAGGCAACTGTTACGGCCTGATCGGGGCCAATGGGGCGGGCAAGTCAACCTTTCTCAAAATTTTGTCGGGAGAGATCGAACCCAACAAAGGGGAAGTTCACATTACTCCCGGGCAGCGGCTGACGGTCTTAAAACAGGACCATTTCCGGTATGAGGAGCATCAGGTGCTGGAAACGGTGATCATGGGTCATGAGCGGCTGCATGAGATTATGAAAGAGAAAGACGCCCTCTACGCGAAGCCGGATTTCTCCGATGAAGACGGCGTCCGGGCAGCGGAACTGGAAGGGGAGTTCGCCGAGTTGAACGGCTGGGAAGCCGAAGCGGAAGCGGCGCGACTTCTGTCCGGCCTCGGTGTAGCCGATGAATTTCATGATAAACAGATGAAAGATCTGGACGGAAACGACAAGGTGAAGGTGTTGCTGGCACAAGCCCTGTTTGGCAACCCGGATATCCTGCTTTTGGACGAACCGACCAACCACCTGGACATTCAGGCGATCCGGTGGCTGGAAGATTTTCTGCTCGACTTTGAAAATACGGTGATCGTCGTCTCCCACGACCGGCACTTCCTAAATACCGTCTGCACCCACATGGCGGATATCGATTACGGGGAGATCCGGCTGTACGTGGGGAACTACGATTTTTGGTACGAATCCAGTCAGCTGGCCCTGCAACTGGCCAAAGAGAAGAACAAAAAGGTGGAAGAGAAGCGGAAGCAGCTGGAAAACTTTATCGCCCGGTTCAGCGCGCACAAGGCGAAGGCGCGGCAAGCCACCTCCCGGAAAAAGATGTTGGAGAAGCTGACCCCGGAAGATATCAAGCCATCCTCCCGCCGCTATCCCTTTATCAAGTTTGAGCCGGAACGGGAAGCAGGCAATGACTTGTTGCGCGTGGAAGGTCTCACTAAAACCGTCGATGGGCAAAAGGTGCTGGACAACCTGAGCTTTACCATCAATAAAGGGGAGAAGGTGGCCTTTGTCGGCCCCGATGGTCTGGCCAAAACCACCCTGTTCCAGATCCTCGTCGGTGAATTGGAGCCCGATGCCGGGGAGGTTCACTGGGGAATTACGACGTCTCAAGCGTACTTCCCTAATGATCACAACGCTTATTTCGACGGAGTGGATCTCAATTTGGTAGACTGGTTGCGCCAATATTCACCGGATCCGTCGGAAACCTTTGTTCGCGGCTTCCTCGGTCGCATGCTTTTCTCCGGCGAAGAAGTGATGAAGAAGGCTCACGTCCTCTCCGGTGGGGAAAAGGTGCGCTGCATGCTGGCGCGGATGATGCTGTCCGGGGCCAATGTGCTCCTCCTGGATGAACCGACCAACCATCTGGATATGGAAGCGATCACGGCTTTGAACAAGGGGTTGGAAGAGTTCCCCGGAACGATCCTGTTTACCTCCCATGACCATCAGTTGGTGCAATCCGTGGCCAATCGGATCATGGAGTTGACGCCTCAGGGACTGGTGGACAAATTGACTACCTATGATGAATATCTGGATGATGAAGAGTTGCAAGAAAAAGTAAGGCAGATGTATGCCTGAGTGACATCTAGCGTTTCCACAATCCCCCTCATGCAGTTTTGAGCTGTATGGGGGGATTTTTGAATCGATAATCTACAAAAAAGACGGATCCCCCTGTACAGGGGGGTCCTCAGGATACCAGTTTTTCTCCGTCTTTTTTCTGTGTTTGTCTTAATGCGTTCGTCAGTTCCATGAACCAAGCTTCATCCTTAGTGGAAAGGGCGATATCGATCCAGTTGCGGATATGGCCTTCTTGTTCCAGGGGAGGGGTTTCCAGAGGACGCAATCGGTCGGGAGTGCTATCGGAGATTTTACCGATGCTTAATCGGTTATCCGATTGGATCACCCGCACCTTGACAATTCCCTCCTCATGGTGGATCGATTCGATATATCCATGAAACAGCTCGTCATTGTTTGTCTTTCCTTTTACCCAGTCTCCGTCCTGCATTTGAAAATGGAGTAGCGTCGTCATGGCTAAGCACCACCTTTTGATGATGTCGGCACATCCCGCCGAACGTGAACCAGTGACTCGTACATACAGGGCAAGGAAGAACGACGGTTTATGAGAAGCTTTTTTCGCATTATAGTGGTTCCCCTCAGGTTCGTCAAGGAAAAATGATGGGGGTTTCATCTGCTTTTCTATATACTATGTATTCCCTTTTAAAGAAGTGTGTAACCATAGAAAAAGGATGAGGGATTTACTGGATGATCCCCAGACGCAACCCCTTGGCGACAGCTTCGGGACGATTTTTGGCGTTCAGCTTTCGCAAAGCGGTCTGGGCGTATTCAGCGGCGGTATGTTCGCTGATATGGAGAACCTCACCGATATGTTTTGTCGAATACCCGTAGGCGATCATCTGCAGGATCTCTTGTTCCCTCTGAGTCAGCCACTCGGAAGAAGTAGGTTCCGAAGCCAGGGGGGGACCTTCGTATAATTTGACCCGGAGGGTGAGACTGAGTCGATGGACCAGGATGTCCACCAATCGAATCTGCTCCGAGTCCGGCTGATAAGGATCACCGTCTTGATCCAGCAGCAAAAAGCCGACTGGTTGTTTGTTTTCCCCGAAGAGGGTGCAAACCAAGAGCGAGGTAAGCCGAAACTGTTTCACATAATGGGCGGGAAAATAGATCTGTGCATCGGAAAGATAGATGGGCCGGTTTTCCCGGATGGCCCAAGTGATGCCGGGGATATTGGAATCCAACGTCCGCACTTTCCGAATTTCCGCCGGATCGATCCGATGGGAGCAGATCCCCTCCACAGTACGGGTCACCGCTGAATACCAGAACAATGCTCCTCGACGAAAGGCGGCATGTTCCGCAATAAAATGAACCGACTGGCTGAGCAGCTCTTCCAGCGTCCGGGTGGTTAGCAACAGTTCATCAAACCGGAGGACGGTGGGCAGAAGGGAGTCGGGAGCGTTGCTGATGTCAGCAGTCCCTGGCACAGCCGCCGAGGAGGGAGAAGTGCATTCCTCATGATTATGATAATAGACAGAATAGACCAAAGCCATCACCAAGGAATGTAGCCAACGGTAGCGGGTGTACAGGTCGGGGCCGGTTGGGTGTTGTGACAAAACTCCCATCACCATCTCCTCGAAAACGCCGAGGATGATAATGATCCGGCGGGGGTCCAGCACCCGGCGGGATCGTGCAACCCAGTCGTTAAACTTTTGCAAGTATTCATCATAATGGGTGGAAACCAGATCGATGTTCCGCAGCAAAAGCTGCACCAACTCCTGGGCGGCCTGTTTTTCCTCGGCAGATGTATCGACCGTGGACAGCTTCACTTTCCAGTTGGCCATCCCTTCTCGATACCCTTGGGTGATCATGTCCAGGATCTGTTGCACCTGTTGACGGGGAATCATAGGGGGAGTTAAATATGCGGGAATCTGCATCCCAGACAATCCCTTTCTTTTTACCGGATTTTTAACTGATATCATGTCAGTCTTCCGAAAGCCATTATATAACAGATCTCCCTCGGTTAGAAGGGCATCCATCGGAGGAAGGGAAAGGATTCTGTTTGCACCCCATAAACATAGGGGTAGCGATTCCCCGCTTTACAGGGTTGAGACCGGTGCTTAAACCGTCATAAAATGACTCATATCCACGAAAAGGTGGAAGATTCTAAAAACATAAAGGAAAGCGCTATCATGTTGGCTGACCTTAAAACAGTGAGGTGATCCGATTGAAGTATCGCAAAAAGTGGTTTTGGACCAGTCTAACGATCTCCTTTACCCTGCTGTTGGTTGTACTGTCGGGGGTGTATGCCGGTGGTGTGGCCATGGCCGTGCCGATCGCCGGAGTTGGTGGTTTTCAAATCGAAGCGGATCAGATCAAGATCAGCAATTTCAAGCTTTTGCCCACGGTGGGGGAATCCAGTGAAAAGAAATCGATTCCTCAGGTGGCCACGCAGATGGACGCCAAGATCAAGGGGTTGAAACTGTACAAAGACCTGGATATTCCCGGGCAAGGAAAGATCCGGGTGATGGTGACAGCCTCGGGGGAAGTGGTCTCCAATGGCATGGTGTTGGATATGTCCAAACTGACCGGGGATCATCAATTCCAAAAATTAAAAATTCATGAAAACCATTCACAGGATTTTCGGCAAAAGTTTGAGATGTCCGCACCTAGCCTGGTGCTGAAAGACCCGAAAATCCGCGGGCACTATCTCTTTAACAACAGCATCTCCCTTCCGGGGATGAAGCTGGAGTTGCACAAAGTGGACTAAAGGAAGAGAGGAATCTTCTATATGGGTGATTCGAATAAGCAGGTGGAGCCGGAACTGCCCCAGCGGAAAGAGAAAAACAACAAGAAACCGGAGCGTCCCAGGGCGGGGCTGATCCTGCTGATCCTGGCCGGTTTGTTCACCCTGTATATCCCGGTGCAGTTATATTGGCTCACCTTTGTACCGGGTAATTTTGCGTTTACCGGCATACTGTTCGGAGGCCTTTTGCTCGCCTGTGGAATCGTCGGTTGGATCATGCCTCACTATGTCCGGATACTCGGAATATTCGGGATCATCCTGTCCATTCTCTCCCTGATGGGGGCCTTGGGCGGGATGATTATCGGAATGTTGTTGGGGATTGTAGGCGGTTGTCTGTGCATCTCCTGGGAACAGGAGGACTCGGGCGACAACGGAAAAGCCCCTGCCAAAAAAGAGGAGGCGGTTTGAAGAAATCCCTCTTCATACCGTCCAACGATTTCGAAAAAACGGAGTACACACCGACTGGGGTGGATGAAGGGGGGGATAGCCCTTTGAAGCAATTGAGCCACCCGGTGATCATCGGTTTGATCTTATTTCTCCTTATCGCGTCCGTTTCTTCAGCGGCTGCCTCGGGAACCGGGGACGAGCCGGAAGCATTGATTATCCGGGCCGATCGGATCGAGTCTGCCGGATTATTGATGGGGTTGGATTCAGGCCAACGCAGTTGGTTGTTAACCCTTCAGATTGGGGAGTCGAAGATCGAAGGGATGGAGATGGCCGCATCCTATGGGAACGGACAAGGGGGATGGCAGCTGGATATCCAAGATTCCGGACCGGTGTCGATCCAGGATTTGCAAGTGAAAGTGAGCGCAATCGGTTTCAAGATCAAACCCGGCGATTTGCTGGAGATCGACAGGCCGGTGCCCTCCGTCGTCCTTCATGATGTTTATCTCCGGGTGGAAAAGATGGAAGCGGGATCGGCCCATATGCCCTCTTTGGATCTGGATACCACAAAGGAGGTCTCTCTGGAGCGTCCGCAGGGCGGTATTTTTATCGACTTGCGCCAGTTTGGGGAGGACGATGAACAAGAGGTAGAAAAAGAGGTGAATCGGATGGTATCCGGGGAGCCTGAGGAGGAGAAAAAAGAGAAAGAGGCACCGACCGACGGGGATCAATCCGCCGACGAGCATAAACAGGATGAGAATTCCGGTGAAGGGGATACAGAGGATCCCGATTCGGCACAGGAAGGGGATTCCGATCCCGATGAGGGAGCGGATCAGCAGGAAGAACTGACGAAGACCATCCGGTTGAAACGCTACTTTTCCGCCCTGGAAATCGTGAATCAGGCGAAAACCTATGATGCCGACATCACACTGAAACGGAAGGACAAGGAGTATGATGCGAAGGACTGGGGACGGATGGTCCTGATGAAGCGGTTCTCAGGAACCGAGATCGAACTGGTCGTCAACGGACCGGATAAAAAGAAGGCACTCAAAGAGATGGCTCAATTCCTGGGTAAAGAAGAATAGGGGCCTTGCAAGGGTTGCATCTTGACGATGCAGCCCTTCTGTTTGGCGCCATGCTGGAATCAGGGGAAAACACAAAAAACCTCCCAGGTGGAGGTTTTTGTCCGTGGCCATGCTTTAGACGGTACAGGAACCCCGACGTCCTGTCGGGCAATTGGCACAGGGTTTGGCACCGGGCAACCGATGGTAGAGGCAGCAGGTGCGGCGGGTTAGCCCTTCCCCCTCATCGGTGAGGGCCTTTGGCTTCTTGGCAAGCGGATTGGGGGGACAGCCGGCGATCAAGTCATTCTCTTCTTCGGTCAAAAAGCGAAAGTCGGAGATGATCTGTTCCTTTTCCGCTGGATCGGATGTTTCTTCCCTCCACTTTTCGTAGTAATAGTCGATATAACAGCGGGCGCTTTCCCATAAGATGGGCGAAGGGATATAAGTGGACAGCGAGGTTACAAGTGGAGTGATATTCTCCTGAAAGAGTCTTCGCAGAGCTTCCGCCCGCCACGCCTCTCGATCACCGTCTCGGAAGGATGACACTTGTGGATGTTCCGAGATGATTGAAAGGTTCCAGCCCCCGTGAAAGAGGATCTGAAGAGAGTCCGGCGTAAAAAGAGGCGCTTGGTTTTTTCGAGTGACACCATATAAGGTATCGGCCAACAGCAGCGAGAGGACCTGTTTGGCCAGCATGGAGGCGGCAACGGTTAAATGATCCGTACCGATTCCTTTCCCCCACCTCCGAAGCAGCGCCTCCCGGGTAGATGGGTGGATCAGAGAACGGATTGACGCTCCGCGGGAAGGGGAGCGGAAGGTCGGAATACTGCCTTGTCCAGAAGTTGTGTCTGTACGGTTCAAAGCTTGGGTGGACATGGTTATACCCCCGTTCCGGTAGCCGGATGATGGAAAAGGCACCGTCCTCTTCCATGGGGCACACAGGTAGGTGTGCCGAAGAGCGGGTCCGGAAGAATATCACAATCGAGGCCGAACACTTCCTTCACCATGCGGTCCGTTACAATCGCTTCAGGCGGCCCCTGACTGTGAACCCCGCGGTTATGGACAGCCACCATATGGTGAGCGTATCGGCAAGCTTGATTCAGATCATGGAGCACCATCACAATGGTGCGATTGTCCTGTTCGTTCAGCTCAAACAGGAGATCGAGAATCTCAATCTGGTGGGTCATATCCAAGTAAGTGGTTGGTTCGTCCAGCAACAGCGTGTCGGTTCCCTGGGCCAGGGTCATGGCAATCCAAGCCCGCTGTCGTTGTCCGCCGGAGAGGGAGTCGATGGGACGGTCGGCGAAATCTGTCATCCGGGTCATTTCCAGTGCCCACCGAACCTGCTCCTCATCCTCATCCGACCACTGGTTGACCCAGCTTTGGTGGGGATAGCGCCCCTGTTTGGCCAGCTGGAGCACGGTAAGCCCCTCTGGTGCGACCGGTCCCTGAGGCAGAATGGCCAGTTCCCGGGCCGTTTTTTTTGTGGATTGGCGGGCGATATTGCGTCCGTTCAGCAGGACAGCTCCCTTTTTCGGCTTCATCAACCGAGCCAGTGAACGGAGGAGTGTAGACTTACCACACCCGTTGGCACCCACCAGGGCCGTGATCTGCCCCTTGGGAATCTGGAGGTCCAGATCGAAAATTATCGGTTCGTCGGTGTAAGCCAGAGTCAGGCTGTCAGTTTCCAGGGTCGGCTTCATCTCGGATCAACCTCCCGTCTCAAGCATGACAAGGTTTATACATGACGTTCGCTTTTAAGGAGCAAAACAATCAAAAACGGGGCTCCCAGCACGGCGGTAAAAAGACCCGCCGGCAAATCGAGAGGGCTAAATGCAGTCCGTGCTGTCAGATCCGCCACCATGACCAGCAGTGCACCGGTCACTGCGGCTACCGGCAGCAACTGGCCTTGGGAGGGTCCCGTCAACATCCGGGCGATATGGGGGGCCATCAGGCCGACAAAGCCGATGGGACCCGCGGCGGCTACTGCGATGCCGGCCAAGGCCACGCTGTACAGGACCAGCAACAATCGGTGGAGCTGGACCCGGCTTCCCAATCCCGTCGCCAATGATTCACCCAGCTCCTGGGCGTTGAGGTGGCGGGAGGATAGCAGAGTGAGGGGGAGAAACACGGCGACTTGGGCGGCGGTTCTCCACACGGTTTCCCACGAACTGGCGTAGACGCTCCCGGTGAGCCACACCATCGCCTGACTGGTGGTATGGATCGGACTGATGATCAACAGCAAGGAGGTGAGGCCCACCGCCGCCGCATTGACCCCGATCCCGATCAGGATGAGGCGGAAGGGGGAGACCCCTTTCTTCCAGGCCAAAAGGTAGATCAAAAAGGTGGTCAGTGCGCCTCCGGCCAAGGCGGCGACGGAAACCCATTGGGACCCGATGCCGGTAAGCAGGGTGAGACAGGCCACAGCCCCCACCGATGCCCCTCCGGTGATGCCGATCACATCCGGGGAAGCGAGGGGGTTTCTCACCACACCCTGTAAAATAGCTCCAGCTACCGCCAAGGCCATGCCTACCAAAAGCGCAGTCAAGACCCGGGGCAAGCGCAGGCTGTTGATCACCATGATGTCGGCGGGGGATCCCTGCCCGGTGAGGGCGGCGATCACATCCCCCGGCGGGATATACATTTCTCCGATTCCCACGCTGATGACAAACACCGCTCCGCTGATCAGGGTTAATAGAGCCAACCAGACCAAGGGGCGGACATCCATCAACAAGGAAAGGTGGAGCGGTCGGATGCGGATGGTGATTTTTCGCTTCACTCTGAGACGCTCCTTCGGGCGATGGTGATGAAAAAGGGAACCCCGATCAAGGCGGTGATGATGCCGACTGGCACCTCATCGGACAAGACACGGGCAGCAGTGCCGGCGAGAAGCTCGGCGACCGGTCCGCCGGGCATGATCAGGTACCGAGCCCCAATATCCGCCAGGAGCAGAAAGCTCCCACCCAGCAAAGCGCAGTACGGCAACAGCCAGCGATAATCGTTGCCCACCAGAAAACGGGCGATATGGGGCACTACCAGGCCGACCATTCCGATCGGTCCGGCGACGGCGACGGCACCGCCGGCGAGCAGCATCACGCAGAGAGCGGATAAAAACTTCACCCAGCCGGTTCGCTGTCCCAGCCCCCGGGCCACGTTTTCTCCCATCAACAGGGTGGTGACAGGACGGGAGAGGGCGAAGGTTAAAGCCCAAGCAGCAATAAAAAAGGGCAGAACCGTCGTCAATGATTGCAAACTGCGGCCCACAATGGATCCGGACAACCAGAAGAGCACTTCTTCTAAGGTCGTTTCATCCGTCACCAGCACCCCTTGGGTCAAGGTGGAAAAGAAAGCGGTCATCGCCGCTCCAGCCAGGGTTAGTTTTAAAGGGGTGAGTCCGGTTCGGCCAGCGGAGCCCAGCCCGTAGACGATCAAGCCGCTGATCGCCGCACCTGCGAAGGCTACCCAGGTATACGCCTGAAAAGATGCAACGGAAAAAAAGGCAGCTGCCGCCACAACGGCAAATGCGGCTCCAGCATTGATGCCGAAGATGCCCGGCGAAGCGAGGGGGTTTCGGGTGAGGGCTTGCATCAGAGCACCGGCCATCGCCAAGCTGGCCCCCACGCAAAGGGCGATCAAGGCTCGGGGCAGGCGGGTGTTTAAAATCACCAGTTCCACTTGGGTCGGCTCCGGTGTCTGAAAGGCATTCAATAATGTCTGCCAACCCACTTGGGTCAGCCCCCATTTGATACTGCCGGTCAGAGTGACCAGCAGGAGGAGAACCCCTGCTACCAGGCCGAGTGTGCGCAGTGTCAATGTTCGAAAAGGATGAGAGCGCATGGGATATCTCCTAATCGTAGCCTTACGAAATAAGTATGATCACTTGTATGATAATCATTATCAAAAGAAAGGTCAATAAATGATAATCATTTTCACGATCTTTCTTGACAGTTTTTTGGGGCTTACTTAAGATGAGGGCAGTATTGAAAATCATTTTCATTGAGACGGAGGTTGAAGCCGTGGGTCCTTGGAGAAAATGGATCGGTATTGGGATGGCATCGGTTCTCCTATTTACTGTCGGCTGTGGTGGCGGTGGCGCAGCAGACCAAAGCGGTGATGAGAAGGAACAGGGAAAAACCCGGGTGGTTGAACACGCCATGGGGAAAACGGTGATAAAAGGGACGCCGGAACGGGTGGTGGTCCTGACCAATGACGGAGTGGACGATGCACTGGCCTTGGGGGTCAAACCGGTAGGTGCTGTCCAATCCTGGATCGGGGATCCCTGGTATGATTTCATCACCGATGAGATGAAAGGCGTGGAAGTGGTGGGAGAGGAAGTGCAGCCCAATCTGGAAAAGATCGCCGCACTGAAGCCGGATTTGATCATCGGCAGCAAAGTCCGCCACGAAAAGATTTACGACAAACTGTCTGCCATCGCTCCCACTGTTTACAGTGACACGGTGGGACATGTATGGAAGGAAAATTTCAAACTGTATGCGAAAGCCTTAAATAAAGAGGATCAGGCGCAGCAACAATTGAAGGAATGGGAGCAAAGAATCGCTGATTTTAAAGAGAGTATGGGAGACGACTTGGATACAAAGGTATCGATTGTCCGCTTCCTCCCGGGTCTCGTTCGTATTCACCACAACGGCTTCCCGGATGCAGTAGTACAAGAAGTCGGTTTGAAACGCCCTCAATCCCAAATCAAAAAAGCCCACTCCAGCGAAGTGACCGAAGAGCGGATCCCTGAGATGGACGGTGACGTGATGTTTGTCTTGACGATGGAAGAAGGGGATGGAAAGGCGACCAAACTGAAGGAGGAGTGGATGAATAAACCCCTTTTCAAACAGCTGGATGTGGCTCAAGAGGGAAACGTATATGAAGTGAACGATGTATACTGGAATCTTTCCGGCGGGATTCAGGCAGCGAACAAAATACTGGATGATCTGGAGAAACACCTGCTCGATAAATCACGTTAAAACATAAAACCATCTGACTCGATACAGACGGTGCGCCGTCTGTTTTTTCTTGGCCCTTTTTTGGCAAACGTCAGGCAAACAAGTCTCCATACATGGTACCATGTGGGTCGATGGCATAATATCCACAAATCGGGCGGTACATATCAGATCCCTGGCTATTATGGTATAATAAGTGGCTCTGTGCGGATGCCGTCCCGAAAAGAAAGGTGGAGAGCGTATGATCGAGCCGATGGCCCGGGCGGATGATTCTGTCTCCGGGGATTTGCACAACGGGATCGTACAGACTGGGAAAAAGGTTCTGGTCGTTTCGGAGAATTTTGGTACGGGACATACCAAAGCGGCTGAGGCCTTGGCAAAGGGGCTCCGTTCTGAACATCGGGGAATCGAAGTTCAAATGGTGGAATTGGGGCGGGAACTGCAACCGAAAGTGAGTCGCTTCTTGCTCTCATCTTATTTAAATATCATTCGGAAGACACCTCAGGTATGGAAAATGCTGTATGGACGCCACCATACCCGCTCTTTTCCCCAATGGCTGCAGTGGTGTATCTATCGAACCCTGTACACCCGGCTGGCTGCCTATATCGAAGAGATTCGGCCCGATCTGGTCGTCTCCACCCATCCCTTTGCCAGTTCAGGTGTGGCTCGATTGAAACGACAGGGCTTGAGTACGATTTTGTGCACACTGGTTACAGATTTTTCTGCCCATGGAGCCTGGATCCATCCGGAAACGGATCGTTACCTGGTCACCCATAAGGGTGTCAGGAGACAGATGGTGGGAATGGGCGTTCGCCCTGAACGGATATTAACCACTGGAATTCCGACGGATCGTCGTTTTTGGAAGAAGCAAAACCAGCGGGAAGTACGGGAGCGGATGGGGCTGAAACAGATGTCCACTCTGCTGATTCTCGGCGGTGGCTTAGGTCTCGGGGGGACCGATCGGGTCGTGCGGGCAGCGGCTAAGTGGAAAGAAGAGTTGCAGATTTTGGTCTGCACTGGTTATAACCGCCAATTGAAAGAGAGTATGGAAAGAGATGGAGAATTGCGCCACCCTCACATTCGCATCACCGGATTTACCACGCAGATGGCGGACTGGATGGATGCGGCAGACCTGATCGTGTCCAAGCCCGGCGGCATGACCTGCACGGAGGCGATCGCCAAGGAAAAGCCTCTGCTCATTTACGGTACCATCCCCGGCCACGAGGAACGAAACGGACAGTTTATGTTGGAACAGGGGTTGGCGGAAAAAGCTGATGATGACGACGAACTAGATTGTTGGTTTCAGCGGTTGGTATCAGGCGATCTTCCTTTGGACCGTCTCCGGGAACGGATGATGGTATGGCGTGAACGGATCCATCCTTCTCACAGTGTACAAGCTGTACTCGAAATGTTGACTTCCTGACCGTTTCCTACTTCCATCCTTTATTTCCGTTTCCTGCTATATCTTGTTCTTTTCCCATCGGATGGATATAATTCTAACGGTACGGCAACTTCACTGTTAAGGGAGTCTTTCATTTGCGTATGGACTCGCGCAGAGATTATATATATAAACGATGGACGCAGTTTTTATATATATCGATACTGATTTCCCCCGTATTTCCCGCTTTGGTCCTGCTGATGCTCGGGGTGGGTGTTCTTTTTTTCAATAGGGGGAACTGGCATGTGTTCGGATGGCCGGAGAAGATCTTCCTGGGATTTGTGATCTGGTCTTTGGTCAGCTGGTTTTTAAACCCGTACCTCTTATTCGGATGGCTCCCGGTCGGGTTTGTGCCCGTGGTTCTATTCGGCCTGTATTACCTGCTCTCGGTATGGGTGAAACAGCTGTTGGGCTGGGACTGGAAAGGGTTTCAGAGGCTGTACCTGCAATTTTGGCTGCTTGGCTTATACGCTGCAATGGTCACCATTTTTCAGCGTGTGGATTGGATTCCGACTGAAAAATCCACCCTTTTTTATTTACTGGGTTTTTACCCGATGCAACAGGCGGAGTCGGTGCGGAGTATCGGAACCGCTTCCAACTCCAACTTGGCTGCGGCCATGTTGATCTGTCTGGCTCTGCTCAGCATCTACGCCTCTTCGGTCCTGAAGGTTCGTTGGCAAAAGATAGGGGCCCTCGCTGTCTTTGTCGTCTATTGTGTGGCGATTTGGTGCACCGGCTCTCGCGGGGCTTGGGTGGGACTGGTGATCGGCCTGTTGATCCAGGTTTGGATGACCGGAGATCGCAAGCGGACGATTCTTCTCTTTTCAAGTTTGGTGTTTCTCGGCATGGTGATCTATACCAACAAAACCTTGATCCCCAGGGAAGAAACCCTTTTTGCCACGGCAGAAGTCCGGATTTTTGTCTGGCAGAACAGTTTTCGGTTGTTTGCGGAAAACTGGCTGACCGGAGTGCTGCCGCTGCATTTCGGTTATCTTTTTGACCAGATGACAGGGAAATATCTGTTTCATGCTCATAATATCTTTCTGGGGATGGCGGTGGAGTTTGGGGTCATAGGTTTGACGATGTTTATGCTTTTGATCATTGTTACCACGCACCGCGCTCGGCGTTGGAGAAAGTCCGCCGCTACTAAGGAGGAGAAACGGCTGGCCGGGATGCTGATCTCCATGATATTCGCTTTGCTGGGTCACGGGATGTACGATTATCCCATCATCGCTCCCCAGATCGGGCTGATTTTTATGCTGTCCATGATCGTCATCCATCATCTGTATGAAAAGCGTTGTCAGCCTCCAATGGATCGAGGTCTAGGGAGGAACGCGAGGCCTTAAAGGCGAAAAGGAATGAGGCTTGAGACAACTGTTTTTTAACTGAGGTGGAATGGATTGAACGCTTTTTTTGCGTATCTCTTTCGTCTGCGATTGATCCACCGTTGGAGCCTGATGAGGAAGGTAGTGCCGGAGAATGTAGCGGAGCACAGCTATCACACGGCGATTCTCACCCACGCCCTCTGTTCCATCGCGGCTGATGTGTATGGAAAAAAGGTGCCGGTGGATCGGGCAGTCACCCTGGCTTTGTTTCACGATGCGACAGAGGTGATTACCGGCGATATTCCCAGCCCTGTCAAACACCACAATTCCCGGATTCAAAACGGATTCCGGGAGATGGAGGCGCTAGCGGCGGAACGGCTCTGCGACATGGTTCCCGCTGCGCTGAAAGGGCGCTATGCCCCGTTGATCCGCAACCAGGACCCGGATCTGTATCGCTGGGTAAAAGGGGCGGATCTTTTGGATGGCTATCTGAAATGCCTGCAAGAGCTATCGGCGGGCAACCGGGAATTTGCCGTGGCTTGTAGGGAACTGAAGGAACGGATGGACCAGTTGGAGATGCCGGAGATCGATTACTTTCTCCGCCACTTTGCCCCCAGTTTTACGAAGACTCTGGACGAGCTGTCCAAAGAAACGCCATAAACCGGACCGACAGGTCCGGTTTTTTCTGTCTGTTCATCCAGGTATAACCGGACCCGGTTTCGGCCATGCTGGATAGCGAATCTATTATTGATTCTATCAATGGGGTGATCATCAATGGGTGAAAACCGGAGTTGGATTGCCATTCTCTGTCTGATGGGACTGGGGCTGGTTGTGATCTGGGGAAACAGCGGGGATGAATGGAGGCAGGCGGAAGCTAAAACAAAATATAAAACCGTTTCCGTACAAGAGGGGGATACCCTTTACCGGATCTCCCGCACACACGGGGTGGATGTCGAGCAAATCGCCCAACTCAATGATGTGGAGGATCCGTCGCTGATTCAGGTTGGACAAAAACTTCGCATTCCGTCCCCTGAAAAGACAAAACCGCAAACAGAAGAAACCGATGCCGTGCCGGCGATGGCCCGGGGAAAAAGTCTCGGGGAATTTACCTTGACTGCCTATACTTCGGGGCCGGAGTCGACGGGGAAAACCCCTGCAGACCCCGCTTATGGAGTCACTTCCAGCGGCGCTCCGGTGACGGAGGGGTATACGATCGCCGTCGATCCCGACGTGATTCCAATCGGATCCCTGGTCTATATCGAAGGGATCGGATATCGGGTGGCACAAGATACCGGTAAAGCGATTCAGGGAAAACGAATCGATGTGTATATGACCGATGTCAACGAGGCGCGCCAATTCGGCGTGAAAAAAGGGGTAACGGTGGAGTTGGTCCAATGAAAAACCGAAGCAGGGCTTCGTTTCCATAGGTCCCAAAACGACGAACCGCAAACCGGCAAGCCGGTATGCGGCCTTTTTTTATTCTGGCTCTGCTTTTCCAACAAGCATGAGGGCGATGTGAAACCTTTGTAAGCTGCACCTCTGGGACAACTTATCGGGCAGCGGGGGCGACGTTCTTCTGTGAGCTCCCTACTCGCCTGTGTCATCATATCTCATGGTATAATGGGAAGGACAGAGAAAGGGGGGAGTGACGGATGGTGGATATAGGGTTGAAGCCGGTGGAACCCTACTCCTTCGTGGCCACAACCCGGCGCCTGGTCCGATCGGAAAAAGCTCTTTACCGCGTGCGGGATGGCCAGTTTTTGCGCGTTTTGCGGATCCAGGGGCGGCCGATACCGGTGGAGATCGGATGGGAGTCAGGGCAGGTACGGGTGCAGACGACTGTAGAACTGGGGACTCGGGAACGGGAAATCCTGGCACGCTTGATCCGCCGCATGTTTTCCCTGGATGTGGACCTGGGCCCCTTTTATGAGCACATGAAAAAGGAGTCCCCTTTGGCACCGATCATCGAAGAGCGGAAGGGACTCCATTTTGTGTTGGATCCGTCGCTATATGAATGCTTGATCAAAACGGTGATCAGCCAGCAGTTAAACCTCTCCTTCGCGGGGAGATTGGTGTATCGCCTGGTGGAGTTGGCAGGAGAGACTATTCGTTACGGGGATGAAGAGCTGCCTGTCTTTCCCACTCCAGAGCAGGTAGCCCGTTTGGACTACGAAGATCTCCAAAAACTGCAGTTTAACCGTCGAAAAGCGGAGTATGTGATCGATCTCTCCCGTCAGGTGGCAGACGGTGAATTGGATTTGGAAGGCTTACAATCCCTCTCCGACCGGCAAGTGGTGGAAAAGCTGGTAGCGTTGCGCGGCGTCGGGCGCTGGACAGCCGAGTGTCTTCTTCTGTTCGGGATGGGTCGCCCCGATCTGTTACCTGCAGCGGATATCGGCGTTCGAAACGCGGTGAAGAAAGCCTTTGAACTGGATGGCCAGCCGACGGAGGCGGAGGTTCGGGAATGGGGGGAAGGATGGACTCCGTGGCGGAGTTATGTCACCTTCTACCTCTGGGATTACCTTACGGAGGGCTAAGACATATGGGTTTAAGCCTGTTCCAGCCTTTGTTTATACTGATTGAGCAATCGCTTCGCCTGTTCGGCTTTTTTTCGTGGTACCAACAGTTGATAGGCGGTAAGGCCTTTCTTGTTTCGGATCTTCAATTGGCTGGAAATATGGTTCCGTTCCAGATGATTGCGAAGGGAATAGGCTACACGGGGAGTTCCGTAGGATTGGTGAATAACAGTCATACTCTCTCTAAATAACATGAAGTCACCTCTATCCGTCATATTCCCTTTCCACAGAACACGTATGCCCATATCCAATGATATAACACTTTGGGATATGCTATGTGACAGATGTAGATCCTGTTCATGGGAAAACACATATTTACATCTATGTTACATGAAGATGTTTTTTTTGTAAAATTACTGATGAGGCACCAAAAGGAGGAGTGGATGTTGGGGAAAAAGAAAAAGAAGCAACCGCGTCGCGTGGTGGATCACACCAAAACCCTGAAATCGGATCTGCTACGGGTCGCCCAGTGGGCGGGCATCTCGCTGGGAGTCGTGGCCGTGGTGGCCACTGTCGTACGGAGCCTGACCTGAAGAAGGCTGAGGGTTTTCCCTCAGCCTTCTTCACCCCCTTGGGGGTTTCCTTTTTCCTTTCGGGGTAGAGGTCGTTGGGCTTTCTCACTGGCGTTGTGGGCTGTTTTGGCTTTCGCAAAGGAAGTCTGCAACTCGGGATAGGTGGTGAGGACCTGACGCGGGTAGGCGATTTCAATCCCTTTTTCGTTAAAGGTTTGGACGATGGTGATGCGCATCTCCCGCTCCACCATCCAATACTCTTCCGGGGTGACGACGGCCATGAGCGTGTATTCCACTCCATCCTGCTGGATGTCGGTAACACCGAAAATGGTGAAGGGTTCGATCACATAAGGGGCCAGCCGCTGGTTGAGATCCTCCGTGATCTCTTTCAACGTCTCCCGTACCCGGTCATGATCCTCTTCATAGGGGACTGTGACAGCGACGAGGGGGCGCATCCGGTCGCGGTTGTAGTTGGTCACTTGGGAGATCTCGCCGTTGGATAAATAGTGGAGGCGTTGGCTAAACTCTCGGATCTTGGTGACCCGGAGGCCGATCTCCTCAACCGTCCCATTGATGGATCCGTTGATCTCGACGTAATCACCCACCTCCATCTGGTTATCAAAAATGATAAAGAAGCCACTGATCACGTCTTTCACCAGGTTTTGAGCGCCGAAACCGACAGCGAGGCCGACAATTCCTGCCCCGGCGAGGATAGAGGTGACTGGTATCTCTAGTTTCTCCAGAACGGCGATGGCGGAGATGAAGTAGATCGCATAGCGGGCCGTCGACTTGATGAGACGGTTGAGAGTGGTCCCTTTTTTCTGCGGAAAGCGACTGATATTGAGCAGGCGGTCGATGACACGATCGCTGTAGCGAAGAGCGATGTAAGTGAGGAAAATGATCAGTACAATCTGTCCGAAGGGGAGCAGCACATGATCCAAAAGCGGTCCCCACAGTTTTTGGGCGGGGTCTTCCGCGATCTCCTCCGCTTTTTGTTGCATCCCTTCCACACCTTGAATCCAATCGGCCGCTGCAAGGGCGGTAACGGTCATGGTTTCTCACCTTCTATACGGCATAAGTTCTTACATATTTTAAAAAGCGTTGTGCCCCCTAGAGTGATCCCGGTTTATTATAGCACCAGACAAAGCAGGGGTCATCCATCCACCTCACCAAATTTTCCCTTAAAACAGAGGGGCTTGGGTTGCGGGCACACCGGTTTGGATCTGGAGGGGCGTTTTCGCGTTTTCTCGCTTTTCCCTCGGGCCAAACAACTCCCCAAGGAGCCTTACTTTGAAGCGGTTCATGTGACGGAGGGTCAATGGTTTTATTATATCGAGAAGGAACAAACCGGATGCCGACTCGTTTGCATCATTTGACCCCAGTCCCGGTGCGAACTATCTTGGTTATGCTGCGAATGGGATCTTGAAGCTGGTGGATCTGAAAACACGTGAGTCCCGTGTCTATGACGGATACAATCAAGTGCAAAGTGAGCCCGATGATGTCGGCTTTGCCCCTGAAGGCGTTTGGTTGGCTAAAATGACAGGGTCTGTATGTGACCGATCACATGGAAGAAAAGAAAGTGTACCATACCCTGAGACGAATGCTCGGTTTTTGAACGGGCAGCAAAAGGGGAGCTGTTGCGCTTGGTCGACCTTGAAGGGATGCGGGAAGCAGCACAGACTGGAACAGGGAGGGCAGCCCATGAAACAGAATCAGCCTGAATCGTTGCCTCGTCCCGAGGCGGATTGGGTGAGAAAGATCCAAAAGGAGTTACTCACTTGGTACGACCAAAATCGTCGCGGTCTCCCCTGGCGGGAGAACAAAGATCCTTATCGAATCTGGGTATCGGAGATTATGCTCCAACAAACCCGCGTCGATACGGTGATCCCCTACTATGAACAATTTGTGTCCGCTTTTCCCACGGTGAAGGATCTGGCAGAAGCGCCAGAGGATCAGGTGATCAAAGCCTGGGAAGGATTGGGTTACTACTCCCGGGCCCGAAACCTGCACGCTGCTGCCAAAGAGGTGATGGAACAATACAAAGGAGAGATTCCTCGGGAGCCCGAGAAGATTTCCCGTTTAAAAGGAGTGGGCTCCTATACTGCCGGGGCAATTCTCAGTATCGCTTATGATCTGCCGGTTCCCGCTGTGGATGGCAATGTGATGCGTGTCTTATCCCGCTGGTTCGCTTGGTGGGAGGATATTTCCAAAGCAGCCACGCGCCGCCGGATGGAAGCGGTGGACCGCGAACTCATCCCTGCGGAACGGCCCGGTGACTTCAATCAGGCCATGATGGAACTAGGGGCTCTGATCTGTACCCCAGTCTCTCCGTCCTGTGATACCTGTCCGGTTCGAGAGCTGTGCCAGGCTCAGGCGGAAGGGTTGCAAGAGGAACTGCCGGTAAAGAAAAAAGGAAAACCGCCGGTGCCGATGGAGGTTACCTTCGGTTGGATCCGCAGGGGGGACCAGGTGTTGCTTCACCGTCGTCCCCAGGGCGGACTGCTCGGCGGTATGTGGGGGCTTCCCACCATTGAGCACTGGCAGGGTTCGTTATCATTGGGGGAGGCATTAAAAACGTCCCTGGCCGAGCTCGGGTTGAAGGTGGAACCCGGTTCCATCCTAGGCGAGCTGGAACACGTTTTTTCTCACCGCCGTTGGTACGTGACGGTGGTGGAAGCCTTGGAGATCAGTGGGGAAGACCTCACTGAAGATTACCGCTGGGTTCAGGAATCGGAGCTGGACAACTATGCGCTTCCCAATGTGTACCGAAAAGCGGTCCAGTTGGCCACTGAACGTCAATATGCCGCGGGGATTCAGGGTCGGCTGTTTTAAAAGCGGACAAGCATTGTGGTTACAAATGGGGGAACCGCGGGGTGAAGGGATCCAATCTAACGGAATGGTCCCTTTTAACAAATTGGATGCAAAGGCAGCAGCCGCCTGTAATAACACAGGCGGCTTTGTGATGGGGGCATCCAGATGGATCCACACGAAAAATCCCGGTCGCCTTCTCAGACGACCGGGATTTTTCGTTACATAACCTCTATTCGCATTGATTCTTTTTGGCCGCGCTTCGACTCGACTAGGGATTTTGTTTTGTCCCGTGATCAGAATTCCACCCCGCACCATAAAGTTGTCCCATTTATCCCCGTTTCGCGCAGTCGTGACTCCAACAGAAAAGGCATTTGATCTTTCAACCCCATGTTTCCTTCTGCTTCGTTTGTAAAGGCGGTTACCTTTCTCCCGGACACCAAGGGAGTTCCATCGTCCAAGTGAACATTGACCAGTCCAAAACTTTTCCAACCATACACCGGTCGGATGATCCAAGTAAGATGAGAGTACAAAGGATTTGAAAAAAACACAAGAGATTCTGAACAAACTGCAAAGCAAAGGGATCATAGGACGATGGAAAGTACGAGCAAGCATCCATTAAAGCCCACCAACAAAGTCAAAAGGTATCTGAAATAGAGGATACGGAAAGGTGGTATCAGCGGGTAGAGGAATGGGTACGACAGGGAAAAGGTGAGGAGGAACTATGGTCCACAGTCTTGGACAATCCGGGTTGGATGTTCTTTGAAATCCCGGGTACGGACTGGTCAACCATAATAGCCGTTCGGCTCACAACGGGAGATCCAGAACAGCCCCCTGAACTACAGAATGAAACCCAATTGACAGCTCAAGCCTATTGCCAACTGATCCATCCAAAAACAAGGATCATCAGCCCCGCTACCGAGACTAAATCCTGTAGCCTTTCTTCTCTGATTGATCGGATGCAACCCTATTCCATAGTGAACCCCAAGTTGCGTTATACACTACATTCTGAGATAGAGAAAAGCTTAAAATCCTTATACAAACCCCCAAAAGAATCCCTCACCTGGTTAAAAAATCAAACGAAAAAAGACAAATTGCCGATCACAACGACTAGCGGTTAGCTTTGTAAAAAACAAAATTTCAGTTACCATGTGGGTGGAAAAACCAAGTGTGCCGCATACGCAAGGAATGGAGTGAGCCCGGTCACCTGAGATGACCGGGCTTTATTATGCCTAACCTGTTTCAAAAACGACCGTTTACGAGACGGACTTAAAATGATCTTCGATTAACGGTGTTTTGCGGCCCCATTCGGTATCAAAACCCGTTTCAATACAGATGACACTATATTGGAAATAACTAGTCCCTCAAATTTTCGTTTTAAGCCCCTTTGAAAAGAAAAGAGGGGTAGATATACCCACGATTTTTTTTCCTCCCTCCAATTCATGCCAAATTTTGCTGGCCGAAATCAGCTGAGCTTCGGTTTTTGGGTCGTATAGGGGTAGAACCAGCAACGCTACGAAATCCGCAATCTACCCATTTAATTGGTGATCAGTTATCGGCCTTTTCGGAGGTCATTTATTTTGACACTATAAATTGTCATATGGTTATATATGAATGAGGTGATTAATTTGGACTCAGAAAAGCTGGCAGAGTTCTATAAGACTCTCGGTGATAAAACCCGGCTTCGTATCCTGTCGCTTTTGAAAGTGGATGAACGTTGTGTCTGTGAACTGGTGGAGATTCTTGGTATTTCCCAGCCAACCGTATCTCAACATATGCGCAGACTGAAAAGTGTCCACTTGGTGAAAGAACGCCGCCAAGGACGATGGGTGTATTACTCCTTGGATGGAAGCCTATACCCTTTTTTTCATTCCATATTGGAGTCGCTTCCGAATCCGAAACAAGAGCTGAACGTCTCGGAACGAAAAATGGTTTGTGACTAAACAAAGCAAAGAAGGGAATTCGTGCGATGAGTAGTTGGATAGCCTTTGCCGTTTTTGCAATCACGTTGGTGTTTGTCATCTGGCAACCCCGTGGTTTGTCCATCGGTTGGTCAGCGACTGGTGGTGCCCTGTTGGCTCTTTTGTTCGGGGTTGTCAGCCTACCCGATGTCTGGTTTGTGACGGGGATCGTCTGGAACGCCACATTGGCTTTTGTCGCCATCATCCTGATCTCCCTCATTCTCGACGAAATCGGCTTTTTTGAGTGGGCGGCTCTCCACATGGCCCGCCTGGCTGGTGGGAACGGGCGCAAGATGTTTGTCTATGTGGTCCTGTTGGGAGCAGCGGTGGCAGCTTTCTTTGCCAACGACGGGGCTGCCCTGATTCTCACCCCGATCGTGTTGGCGATGGTGCGGGCGCTCCACTTTGACGAGAAAATGATCCTCGCCTTCGTGATGGCGAGCGGATTCATCGCCGACACCACTTCATTGCCGCTGGTAGTGAGCAACCTCGTCAACATCGTCTCTGCCGACTACTTTGGGATCGGGTTTGTGGAGTACGTGACGCACATGATCATCCCCAACTTCTTCGCCCTGGGGGCGAGCATGCTCGTTCTTTTTTTGTTTTTCAGAAAAAGTATCCCGAAGGATTACAATCTTGCACATCTGCAGAAGCCTTCGGAAGCTATCAAAGAACCGCGTCTTTTCCGCTTCTCGTGGATTATCCTCGGTTTTCTGTTGGCAGGGTATCTCTTCAGCGAATCCCTGGGTGTTCCCGTGTCCATGATCGCCGGTGCAGCAGCCATTTGGTTCATTTTAGCGGCCCGACGCAGTCCCGCCATCCGGACAAAGCAATTGGTAAAGGATGCCCCCTGGGCTGTCGTTGTTTTCTCCATCGGGATGTACGTGGTGGTCTACGGCCTGAAGAACGCCGGCCTGACCGACGCTCTCGCCGGGGTGATCCAATGGACGGCAGACCAAGGGCTTCTTGCGGGAACCGTGGGCATGGGTTTCATCGCTGCAATCCTCTCTTCTATCATGAACAATATGCCGACGGTGATGATCGATGCCCTGGCGATCAACGCCACCACGACCGACCGACTGATGCGCGAAGCCCTGGTGTACGCCAACGTGATTGGTTCCGATTTGGGGCCCAAGATTACCCCTATCGGTTCGCTGGCGACCCTGCTTTGGCTTCACGTCCTCACCCGTAAGGGTTTGAAGATCACCTGGGGTTATTACTTCAAAGTGGGGATCCTCCTGACGATTCCGACCCTGTTGATCACACTCCTCGGCCTATATACCTGGCTGATGCTGATCTATTAACATACGGATGGAGGGATTCACCATGAACAAGAAAAAAACGATCTACTTCCTTTGTACCGGCAACTCCTGTCGCAGTCAGATGGCGGAGGGATTCGGCAAGCGAATCCTCGGGGATCGTTTCAACGTTTACAGTGCCGGCATCGAGGCCCACGGTTTGAACCCGAAGGCAGTAAAGGTAATGGCAGAGAAGGGAGTCGACATTTCGGACCAAACCTCCGAAATCATCGACCCCGAGATCCTGAACAACGCCGACTATGTCATCACCCTGTGCGGGGACGCCAACGACAAGTGCCCGATGACCCCGCCCCATGTGAAACGGCAGCACTGGGGTTTTGATGATCCTGCGAAGATGGAGGGGACGGAAGAGGAAGTCTGGGCCGTCTTCCAGCGGGTCCGTGACCAGATCGAAGAGCGGATCCACAGCTTTGCAGAGGAGACGAAAGAAGCAGAATAGGCAACATGGTAACGAAGAACCGCACCCAGAAAGGGGTGCGGTTTAATCATCCCTTACATGGGGTCACCAGTTCATCCGTCAGGTGAAAACGATGGGATAGTTCATCGCAGAAGGTCCTTAGCATGGCTTGGTTGACGGAGTAGTATTTCCACTTTCCTTGTTTACGCTCATACAGCAAGCCAGCGTTTTTCAGCTCCTTCAGGTGGTACGAAACCTTGGATTGCTTCAAATCCAAGACTTCCTGAATATCACAGACGCACATCCCGGTTGTGCAGCAGTCTGTGGCATCCTCTGTATCCCCCCGGGCGATCAGTTCAAGAATCTGACACCGGATCGGGTCCGACAACGCCCGGGCGATCAGAGACAGTTGTTCACTGGTGCAACAAGCCATCGGATTCCCTCCCTCCTTATTGGGGTTCCGCCGTCAAAACGCGGATTTTCCCCGCTAAGCGATCAAGTAATATAAAATCCCTATAACTGTTCTCCACCACAAAGGATCGCCACGGGATGAATATTCAACCGACCTGCTTTTTGTTCTTCTGCTAATATATCCATCACGGTTGGATAACCTCCCATCACAGTCGGTTGGTATTCATTCAGTTCTTTGACCAGTGTGGAAAGAGGGGATTGAATCGAAAAAACTCTGATTTTCTCATTTGAAGGCTGTTTTAAGCGCATGCGTTCAGCCGTGCTGTATGCTGTGAAATGTCCCGCTGTCGAACATACTGCCGCATTTCGTCCGCCTTTAACCCCTATTTCCACAAGTCACTCCATTTCAATTTTGTTGTTCCGCGAATAGCCATCAATATTTTCATAATCGTATCTGAACCTTTATCTTGAATAAAGATCCCAGGCACTCCAGTTGACCCCGAAGTGGTCGAAACCATATAGCGTCCTAAATAAAGCTGTCCGATTAACGACATATCTGACACGAATTCTTTTACACTTTCTATGGTTACAGCCGGGTCCGTCACCCATTCATTAAAATGGGCCATGAGTTCTGATTTGGTGACGGTAGGGGTTTGCTGTAAGTTGGTGATGTTTTCTGGTAACTCTCTGTATTTTTTTGCATAATATCGGGAGTTCAATCTCGCAAAACGGATGAGGTCAGCCAAACGAGATTGTTGTCGGGAAAGAATGTCTTCTGGTTTGCCACTCTTCATCCTCCAGATATCTATAGCCGTTTTCAACGGTGTAAGATTCTCCATCGTGGTATCCTCCATCTCTCTTCTGTTAAAACTCCATTGTCAGTAAGTGATCTGAGGGTGAAAACAGCCGATTGCCTTTTATTTCTGGAAATCGGCTGTTTTCAGTTTTACTCCTTCACCTTTAACAATCTCAGTCCATTTAAGGTTACAATCAAGGTCGCTCCCATATCAGCGAAGATCGCCATCCAGAGAGTGAGCCACCCTGGAACAATGAGTAATAGGGCTACTGCTTTAATCGCTAAAGAGAATGTAATGTTTTGCTTAATAATGCGTAGCGCTTGACGGCTTAATTTGATGGTAAATGGTAGTTTTCGTAGATCATCTGCCATGAGAGCGATATCCGCTGTTTCCAAGGCAGTGTCTGTACCAGCTCCACCCATGGCAATTCCTACGGTTGATGATGCGAGAGCTGGAGCATCATTGACTCCGTCACCGACCATCGCAACTCTGGAACCATCTGAGCGAAGTTGCTTGATAAACTCTAACTTTTGATGCGGAAGAAGATCAGCTTGAATTTCTCCGACTCCTAAACGCTCCCCAATCGCCTTTGCAGTTGCTTCGTTATCACCCGTCAACATCACGGTTTTCTTAATTCCTAATTGGTGAAGTTGTTGAATCACGTCTTTACTGCTTTCACGAACTTCATCTGCCACCGCAATCAGAGCAAGAGCCTCCATTTCAGTTCCCAAAACCATGACCGTTTTTCCTTGAGTTTGGAGTTGAAGAATCAAGTCAGACTGATCCTCAGACAACCCGTTAGGTAATAACTCATTGAACAAAGCTGGACTTCCCACATAATAAAGGGTTCCTTGGACTTTGGCTTGAACCCCTTTACCCGTAATGGAGGTAAAGTCTTCTACTGCCAATGATTGAATATCCATTCCTTTTTCTTCTGCTTTTCGAACAATCGCGGAAGCAAGAGGATGTTGGGAGTTTTTCTCGATGGCAGCTGTAATCGCTAAGTATTCATCCTCTTTTTCTTTCACAAATGCCACGATGTCTGTTACCGCAGGGACACCTTTCGTTAAGGTTCCTGTCTTATCGAAGGCGATGGCAGAGAGTGCTCCTGCCTCTTCTAAATGAATCCCACCTTTAATGAGAACTCCATTTCGAGCCGCATTTCCAATCGCTGTCACAATCGAAACAGGTGTTGAAATGACTAAGGCACAAGGACATCCAACCACTAGCAGAGCTAGCCCACGATAAATCCAATCACTCCAATCTGCATTGAAGAGAAGAGGCGGGACAACCGCTAGTAGCAAACCAGCCACTAAGATCGCAGGAGTATAGATTTTCGCAAATCGATCCACAAACGCTTGAGAAGGAGCCCGTTCCGCTTGTGCTTCTTCAACCAAATGAATGATCTTTGCGATCGTAGTATCCTCAACCCGCTTCGTTACTTTCACTTCCAATAGACCTTCTTCATTCAACGTTCCGGCAAAAACCTCATCATCAACTGTTTTGGCAACGGGGATCGACTCACCTGTAATGGCTGCCTGATTGATGGAAGAGGTTCCTTTCACCACAACCCCATCCATAGCTAACTTCTGCCCAGGCTTGACGATCATGATATCCCCAATTTGAATCTCGTCCACTGGAACCGTTAATTCTTCGTCTCCACGTCGGATCAGAGCTTGTTTAGGAGCAATGTCCATCAGAGAGCGAATGGATTGACGGGCTTTGTCCATCGAATATCGTTCTAAGGCTTCACTAATGGCAAACAGGATGACAACGGTGGCTCCTTCTCCCCATTCACCAATCGCCGCTGCTCCTATAATGGCAATCGTCATCAACGTACCCATATCAAACTGGAGACGGAATAAGTTTTGGATTCCTTTGATAAAAAGTCGGTATCCACCAATGAGAATCGAGGAAGCATAAAGAAGAATCGTAAGTAAGCCCTCTTCGCCATAAAACTCGCTGGCTCCCCAACCTGCTAACAGAAAAGCAAGGGAAAAAAGGAGTCGGATGTTCTCTTGGTTTTTCCAGAAAGGAACACGTTCCACTTGGATTTCTTGATTCTCAGGAACGACTTTCAGATTCTCAAAAGACCCTGCTTTCTCTAATTGCTCAATCGTGGGTTCAGCCCCATATACCGAGATTTTAGAGGCTCCAAAGTTGACCTTTGCATCTGTCACACCGGGTATGTCTTTTACGTTTTTCTCAAACTGCGCTGCACAGTTCGCACAAGTAAAACCTTGAACCCGATATACTTTTTTATCTTGTGCTTGCTCCATTGCTAGTCATCTCCTTCTGATGTTCAAACGCCAACTGAACAAATTGCCTTACATGATCATCATCAAGGGAATAAAAGACTAATTTCCCTTCTTTCCGATACTTTGCCAATCCCATATTTCGTAGCAAACGTAAATGATGGGAAGCCGTAGCCAACGTGGAATCAATGATATTCGCTACGTCACAGACACAAAGCTCATCCTCTTGTACTAAGGCATATGCAATTTTTAAACGAGTTGGATCTGCGAGTGCTTTAAACAGTTGGGCTGTATCTACAGGATCAACCGTTTCTAAGGAAGTTTGAACTCGCTTGACCTTTTCTTCGTCATAACAATATATTTCACAGCGTTCTTCACTCAATGATAGACACCTCACTCTAACAATCAAATATTTATTTGATTATAGTGTAATCGAATGATAATATCATAGTCAAATCATTATTTGATTGTTTCCTAAGGCACTTAGGTTTATACCAAACTCTAGGAGGGATCTAGATAGCTCAGAATACTCATCATGTTCGCTATCAGAATATGACGAGTTTCGGTATGATGAAGATATCCAACGCTGTTTTTTGGGATATTTAACTGCATTGAATCTCGTCATGTTCTACATGAGTGGATGGAGGGTGCTTGTAGAATGAGCAAACAAATCACACTGACCGATTATTATGCCTATTTGGAGAAGAAAGGATTGAGTAAATCGACTGTCGCAACTTATAGATCATCCATCAACCGTTTCGTTGCTTGGTTGGAACAGAAAGAGGCTCACGAAATGGCAGATGGAGGGCTGACTGCCTTGCAAAAGGCGTTTCAAAAACATATCCAACTGTTCAAAAAAACAGCAGGAAAAGATCTGAAATTAAAAGCAGGAACTATCAACCTTACCATTCGTCATTTAAAGCAGTGCTTCTCATGGATGTTAGCAAATAAGCTGGTTCCAGATAATCCAGCCCAGGAAATCAAGTATATCCCAGAGGATCGATTAAAGACAAAATGGATCACAGAACAACAGGAGCGCAAATTATTTGCAGAATTACGGTTACTCCTAGGCAATCCGAAACAGTATCGGAAAGTGATTCGTGAATATGCCATGATCGCACTGATGTATTTCACCAGCGCGCGAGTAGAAGAATTATGCAATATTAAATTGGTCGACATTCAAATCAATGAGAGATCTGGCTGGGTTTACTTATATGGAAAAGACAACAAGCAGCGCAAAGTAGACCTAAACAAATCCATCCGCAAATTATTGACACAATATTTAAACGAGTATGAAGGTAGCTTAAAAAGTGGATATCTCTTTGATTCACAACGGTCAGGTCAAGTGACCACTAGGGCGGTTCAGTATATCGTCGAAAATTACGCCAAACGACTCAATATGTCAAATCTCACTTGTCATGCATTACGGCATACCTGTTTACACAATCTTGTAAAGGCTGGAGTCCCTCTTTCAACCGTTGCGGAGATCGCTGGTCATTTGAAAGCAGATGGTACGCCTAATATTGATATGACTTTACGTTATATCAAACCTGGAGAAGAAGAAAAAGCTGATGCAATGGAAATGATTAGTTGGGATTAATCCATCCTAGAAGGAGAGAAGGAAACATTGAGAGGAAAGGAACTTCTAACACCTGAGCAAAGACTTGAATTGATGCAGGTTCCTATGGACATTGATGAAAGAGATTTAGGCATTTATTATACGCTTACCTCACAGGATTTAATGTTTATTAAGAGTAGAAGAAGAGACGTTAACCGGCTTGGAACAGCTATTCAAATTTGTGTCCTCCGTCATTTAGGTTGGTCACTCCCCAACATCAAAGTAATTCCAGACAAAGTGATTGAGTACGTTGCTCGCCAACTTCAAGTGGATTCAAGCGTTTTTTCCAAATACGGCCAAAGAGAAAATACCCTTTATGAACACTTAGGAGAAATCAGAGAAGAGTACGGATATATCTCTTTCTCTCCTAAAGAATACAGGAAAGGGATCAAATACTTAATGAACCGTGCTTTAGAAAATAGCGATACCATGTATTTAATTCATGAGACTCTGTCAAATCTAAAGCAGAATAAAGTGATTTTGCCCGCAATGACCACCATTGAACGCATGGTATGGTTCGCAAAAATGATAGCTGAGAGACGGATTTATCGGATACTTACTCAAGCTTTAACCGATGAACAGAAGAAACAAATAGATGAGATGCTAGAAGTAGCTACTGACAAAACCATTTCTACTCTTGCTTGGCTTCGCCAAGATCCAGGACAACCTTCGCCCGATTCGTTTAAAAGGGTATTAGATCGATTGGAGTATTTGAGGAACCTTCAACTCAAAGTGGATGTATCTTCGATTCATCCACGGCGTTTACGTCAACTTGCACGTATAGGTGCTCGTTATGAAGCACGATCCTTTCGACGTTTTAAGGAAGAGCAACGATATGGGATTCTTGTTGCTTACTTAATCAATCTCATTCAAGATTTAACCGATCAAGCGATTGAAATCAATGATAAAGTCATTAATATCTTTTTTCGAAAGGGAAAGAAAGCACAAGAGAATATGCAGAAGGAAAACGGAAAGGCTTTAAACCAGAAGTTATTGCGATTCGTTGATTTAACAACCGTTTTGCTTGAGGCAAAGGCAAAAGGCGATGATTTGGACCATGCGATCCAGTCATATATCTCCTGGGATCAGTTGAAGCAGGAAAGAGATGAAGCACAAGACTTAGCTAGACCTATCAATTACGATTATATTGATTTATTAAAAAGTCGGTTCCGCTATCTGCGACAATACACTCCTATCTTGTTAGAGAAGCTGGAGTTCAAATCAACTGAAGCCAATGAATCATTGATTCAAGCCTTACATGTAATTAAGGATATGAATGAAACAAACAAGAGAAAAGTGCCAGATGATGCACCGTTAGACTTTGTTCCGAAGCGTTTTCAAAATCATATCTTTGATTCAAAAGGAAATATTGATAAAACCTATTATGAGTTGGCTGCTCTGACAAAACTGAAAGACTACATTCGTTCAGGAGACATTCACGTTACAGACAGCAGGAAATACAAAGATTTGGAAGAATACTTTGTGCCCGAACAGGAATGGGTTGAAGCTAAAGAAAAAGGAACAACAGGCCTCTACGTTCCTTTAACAGCTAAGGAATACATAGCTGATCGGAAAAGAGCATTAGCAGATCGTCTATATTGGCTTTCCAAAAACATCAACTCTCTTGAAGGTGTAAGTCTGGAAGATGGGAAAATCCATGTAGATCGTTTAGAAAAAGAGACCCCTGAGGAAGCCGAACAGCTCAGCAAAAAACTCTATTCCTTATTGCCCCGAGTAAAATTAACGGATCTGCTCTTGGAAGTCGATAGCTGGACACATTTCACTCGTCATATGACACATGCGTCTACTGGGCATGAACCTACAGCTAAGGAAAAGAAAGCACTTCTTGCCGCTTTGATGGCATTAGGAACGAATATTGGCTTAACTAAAATGGCTGAGGCAACTCCAGAGTTTACATATAAACAGTTAGTTAATGCTTCTCAGTGGAGAATGTATGATGATGCCTTAAATCGTGCTCAAGCTACACTCGTAAATTTCCAACATCGCTTAGCCTTAGCGTTTTATTGGGGCGACGGAACAACTTCTTCCTCAGATGGAATGCGCGTTCAAGTAGGTGTCTCCTCTATGTACGCAGATTCAAATCCTCATTACGGACATGGGAAAGGAACCACCTTTTACCGCTTTGTCAGTGACCAACTGTCTTCCTATGGAGTGGAGGTCATTCCTTCCAATGCACGTGAAGCCATCCATACCATTGACAAAATCCTTCACCATGAAACAGACCTGCAAATTAAAGAACATTACACGGATACCGCAGGGTACACGGATCAAGTCTTTGCCTTGAGTCATATTTTTGGATATCGATTTGCACCCCGAATTAGAAATGTCGGTGAAGCTCAATTATTTTCTATTGATCCGCCCAAAGAATTCAAAAGAATACAGTCCTTACTCAGGAAAATTAAGACGGACGTCATTATTGACAACTATGACCATGCTCTTCGTGTTGCTCACTCTATCGTCAAAGGAAAAGTAGCTGCGTCTTTGGTACTCAACAAATGGGGATCATACAATCGGGAAAATAACGTCTCTAAAACAATTCGGTATATGGGGCAAATTGAAAAGACCCTATTCATTATTGACTATGTCACAGACGAAACATTGAGACGGCGGATTCAGAGAGGCTTAAACAAAGGAGAGGCAATGAACGCTTTAGCACGAGCTGTTTTCTTTGGAAAACGTGGAGAGTTAAGAGAACGATCCTTAGTTGCCCAGCTCCAAAGAGCCAGTGCGCTTAATATCATCATCAATGCAATTAGTGTATGGAATACCATATACCTTGACGAAGCTGCCAAGTATTTAGAGAACCAAGGGCTCCTAGATAGAGAGCTACTGAATCATGTTTCTCCTCTTAATTGGGAACACATAAACTTTCTGGGGGAATATTCATTCACTAGCAAACCAACTTCGTTAGATTCTCTTCGTTCGCTAAATATTAATTAAGTCCACAAAAAAAGACTAACTTATCTCCTTAGAGGTATTGAAAGTTAGTCTTTTTTGTGATTTTCATCCTTAGCGGGGAAAATCCGCGTTTTGACGGCGGGACCCCCTTATTGGACACGCGCAAAACCCAGGCATCGCCCTTAAATGCTATCGGTTTATGCCTGTTTGGGGGTACAACAAGCGCTGCCGGCTTCCGGAATGGTCGGTGACTGTCCGAATGAATCGGCATCTTCCTTCACGAAGAAGACTTCCCACCGGTGGCCATCGGGGCTGGTTACCCAGATTTTGTCCTGTCGGGCATAGCAACAGGTGGTATCCATTTCGTCGAAGGAGGCCAACCCTGCATTTTTTAATCGCTCCTTGGCGGCAATCACCGCCTCCGTCGATCCGACTTGGATACCCAAGTGGTTGATTCCACCTGCGATTTCGCCTCCCTCATTCAAGGTGAAGTTCAGAGCCGGTTCATCCAGGTCAAACTTCGCATAGCCGGGGCGTACCTTCGCCGGCTCCTCTCCGAACAGGTAACGGTAAAACTCGATCGAGGCGTCCAACTCCTTTACGTTGATGGCGACATGGGGTTTCAATACCATTTTCCATCCTCTCCTCACTAAAAGGGGTTATTCACAGCAAAGCGGCGCTGAGCAACAGGATAACCGTTGTTTTACATGCTGGGGTTCGCGTTTATCGAAGTTGTTCCAGATGGACCGGAGGGATTGGATCCAGCTGTGCCGTTTCCGATGGAGACGGTTAATCTCCCGGAACTGGTTCTTAATCTCTTCATGACGGATACGGGCCAACTCTGTTTCGTATCCGTTGAACATGACGATGCACCTCAAATCAATTTTCGTTGATACGATAATGAATCAATAATATTTGATGTGTCAATCCATAAATCAAAAAAAGTTGATTTATTTTGTGGCGAGGAGATTTTTCGCTTGGTACCGAATGTGTTTTTGGAAACGGAACTTCGACTTTTTTGATGTTTTTTCCCCCCAACAGACTAGCGTTTTGATGCCAAAGATGAGGCAAAAGTACCGACTCTGATATTTGTCGGAACTTTCTTCCGGTATAAAAACCGCTCTCATAAAAGAGGACGATGTCAATTCCATATATTGGGCCAATTGCGGATTTCGTAGCGTTGCTGGTTCTACCCCGTATAAAGCCCCATCTATTTTGCAAGGGGGCTTATTGTTGCTTCGTCTAATTATAATCAGTTATAATAGTTATAACGTTTAAAACGGATGAATCATATCAATACTGGAAGGAGTGAATACGAAAAGTGGGTGTAACGATGGACAAACAGAGAACATTTCGCAAGGTGGGGCGTATGGGGAACAGTCCCGGTATAAGTCTTCCGCCGGAATATCTGGATAAAATCAATATTAAACGTGGCGACGAATGTGAAGTCATTATCGACGAGCAGCGAAACGAAATTCGTATTCGCCCGGTGCAACCGATTCCGGAGGGGCTTAGCCCTCAATTCATGAAGGCACTCGACGAGACACATCAACAGTATCAAAAAGCAATCCGCAATCTGCGTGACAGGTAAGCCTATGGTATTTTTAACGTTGGAGGAAATTGTCGCCACGCATTTTCTTACCATGCAACGTTTTGATGACGAATCGGAAGCGGGGATACAGTTTCCTGATCGTCTAGAAGCGATCGTTCACCGCCCGATGGCAGAATCATTCGGATATGAAGTCCACCCAACTCTGTGGCGGAAAGCAGCAGCGCTGACCCAGTCGTTAGTGCAAGACCATCCCTTCCACAATGGAAACAAGCGAACAGCCTTAGCGGCACTTGGTACTTTTCTGAGACTCAATGGCTATCTCCTAACATTAACCAATCGAGACGCAGAAGAACTGATGGTGGCTATAGCAACAGACGATCGCTATAAGGGAGATAATGGCCTTACACTACTGTCACAAGAAATTGAACAGGTAACGATTGATCGAGAAAAGTACGAAAAAGACGACGAGGGGTAGGCCTCCCCTCAATGTTCCTGTCAGCCCCAGAATTTCGCTTTCTGAGGCTGATTTATTTTCTCCCGAGGGGTTAGGGTTTCCCTCGGTTTTTAATTTTTGAGTCATTATGATTATAGAGGGGGTATCCCGGGGATTACAGCAGCTATTTTACTACGGTGAAACAAGATTTTCCTTTAAAATGAAAGCTGGTGGATAGGGGGAAGCCGAGTTGTTTACGGAAAGAGATGCTATTAAATTACGGATGGAACAGATCGTTCAGGAACGGCAGGCACTCCAATTAGAATATAAGCAGCTCCTTGAGCGGCTTCGTGAGTTGGATTTTCAGGCAGATGAACAGGAAAACCGGAAAGTGGTAAGCGAAATTGAGGCATCCAAAGACCGAGAAATCCAGAAGCGAGCTAAACGGACGAATGTGAAAGGCGTCGTCATGCCGGCCATCGTTAACATTTTGCGTGAGAGTGGAAAGCCCTTGAAACCAAAAGAAATCAGTCAAAGGCTCACCGAAAAAGGTATCCGACACAACGCCATCCACCCGATCTTGAATCGGCTTCGTCAGGAGCGCTCCGACGTGGTCCAGGTTAAATGGGGATATTGGGGATTGGAATGACAGATGCCGGCGTACTTTGGAGAATCGATAAGGGGGATCAGCAAGAAAACCGGATTCAACTCATCCGTTCGAGCTTGACACAATCCACTTGAGTCAAACTAAGAGGGCAAGGGGGTTAAATCCCTTGCCCTCTTTCTATTCCTCCAATCACTTGATCAGACAAGACATCAAACCGAAATTCTCTTGCGAATGATTAAAAGGAGGTGCAATTTATGACATGGAATGCAATTGTTACCTTAGCAACACAAGTCGGAGCTTTGTTAGGGATTGCGGGATTTCTGATTTCAATCTATTCTGTAAGGCTTTCCAAGAAACGGTTTGACATCCAACAGAGGGTGGAGCAAGACCGGCTTGATAGCAAAAAGAAAGCGGATCTTCGTATTGGCTTGACCAAGGTTCCAAGTAGTAGCCGTAAGAAAGCGTTCAAGGATGTTCTTTTGATTGAAAACCATGGGCAGGCACTAGCTCGAAACATTCTTTGATCAACAGCGGCGACGGCGGCGACGGCGAATTTGCCCTCGGATCTCCCCATCCGGATTTTGTTCCGTATGTGCGTTAACGTAGGTATTTCCCCTTCTCATTTGCCGAACCAGAACGGCGAGGGTTCGCCCCTGAAGCGGTCCCACCAAGTCGTTGGCCCGGATCGTTCCCCTCACCACTCCCCGATCGACACTGATTCCCGGGGTGGTCAAACCGAACAGAAATGCGACCACTGGACCATTGACACCGCGCGCTCCCAAGTGGATGTGGGCTTGGGTGAATCTCCGGATGTTGTTTACTCTGAGTACATAAGAAAGCCGCCGTCCATTGCGACTCAATACAAAATTGGCCGTCCCGCTAGCATTGGTGCGGACGGGGGGAACTTCCTCCGAACCTCTCAACACCGCACGAAATCTACGCATCTTTTTTTATCCTCCTTCTTTTCGCGTTATTGTAAGGTACGACCGAAAAGAAGGGATGGAAACAGCGGTCGTGGATGGCGCAACAAATTGGCTAAGCCGCCTCGTCGAAACCCGTGATGCCCGACAAGCACCCTAACCATCCCTTTCTCTGAGATGCTCCTTCTACCCCTATTAACACGCTAAAATCGATTATTGTAATTGCGTGATATAGAAAAGATGGGTTCTGCGCCAGTACAAATGGCGCTTATTTATTTTGATTAACTTTACCGAATATGCATTCTGTAAAGTAAACAGCCCAAAAAGGCTGTTTTTTCTTTACAGAATACGATAAAATCAAGGGAGTTTCAGCTTTACAGAATACGAAGAAGGGTAGATAGCGGCATGAACAGCTGAAACGAAAACCAAAATTTCATTCCAAAATGGGGGAGGGGAGAGGTTCGATGTACATACAACCCTTTCAGACCTGGCTGCAGGAAAAGGGCAGAGGGGCACTCACACAACAGGAATACCTTCGGACCGTGCGAGTACTCGCACGCTGGTGGGAAGCGAGTACCGGGAAACCCTTTGATCCCGACCAAGTGACTGCCCGGGATCTCCACGATTGGATCAGCCAAATGAAAACAGTGGAGCACTTGGCCCCGTCGACAATCAACAAACGGATTGCCGCGATAAAAACCTATTGGAGTTTTCTGACCGAGGCCGGTCACTCCACTCTAAACCCCACCGATCTCGTCCGGATCCGACGGGCTTCTTCCTTGTGGCAGACACCGCGGTGGTTAACGCGGCCACAACAGGCCCGGTTTCTGCACCTGGTAAGAAAAGAAACGAACCCATGGAAGCGAACCCGCAACCTGGCCATGGTTCAGTTGATGCTGCAGGCCGGTCTCCGGATTTCTGAAGTGGTCGACCTGGATGCGGAGGACGTCGATCTGGAACGCGGCACTTTGGTGGTTCGATCGGGGAAAGGCGGAAAGTACCGGGTGGCACTGATGAATCCCGACCTCAAACGGGCAATGGAAGAATGGGGGAAGATGAGAGGGGAGACCGATTCTCCTGCGTGGCTGTTATCTGAGCGGGGGAAGGAGCGGATGACCCGCCAAGGGATGCATTATTTAATTCGCAAGTTTCTTGATCAGCTGGGGTTGGCGGACTATTCAGCGCATTCCCTTCGCCACTCCTTTTGCCGAAACCTGATCGATGCCGGCCAACCCCTGCAAGTGGTGGCGCAATTGGCAGGGCATGAAATCTTGGAGACAACCCGTAGATACATTACCCCAAGTGAGCATGATTTACGAAAAGCAGTGGACAGCATTTCGGAGTCCAAGGAATAAAAAGTAAATCCTTGTTCACACATAACAGCCCTAGAATCTACATTCTAGAGCTCTTGTTGTAGGATAAGGAATGAGAATCTTTTCATGTGAGTGATACCTATGAAAACCATCCTGATTGTTGATGACGAACAAAAGATTCGTGAAGTACTCTCCTCGTACCTTGTCCATGCTGGATATCGTACTCTGGAAGCAGGAACAGGAAAAGAAGCGCTTGATATCCATCGCAAAGAAGCGGTGGATTTCATCATTTTGGACCTGATGCTTCCGGACTATTCTGGAGAAGAGGTTTGCAGAGAAATTCGTCGACAATCCGCTGTACCCATCCTGATGTTGACCGCGAAGGTGGAAGAACGACATCGACTAGAGGGGCTTTCCATCGGAGCAGACGATTACGTCATCAAGCCCTTCAGCCCCCGTGAAATTGTCGCCCGCGTTCAAGCTATCCTGCGCCGTTCCGCCAATGATTTACTTGCCGAGCGAATTTCCTATAACGATGGAGACCTGGTTGTGGATACCCGAACAAAGACCGTCTGTAAGGCAGGTCAACCGGTCCACCTAACCCCTATCGAGTACCGGCTCATTCAGATCCTCGCTCGCAACCCGGGCCGGCCTTTCTCGCGGGGAGAGCTGGTAGAAAAACTGTTTGGATTGGATTATTCCGGGGATGAACGGACAATCGACCAACATATAAAAAACTTGCGGAACAAAGTGGAAACCGACCCTAAAAAACCGACGTATCTCCAAACCGTGTTTGGTGTTGGATACCGGTTCGAGGGGGGGAGATCATGAACCGCAAACTTCAGTTCCGGCTGACGGCGGCATTCATTGGGGTAGCGACCGGTGTCGTCCTGGTGGCTACCATCATCTTCATTTTGGAAACCCACTACCACTTTTCCATGTATCAGCATCAATTCCCAGACTCGGGTTCGGTGCGGGGACTCAATTATCATTTTGAGCAAGCGCTGATCCAGTCTACATTGTGGACCGCATTGGGAGCGGTGGTGTTAGCGATCGTCCTCAGTTGGTTGGTGGCACGTCGAATCACCTCTCCCCTGGTCATCATGAGGAAGAGCGCCGAGGCAATCACCGAAGGGAATCTTCAAACCCGAGTGCCCGTACATGGACAGGACGAGTTGGCTGAATTAGGACAAGCCATGAATCACCTGACCGAGCAATTGGAACGCCAGGAACACCTTCGCCGGCAAATGACCTCCGATGTGGCTCATGAACTAAGGACGCCCCTGGCTACACTGAAAAGCCACATGGAGGCCTTCGAAGACGGAATCTGGCAACCCACACCCGAGCGCCTCCGTGCAGTCACTGATGAGATCGACCGTCTAATTGGACTAGTGGGGGACATGCAGCAGTTGACCTTGCTCGAATCACCGGAGTTCGTACTGGAACAAAGGGAGGAAGACCTCTCTGACATCGTGGAACAGACGCTTGTCAATATGCGCACTTCCTTTGATCGAAAAGGCGTTACGTTGAAATCGGAGAACGCCGGTCCGGTTCATGCATTCGTGGATCGCCGGCGGATGGCCCAAGTGCTGGTTAACCTACTCTCTAATGCCCTTAAATTCACTCCACAAGGTGGGGTGGTTACGGTGCGAACCAAGCGGCAGGGGCCAGAGGCGATCCTGACCGTCCAAGATACCGGGAAAGGGATCCCCCGGGAAGAACTCCAACGGGTTTTTGAGCGATTTTATCGGGTGGACCATTCGCGTAACCGGCAATCCGGTGAAAGCGGGATCGGCCTTACCATTGCAAAAAAGCTGGTGGAATCCCACGGAGGGACTATCCGGATTGAAAGCGAACCCGGAACAGGGACCACTATCCATGTCCGCGTTCCAAGTGAACACAGTAATTTGCGGCCACCCAAAAATTCTTCATCATTTTCTCATAAGTGACGGATACCATAGTCCTATCACGGATAGGAGAGAGGTATTTGTCATGAGAAAGCAAACTCACATAGCCATAGGTACGATGCTAATCCTCACCTTGATATTTACCGGGTGTTCCATGGCCGGAAACAACGGGAACATGGACCACGGAGATATGAATCACGGGGACATGAAAAAAGAAGGATCCTCAAATATGGGTGGCATGTCCATGATGAATCAGAAAGTAAACAAAGCCGGCGATCAAAACCGCCTAAACATGGACACTAAGAACGTCACCCGTATAGATCAGGACGATCCCGTTAAGGTTGCCGTGGAAACGTCCCAAATGATTTGGCCCGCATCCCATGAAGGCAACCGACCGGGTACTGTACTGCTCGGGGTAAAGGATGACTGGAAAACGAATCTCCCCGCAGTCACCCTGGTTCACCATCCCAACAACGGGCCATTGCTCTATGCAAGTAAGAATAGTATCCCCAAGGAAACCATGGATGAGTTAAAACGACTCAACCCTAAAGGAAGTGAGAAGAACCACGGGATCCAAGTCATATTGGTCGGCGATTTTTCTGACAGTGTCCGTAAACAGTTGGAGGATCAGGGGATGAAGGTGGATACTGTGCGAGGGGTAAACCCTGCAGACACTGCTGCCAAGTTGGATGCTTATTATGCCAAGACGAGCGGTGACCTTCCGCAGAGCGTGATCGTCGGCTCCATGGACGTACCGGAGTACACCCTGCCCGCGACCAACTGGATCGCCCATATGCCGGAACCACTGCTGTTTGTCGGCAAAGACAACGTCCCCAAAGAAACGATCGATGCGTTAAAAAAACGGAAAAACAAGGCTAATATCTACATCCTCGGCCCAAAATCCGTTGTCTCCGCTTCTGTGGAAAAAGAGCTAGATCAATACGGTAAGGTAAAACGCATCAGTGGCAAAACCCCGGAAGAGAACGCCATTGCATTTGCCAAATATAAGGACAAATCAACGAAATTCGGCTGGGGGATCACCGAACCCGGTCACGGCCTAACCTTTAACCGCACGGACAACGTGGAATCGGCGATTGCGAGCGCACCCTTCTCCCACATGGGAAAACACGCCCCGATTCTTCTGTTGGACAAGGGAACGCTGTCTGAACCTATGCACAAGTATCTGATGAGCTTGCAGCCCACATTCAAGGACGACCCCACCGTCGGACCATACAACCATGCGTTCGTCATCGGTTCTGAAAAAACGATCTCCTTTACCACGCAAGGAATGATTGACCAGATGCTAGAGATCACACCTGTAAACGGCGGAGGCCACGGCGGGCATTGATTTCAGGAAACCCCTTTAAAAAAGTCAGCCAGCACAAAAAACCCCAGTCCCTTTCTGAAGGTAGGGACTGGGGTTTTTTAGGCCAAAGGGGTCAAGCAGCCATTTTTCTGCATTCATCCGCACATTGCCGACAGACATTTGCGCATTTTTGGCAATGCTCGTCTTTGAATTTGGAACATTCCTGTGCGCACGCTTCACAGATCATCGCACATACATTACAGATTTGTTTGGTGTACATACTGTTTCGAGACATATACCGGGAAGCCATGGAGCAAATCTCGGCACAATCCCTGAGTGCCTGAATGCAATGGATCCGGGCTTGTACGTCCGGTTCATTTAAGCACGAAGTCAGGCATTCTTCGCACACCTGCATGCAACGGTTACATATATCGATACAGGATTGGTATTGTTGCACATTTGTATTCACAACGGTAGGCATTATCATCCACCTCCTTTCTTTTCATCCGGTAAGATTTGTTAAGCGGTCTGCATTTATTCGGACACCCTACACCTTAAACAATTGGGTCCAATTCCATTGACGTATGATCGAGTTTGTGTTTTAAGTAGGTGGGTTGGGTTTAGCAGTCCTCAAAGTGCATAAATCCCCCCTTTTTTATGCATTCGACAAGGCAACACTTGGGACTGGACCTTTCCCCTCTAAAAACGCTGCAATCCCAGTCAGGGCAAAGTATTTCTCCGGTTTTGCATAAAAAATGAATTGGAAACGTAACAGGGAGGATGTTTTGTGAAATGACTAAAAAACCGCCCAAAACCCTTGGTATAGCAGGGGAGAGGGCAGTTTTTGCATAGAAAGTGCAACGTAACAAGATATCTATTTTTATGTAACGTTATATCCCCTTCACAAGCGTAATAGACTGTATACGCTATACAGACCAAAATGAGACTTCCAGTGATATAATGGAATTGGTGAGGGGGGAGACGGATTGGCAGAAGAGAAGATATTGGTCGCATTGGAGCAGATTGAACACAGAATAGATGAAGGGTTCCAGTCAGTGAACCGGCAATTTGAGAAGATCAATCAAAGGATCGACCAGTTAGATGAAGCCTTGAAGGAAGTAAGACAGCGGTTGGGGTGGTTGGAGAAAGGTCAGGCTGATGATGTCGTGGCTCTCTTAAAAGAGATCCGCCAGGCCATAGAGGAGCAGCAGGATTTTGGATCGGCGATGAACCGGCGATTGTTGGATGTGGAAGCACGGATTGAGCGGTTACAGAGAAAGGTGGCAAATGCCGGGAATTAAGCCCGGCATTTTTACTTCTTGTGACAGCTTCGATCGCCTTTCCATCAGAAAAAAACCTGGTAAAGCAGGTTTTTGTAAGAAAGACCGGTTTGCTATCATTCTTATACAAATTTTTGGTGGGTATGCTATTTTGTTGAGGCGTTTTCCAGTGCAGTTAATAACTTAAAACAGCCCGTGTCATGTCACGGGCTGGGAAACGGGGTAAGCGGTAAGCATATAAGGAGGTAAGTAAAGAAACAGGAACATCTTTTGGCCTTGATCTGTTGTTATCGTACAAAACACTAGCCATTTAAACAATCAACCAATGGATCAAATTTATTTTTCCTACTTTCGTATGTCCGGCTGTCGGAAGGAGGGGCGGTTAGTGCAAGACCGTTATAGTTTCACCAGGTCAAATCCAACTCATCGCAACGCATATCAAACTCAATAAAACAATTTCTTAGATCCGCTTCAAAGCTCATGGTATTTATGATGTCATCTACTGTTTTTTCTAATTCTTCAACGGTGGTATAAGTCACATCGAATTCATATTCCCAGCTTTTCGAATGCGCCTGACGTAGGTTATATTCGCATCTTAAAAACTGCTCGATGGATTCCCTCACTTTTTTCTTACCTCGTACATATTTGTTGTTGTTTTCCACCCGAAGCCACATCTCAATTTTCACCGTCTTAGGCCTTGTCCCTTGAGTTCTCTCGTACCCTCGGATTGTCAAAATCCTGTTTCCTCCCACGTTTATTTTTAAAACACTCATATGAGACATTATAACGTCCGAAAAATCAAGGTTCTCGTTTTGTCTCATTTGACTGTACCTAAATGAGACAGTACGATTACAGGAGCTCGATCAGCGGTCTTTGAATGCAACCAATGGGACCACCGTAAATAAGATGGAACGGGTAGCGGCATCAAATCGGGAGGTGTATCCCTTGATATGGCTGCATTACGCGCCTTCGAAAATAAAGATATCTTTCATCAAAAAGGAACCTTTTGTTTTAAGGTTCCTTTTTGATGAACTCATTTTAATTTAGTTATAGTTACCGGTTTGGATAGATGAGGTTTGGTCGTTCCAGCCTGAAAAATCAGTTAAGTTTTTATATTTATATCCACTTAACGCTGTGTTGTTTATTTGGATCCAAGTACCTCGATAATTACTATCTTTAAATAACCGGACCCAAGATTCAGGTGCTACACCTACAGCAGAAATTCTATCGTTCCAACCAGTACTTAAACTGCTGTTACTTTTCCCTGACTCCAACTGTATAAAATTCCCGTATCCCTTATTAGAAGTATGCTCATAAAAGTAATTATATTTCGCTAATGAATCTACTGGTGATGTGTTGTTGGACAAAAGCTTTTTCGTTTTTTGGTGGTATGCTTCAAACTTTTGTTGAGTTGAGAAGCCAAGTATCCTTTCTCCTTGATCGTTTATTTCGATTACAATTCCAACAATTTGTTTATGTTTGTCAGGTGAATATTTTACTCCGTCGACCGTGTCAATTTTTAGTTTATGAATAGAACTTGATGCTGAACTAGCTGCTTTTGTTTCTCCTTTAAAACCGAAAACAAAAGTGAAAACTCCTGCTACAGCAGTCAAAGTTAAAAATAAATTACGTATCATTTTCATCAAATTACCTCCTCTTTTTCCACACTCGTATATATTATCCTTTATTACCACCCTATTACAAGTACTTTTAACTGCGGAATAAATCAAACATTAAATTTGTTTCTAGAATCCGTTGGCCATTCACCAAAATGATTCCCCTTAGTAGGGATAATACCAGCGAAGCTGTCACCAGGGGCCAGGGGCAAAGTAGATTCCATAAAAACTCTCTCAGGATCGTTTCTCTTCAGCTGAGAGGGCATTATCTTCCCAGCCCGATAACCTAAAAACATCCCATATCAGTTGGTGGCTCGTGAGGGCGAACGCTTGCTAAAAAGATTTTTAAATTGCTTTGATATTCAATGAAAAATAAAAAAAGAACGAATACAAGACTATTGAAAGCAATTTCCTCTCAGGTGAGAGTAAATATTTATTTTTTCAATATTGTTTGATAATGTTATATTCATACTAAAGGGGGAACGAAAATAGAAATTACGAAAAATGAGGATCTTCTTGATCAAAAGCAAATTAAAAGATTGATTGAGCACCATGGAAAGGAAGATTGGAGATCTAAAAGTTATGATAAATTCCAAGAAAACATCCTTGATGAAAGTTCGCCATTCCCCTGCTATTTCGCCGTAGAAGCAGAAAAAAAAGGACTGGCAAGATACATATTTATTGACTCTCCTTATGACAATCATGAATTAGATCGGTTAAGGAATGGTCTATATCAGTATATCGGGAATTATCGGAGTATAGGAAAAAGAACGACCTTGGTTACCTTTTTCAAACCATCTAGTCATAACCTCCAAGCTGAGGACTACAAAAATCAATTCTGGCATGTTCTTCAGTATTTAGCTGATCATGATCCCGTATCTTGGCCTTCCGATATACCCCAGAACCCGGAAGACCCTAAGTGGGAGTTTTGTTTTGCAGGAGAACCCATTTTTGTGGTAGCGCGAGCTCCCTTTTACTCAGCAAGAAAAAGCCGTTACACACCCTATGCGCTTGAAATTACAATGCAACCTCGTGGTACACTTGACGATATTACCGGAGATACAAAAAAGGGACAGCAGGTAAGGAGGGTTATCCGGGAGCGGTTAAAGCAGTATGATTTGATCCCCCCACATCCAGATATTGGAGACTACGGAACTGAACAGACAAGGGAGTGGATGCAATATGTACTTCCAGATACCAATGAAGAAAGTGTTGTTCGATGTCCTTTCACTAGAAAGAAGGGAGATTAATGGGTACATTTTTTAGCTTTGTTTTGTTGGGGTTGTCCCTTTCCGTACCGATTGGAGCGATTACAGTTGAGATGATCAAAAGGGGGATGAAACATGGTTTTATCCATTCTTGGTTAGTGGGCATTGGTGGTATGTCAGCTGATGTGCTTTTAATGCTTTTAATCTACTTTGGAGTTGCATCACAATTAACCTCCCCAGCAGCTAAGCTCATTTTATGGACTGTTGGCTTTTTTGTTCTCCTATATCTGGGTTATGAGAGCATTAAAGAAGCATTTAAGGATGCTAAAGTTTATGTTCAAAAAAATTCGAATCATAAACAATCTAAAGCGTTTATTTCAGGCTTTCTCATTGCGATATCCAATCCGCAGAACATCATATTCTGGATTGGAATATATGGCTCGGTATTAGCTTCAACTGTGGAATCCGTTGTCAGGATTGGCCGCCTTGCTGAAATCACAAGGTCGATCCCAGCTAAACATTGAAAAGGCTATTCAGCTCACAGCCGAGCCGGTCGGTAAGGGAACCTATTGGGAACACGGACGGATTAATGCGTACGAGGCAGTGCTTTATTAGAAAAAAAGAGCCCTTTAGAGAGGGCTCTTTTTTACATCAATGGTACGAACCCTCTTTGGGTTAATGCCGACAGCAGTGATGGTTATGATTTTGAGGTTAGAGTGAGTAACAGTGCAACCAGTAAGCATACCATCTATTTTTGGTGGCAAAATTCCTACGGCGTAAAATCTAAGACATATACAGCTACACCTGGACAAGGAAGAGTTATCTCACAGTATGCTGGAATCGACGGTTACTGGGTTTTACACATGCAATGTGGTTCTACGGGAAGTAATACTGACTGTGAAGGCACTGGTAAAATCTCCACCTGGTGAATTTGCTTGATAATTCACAATACTATAACGAGATGATCTGTATTGTGCTTATTTTGGTGTCTTTCTTGTGTAGACCTATTCCGTGATTCCAAAGAAAAGTGACATGCCGGAGGGGACCAACATGCCACAAAAAGAACACCCGTATAACACAACCGCCCAGTTTAAAGGAGAAAGGTGAGGCTCATCTATGAATGCCCAAGCGCGACGCGCCGATGGAGATCGGACACGTCGCAGAGTAGAGTAGCGCAATTTCATTCTAACATACCGGGCGGTTATCGTTCTATAACAAAACCGGAAGGGATCCTTCTCATGAATGCTGGATGAGTCCTTTTAGGAATCAAAACTAACTAATAAGGACTGTCGTCATCCCACATATGCTTTTAGCATCCTCCATTTCAACCAACCTAACTAGCGAAGCACCAGCGAATACGCTTCCTTGCCCGGCTCCTCGGGGAGAGCTTCCTGCTCCGGTTGTCGGAGTTGGATCCTAAGGTGGACACGGTCTTTGTTTTGAGGAGTCTATGATCCCGGGAAGAAACGGGCCAATACGCCACGGGAGAAGGCATCTCCAAAGCCTTGCAGCTTCTTTTAAAATCCTCTGCACAATTGGCTACAAGGGAAACTCCAAACAAAAAACCGCCAAATGGCGGTTGAGGTTAATGACAAACCCCAGCGGACCAAATTCCTTTTGGTTCGCTGGGGTTTGTCATTAACCTCAGGCACCCATGGGGTGCCTTTTTTGTGTAGACCTATTCCGTAGAAGAGAAATCATTTTTTGGTGGAGACAAATTGACAGGCTTTGATGGCACAATAGTGGATACAAATTGTTTGTACAACATCCGAGGCGGACCGCTTTTGGTGTTCAAATAAATCGTGTATTGATCATGCCCTTCAATTGCCCCCCGAATTTGAACTCCGTTGGTCAAAAACACCGTTACCGGTGTTTGTTGTTTGCGCAAATGATCCAAAAAACGATCCTGGATATTGACTTTCCCCACGATGAGACCTCCTTAGCATACTGAATAAGTTGATTCGTTCCGAATGGTTTTGGAATAGGTCTCCGGCTCGTATCGGCCTTAAACAGGGGGCTAGGCGGCCGTCTGAGCGACGAAAAATTTTTTTGAGGGCAGAGGGAAGGGTTACCCTCGGGTGGGTTCTTCATTGTCCTTTTGTTCAGGCAGTTTTTTGTTGATGTGAAAAGATGGATTTTACTACTCTAATAGTTTAATGAAAAATTACATCCTCTATCTAATACAAACTGTTAGCGTGGTTGTTTTACATTTTTATTACGACTCGTCAAAATTTCATCACAGAAAGGGGCCTCCCTACATGCGATTGACCACTGTGGTAATGGCATTTGCACTTTTGTTCGCGCTGATGGCGCCGTCAGCTTATGCCGAAAAACCGTTGGATTGGAAACTGACCTTCGCCGAAGGCAATCATCTCTTGAAAGGACATCTGAACGCCAGTGCCAGTCAGATTAAAGGGAAAACCACCATCCATATTCACGGGCAAAACCCGATTGTTCTCGAACAAAACACCCCGAATGTAAAAGCCACCCTTGACGGACTGGAAGAAGGGAAGACCTATCAAGGAACCATCACCTTTGAAGGTGAGGTGGCGGGTCAGAAAGTGAGCGTTTCTGAATGCTTCACCCTGTACGTTGCCACTCCGGGGAAATCCCTGAATGAAAAGCACATTCTGAAATACGGGGAATGTGAAAAGGACAATGACGGCAACTCCGGTGACAAACCGGGAAATCAACCGGGAGACAATCCTGATGATCAGCCTGGAGACACCCCCGATCAACAGCCCGGGGATCAACCGAACGATGGTCAGCAATCTCCGGAAGACAAAATTGACAATCCCAAAGGCGGAAAAATGCCGAAAACCGCTACCGACCAACCCACTCAATTGCTGATCGGCTCCCTGTTGTTGTTGGCGGGTGCCGCTTTCTGGAAGTTCCGGGGCGTATCCCAAAACTAAAAACTGCACGATGAGGGAGCCGAAAGGCTCCCTTGCTTTTGAAAAGGAGGAGGGTACCCATGCGTACCCAAAGCGGGGGAGGGAGGAGAACACCCCAAGGACGGGCGGACGCTGTCGATTTTTTATCAGGATTACCCAGCCGAAGTCAAACTCGGCGACTCCAAAGGCAAAAACGAAAGGGATCAGTTAAAAAACTGACACTGATCATGGTCCTTCTTCCCGTCGGGGTCCTGTTGGGGGTTGGAGGGGGATGGTTTTTTTCAAACGACTCCCCGCCAATGAGTACAGCAGAAGATTCCCCTCCATCCTCTTTTACGGCAAGGACAGTCTCTAAAGACATTCCTCCGGAATGGAAGGAGGGACCCGGCTCGAAGGACCCGGATCCGGAAATAGCAGACGAACGCCAAGACGGATCTCAAAAGGATCCCTCGACGAAAAAAAATAAGGAAAACAACACGGCTTCCGCAGATAGCAACGGGGCCGTCGGTTCAGATGGAATCCGAAAGGATTCAACTCAGACCCGGAACCGTTCTTCTGGCACGGGAGGGGCTTCTTTCGATTCGGAAGAGGTCCATACTGCGTCCGGGGAACCGAAGGAAACCCATCCGAATGACAGCGAATCGTCCCACCGGGAAGAGGGGGATTCCCCGCCGCAGGACGATGAAGAGAATGGATTGGGCTTTTTGTTTTTTTGGTAATTTCATTCCCACCCAGGGGGTCATCATCATGACGGACTTCGGAAAGGACATCCAATACCTTCAGAAGGGCAGGAGCCAAACTTCCTCCCAGGTGGAACGAACTGGGATTCAAAACCACAAAAATCATGAACAAAGAAGGACGCGGAATGTTAAGGATAAGGAGTCGACGGGTACTGAAAATGAGTCTAAAGCGAATTCCTCCTCATGATTTTACGGAATCAGGTATAAAAGTACCATGGTTGGTGGTAAAGGCCGTGTTCCCGTCCCTCAAAGATATGAAAGTGGTGTACTTCAGCCGAACGGTTAAATAAAATCTGTGATGTACAGACAAAGAGCCACTGCAGGTGGCTCTTTTCCTTATATTGGGGGATGAATAAATAAGTAGGTCTTGGTCTTTGTATTTTCATTATACGAGGTTGGATTATCCATTTCCATCAGACAACAGGCAGTCACAACAAAGAGAACGCCAACACGAGCATTACAGTTGGTATCCAATAGCATTCATGGTTTGTATCTCCTCGTCACCTTGGCATAGGCTTTTTTTGTACAGCATAAAAAAAGACGAATAACAGACAGCAAATCCAGTAAACAAGGAAAACCATAAAATAAAAGCCCCTTGAACCAGAAAAAGTCGTGCGTATAGGCACGACTTCCTGGTTAAGGTCGATTATCAAGGTAACAAGAGGTGTTTATAATTTTATTATATCAACAAGAAAAAAAGCATCAAGGGACGAGATCATCTTCCTCCACTCCGTCGGGAGGGTCTATCGCAAAAAGAAAACCGCCTGAATCCCTGATATATCAAGAAATTTGGGCGGTTTTTACATACAACGGTCAGTTTGGCGAACCGAGTCGCCTTGGCAAACAACAATGGAGCAGACTATTTCGTGTCCATCCATATCAACGCCGGTGGCGGCACCGGGTTTGAAAGTTTCATCTGGGACGGCCCGGTGTCCAATAACACGGTGCAATGGCGTCAGATCGTCCATGACACCATCATGAGCCGGATCGGTTCGCCGTGGGGGGTAACGGATCGCGGGAAGAAACGGGCCAATTTCTACGTGTTGCGGGAAACGGCGATGCCAGCCGTACTGACGGAGAACCTGTTTATTGATCACCAGCAGGATTTAAGCAAGCTGACGAACAGTTCCTTTATCAGAGATTTGGCTAATGCCACGGGAGAAGGCATTGCCAAAGCCTTGAAGCTTCCCTTGAAATCTTCTGCACAGTTGGTTTGAGTGTTTACTTACATGTTCGACATTGAATACGTAAAAAGTCCCGGATTTTTTTTCCGGGACTTTGTTTAATTATCTTCTGAACTGGTTTTTGGTTGTAACTTAGGTGGATTTCCTACTGTAAAAATGAATTCAGATCCATCTGGGAAGCCCTTTATTTTTTGTTGGATCCATTCTTCTGCCGCTTTGTTTTTCTTATAGGGAATATATCCGACATAAGCTCCTTCCCCACCTTGGGTACAAATAGCAAAGGGCCATGCAACCCGATAAAAGAAATCCGCTCTCTCAGGAAACTTTTCTTCCGGAAAACGAACAAGTTTTTCTAATTCTCTAACTTCAGGATCTAAATCCTTTGTTTCTAGGGCGTGTCTGGTAATTCAATCGAGGGCAGGTTTTTCATGCGTATGACTTGCCACCGCATTGGAAGGAGCGTGAAAAACCTGCCCCGCGCGACACGTGTTTCTGATTTACCGGACAGTGCCTAAATACTTTATTGTGTTGCACCCCATCAGAAAGAGCATTATCACGAAACAGATAGACAATTTCCGCAAACAAATTCCTCCTTTGGGTTAGGATACCTAGCAGGGGGAGCGATTTATCATTTCCGCATTTTGACTTTGAAGCCTTTTTTATGAGAAGCTTGAAACAGAACTGAATGGAGGGATTTTATGAAAAAATTGTGGGTTATTCTTAAAGCTAAATTTCTTGCCCTGTTAATTATTACAATCATTCAATACTTCCTTTTATTATGGTTATACTCAATTTCACCGCATTCTCATGAAGCATCACTTCTTGCATTTAGCTTTGTATTGATTACTGCTTTCATTGTTTTAATTTATGGTGTTCCTATATCCGTTTTATCTGATTATCTTACCCAAAAGAAATATCTTCGATGGTTATGGGCATTTTTGATCCATTCTACCGGTGGGGCATTGTTGCCCGCTCTGTTGTGGTTCGATGATATTAAAGAGGGTAGATACCTTTGGGTATTATGGGGATTGATTTCAGCCTTTCTCTTTTGGTTAATTGATGAATTACTAAAAATGTTTAGGAAGATATAAAAAAGGAACCCCCTAAGAATGCACCAAAGGGGGTTTTTAATTCGGTTTTTATAATGTGTAGCTAAAGTAACGATCGGGAAAGGTTGGGAAAAGATAGAGAAAGCTTTTCCTCTTATGTTGATGCACCGTGGAAATCGTATCACCAGGGTACGTCATAAAATAAATTTCATGATTGGGTGCTTGGTCATGATTACCCGAGATTGTTAGACTGCCACTTTTATAAATCGTTGCATCGTATCTGTAGTCAATATTCGGGAACTTCTCTTCGAATGGATTTCCTACACTATGGTACATACTGTAGGAAACGGCGGTGGAAGTTTTACTGATACTATGTGAATACATTCCACTTTTGTTAGCATAATCATATCCTATTAATTTACCATTTTTATTGTAATATGTTGTTCGACCAACGGACGGTATATCATAAAAGGCAGTATAACCCGATTCATAAAAAATAGCGTATGCATCTATACGAGTACGATATCGGGTGCTTTTCCAATTAAATCCACGGTTATCCCCGCCAAACCTATGAACGTTTTCGTGAAAACAGCAGCCATCGGTTATGTACAAGTAATTCGGTGCGTAAGGATCTGGAATAAAAGTGGTATAGCGGACTATGTAACCTGGCCGATATTCGGTTGTTTGTACGTCCTCCAACTCATTGGATAAACTTTTGACTGTTGTGCCTACGGTATAGTTGTGGTAATTGACGGATTTCTTTTCCTCGTTTGTCAGCTTCACATTGTATTTATTTTCCATTTGGGTAATCTGCAAACAGGAAATCGAACGTTTAAATCCGGATAGAGTAATTATCATTGGTGGAACCGGTTCAGTATCATCACACATCGAAAACAATGAACTTCCTGCGATGGGGATTCAAGACATTGAACGGATTGCCGGCGCTACACGATATGATACCCCTCCCATCATTGGAGAACGAGTTCTGTCACACTTAAACCCGAATACTGTTCCAAGTGTCTTTATCGCTTCAGGAGAGAATTTCGAAGACAGCTTGAGTGTGGCATCGGCAGCAGCCGATATGAGTTTTCCCATACTACTCGTGAAATCTGACTCCATTCCGGAAGCTACGAAGAACTTTTTGCAAAAATATGATCTGGGAACTATTTATGTTGTAGGCAAACAAAGTTCGATTTCCGATTCGGTCGTGGAGGAGTTAAAAAATTATGGACCGGTGGAGGATAAGCGTGGAACAACACGATATCAAGCTCACACCAATGTGTTATATGATTTAAAACTCAAGCCGACATCCGTCACCGTGGCCCACGGCTGGACGTTCCAAGGCATGTTGGCAAGCGGTACGCTCGCTGCCTTAACCAATTCGGCTACGTTGATAACAAACAGTCAATCTCTTTCCGATGACGTTAAGTATTATTTGCTTAACATACAAGATGAATTAGACTACGCCTACATCATTGGAGGGACTGATACCCTTTCCACGTCCGTTGAAAACGAGGTCGACTCTTACATTAAACCTTGACCTCAGTTTAGGGACGGTAAGAAAGAGATTCTCCCTAAGTTAAGGAGCCTGAATTAATTAACCCCTCCTCTTCCCATTAGATCGTATTAGAAAAGGCCACCCTATAAATTGGGCGGCTTCATTTTTAGGAGTTACTCTTAAATAAATCCGCTTATCTTCTAAGCCATAATGGCGAGGATAGGGGGTTATAAAGCGCCTTTTTTTAGATATAATGAAAGGGTCAAGGCTTTGCGGTCGTCCCAGACTCATGCCTTGTGTACGGAGAACCCAGGGGAATGACCCTGGGTTCTTTCTTTTTTATCAACCTGTCTCAGCTAATATAAGCCCTTCTGAACCTTGTCAAATGATTTGGGAAGGGGGGCTGTGTTCGTGAATGAAAATACTCAGGTTTTTGCACTTGGGGCATTCATAACTATGTTGTAATTCAAGGATTGATTCACTTTCTGTGTAAAAACCACACTCAGCACACTCTGTAATATAGAGGTTTTGCATCGATCTTGTCTCCCTTTTTTTAATTGGATTGTTTGGTCTTTTTCAAACCACATAGTTGGAACACAAACCACACAGTTAATGTTTGTATACAAGCTATTTCAAAAACATGATCTTCCAATGTAAAATGAAAGTATGAGTACGAGACATGAGTTAACCGACGAACAGTGGGCTGTAATTGAACCGTTGCTTCTCAAACCAAAATCCGGTCCGGGCCGTCCACCCGCCGATCCAAGAAAAACCCTGAACGGAATTTTGTACGTGCTGAAAACGGGATGTGCCTGGGCAGATTTACCCCCGCAATACGGATCTCCCACGACCTGTTGGCGACGGCTGAAACAATGGTCGGAAGACGGAACCTGGGAGCGTATTGAGAAGGAAATGCTTTGTTATATAGCAGTGCAATTTTTATTGGGATCATTGTATGGGATTTATTTGTATCCGTCTCTGTTCATTACGGCCGTCAATTTATGAATAAGAGGTATATGAAATGGGTTTTGGCTTCTTCTGGCATTGCCCTTATCGGATTTGGGGCTTTCTTTGGGTATAAAGCAGCGGAAAGCGCAATTCAAATGTTATGAGTTTATATCTTTGCGAGCGAGAAAACCCCATAGCTGAAGCAAGGGGTTTTCTCGCTCGCAAAGATATAAAATGAGGACGATTCAAAAATAATTGTGTAGGAGGCTGTTCTATGCTGAAAAAAACCATGTTGTGGTCAATTGTTTTTGTATTGGTTTTATCTGCTGTTTTTCTGTATGAGCGACCGACAACCTGGGCAGTTCCACCCAACACACCAACAAATCTACTGCTCAATCCGAGCTGAACTCGCTCACTGTGCAGTCCGAAGGCTCCATGGATGGTTACTCTCGAGATAAATTCCCCCACTGGAGTAATCAAGGAGATGGCTGCAACACCCGCCTTCTTGAGCATGATTCGTGTAAAACCTCGTGCTCAGCGCATGGTGCAAAGCGAGGGGGTTATCCCACCCTCCACCTGTTGGTCCGCTCCGTAGATGGCGGAAGCTTGGGGGAGCTCAAACACAGGATCGTATTTACCTCCTCTTCCACCGTCGATCCGATGACCAAAACATACTGGTTCGTGAATGAAAAATACAAGGGCCCCTTCTCAGGTGACAGCATTCTTTGAGTACTCCCTTCTTTTCAGATTGACGGCGGTGGAGAAGAAAACGGCGCCTCCGCCCAGATCGGCCTCCCGGTCCGGGGTGAGCTGGTTAATCCCCCGGCGGCCTTTGTAAGCATCGTTCCACCAAACCCCGGGAGCGACCACCACTCCCCGGGGAACATCGGTGGTCAAGCGGGCGGAAAGCAGCGAACGCCCCCGATGATTAAACACTTCCACCGTATCGCCGTTTTCGATCCCGCGGTCGGCGGCATCATCGGGGTGGATTTCCAGTTCAGGTTTCCGTTCGATCCGCTTCAGTTTAGGGATATTGGCCATGCTGGTATTGAGAAACTGGTGGTTGGGCGGGGAGAGGAGGATATAGGGATGATCGGGATCGATCGGACCCGCCGCGCTTCCTCCTTCCCGTGGCCGGCGATAGCCGGGAAGCGGATCCAACCCCAGAGAAGCTGAAGCCTCGCTGTAGAGAGCGATTTTCCCTTCGGGGCGGGAGAGACGGTCGGGAAATAAAGGATCCTTTGCAGGATTCACTTTGAGGATCCCCTTCTCCGCCAGCTCTTCAAAGGAGAGATCCTCCATCCACGGGTTCGCAGGGTTGTCCAGCACTTGCCGAATAATATCCTCCGGTTGATCCCGGAAACAGGGTTCGTCAAAACCCATCCGCTCCGCCAAGGTTTGAAAGAGTCGAAAATTGGACCAGGCTTCCCCTTGGGGCGAAAGGACGGGTCGGGCCATTTGGAAGTACAGGTGCCAATAGGATTTATACACATCGGTATTCTCCAAGGAGCTGGTGGCAGGCAGCACGAGATCGGCATAACGGGCGGTATCGGTGATAAACAGATCGTGGACGACGGTGAATAGGTCCTCCCGTTTAAGCCCCTGGATCACTTTTTCTTGGGAAGGGGCGACGGCTGCAGGGTTGGTGTTGTAAACGAACAGACAGCGAATAGGAGGGTTCGCCTGCAGCAGGATGTCTCCCAGTTGAATCATGTTGAAGCTGCGGACGCCGGGGTTGGGAAGCAGATCGGGCCGTTCCAGTTTTAAGGTGTCCACAGTGGAAAAGCCGTTTTCCTTTAAGGCCCCGCCGCCTCGGTAACGCCACTGGCCGGTCAGGGCGGGCAGACAGGCGATCGTCCGCACGGTCATTCCGCCATGATCGTGATGCTGCAGCCCGTTGCCGATACGGATGAAGGAGGGGGATACTGCAGCATAGTCCCGGGCTAAGCGTCGGATTGTCTCTGCCGGCACACCGGTCTCTTCAGCCGCCCGCTCGGGGGAATAGAGCTCGATCCGTCTCCGAAAGGGCTCCCATCCAGTGGTGTACTGTCGAATAAACTCCCAGTCGATGCGGTTTTCCTTTACCATCACATGCATCATGGCCAGGGCCAGGGAGGCATCAGTGCCCGGATAAATCTGAATGAACTCGTCCGACCAGCGGGCGGTTCGGGTGCGACGAACATCGATGGTGACAATTCGTGCGCCCTGCTTTCTCGCCTGCTGCAAAAACATCATCTGATGCATGTTGGTACTGATAAAATCGCCGCCCCACAAGAGGACGTAGCGACTGTGCACCGTCTCTTCAGGATCGATCGCTCCCTTGATTCCCATGGTGTGAGCAAATCCGATATTCCCGGCGGTATTGCAGATGGTTCGTTTCAGGCGGCTCGCTCCCAGTCGGTGAAAAAAGCGTCGATCCATGCTGCCGTTATTGACCAAGCCCATATTGCCATAGTAGCTGTAAGGGAGGATGGCCTCTGCTCCATAGTCGTGGATCGTAGACCGGAACCGGTCGACGATCTCAGTAAGAGCCTCTTCCCAGCTCATCCGTTTAAAGCGGCCGGCTCCCTTCGGTCCGGTCCGGCGCATGGGGTACAGCAAACGATCCGGATGGTGGACGCGGTCAGGAAACTGGCGCACCTTGTGACAGATGGCCCCCTGAGTGACCGGATGCTCCGGATCCCCGGTCACCTGCGTCACTTTCCCCTCTTCGACGGTCACCTTCAGCCCGCAGGTATCCGGACAGTCCAAGGGACAAACGGAGCGGGCTTGTTTCGAATCAGGTGTTGCCATGTGGCCATTTCCCTCCTGAATGTTTCTTTCATTGTAAAGGGGGGCGAAGATTGCTGCAACGAAAAAAACTCCCCCGTTAAGGGGAGTCTTGGCACATCAGTCTTATGATTGGGAACGGAGGCGACGGAAGAAGAGGAGGGCAGCACCGGAAACAGCCGTGAGCAGTCCAACCGCCATTTGCATCGGATGGGAGCTGGAGGTATCCGGCAGCTTGCCGCCCTTGTCTCCGTTTTGCTCCTGTTGCTGTTGTTGATCCTTGGCATTATGAAGATAACTGATCGATTCGGGTTTTTCTTCAGCCGGCGGATCGGTCGGTTCCGGCACGGTGACTAGCTCGTCCTCTTCTGTGTTGTTGGAATCATCATTTTCGCTGCCGTCTTCCTCTGACCCATCATTGTTTCCTTCTTCAGGACGGTTTTGCTCGTCTTCTTCAGATCCGTCTTGGTCGCCATCTTCATCCCCGTTATCCTCATCTTCATCTCCGTCACCGGGGAGGCCGGGAAGAGGCAGGTCGGGGTTTTCAGGATCCTCGGGAAGCGGCTCCGGTTCGGTGGGTTCTTCACCTTCGTTAGGATCTTCGCCTTCCTCCGGTTCTTCACCCTGGCCTTCTTCGCCTTCATTCGGCTCTTCCTCATCCTCATCGGGGTCGGGGAACAGAATGTCAAAAAGACCGCGGTCCTTCTCCTCATCTTGTTCAGGCGTCTCTCCCTGCTCAGGTGACTGGATGGAGGCCGATGTTTCCTCCTCCGAATCCTTGCCCACTTCAACGGACAGCCCGGTGTCAGCGGGGGATTCATCCGGGTTGGCGTACACGGGGTTGGCCACCATGAGCCCAACCATGGACAAAGAGGTCACTGTGGCAATTTTGACGCGTTTCTTAACCAACAAATGATTCCTCCCTTACAACATATTCCTGTCCATTATCTCGCGAAGGAGATCGGAGTGGAATCCTCCATAAGTTTTAATTTGGATATAAAAAGCAATTTTTTATCAGATGGAGGAGGACGGCGTGGGATGATGTATGATTTTTAAGATCCTGGAGTGGAAAAGCCGTCTTGCGACTACCTGATTCCACGGCTCCATGGTAATATGAAAAGACCGGAACTGTTCAATTTTTTTACCGATTCACTACGGAACATGGATATGACATCAGACAGCAGGATGAAAGCATGGTAAGGAGCAGGATAACGGATGAAAAAGAAGAGAAAGGACGAGTGGATCCGAGGCACCTTTCAGGTGTTGGACGTGTATCCCTTTGTTGCAGGAACGCTCTACTATGCGCGAGTGCATCCCGCCGGCGGGACGCGCTTCCTTTTGGGGATCGACCTCTCGCTAATGAGTCGACGGATTCGCTTGGACTCCCTTCTCCACCGGGATTCCGACGCTCTGGTTCCCGTGGAAGGTTTATTTGTGGAAGACGGTGTGCTCTATCAGATTCTCGGGGAACTGAAGGGTTCGGTGCTAGCACATGATCTGCAGCGATCGGCTCCGTTGTCCCTCTCTGAATCTGTCCATCTATTAAAAAATGTCACGGAACAGTGGATCCGAATGGATGAGGCAGGTTGGTTCACGCCGATTCATCCCCAAAATATGCTGATCGACGAGGGCCGCCTGCGCTTCCTGTACGCGGCGAAGGAAGGGATGCCGGCGGGGGAGGGATCCCGTGACGAAAAAAGGGCTGTTTATGAGTTAGGGAGCCTGGCCTTCGTCATGTTGACCGGCTCGGGCCCCGATGCTGACGGACGCCGACTCAGCCAGTTGCGCGAAAATGCTCCACGGGAGTTGGAGGAATGGATTACAAGCAGCCTGCAGGATCATGCGTCGGAACGCCCGGGGATGAGAGCGTTATTGGAGGGGCTGCAGGGGATCCCGGTGCACAAATTGAGTGAGACGCCGCCGGAAGCGGAAAAAGGCGGTTTCGGAATCCCACATGACCCCTTCGCTCCGGCTTTGATCCACCCCCAACCCCCGGATGTACCCCATGATCCCTTGGATCCGAAGGAGTGGGAAGGATGGTTTGCCGGGGAGGGGCTCCCCATCATCGACGGGCACTCTCCACGAGAGATGCCTCCTTCAGGGCGGAAAGTGTGGAGCAAACCGGACCGTTCCCAAGTGGAGTCGATCCCTTCTTCATCCGCCACACCTGTTGATCCATCCCCTGAAGAAGAAAGTCAAAAGCGTTTCCGATTCCGCCGAAAACCGGCGGTATGGGCGGCGGTTTTGCTGGTTTTGCTGGGCCTGGGAACAGGGGGCTACTTTTTGGCCGACGGTCTGTTTGCGGCTGATGCGGAAGAAGCGGCTCGTTACTACGGAGAATCGATCCGATTGGAACAGGATGATCAGGTGGGAGAGGCGATTGCCAAAGCCAAGTTGGCAGTAGAGGCCGATCCCTCGGAGAAGGATTACCTGTTGCACCTAGCCAGCCTGTACGGCGAACAAAAGGAATATGAGAAAGCGGCGGCGGTTCTCGCCCGGGGTATACAAGAGGTTCCCGAAGCGGACGTTTACGATGCCTGGGCGATCTACGCACTGTACGCCGGTGATCTCGACCAGGCCGATACCGCGATCCGAAAGGCGATTTCCCTGGATGGGGACAACCCTGAATTTTATGAACATCAAGGGAGTATCCACAGTGCAAGGAAAAAGTATGACCAAGCGGTTCAGGCGATGACAAAGGCCGTTCGTTTAAAGCCAAAAGAAGCTTCCTATCATCATCAACTGGCGGCCTATTCTTTGAAGGCGGAGGATTTACAGAAAGCGTTGCAGCATGCCAAAGAGGCGGTTCGTCTGTCTCCCGAGGAGCCTGAGTATCATATCCGGGTGGGTCAGGTGCACCTGGCCGAGCGAGAACAGGTATCTGCCAATAAGAAGCTGTCATCGGGAAAGAAAAAGAAACAGACGGCCGCCGCTGTTCAAGCGGCTGTCGACAGCTTCAATCGAGCGGTGAAGGTGGATTCAGGAAATGCGACCTCTCACTATTATCTGTCTATCGCCTGGTATTACGGCGGAGAACTGAAAAAAGCGCAACAAAGCATCCAACAGGCGCTGGAACTCCGTCCGGAAACCGCCGCCTATCATTATCAGTACGGTGTCGTTTTGCAGCGGGCTGACGATCGCAAAAAAGCCGCCGTTCATTACCGGAAAGCACTGGAGCTGGAGCCCGGCAATATGACCTACAAGAAAGCGGTTGACCAGATTCAATAATCCTGGACCAAAAAGCACCCGTTTCCCCAGACGGGTGCTTTTTATCAATAGTGGAATCGATGTTCGTCATGGGATTCGCCATCGGCGGCGGGATGCTTTTCCTCCATATCCCTGTCAACGGCGGCCATGGGCAGGCCGCCGCGCCGCTCGATCTCCTCGATCAGTTGGTGGTGGAGACTTACCCCCTGTGCATTTAACCAAGGGGTGAGCTGGGATAAGGAGAAATGATGTTGGGAAAGCTCATGCGGCTCCCATTCCGACAGCGGTACCCCAGTCAGTTCATCCAGTCTTCTGCCCTTGTACATCCGGATCACCTCATCAACAGGTTGTGTGATCGCACCGATTTCATACACCGCCATCCCTTGCAACGGAAATCGTATGAAGCCCGTTTTTTTGGAGAAAATGGTAGCGATTTGTGCGCGTACATATATTGAGAAATCAGGAAGGCAAAACGACCGGGGGTGGGAACTGATGGAAGAAAACCGATCCTGGGCCATCTGGCTGATTAGGGGGACGGCGGCCATCAATCTGACGGCAGTGGTGTTGACGTTGCTGTTTTTGACCAGAGGGAGTGCCGATTCCCTGGGAGAGCGAATGTACTATATCAGCAGCAACGAGACCGCTGTCATTTGGTCCTGGGGCAGCAATCTGCTGGCTGTTTTGGCTATGACAGGGGTGCTGGTCGCTTTGTTTCAAGTGTTGGACCCGGAATATCGTTTGGTGCTGCAGATGGCTTTATGCATCTGGGTGATCGGTGCCGTCTCCTGGATACTTCATGATCTGATTCAAATGATCTACATGCCGGCTCTCTCCCAGCTGTTCTTGGAAGTGCCCACACAACAATTGGCGGGGCACATCATGGAATGGGAGAACCTTTTGGGCCGGTTGTTGGGCCTATTCGCCTGTTCATGCCTCGCTGTCAGCGGCTACATCTTTACGGCAGTCATGTACCGTACGGACAACATTTCCAATGGGTTTATCCGCTACTCCTTGATCGTCTGGAGTGTTGTCCTCTTGTCGGCGTTCTCATTCCGCTGGTCTCCAGTTTTGTTGCCCTGGATGACTGCCTGTTCCCTGCTGTTGCTGGTTCCCTGGTCCTGGTGGCTGACCGATGAACTTGTTCGCTTACCCGCAGCCCGTAAAAGGGTGGCTGCCGCCAGAGGGTGATCATTTTGGCCGAGGATGAAATAAAGCGGATAAATGAAAAAAACAGGCGAACGATGAGTATAAGGGGAGGAGTAAGCGTTTTCTTAACATGAAGATCACAATTGCACTAGCGAAGCCTGTTTTAGTACACTTATAAAACCATCGTTGTAGGAGGAATCGCCTTATGAACCTGCGATCGTTCCAGCTCTCCGACATTCACGCGGTCACATCCATCTGGCAGATGACAGCCTCCCAATCCAGGGAACAGGAGACGCTTAAGGTGTTGTCGAAACAGTTGGCCTGTGATCGGGATCTGGTTTTGGTAGCGGAAATCGAAGGACGGGTAGTTGGCGCTATTGTTGGAACGATGGAGAAAGAGACAGGTTTTTTCTACTGTCTGGCGGTCCATCCGGAATACCAAGGATGCGGGGTCGGACGCAGCCTGGCTGAACAGTTGGAAAAACGTTTTCAGGACAAGGGCGTTCACCGCATTCAAGTGGTTGTCGATGATGGGACCAAAAAGTTGTATCCTTTTTATCAACATTTGGGTTACCAAGGGACCCGTGCGTCGGTATTGGAGAAAAATTGGCTTTACAATCTGCAAAGCGCCTGGAGTTATTAATGTGATATTTTCGGGCCGGTGGCTTCACAGATAAAGCTTCGGCTCCATACCCTTTTTCTTTTATAATCGGAATGCAATTTTAGTTACAATAAATGGGTAAATAATTCAAAAAATATGGAATAAAAGGAAGGATATCACCTCTTTTTGTCTAAGGTTTTTAGCGGAGGTGATAAAAAATGGCCAACAGGCGGGAAGCTTGGTTTGAACAAGCGAACGGTTTTCTCGATCCCGGGCTGATCCGGGAGTTGAAACGGCTCAGGGAAGCGGGGATCGATGAAGAACAGGAAGCCGTTCCAGTGATCGTCTCCTTTGATCACCAGGTGGAGTCTTCTATACGGCAGGAAGCGCTTGATCTCTGCTCGACAGGTTCCTGTAACGAGGTACACGGAGAATTGCGGACGCCAAAGGGTTTTTACGGCAAAATCAGTCCCGGAACCATTCGGCGGTTGACGGAGCAGGATGGAGTCCGCAAGGTATTTCATGACCGGGAAGTGCGATCCTTTCTGGATGTGGCGCGAAAATCGAGCGGTGTGACCGAGGTGCAAGCCCAGGAGGGGTTGACTGGAAAAGGTGTAACGATTGCCGTGATCGATACGGGGATTCACCCCCATGATGACTTGATGAAGCCGGACTCCCGGATCGTTGCCTTTGCCGATCTGGTGGGGGGAGAAGAAGAACCCTACGATGATCAGGGACATGGAACCCACTGTGCAGGAGATGCTGCAGGCAACGGGCACCTGTCCGAAGGATTATACGCTGGGCCGGCGCCGGAAGCGAAGCTGGTCGGTGTTAAAGTCCTCGATAAAAACGGCAGCGGGCAATTGTCCCAGGTGATTAAAGGGGTCGAGTGGTGTGTGGAAAACCGGGAGAAATACGATATACGAATTCTTTCCCTATCCTTAGGTGCGCCCGCCTTTGAATCCTACCGGGATGATCCCTTGGCGCAAGCGGTGGAAGCGGCTTGGCACAGCGGGCTCGTGGTCTGTGCGGCGGCAGGCAATGAAGGCCCCTATCCGGGAACAATCAGTACTCCCGGACATGACCCTGTCATCCTGACCGTCGGCTCTGCGGATGATCGCAACACAGTCGATCGGAAGGACGATGTGAAAGCCTCCTATTCCAGCCGCGGGCCCACCTTGGACCTGTTGGTAAAACCGGATATTTACGCTCCCGGTACCAATATCATCTCCCTATCGGTTCCGGGCTCACCGCTGGAGGAGCAAATGCCGGAAAACCGTGTCAACGAATATTATATCAACCTGTCCGGCACTTCCATGGCCACCCCCTTTTGCGCTGGTGTCGCGGCACTCCTGCTGGAGGCCAACCCGACCTTGAGCCCCAACGATGTAAAAAGCATTCTAAAGTTTACGGCTCAACCGATGGAAGGGGACCGGGCGGGTTATCTGGATGTGGGCCGCGCGGTGGAAATGGCGGAAAAATACCGCTCCTTCCAGAAAGAGGCCCAGCTCAAAGGATAAGTTTCTAACTAAAATTTTCTACCCTCGACTGAGGAGGAGGGATGCAGGCTGTCGTAAAAATTACGACAGCCTGCTTGTTTGTATTCGGTCGATCGCCTCTGTCGGTCGTCAGGCCCTCAAAGGATCACAGCGTTGGATCACTATCCCAATGGGGGTTGCATTCCGATTCTCTTTTAATATATGTCGATCCAGGATCCATTTCGGATGTGGCGCTACCTCCTCTGCGAGAAGACAGGGGCTGAGCGACAACGAAAATAGGCCCCATCAGGGGCCGTATCTATGTGAAGGTACTATCACTTCGGTTCCCTCGATCATCGAGGGGTGGGAGAGGGGAAGGCGTTCCCCAGTTCCTGGGAGCGGCGCCGGGCCTGGTGGACAGCGTCGATCAACGCTTCTTGAAAGCGGTGCTTCTCCAGGGTGTTGAGCCCCGCCATTGTGGTACCGCCGGGGGAGGTGACTCGGCGGCGCAACTCCGACGGCTCTTCCCCTGTTTCCAACAGCATGCGGGCGGCGCCAGCCATCGTTTGCAGGGTGAGGTTCCGGGCGACGGCAGGGGACAAGCCTTCATTTACCCCCGCCTGTTCCATCGCTTCCACCAAGTAATAGATATAGGCGGGGCCGCTTCCCGACAGTCCGGTGACCGCGTCCATCTCCTCCTCTTTCACTACCACGGTGGTGCCTATAGCGGAGAAGATGCGGATGGCCTCGTCTAGGTCGGCTTCAGCGGCGTTGCGCCCCGGACATAGGGCCGTAGCCGATGCTCCCACCATGCTGGAGGTGTTGGGCATCGCCCGTACCACTGGGGGATGGGCTGACAATCTCTCTTCGATAAAGGGGGTTGGAATACCGGCAGCAACGGAAATCACCCGTTGTCCCGACTGGATCTGGTCTCCCCATTGGGCTAAGGCATCGTCCATATCCTTGGGTTTCGTGGCCAGGATCACTGTATCTGCTTGACGGACAGCGGCCTCTTTGTTTTCGGGGGAGATGATGCCGTATCGGTTTTGCAGGGTTTCGATGCGATCTTTGTCCTGGCGGTTGATCATGGTGATCGCTTCCGCCTTCGTATCGGTGTGTTGCAAGAGGCCGGACAGAATCGCTTCTGCCATCGACCCCGCTCCGATAAAACAGATTTGTTTCGAATCGGTCATGGTCCCATCCTCCTTTATATCTAAAAACGCAAAAACCCTCTTCCGTCCCAAGGACGAAAGAGGGTGTATCTTCCGCGGTACCACCTTTTTTGACACAGGAAGTGTCCAGCTTAGGGGAGCATGATAACTCCCTGTGATAACGGTTCTTCCGTAGCGACTCGTCGCCGTCCGCATCCAGGGTGGGTTGGGGCAGGTGTTGCCGGCGCTCCCTTTCAGCCGAGGGGAATCGCTCTCTGCTCGGTCACCATGCCTTAGGCCCCTTCATCGCGTTTACCCAGTCTGTTCACTTTAGTTTTTATTATTATGCATAGGAGGGGAGAGGATGTCAAGGGATCGGAAAAACATTTTCCCGATGGTGAGAGTGTCTAAAACTTTTCACCCCTTGGAACCAATTCTGATTTTTATGTTTTAGCATCTGATATTTTTGGAAATACAGGAGAATAGGAGGAAAAAGGTGTGGATCAAATAGTGCGTCCAGGGGATCGGATCCGAATCGAAAGTCGCAAGTACGATGGGGGTTTCCACCGTTCCTGGTTACAGTCAGTCGTGTTGAAGACGCAAGATCCGCTTTTGGTGGCCAACCGTGACGTACAGGTGACGGAATCCGATGGAAGTCAGTGGTTTACGAAGGGATTGGCTATCTGTCAGTTTCATAGAGACGAGTGGTTTAATACGATAGTACTATTCGACGCTCGCGGATCCTACCGCTTTTATTGCAATCTCGCTTCTCCTTACACCTGGCAGCAGGGTGTGTTGGTTTACACCGATTTCGATCTCGATCTGCTGGTAGAGGCCGACGGCTCTTACCGCTGGTTGGATCGGGAGGAATTTGAACAAAACCGGCGTCTCTATTCTTATCCGCCCCAATTGGTCAAGCGGATAAGGGAAGCTGCCCTGCAGTTGGAGGAGCGAGTCCGATCGGGAGAAGCCCCCTTCACCCCGGGCTTCGTCCGCACTGGGTATCATCTTTATCTATCCTATAAAAATTATCTGATGGGGTGAAGTGATGTAGAATGAACAAATGGAACCCCCTCTTTATTCCGTGGGTAAGAACCCTTTTGTTGGCGGTGTCGGCGGCACTGGTGATCAACCAGTTTGGGATGGCGCTGTCTGTCGTCAACGGGACCTCAATGGAACCCACTTTGGAAGATGGAGACCGCCTTTTGGTCAATAAATTCTATTTTTTGTTTGAGGAACCGGAAAAAGGAGATGTTGTTACGTTTGTGGACCCTTCCCGGGAGGGGAAGTATCTGGTAAAACGCGTGGTGGGAATGCCGGGCGATCGTATTGAGATTAAGGGGGGTGACCTTTACCGCAATGGAAAAAAGGTCTATGAGCCCTACATTGAGTCGGAAATCGAGGACGGGGCCTATGGGCCGGTGGTAGTGAGAGAGGGTTATGTGTTTGTGATGGGGGATAACCGTCATCGTTATGCCAGTCGGGACAGCCGTTACCCCAGTGTGGGACAGGTTCCCTTTGACCTGCTTGAGGGAAAAGTGGAGCTGATTCTCTGGCGCCCCTCCTTGGCGGCTTCCCTATGATGCGGACAAACACAAATAGCAAAAAAGTCAAAAACTGTTCACACAAGTTGGATGCGTGGTCGAGTCGAACATTGCATAATAGGAGAGGTGTGGGTCAAACTCACGACTTTCACAGTATGCATAAAAACCGCTCCCGACCAAAAGGTCGGTCACAGATTACCGTGATATTTGTGAATATAAAAAGAAATTGTGGCAGGAGGGAACGAAGATGGATCTGTTAGATAAGACGCGCCGGATCTCCAAGATCCTTCAAAAAAATGTGGGGCATCACCTGGTGGACTTTGATCAGGTAGCCAGCGCCCTCTCCGATGTGATTGGTGCCAATATTTACGTGGTCAGTCCCGAAGGAGAGATTCTGGGACTGGGGATCAACCACGATATTGAGAATGAACGGATGCAGTCGTATTTGAAAGAACGGCAATTTCCGGAAGAGTATGCTACGCAACTGATGGATGTGGAGAAGACGTCTTCCAACATCAGCGTCGATGATCCTTTGACCGCATATCCGGTAGAAATGAAGGATATGTTTAAACACGGCTACACTACGTTGGTTCCGATTGTGGGCGGTGGGGATCATCTGGGAACGCTGGTGCTGTCCCGGATCAATGATAAATTTGTCGATGACGATCTGATTCTCGCTGAGTACGGCGCTACCGTCGTCGGGATGGAAGTCTTGCGGGAGCGGGCCGGAAAAATCGAAGAGGAGGCTCGCGGCCGGGCTGTGGTTCAATTGGCGATCAATTCCCTCTCCTTCAGTGAGTTGGAAGCGGCAGAGCACATTTTCAACGAACTGGAAGGTAATGAAGGACTCTTGGTCGCAAGCAAAATTGCCGACCGGGTAGGCATCACCCGTTCCGTGATCGTCAACGCCCTGCGGAAACTGGAAAGTGCTGGTGTGGTGGAATCCCGCTCCCTCGGGATGAAAGGAACCTATATCAAAATCTTGAATAACAAGCTGTTACCGGCTCTGGAAAAAGCCCGCAGCTGATAGGGGAAGGATAACGGCCGCTCGAAGGGGCGGCTTTTCTCGTTTCAAGGACGGATTGCAAAAACCTTGTCGCCGAAGGAATCGTTATATGGGAAAAGAGGATGGACAAGGTGTACGTTCTTGTTACATTTTTTCTTCTTCCCGAGCGTATTTGTCTCCTCTGTTATAATAGGGATGGAAACATAAGTGATTTTCCAGAACTGATCAATTAGGGAGTTGAAGTCGGTTGGGCAGTGTTCGGAGATATCTTCGATTTGTTCGCCCTTACCGGATGCAGATTGCGGCCACGATGGGGGTCGGTATACTCAAGTTCGCCATTCCCATGTTGTTGCCGCTCATCCTCAAATATGTTGTTGATGATATTTTGCTGGCGGATGTACCCGTCGAGGAAAAGGTGACCAACCTGACTCAGGTGGTTGCCGGTGCTTTGTTTGTCTTTACCGTTTTGCGGTATCCGATTGAATACTATCGTCAATATTTCGCTCAATGGACAGCCAGCCGCGTCTTGTTTGACGTACGCAAACGGCTGTTTGATCATTTGCAGAAACTGTCTCTCCGTTTCTACAACAATCAGAAGGTGGGGCAGATTATTTCCCGGGTGATTCACGACGTGGAACAGACCAAAGAATTTGTCGTCACCGGGATGATGAATATATGGCTGGATTTGATCACTTTGACGATCGCCATCAGTATCATGCTATGGATGGATCCGTTGATGACGCTGGTGGCTCTCTCCGTCTTTCCCTTGTATGGGGTGGCGGTGAAGTATTTCTACAAGGGGCTGAAGCGGCTGACCAAGGAGCGGTCCCAGGCACTCGCCGAAATGCAGGGCCACCTTCATGAGCGTATCCAAGGGATTTCCGTGATTCGCGCCTTTCATCTAGAAGACTACGAACAGGAACAGTTTAATCACCGCAACGGTCATTATCTAGAAAAAGCGGTGGATCATTCTCGTTGGAATGCCCGCACCTTTGCCGTGGTGAATACGATTACCGATATTGCCCCGATTCTGGTCATCGCCTTCGCTGGTTTTCAGGTGCTTGACGGGGACCTGACCATTGGGGAAATGACGGCTTTCTACGGTTACCTGCAGCTCATTTATTCTCCGATCCGCCGCCTGGTCAACGCGTCGACAACACTGACCCAAGCTTTGGCCTCGATGGATCGGGTGTTTGAACTGATGGATGAAACCTACGATATCACCGACCGTCCAGGTGCCCGTTCCATGGACCGGGCGCGAGGACAGATTTCCTTTAAGGATGTTCATTTTTCGTATTTCGGTAACGATGAAGAGGTACTAAAAGGGATCCATCTGGACATCCAACCCGGACAGACCATCGCCTTGGTCGGGATGAGTGGCGGAGGAAAATCCTCTATCGTCTCTCTCATTCCCCGCTTTTACGATGTAACTGGCGGAAGGCTGGAAGTGGACGGCGTCGATGTGCGCGACTGGAAACTGAAAAGTCTTCGCCAACAGATCGGGATGGTGCTCCAGGACAACATTTTGTTCAGTGGCAGTGTCCTGGATAACATCCGGATGGGCAACCCGGATGCCCCGATGGAGCAAGTGGTGGCTGCTGCCCAGGCGGCTAATGCCCATGAGTTTATCATCGATCTGCCTCAAGGTTACGACACGGAAATCGGGGAACGGGGGGTTAAACTTTCCGGGGGGCAAAAACAGCGGTTGGCCATCGCTCGGGTGTTTTTGAAAGATCCCTCCATCTTGATTCTCGACGAGGCGACTTCCGCCCTGGACCTGAAGTCCGAACAGCTGATTCAGGAGTCGCTCAATCGGTTGGCTGAAAAGCGCACCACACTGATCGTGGCTCACCGGCTGTCGACGATCACCCATGCGGACCGGATCTGCTTGGTCGAGGGAGGACAGATTGTCGAAAGCGGGACGCATGATGAATTGATGGCATTGGGAGGGAAGTACGCCCGCCTGTTTAAAGTACAAGATTTGGACAGGTCCGATGTGCCGGTAGTAAATCCCGGTACACCGTGAACCGGTTGGGGGGGAGCGAGAGATTGAATACGGTAATCCCGATTAAATATGAATGGGACGTGGTTAATATCCGCAGCAAAGTGCGGGAAATGGCCAAGGAGATGGGGTTTAGTGAACTGGACCAGAGCCGGATCGTGCAATCTGTTTCGGAACTGGCGCGCAATGTGGTGCACCATGCCGAGGAAGGGGTTGTCCGAGTGGAGTCGATCGAGGGGGATAAACCGGGGATCCGCATCGTAGTTCAAGACTTCGGCCCGGGGATTGAAGACTTGGACGAGGTGATCCGTGCTTCCGAATCCCTGGTATCGACAGAAGGATATGGGTTGCGGCAGGTGCGGGACTTGATGGATGATTTTGCCATTCGTGCGCTAGAGGGGAAAGGAACCTGTGTACAGGTTACGAAATGGCTGAACGCCCCTGCTGTGAAATCGGAGGAATAAGTAGGCAGCCCCACGCCATCCGGGAAACCGGATGTTTTTTTGTCTGCAGAGAAAGCGTTCTCAGTGGTAATGTATCCATATTTTGAACCTTTTCCGGTCTTACTTGACGTTATTCTTTTGGCTCATCTACAATGTAAATGAACTATGATGCCATTCCTACCAAACGCCGTCTGTTGCGGTTTTCCATCATTTGGTTGGCACCGTCGGCACAGGTGATATAAGGCTGGTTCCGGCGCTAATAGGGCTTAGCCCTCACCGCCGGGGGAATCTACGCTGGGTCCCCTTAGATCAAGAACGCGTTTTGAAGATGGGGAGTTCCAGCGCAGTTTTATGTCCGTTTCCCGTCTTTTGGGGAGTTTGGGGAGGCGGAAGTGAACCGGCAACGGATGCGCTGAAGAGGACCTGCTCAGAAGGGGGGCAATGCAACCGAACTGGAGCGGGCCCGGTCCATAGAAAGGAGGGGTACCGTGGAACGACCTATGACACAACAGCTCCTGGCGGGGGCTTCCGAGACAACGGCCAAAGCCTCGTGGAGGGATTATTGGATCCTGACCAAGCCGGGGATCAATGCCTCCAATCTGATGGCTACCTTTACAGGATTTTGGTTGGCCGGTCATGATACATTCAACTTCACCCTCCTGCTTGTCACCCTTTTGGGGACAGCTCTGGTGATCGCCGGTGGGTGTGCAGTCAACAACTATATCGACAGGGATATCGACCCGCAGATGGGACGGACCCAGGATCGACCGATCCCTGCCGGGCGGATCCGACCGCAGTCGGCACTCTGGACGGGGATTCTTTTGGGAGTGGCCGGTGTGGCCCTGCTCAGTATTCTGGTCAACCCGCTGTCGGCTCTCCTGGCTGCATTTGGCTATATCGTCTATGTAGTCATCTATTCCATGTGGACCAAGCGGACCACCATTTGGAACACGATTGTCGGCAGCTTTTCCGGGGCGATTCCACCCTTGGTCGGCTGGGCGGCGGTGGAAGGAACGCTGGGCCTGGCAGCATGGATGCTTTTCCTGTTTATGTTTGTCTGGCAGCCGGCTCACTTCTATGCCCTGGCCATGATGAAGGAAGAAGACTACCGTACGGCCGGCGTCCCCATGTGGTCGGTGGTGAAGGGACAGAAAGATACCAGGCGGCAGACGATCCTCTTTGTGGGAATGATGCTGCCGGTTTCCCTGCTCCTCTGGATGACCGGTGTCGTCGGTTGGCTCTTCTTGGCGATGGCGCTCCTATTGGGGGGCGGCTGGTTCTACCTCGGTGTCGCCGGCTGGTCCGGTGAAGAACACGAGGGATGGGCCCGCAAGATGTTTCTGTACTCGCTGTTCTACCTCACATTGATGCAAGTCGCCATGCTGATCGATCCGGTACTCTTCGGCTGATGGCCGAGTGCCGGATCTACGCCTTTGGCGTTCAACAGCCGTTTGACTGTTATTTCCATACAGCCGGCGGCGTTGTTTTGATATACAATATAGATCGGCCCAGGAATGATTTGATGAGAGAAAGCGGGGTTAAACGGTATGAGACGAGGGAAGCGTTTAGCGCTACTATTATCCATTTTCGCTATATTTACCCTTGTGATGACCGGATGTGAAGAGCCGGACAGAACGGTCTTTAGCCCGAAAGGGGAGGCTGGTGAAGGCAGTCTCGACGTGATCATGTTGAGTATTTACATCATGACTTTTGTCGTCGCTGTGGTCTTGGCTATCTTTATCTATGTATTGATTCGTTACCGTCAGAAACCGGGGGACAACAGCATCCCCAAACAGGTTGAAGGAAGCATGAAGCTGGAGATGCTGTGGACTGTGATTCCCATCATCTTGCTGGCTATTTTAGCAGTACCCACCTTAACGCATACCTTCTCCCTTGCCGAGGAGGCGCCGAAGGATGAGGATCCGCTTCGGGTGAAGGTGACGGCCCATCAGTATTGGTGGGAGTTTGAATATCCGGATCTGGGCATCAAAACTGCGCAGCAACTCCATATCCCTACAGATGAAAAGGTCTATCTGGAACTGACTTCCGATGATGTGATTCACGCCTTCTGGGTACCGGAATTGGCCGGTAAACAAGACTTGAACCCGGGGAGCACCAACAAAATGTGGATCGATGCTGATGAGCCGGGTACTTACGAAGGACGATGTGCTGAGTTGTGCGGGGCAGGACACGCGCTGATGAACTTCCAGGTTGTCGCTCAGGAAAAAGAGGACTTTGACAAATGGGTGGAAAAAAGGAAGAATCCTTCCTCCGAACCGAAGACCGCCGAGCAAAAAGCTGGTAAGGAAGTCTTCACTCAGAACTGCATGAGTTGCCACGCTATTGACGGCACTCAGATGAAAACCAAAGGGGAAAAAGCTCCAAATTTGACTGGGTTTGCTGAGCGAAACAAAATCGCAGGTCTCCTGGAAAACAATGATGAGAACCTGGAAAAATGGATGAAACATCCCGAGCAGGTGAAACCGGGGACTTACATGCCGTCTTTTGATTTCTTGAGTGATGAGGATATGGACAATCTGAAAGCCTATCTGCAAAGCCTGGAGTGATTCAGGTTCACGCGGGTTATTACATAAAACCGCGTCTGCAGTGAATGGAGGAGGGACTACTCTTGGCTACCTTGGTTACGATTATCGTGTTCATTCTGTTTTTGAGCGCGATCTTAACCGGTGGTTACAACAAGGAACTGATGGACCGGTTCCGCTCTCACTGGCTGTGGGACTGGATCACCACTGTTGACCACAAAAAAATTGGAATTATGTATGGTATCGGCGGTGGCTTCTTCTTTATCCTGGGTGGAATTGAAGCCCTGCTGATCCGGACGCAGCTCTTTTATCCCAATAACGATTTTATCGTCGGCCGGGCTTTTAACGAACTTTTAACGATGCACGGCACGACCATGATCTTCTTCGTCGCGATGCCGCTTTTGTTCGCCTTGATGAACATGATCGTTCCGCTTCAGATCGGGGCACGGGATGTCGCCTTTCCTTTTCTGAACGCCATGGGCCTCTGGTTTTTTATCGCCGGCGGCATCTTGATGAATTTGTCCTGGCTGTTTGGAAACGCTCCCGATGCCGGTTGGACCAACTATGTGCCAATCGCAGCCAACGAATACAGTGCGGGCACGGGGATTGATTACTATGTCCTGGGTCTGCAAATTTCCGGCTTCGGTACGCTGATGTCTGGGATCAACTTCCTGGCAACCATTATCAATATGCGGACAGAGGGGATGTCTTTCCTGCGGATGCCGTTGTTCACCTGGACATCTTTCATCTCTTCCGCTTTGATTCTGTTCGGCTTTCCGCCGTTGACCGCTGGGCTGTTCCTGATCATGTTTGAACGCCTTTTCGGAGCCAATTTCTTCGATGTGGCGGCTGGCGGAAACCCCATCATCTGGGAGCATCTCTTCTGGATTTTCGGTCACCCGGAAGTGTACATCGTGGTTTTGCCCGCTTTCGGTATCATGTCCGAAGTGATTTCCACATTCTCCAAGAAGCGTCTGTTCGGCTACACCTCCATGGTGTTTGCCACGATTTTGATCGGCTTCCTTGGATTTATGGTCTGGGCCCACCATATGTTTACTGTGGGGATGGGACCGGTTGCTAACTCCATCTTTGCTATCGCTACGATGACGATCGCCGTCCCGACAGGGATCAAGGTGTTTAACTGGCTGTTTACCATGTGGGGCGGAAAAATTCGCTTCACCACCGCCATGCTGTATGCCGTCGGGTTTATTCCCACCTTTGTCATGGGCGGTGTGACCGGTGTTATGCTGTCCACTCCCCCGGGGGACTATCAGTATCACGACAGTTACTTCGTAGTGGCTCATTTCCACTACGTCTTGATCGGCGGTACCGTGTTCGGTATCTTGGCGGGATTCTACTACTGGTGGCCCAAGATATTTGGCTACAAGCTGAATGAAAAACTGGGTAAGTGGAATTTCTGGCTGTTTTTCATCGGCTTCCATCTGACGTTCTTGATTCAGCACTTTATCGGCCTGTTTGGCATGCCGCGTCGGGTATTTACGTACCAACCGGAAGACGGTCTGACCCTGATCAACCAGATCAGTACTGTCGGCGCCTATATGATGGCAGTGGCTACAATTCTGTTCGTCGTCAATGTTATCTACAGCTACCGTCACCGTGTTCCTGTCGGTAACGATCCCTGGGACGGCCGGACCCTGGAATGGTCGATCCCGTCTCCAGCTCCCTTCTACAACTTCGCCCAGCTTCCCAAGGTACGGGCTCTGGATGCTTTCTGGCATGAGAAGATGAAGGGCAACAAAGAGATGGAGCCGGCGGAACCGCTGGGACCGATCCATATGCCGAGCAACAACCATTTGCCAATTGTGATCGTCCTTGGATTCTTTATCTCCGGTTTGGGCTTCGTCTTCCGTTCCAATGAAGTGGGAGCCCTCGGGTTGATCTTCGCCTTCCTGATGATGTTTGTCCGTTCCTTCGAGAAAGATCATGGCTATCATGTGGAAACGGACGAGGTCGAAAAAGTGGAGAAAGGGGTGAAGGCATAATGAGTACCGCCGAACTGGAACAAGCAAAAACTTCGGCAAAACTGCCTCCCCATCCCGAACGCGCGACGATGGAGGGACGTAATAAGATTCTCGGTCTGTGGCTCTTTATCGGTGCTGAGACCGTCATGTTCGCCTGCTTTTTCGGTACCTATCTCGCATTGAAAGGTTCCAATCTGGATGGACCGACCACCCAAGAGCTTTACCAAATTCCGATGGTGGCCATCAGCACGCTGATTCTGTTGGTCAGCAGCTTGACTAGTGTGTTGGGCGTGCTGGGGATGCATCAAAACAATTACAAGAAGATGATGCTCTGGTTTGGCGTCACGGTACTATTGGGTTTCTCTTTCCTCGGTTTGGAGATTTACGAGTTTGTTGAGTATGTACACGCAGGACATACCTTTGCCGGTAGTGCCTTCGGTTCCGCCTTCTACACACTTCTCGGAACCCACGGAGCCCACGTCTTGTTCGGGGTTCTCTGGATCTCTGGGTTGCTGGTCCAGGTTTGGCGCAGGGGCATGAGCCTCGATATGGCACCGAAATTTTTCTCGGCCAGCTTGTACTGGCACTTTATCGATGTGATTTGGGTGTTCATCTTTACCGTCGTCTACTTGATGGGGAAGGTGTGATAATCGATGGAAGCTAAGATGGAACAAGCGAAACCGCAGCAGGAGTCCCAAGCGACGGAGAGCGATGCCAAGCACCTCGCCTCCTTTGCGGTAATGATCGTGTTGACGGCTATCGCCTTCGCTGCCGTAACGATGGATATTGTGCCGCCGGCTATGGTGGTTCCTCTGATCATCGGTTTGGCTGCCATACAGGTAATGATGCAGTTTTTCACCTTTATGCACCTGGATTTTAAAAAACATCGAATTACGGTTACCTTTATATTTACAGGACTGTTGTTCGGGGTGATCTGTGTGGTGGCACTGAAGTACCTCGTATGATAGGAAACAGGGATCCCCTCGCCGGTTGGCGAGGGGGGTTCCCCTATTGAACATGCGTGTAAGGAGGAGCCGGTATGCACGCTCATGGATCCCATAATCCATTTGATGTATGGAACCTGGTCAATCCGACCACCCTGTTACTGATTTTGGCAGTAGGCGTGCTCTACCTGATGGTGACGGGGCCTTGGCGCCACCGTTGGGGTGAAAATCTGGAAGCACCGACAACTAAACAGAGGTTTTTATTCTTTTCCGGTCTGGCTTTCTTGTATGTGTCGGGAGGCCCGTTGCACTCTTTCGGCCACCTCCTGTTCAGCGCGCATATGCTGGAAATGTCCTTCGACTATTTAGTAGCACCGCCGCTGTTGATGCTGGGTCTCCCTGCTTGGTTTTATCGACCGCTCTTTCGGGGGAGAGTCAGAAAACGGATTTTTTCCGTCCTGACCCACCCGTTGCTAACGCTGCTCACATTTAATGGGCTGATGTCGGTTTATCATCTGCCGCTCGTCTTTGACACCATCATGACGAGCGGATGGTTGATGACCGTGGCTCACACGGTGTTGTTGATAAGTTCATTCATGATGTGGTGGCCGATGACATGTCCGCTACCCGAGCGGGATCAACTAAGTCCGTTGCAGAAGATGGCCTACATCTTTGCGGATGGGGTGCTATTAACCCCCGCCTGTGCCATGATCGCCTTTTCCCAGATCCTGCTCTTTGATACGTATCAGGGAGCTCCCCAAGTGTTTGCGTTCTTAAGCCACTTGCACGACCAGTCAGCTGGCGGAGTGCTGATGAAAATTGTACAGGAAATCGCCTACGGCACTGTCCTGGGTCGAACCTTTTTCCGTTGGGTTCGGGAACAAAGGGAGCAGGACCGCAAAGAAGAGGAGGAGGATCGAACCCGATCCCTCCAAACCGCCCCCCATTCCCCTGTCTACGGTAATTAAGTCCCTTCATCTGAGGATGCGCTTTGACAAGCGCATCTTTTTTTTTTTGCCTTTTTTCTATCGGATGGGCTGGAACCAGTCGATGGGACGTTGCATAAGATGCCGTATCTTACGAACCCGACCAAAACGCTCAGAAAGGTCGAGTTCTCAATATCGAATCTTAAAAGGCGTTTTAGGGAGGAAGGGGTTCATGCAAAAACTGATCGTCCTCGCATTTATCGGTTTTGTCGCCCAACTGATCGACGGATCACTTGGAATGGCTTATGGAGTTTCATCCACCTCTCTCCTTTTGATGTTCGGGGTTGCGCCAGCAATCGCTTCGGCCTCCGTTCACATGGCTGAAATGGTGACGACTGCTGCAGCGGGGTTCTCCCACTGGAAACTGGGCAATGTTGATTCCGTCATCGTGAGGCGATTGATGATTCCTGGATCGATCGGAGCTTTTGTCGGAGCCTGTTTTCTCAGCAACCTGCCAGGGGAGGCGGTAAAACCGTATATCGCCTTGTTCCTGTTTTTATTGGGCTTCTATGTGATCTATCGTTTTCTGTTTGCAGGAAATATAAGAAAAAAAAGGAATAGACATCCGGGGCGATGGACCGTTCCCCTGGGCCTGTTCGCCGGATTTTTTGATTCTACCGGCGGCGGCGGATGGGGTCCCTTGACCACTCCCGTCCTTCTCTCCCACCGAGGGACGGAAGCGAGAAAGGTGATCGGTTCCGTTGACACCAGTGAGTTTGCCATCGCTGTGTCCGCAACCTTGGGCTTTCTTATTTCCCTCGGCTTCCGCGATGTGGATTGGATTTGGGTCGGGGCGCTGATGGCGGGGGGTATTGTGGCCGCTCCCATTGCCGCTTGGTTTGTTAAGGTGATTCCTTCATATCTATTAGGTGTGTTGGTAGGCGGGCTCATTATCAACATCAACGTGCAGACGTTGTTGAGCACCATTGACAGTATTCCAGAGTCGTGGCACAGCTTCGTCTACGGAGCTCTTTCCGTCCTGTGGGTTCTTTGTCTGGCCTTCGCTGTCATCCGCAAGAAAAGAGAGTGAAAGGAAATCCCTCCTCGGAGGAATGTGAAAACTATGAAAGTGTCCAGTCGCGGAGAATATGCACTCCGCGCCCTGCTCGTACTGGGAAAAAACCGGGACACCCGGTTGATCCCCTTGTCGGAAATTGCCGCACAAACATTGGTATCCACTTCTTATTTGGAACAAATTTTGCTCCAATTAAAAACACATGGGTATGTAAAAAGCAAACGGGGAACCCACGGAGGGTACGGCTTAAGGCTCCCCCCAGAAAAGGTGGTGATCGGTGAGGTGGTGCGTCAGCTGGAAGGGCCGATCGCCCCCATGAGCTGTGTCAGTCTGACCGCTTACGAACCTTGCCCTTTGGAAGAGGGTTGCCAGTTGCAGCTGCTGTGGGCGGTGGTGAGGGACACGGTGGCTCATGTGCTGGACCGGACCACTTTGGGAGATCTGCTCACTGGAAACCTCCCCCGACCGCCAACCGATTGATTTTGCCTCCACTTCAAGTGAAGTGGGGGTCTTTTTTTGTCAAGGGAAAGAAAGGGTGTTGCCGATTGGAACGGATTTCCCATGGTGAGATCCAGTTCGGCCAATTTTTACATATTTCATCTCCCTTTTAGGAAGCTTAATGTCTGAACGGCATCTCTTTCGGGGTGACTGGGTCACGACCGATCGAAAGGAAGGGAAGTCATGGATCGATTTTCCGTTTCCGGTCCTGAAGTGCGACCGGAGAGGGGCTCCTTGGAAAAGCCGGCTTTCATCATCGGTTGGAGAGACGCCCTCTCCCTGACCAAACCGGGGATCAACCTCTCCAATACTTGGGCCTGCTTTGTCGGCTATTGGTTGGCTACCGGCGGTGCTCCGGACCCGAAGCAACTGGCCCTGACGCTCCTGGGTATGCTCCTGGTGGTGGGCGGAAGTTGTGCATTAAATAACGGGATCGACCGGGATCTGGATCGGTTGATGGAGCGAACGAAAGATCGGCCGGTCCCCGCTGGCAGAATCAGTCGTGAAACAGCAGGTATGCTGGGCGGTCTGTTGACAGTGGGGGGCGTGGTCTTGCTCCACATCACCGCCGCTCCCCTTGCTGCATGGTTGGCGATGGCAGGCTCCTTTTTATACGTCGTGGTGTACACCCTGTGGCTAAAACGGGTCTCCTCTATCAATACCGTGGTGGGCAGCCTCTCTGGGGCCATTCCGCCCTTAGTTGGCTGGGCAGCGTCTGGTGCTTCCCTCGACCTGAGCGCTTGGATTTTATTCGCCATCTTGTTTTTGTGGCAACCCCCCCACTTTTTTGCCTTGGCGATGTTAAAGGCGGAGGACTACCGTAAGGCCGGTGTCCCGATGCTGCCTGTGGTAAAAGGGGCAAAAGCGACACAGAAACAGATCCTTCTTTTTGTCGCCCTGCTCGTTCCCGCCTCGCTTCTCCCGGTAATGCGCGGGGAAGCGGGGATGGCATATGCCGCTATCACAGGGTTGCTCAACACAGGCTATTTAGCTTGTGCACTCCGAGGACCTATGCATGGAGCGGGGAAAGATTGGGCCCGGGGCATGTTCCGGTATTCCTTGGTTTATCTGACCGTGGTCTTGACGGCCCTGGCGGCATTTTCTCCCCTTTCGGTTCCAATATAAGCCGGCGAGTCCGGCCATTCTGATGTGGAAAAGAAAGCGAGTGAATCTGTTGATGAAGAGATGTTTGTCAGCCAGGTGGATTGTGGCCATCTTGGCAGGGTTCGGATTGCTGACCGGTTGTGGTAGTCCCCACATGTCTGCACTGGATCCCAAGGGCCCGGTGGGAGAAACCCAATTGGACTTGATCAACCTGAGCACTGGGATTATGACCCTGGTCGTGATCGTCGTGGCTGCGATCTATATTTACGTGGTGATCAAGTACCGGGAACGTCCCGGAGATGACAAAGATGAGATTCCCGAACAGGTGGCCGGAAGCAAAAAACTGGAGATTTTGTGGACCACCGTTCCGATCATCCTGTTGATCATCCTTGCCGTCCCGACCATCTCCACTACCTTTCGCGGGACAGATCGGGAACCGGAGCCGGGTACGCTCCGTATCAACGCCACCGGCTATCAATATTGGTTCGGCTTTGAATATCCCGATTATCAGGTGTCCACTGCCAACGAAGTCCATATCCCCACTGGCAGAAAAGTGGAGTTCCTGTTGGCTGCCCACGATGTCGTCCATTCCTTCTGGGTTCCCAGCCTAGGTGGGAAACAGGATATGAACCCCGGACGTACCGAACGGCTGATTCTTCAGGCGGATGAACCCGGGCTTTATGAAGGGGAATGCGCAGAGTTGTGCGGTGCCAGCCATGCCACTATGCGGTTTCGAGTGATTGCCCACCCGCCGGCAGAGTTTGAAAAGTGGATCGCTTCCAGGAAGCAACCCAAATCCAAGCCGAAAACGGAACAGCAAAAACAGGGACACAAGCTGATTGCTCAAAACTGTATCGGCTGTCATGCGATCCAGGGGGCCGGTTATGACATTTTGGGACGTACCGGCCCCGAACTGACCGGATTTAGTCACCGGACCCGTGTCGCTGGGGCGCTGGACAACAACCGGGAGAATTTGAAGAAATGGCTCGTTAATCCGCAAAAAATCAAACCTGGGAACCGGATGCCCGGGTTTGATCATCTTGACGACAAACAACTCGATGCCATGGTCGAGTACCTGCAAACCTTGAAGTAACCCGGGTTGTCACCGTAAAGGAGGGAATCCCTTGGCTACCTTGATCATCTTGATCGTGTTTATCATGTTCCTCGGTGCGATTTTCACCGGGGGATACAACAAAAAGTATCTGCAAAGGATGCAGGACAATTGGCTTTGGGAATGGATCACCACCGTCGATCACAAACGGATCGGGATCCTCTATATGCTGGGAGGTGGATTTTTCTTCGCCGTCGGCGGTTTGGAAGCGCTGTTGATGCGTTTGCAGCTGATGTTTCCCGACAATCAGCTGGTGGTGGGGGATATTTATAACCAGCTGTTATCCATGCACGGAACGACGATGATTTTCCTCGTCTCCATGCCAGTTTTGCTGGGATTGATGAACTTTGCCGTACCCCTGCAGATCGGCGCCCGGGATGTGGCTTTTCCCTTTGTGAATTCCCTAGGAGTTTGGCTGTTCCTGTTCGGGGGATTGTTGGTCAATCTGAGCTGGCTGTTCGGAGGTGCCCCGGATGCTGGCTGGACCAGTTACGCCACGCTCTCCCTAAACGAATTCAGCCCTGGGCCGGGCGTTAATTATTACGTCTTGGGGCTGCAGATTGCCGGACTGGGAACCTTGATGAGCGGGATCAATTTTCTGGTTACCATCATCAATATGAGAGCACCTGGCATGACCTATCTGCGGATGCCTTTGTTCACCTGGACCACCTTTGTCACTTCGGCATTGATTCTGTTCGCCTTTCCTCCGTTGACAGCGGGGTTGTTCATGCTGATGTTCGACCGTCTGTTCGACACGCATTTCTTCACCTTGGCAGGAGGCGGAAACCTGACTTTGTGGCAACATATCTTTTGGATCTTTGGACACCCAGAGGTTTACATCATCGTGTTGCCCGCCTTCGGCATCTTTTCCGAAGTGATCAGCACCTTTTCCAAGAAGCGCCTGTTCGGTTATAACTCGATGGTCTTTGCTACGGTGCTAATCGGATTTCTCGCCTTCATGGTTTGGGTGCACCACATGTTTACCGTGGGCTTGGGCCCGATCGCCAATACGGTCTTTGCCATCGCCACCATGGCGATCGCTGTACCCACAGGGATCAAGGTGTTTAACTGGCTGTTTACCATGTGGGGCGGGCGGATCCGTTTTACCACTGCGATGCTGTTCGCTTCCGGTTTCATCGTGGTATTTGTGATGGGGGGCGTTACCGGGGTTCAGCTGGCGGTGGTTCCTGCTGATCTGCAATTTCACGATACTTACTTTGTTGTAGCCCACTTCCACTATGTCATGATCGGGGGGACCATCCTCGGTTTCTTCGCCGGTCTTTACTACTGGTGGCCTAAGATGTTCGGCACCCTGTTGAATGAAAAGCTGGGGAAAGCCCACTTCTGGCTCTTTTTCCTGGGTCAACACCTAACCTTTTTTCCGCAGCATTTTCTGGGCCTGATGGGGATGCCTCGGCGGGTGTATACCTATATGTCCGGACGGAATCTGGAGCTGTTAAACCTGCTCAGCACCATCGGAGCGCTGCTGATGACCGCTGGGATCCTCGTCTTTCTGTACAACCTGGTCCAGACCTTGCGCATGGGGAAAGAGGCGGGACCCGATCCTTGGAACGGGCGCACCTTGGAATGGGCCTTGCCCTCACCGGCTCCTCATTACAACTTCGCCCAGACCCCCCGGGTACGGGGCCTGGATCCCTGGTGGCTGGATAAATATGAGGGAGACGGGAAGCTGCAGGCGGCAGAGCCCCTGGGCCCCATTCACATGCCGTCACCAGCCTATCTGCCTTTCGTGATGTCTCTAGGCTTCTTTGTCTCCGGGTTCGGGTTTGTGTTTCACAGTTGGCGGGTGGGGGCCCTCGGTCTCCTGGTCGTCTTCGCGTGTATGTACATCCGGTCCTTTGAAGAGGATCCCGGATATCACATCGAGCCTGAAGAGCTGAAGGGGGTGGAAAGCTGATGAAAGTGGAAGATCAACAGGCGACAGTGGCCGGACTGCCGGCCGAACCGGAAAAGGCGACACTGGAAGGAAAAAATAAGATCCTTGGTTTTTGGTTCTTTATGGCGGCTGAGACCACCTTGTTTGCCACGATGTTCGGCATGTACCTGGCTTTGCGCGGATCCACCATGGGTGGGCCCACTCCTCAGGAGTTGTTTCAACTGCCGCTGGTGGCCACTTCCACCTTGGTTCTGCTCACCAGCAGTTTAACCAGCGTACTGGGCATCATGGGAATGCACGAAAACGACGCCAATAAAATGCTGAAGTGGTTTGCGATCACCATTTTGCTGGGAGCTATTTTTCTAGGGCTGGAAGTGTATGAGTTTATCGAGTATGCCCACGAAGGGCACACTATCACCAGCAGTGCTTTCGGATCCTCTTTTTACTTGCTTCTGGGCACCCACGGCAGTCACGTGTTATTCGGAGTGCTCTGGATTTTGGGGTTGATCATTCAGGGTCGGCAGCAGGGGATTACCGTTCATAACGCGCCCAAGTTTTATGTGGCCAGCCTGTACTGGCACTTTATCGACTTGGTCTGGATTTTCATCTTTACCGTGGTTTACCTGATGGGGATGATCCATTGAGATGGGTTGGATCGATAAAGGAGGTTGGAAAGGGTGGAGGCACTGATCGGGGCTTTTTTAACCCCTGGGATGTGGAATGTGGCCCTGAATATGGTGATGGTAAGCGTGGCCAGCCTGTATCTGTTGGCGATAGGTGTAGCCCGACACCGGTTTCCCAGGGCCACTTCCGTCTCCCCGGGGCGAAAGATGCTGTTTCTGATCGGCCTGGCGCTATTGTATTTGGCACTGGGCAGCCCCCTGTACGAGATCGGCCATGAGCTTTTTAGTGCGCACATGCTGCAGCAGTCTATCCTCTATTTGGTGATGCCGCCTCTGTTGATCCGGGGCATACCGGATTGGATGTGGCGCTGGGCCTTGACACACCCCCCGGTCCGGAAGTGGGCCGACTGGGGACGGCGGCCGATTGTTGGCTTGGTGTTGTTTAACGGGTTATTCTCCTTCTATCATGTCCCCTGGATCTTCGACTCCTTGATGGGCAATGAAGGGTACCATCTGATTTCCCACGCCATCTTAACCCTAGCGGCCTTTCAGATGTGGTGGCCGGTAATGACGCCGCTGGAGGAGGAGACAGTCTTGTCACCGTTGCGCAAACTGGCCTACATCGCCGCCGCCGGTATCCTGTTGACTCCCGCCTGCGCCTTGATCATCTTTGCCGATCACCTGCTGTTTGCCTCCTTCAGCCAAACCAGCGCCCTCTTTCCGGTCCTCGCCCCCCGGTATGATCAGCAGTTTGGCGGGGTGATCATGAAAATTATGCAGGAGATCACCTATGGAATCGCCCTTGGACATGTCTTTTGGAAATGGATTCGTCGAGAGGGACAAGCGAACCAGTACGGGGTACCGGATAATGGACCGGAGGCACATATGATCGAAGGAGAAAACCGAGCGCCAGATCCCCCCGTCACAGCCAAAGGTTCTGGTCTCCTTCGGAACTGATGCCTGCCGGGATTTAAGCAAAGGCTCCGCGAGGCGGGGACCTTTTTGTTGGCAGGAAAATGTATCGCCTGCAGCGAAAGGGTTGATCGAACCGAAAGGAGGAGCCTGATGATCGAGTGGTTTCAATACAGCTGGCAGGTGGGGAGGAATGGTTCTGATAGTGTGAGGGACTAACAAAAGAAGAGTTGCTGCGCGAGCGGACAGGTGGCCGTTCCCAGTCCTATCGCGGCTTTGTAGAGACTGACGGCGGCGGACACTTCATCGGGGAGAGATATCAACAGGGTCATCGTTGTGGTAAAAAGCCGCCGTCTTTAGCAACCGAACATCTCCGAAAAACAAGAGCCCGGCACCGAAGTTGGTACCGGGTCTCTTTGTTACTGGGAGGAAGGATCCTGGTCTTCCCCGGGCTGGTTTACCATATGGCCGGCTGTGATGTAAAGCCGTCCCCACATTTCTTCTCTTACCTTCCCTTCGATCCCCACCTCATCGAGAGCTTTTGCCATACAACGGAGCCAAGCTTCCGCCCGTTGGGGAGTGATGGGGAAGGGCAGGTGGCGAGCCCGCATCCTCGGAGGACCGTATTTCCGGGTATAAAGGGGAGGGCCTCCAAAAAACTGGGTCAAAAAAAGTCGCTGTTTTTCCATGACCGGCCGGATATCATCGGGAAAGATCGGGGCCAACAAGGGGTCCCGCTGTACTCGGGGATAAAAAGCTTCCACAATTCGGCTGATCGTTGGATACCCGCCGATTCGGTCATAAATGGTGATGGGTTCCTGCGACAAGAAAATCCCCTCCTGTCTTAAGGCTGGGTTATTGACATTCCGTAAAAGCGATCTCTGCTGCGGCAATGGTTTTCGCCACATCGTCATCGGAGTGGGCGGTGGTGAGGAACCAGGCTTCATATTTGGAGGGGGCGAGGTAGATCCCCTGTCGCAGCATCGATCGGAAAAACCGGGCAAATTGCGCTCCGTCTGCCTTTTCGGCTCCTTCGTAATCGGTCACATCCTGGTCGGTGAAATATAGGGTGAGCGCTCCGCATTTCCGGTTGATCCGAATCGGAACGCCGGCCCGCTTGGCTCCTGTACGGAGGCCCTCTTCCAAGGCGGCTCCTTTTCGCTCCAGATCCTCATACGTCCCGGGTTGGGCGAGGGCCTCCAAGCAGGCGATTCCTGCCGCCATGGACAGGGGGTTGCCAGCCATGGTTCCCGCCTGGTAGGTGGGTCCGTTGGGCGCTACCTTCTCCATGATTTCCCGTCGCCCGCCATAAGCGCCGATCGGGAGCCCCCCTCCGATGATCTTACCCATAGCGGTCAGATCAGGTTCCACCCCGTATAGAGTTTGGACCGCTCCGTAATGAAAGCGGAAGGCGGTGATCACCTCGTCATAAATCACCAGTGCCCCGGCGGCATGGGCTTTTTGCCGAACGGCTTCCAAAAAACCGGGGGCCGGTTCCACGATCCCGAAGTTTCCAACCAAAGGTTCCACCAGGACCGCTGCTACCTGCTCTCCCCACTTGTCCAGCGCCTCCTGCAGCGCTTCTGGCTGATTGAAGGGGACGGTGATCACCTCATGGGCCATACTGTTGGGGATGCCTGCGCTGTCGGGAGTGCCCAAGGTGGATGGGCCGGAACCAGCGGCAACCAGGACCAAGTCGGAATGGCCGTGGTAACAACCGGCGAATTTGATAATCTTATCTTTTCCGGTGTAAGCCCGGGCGAGGCGGATGGTGCTCATCACCGCCTCGGTCCCACTGTTGACGAAACGAAGCTGTTCACAGGAGGGAATCGCTTCCCGCAGCATCTGAGCGAAGCGGATCTCCTTCTCTGTAGGGGCTCCGTACAAAACGCCCTCTTCGGCCGTCTTTTGGATCGCTTTCGTCACCTGAGGATGGGCATGTCCCAGGATGATGGGGCCAAAGGCCGCCAGATAATCGATGTAGCGGTTGCCATCCTCGTCCCAAAAATAAGCGCCTTGTCCTTTCGCCATATAGACAGGGTGTTCTAGACCGACAGCCTGAAATGAGCGGGAGGGGCTGTTCACCCCGCCGACGATCACATCTTGTGCCTCTTTATGTAAATGGCTCGATTTTGGATGTGTCAACTGTGTTCCTCCTTTTTGATTCCTTCTCTATTGTAGCCGGGGGGAAACCCGTCGGGCAAGGTGCCCGATCAGAAGGGGGAAATGTTTACCGGAAAAAGGGCTCTCCTTTTTATGTGGAAACAAACACAGGGATATGTCATGCTGGAAGGGAAATCCCGTGCGGTGATAAAGTCCAAAAGGTAAAGGGGGAAAAGCGTTGATCCATATAGTGAATGGAGACGTGTGGGGGGAACGGTTGCGCGGGTGCACCCCCCTAAAAGGGGAAGTGTTTGTCTGGCGTGAAATGTACGATCTGGGTCCCTTTTCACCTGACTGGGAGCGAGAAGAATGGATCCAACGCCGGGCCGCTTTTTTTGAGGAACGGATCGGGCTCCCGGCGGAACAGATGAAGATGATCAATCGCTATCAGGAGCAGCGGTTGGACCGAATTCCCTCCACCACCCAGGTGGTTCTCTGGTTTGGGTCCGACCGATATGATCAGTTGATGCTCTTATACCTGCTCACCCGTATGCGGGATGGGGATCGAAAAGGGATCGACTGGGTGGAGGTGCCCGCTAAAGGGGCTGATCAGCTGTCCGACGGAGACCTGGTGCGCCTGTTCGAGGAGCGCCTTCCCATCGAAGAGGAGCACCTGGTACAGGCCGCCGAAGTTTGGCAGGCCTATATCTCCGATGATCCGCGAGATGTGGAGCGCTGGTTGCACAGGGAAACGGGACGCTTTCCCTATGCTTTTACGGCTTTACGCAGACATATCCAATACTTTCCCAGCTGTGAAAACGGGTTAAATGCGGTGGAAGCCCTCGCTCTCCGGATCATCGGAGAAGAGTCTCCTCCCTTTTCCAGCTTATTCCGAGAAGTAAACCGGCAATGCCCCGAAGATGGACTGAGCGATGTACACTTTGCGGCGATTTTAAATGAACTGGGCGATTGTGAAACCCCTCTGATCCAAACGGAGGCGTCTGATTCGGGAGAAGGGAGAATCCACTTGACTCCCTTGGGAAAAAGGGTTTTGATAGGGACGGAAGACCGCTTGGCGGCCTGCGGAATCGACTGGTGGCTGGGCGGTGTTCACCTAACTGCTGACACGGATTGGAGAAGAGATGCCAACGGCCATCTCTACAGAAGGAAATAGTTCCATGCAGCCGTCCGTCGCGGGCGGTTTTTCGTTTAGTCTGTACGATTGGCGGGGGCTGTGGTATTCTGAAAATGATGTGTTGTATCATATTCAGCCTTGAAGCCGAACTCTTGAAAAACAGGAGTGGGGGAGAGGACGTTGTCTTTTTTTAATATAGGGGAGTTATACCGGGATACATACCACATCGAGCATGTGGAACCTTTTTTTGAGGGTGAGTTGGCCGTCGCATCGGCGGAAGGAAAGCGATACTTTCTGCAGCACGTCCGTTTGCAGAAGCCGGCCCCACCCCGGGCGATTCAGCAATACCTTTCACTAAAAAATCATCCTTTGATCGTGCCGTATCTGCAAGTGTTTTCAGAAGAACGGTCACTGGTGACGATCCGTCCCTATGTTCCGTTCAAGGAGCGTCTCCACCAACGGGTAGCCCGCGGGGAGTTGGAAGAAGACCAGATCATCGCTTGGGTGAGAAGCCTCTTTCCCGTGGAAAAAGTGTTGAAGGAAAAGCCCCTCCGCATGTATACGCTGTTGCACCCCGCCAACATCGGTGTGACAGAGACCGGGGAATTGCAGGTTTTATACTGCGGCGTGGAGGGGCGGACATTGCCCGATCCGAAAATGGACTGGGGAAACCTCCTTTATATGCTTTTTTCCGGGAATTTGGTGGACGAGCCGCTCAAAAAGCTGCCGAGCGAGGCGGACTTTCCCAAACAGCTGGCCAAACTGATCCAGAAAAGTTTCAATCGACCGGCGGAGTCGGTAGCGTCCCAGTTGGACTCTTATTTAAAGAAGCGAGATTCCACCAGTTTGTTTGACCAGTTGTTCAAGCGTTCCGGTTCTGCAAAGAAAGAGCCGGACTCGACTCCTTCCCCTTCTGCCGCCGAATCCGATCGATCATCTCAAACAGAGGGTTCGAGCCTGTTGCAACAGAGGCTGGAGCAGGAGCGCCAAGCTCGGGAGAAACAGGAGCGTCAGGAACGTGAAGAGGC
>NZ_FMZA01000011.1 GCF_900102685.1 Melghirimyces thermohalophilus
AAAGTGCGAGCCCATCGCCTTTCCTCTACGGGAACATACCTGTACAAAAAACGGAAAGAGACGATCGAGCGAAGCTTTGCAGACGCGAAAGAGCTGCACGGGCTTCGCTACTGCCGGTTGAGGGGAAGGGAAAAGGTCCAAGAGCAAGCGCTGATGACGGCCGCAGCGCAAAACATCAAGAAGATTGCCAACCACCTAACCAAAGCCGGCTAGGTGGTTGGGCGGCCTTTTTGATCCAGGTTTTGATACGTCGATGAGCTGGTTTTGTCCATAAAAAAAGAGTGTGGAGAAAGCAGTGAAGGGCTTTCTCCACACTCTGTTTCTCTTTATTGTGCAATCGATGCGATGGTGGATTTGGACCATTCGGTGAATTCCTGGGGAAAGTCAGGGTAGGCCTTAAGGGTACCGAGCAGCAGTTCAAACCCCACCAGGGAAAGCCCCAGGATAACCATGACGGTGAAAACGGCGAAAGTGAGTCGAAAGAGGAGCGTGCGCAACAGGTTCACGATGCGTCTTCCTCCCAACATTTCTTCTTCAGGAATATTTTTCCCCTTTTTGCTAAAAATATGCCTGGTGAATGCTAAAAAAACCGATCTCTGCTCATTTTTGGGGTGGAGATCGGTTTTTTCAGGTTTAGCCGTCTCTCCGTTCCCAACCATCCGACGACCAATCCAGATCCAGGGTGCGGCCTTTCCCGTCCCGGAGAATCGGATCTTTGACGTACCAACCCCGACCGTTGGCATGATCATCGGTTTGGTAGCGGAAGCGGATGTAGCGGGCGTCGGCGGGAAGGGTCCGTTTCTCCTCCTTCCATCCTTCACTGTGGCCGATGAAGGGTTCTCCCAAGACAGTCCAATGCACGCTGTCGGCGGACACCTCCACCCGACCCTGGTCCAAAGGTTCGGTATTAGGTTCCGCTTCCGTCCGGTACCAGGTGTCAAAGGTGAGGGTCCGACCTTCCTCTCTCTGCCCGGGGATGGTGGCGGTGAGGGAGCGGTCCAGCTCATCTCCGTAACCGGCAAACCAGGCCGTATCCTTTCCGGGGATGGCCACCGGGATCGCATCCGCTGTCAGCCGGGCCACCTGACGCCGGATCGGGTTGATGGAAACCGTCTCCCGCGTCGGGTGCACCCGGTTGGTAAGGGTGATAGTGATGACGCGGTTATCCCGGTTGACCACGAGCGAGGTGCCGGTATAACCGGTATGGCCCAGAGTATGAATATCCGACAAGGCATCCATGTACCACTCCTGGTTCAATTCCCAACCGAGACCGTGATCCTCACCAGGAAAGGCAGCATTATGATTTTTTTCCATCCAGGCCACCGTCTCCGGTTTCAAAATGCGAACTCCGCCATAACTTCCCTCGTTCAGCATGGTATGAGCGAAGATGGCCAGGTCCTTCGCTGTGGAAAAGACGCCGGCATGACCAGCAACCCCATCCAGGGACCAAGCGTTTTCATCATGAACACTCCCCCACACCAATCCCCGCCCCACCCCAGGTTGGTATTCTGTTGCTGCTATTCGGTGCTTCAGGGAATCCGGCGGATTGTACATCGTGTCTTTCATCCCCAAAGGGGCGGTAATGTTTTCTTTGACATACTGGTCCAGCCGTTGTCCGGAGATCCTTTCCACCAGGGCGCCCAGGGTTATCATATTCAGATCGCTGTAGGCATAGGTGGTCCCAGGCTCGTTTTCCAGAGGGTGAGCGAAGACGAGGTTCAAGCGATCTTTTCGACTCTCGCCCATGGTGTAAAGGGGGATCCAGGGCTCAAAGCCGGAGGTGTGGGTCATCAGCTGCCGGACCGTCACCTCATCCTTTCCCTGTTGCGCAAATTCGGGAATGTACTTGGCGACGGGATCCTCCAAGGCAAGCTCCCCCCGTTCTACCAATTGCATCGCAGCCACAGTGGTAAACACCTTGCTGATCGAGGCCAGGTCGAAGATGGTGTCCTCCTTCATTGAGACCGGCTGTTCCAATTGATTCCCTTGATCATCTTGGTATCGGGCCGCGTAGCCATATGCCTCCTGCTTGACGATCGTCCCCTGGCGTGCCACCAACACCACCGCTCCCGGCGTCAGCCCATCCTGAATCGACTGCTTCAACATCGGATCGATCGCCTGCAGCGGCGCTTTTTTCATCCCGGCAGAGGCAGGCGCTCCCCGGTGCAGCACCGGGGGCATCGGACCGGGTTGATCCCAGGGAAATGGGGCCCCGTAAGCCATTGGCCCTTGCTTCATATTTCCCTTTTTCTTCACCGTAGCTTTCGGTTCCATGATCGGCCCCGGTGAGGCTTCGCTTCCCAGGGCAACCGCCGGCGTCAACAGCGTCAGGGCCAGGGCGGCAGAGCACAGCCTTCGCCCGGCCTTAGATCGAACGGCCATCAAACCCCTCCTGTCTGGAATAGAGCGTATTGCCTGTCCTTTCTTCAAATATTATCAGAAATCAATGAATATTTTTCCCCAGTCGCTACGGTTTCCTTCATTTTTTCCAACCAGATGGGGCGCTTAACCATGAACGCCATCGATTCTTCAACCGAACAGAAAAGACCCCTACTGGGGTCTTCCTCTGCTTTCTATCATTCTGCGTATACCTGATGAATCCCATCGGCCACGGAAGCGACTGTCCGGCTGGCTTCCCGGCGCACACCTTCCGGTGCGTGAGCCATGGCGCAGCTGTATCGGGGGAAATGGCGGAACATGGAAACGTCATTGAAAGCATCCCCCAGACAGAGCACCTCATCAGCCTGGATGCCCAGGTGTCGGGTGAGCGCCTGCAATCCGACTCCTTTGGAGACACCGACCGGCATCACGTCCAGGCAGTCTTTATCCGAAATCAGGGTATCTACTTCCCCGGCGAAATGTCTGTCCAATTCCTCCTTCAACCCTTGGCACAGCTCCAGGTCCCCGAAGTAGCTAAATTTGCACGGGAACTGTCCATTGTCAAAGCGCTTGGGTAGGTCGTCCACCAACTGGATCGGGGCAAACAGGCGCTCCCGAACCACACCGCCGTAGGGATGATCCACCGGGGACAAGAGATCATGCTCAAAGCAGACCATCATAAACAGATTCACATCCCGGGTCTTTTGGAAAATCTCCTTGGTCAACTTCGGGGAAAATGCCGACTGGTGCAAGGGCTCCCCCTCCTTGGTTCGCACAAAGGAGCCATTTTGGCTCACCTCATGACAAGGGATCCCCAATTCTTCGGCCACATGCTCCAACTCCACCTGCATCCGACCCGAGGCGAGGCAGAGATCGGCCCCCCGCTCCACCGCCATCTGCAGGGCCTCCCGATCGTGTTTGGCCACCTCTCGCTCCTTTGTCAATAAGGTTCCGTCCAAGTCACTGACAACCAATCGAATCATTGTTTCCACCCTTTCCCGAAGCTGCAATCATTGCTAGATACCCTCTTCCGATGAGCTGCACCCCGAAACCGGGCTCATCGCGCTCCTCCGTCCATCGGCCAGCGGAGGGACCCGTCCTTTTATGAGCAAATCCTCTTCATTATAAGAAAGGTGATCCCTTTGAAGCAACAAAAAAAGACCCACCCGCCGGGTCCCAAAACCTTCTCTGGCACCATCAGCCGTAATCTTCAGTCCTTGGACGATCGTGGCATCACGGACCGGCGTAGGGGCTTTCGGAAGTTCCTTCCCCCGCCGCTACCTGCTTCCGACTCATCTCCTGAGCCATTCCTGCTACCTTTTGGGTACAGACACAATGCTTCCGATGGTAATACATATAAAGCTCCGCATCCTGATATTTATAGTATTCCGCCAACAGTCCGTACATATGGGCTTTTTCCAGCGCCTGTTGAAACTCTTTTTTCACGTCCAATGATGCCACCCTCCCGGTCGCTTGTTCACATAAAGAATATGCGAACAGTCAGCCGATGAGTCCTCTCCCACAAAAATCCATATGCCCCTGATCCAAAAAGAGCCATCCGCTAGGGACGGCCCTTTGCTTAATTTTTTAAAAGACGTATTAAGGGAATCAATGCAATACCGATTCTTGCATGGGATAACAATGGTTCAATCCGCTGAGGTCGATCAGCTTCGATGAGTAAAGAAGATCCTCGCTGGTTGGCGCTTGTGTGGAGTGTCTCCACAAATAATCCGCTTTGGCCCGGTTAAAACGCTCCAGTTGCTCTTCCCAGCTGAGGTGTTTCCATTCCCAATAGCTTCCCCCAATAATCCGCATACCGCTTGATCCACTCCTTCACAGGTTCCTTCTGCCCCAAGGGGTCATCCGTTTTTTGTTTTAAAGGAAAGTTTGATTCTACGGCCAGTTTATAAAAACAGTCCGTTTCCGAACAATAGCCCAAAAGGCTTGATTCCCCACTGTGAAAAACCTTCCATGCCTCTGAGAATCGGGGGCAAAACGACGAACAAATCGATCTCCAAACGAATGGTTTAGGTCTTAAGAGGGGGTCTTCCAACCCGATCGTAAGAAAAGCCGCCGGCCGGAGCTCGTCAATAAAAAGTATACCACAAACAGAACATATGTTCTTGCTTATTTTCAAAAAAATTTCCCTGATTCGCCCCCTCTTGAACGTCAAAGAAGGTCAGTGTATAATACAGTTAAGGTCAAAGAAAGTCAAAGTCAAAATAAAACGTATGATCGGATCAGCAAATAATAAAGGAGGAATGACTGATGCGTTGTGATCACTGCCAACAAAAACCGGCAACAGTGGAATGGAACCTGCAGATCAACGGCAAGGTACAGCACCTCTCGCTGTGCCGGGATTGTTACCATAAAATGCGTAACGGAATGAAAAAACCAGCCAGCATGGGCTTTGGTCCTTCCGGCGGTTTTCCCATGGATGAATGGCTCCGCCACATGATGAGCCCCAAAGCCGGAGGCACGGCCCCGTCTCCGACCCAAGGGATGGCGGCGGCCTCCCAGGGCGGCGGCAATGGAGGACTTTTGGACCAGATGGGTAAAAACTTGTCCCACGCCGCCAACGCCGGTCTGATCGACCCGGTGATCGGACGGGATCAAGAGGTGGAACGGGTGATTGAAACCCTGAATCGCCGCAACAAAAACAATCCGGTATTGATCGGGGAACCCGGAGTCGGGAAGACGGCGATCGCCGAAGGCCTCGCCCTCCGGATTCATGAAGGAAAGGTTCCCCATAAGCTGAAAAACAAACAGATCTATCTGTTGGACGTCACCTCGCTGGTGGCCAACACCGGCATCCGGGGTCAGTTTGAGGAACGGATGAAACAGCTGATCACTGAACTTCAGGAACGGAAAAATGTTATCGTCTTTATCGACGAGATCCATCAATTGGTCGGCGCCGGGTCCGCAGAGGGCTCCTCAGACGCAGGAAACATCCTGAAGCCGGCTTTGGCCCGGGGGGAAATTCAGGTGATCGGTGCGACTACCCTGAAGGAATACCGACAAATCGAGAAGGATGCTGCTTTGGAACGCCGTTTCCAACCGGTGATGGTCGATGAACCCACCGTTGAAGAAGCGGTCCGCATCCTTGAGGGCCTGCGGCAGAAGTACGAGCAGTACCATCGGGTCCAATTTACCGATGAAGCGCTCCGCGCCTGTGTCACCCTATCCAACCGCTACATCCAGGATCGTTTCCTGCCGGATAAGGCGATCGACCTGATGGACGAGGCCGGTTCCAAAGTAAACCTGGCCCACGAAACCGGCGATCTGGACAGCATTCGCAGCCGACTAGAACAAATTGCCTCGGAAAAACGGGCAGCCACCGAAAATGAAGATTATGAGCGGGCGGCCCGCCTCCGGGACGAAGAAACGAGGCTGGAACAAGAGTTGAATGAGGCAGACAACCAGGTGGAACAACAAGCCATCGTCGATGTGGAAACCGTTCAGACCCTGGTTGAAAACAAGACAGGAATTCCGGTCCGCAAGCTGCAAAAAGACGAACAAGAGAAAATGAAGAACCTGGCGGATCGCCTTAACGCCCAAGTGATCGGACAAGAGGAAGCCGTCCAAAAAGTGGCCCGGGCCATTCGTCGCAACCGCGCCGGCTTGCGCCGAGGCACGCGGCCGATCGGATCCTTCCTGTTTGTGGGCCCCACTGGTGTCGGGAAAACCGAGCTGGCCAAAACCCTAGCCCAGGAGATGTTCGGCGAAGAGGAAGCCATGATTCGCTTCGACATGAGTGAATATATGGAGAAACACGCGGTCTCCAAACTGATCGGTTCCCCGCCAGGTTACGTGGGACACGAGGAAGCCGGCCAACTGACCGAACGGGTACGCCGGAAGCCCTACAGTATTATTCTGCTGGACGAAATCGAAAAGGCGCACCCCGATGTCCAACACATGTTCTTGCAAATCATGGAGGACGGTCGGTTGACGGACAGTCAGGGGCGCACCGTCAGCTTTAAAGACACCGTCCTGATCATGACCAGCAACGCCTGGACCGGGGTCAAAAAAGCCAACATCGGGTTCACTCAAGGGGAAGAAGAGACGGACACTCACGTGACGGAGCAGCTGTCCGATACCTTCCGTCCCGAGTTTCTGAACCGGTTTGACGGGGTCATCGCCTTCCGCTCCCTCACCCGGGAAAATCTGCTGCAGATCGTCGACTTGATGTTGGATGACGTTCGAGAGGCTGCTTGTGAGCAAGGGCTCACCCTCTCCGTGACCGAAGCCGCTAAACACAAACTGGTGGACTTGGGCTTTGACCCGGCCTTTGGCGCCCGTCCCCTGCGTCGGGTGATATCTGAGCAAGTGGAAGACGGCATCGCCGATCGGATGTTGGAAGAAGAGGATGTCACCCAACTTACTGTCGATGTTACCGATGATCAGATCACTGTTGTAAAAAATCGATAAATCACGACCCTTCAACCGCCGGGCTCCGATCCTGGCGGTTTTTTATACTTTCGTTCTGAATACAGGTCGCAAGCATAGGTTGTTACCAGGGGGGTGAAACCGGCCGGACAGGCACCCGAAATCTGCCCTGACTGACCGGGGAGAGGAGAAAGGGAAGAGCATGGGGCTGTCTCCACTGAAGCAGGAGGTGGCTGCCGTGCTGTTATGGTATGCGATCGTGGATTCTCTATTTGGGCCGCCTATATTGTGGAGCGGTCAGACACTTAGGGAAATGTCGGAGGTAGCGGGGAATCTCGCCCCCTACTTCCTTTGGCTGGTTTGCCGCGATCGAACCGGGGACTGATCCGGCTCACCCCCTTTTTAGGCAATAAGAAAACCGGCTCGTATAAATCCGAGCCGGTTTTTTAATCCGATCGTCAGCCTTCCAGCAGCAGCAATTCCGGATCTTCCAGCAGTTTTTTGATGGTGACCAGGAAGCTGACGGCCTCTTTTCCGTCAACAATGCGGTGATCGTAGGAAAGCGCGAGGTACATCATCGGGCGGTGCTCCAGTTTATCCCCGTCAACGGTGACCGGGCGCTTCTGGATCGTATGCATGCCCAGGATCCCCACTTGCGGGGCATTCAGGATCGGGGTGGACAGCAGGGAGCCGAAGACGCCCCCGTTGGTAATGGTGAAGGTCCCCCCTTGCAGATCGGACAGGGAGAGTTTCTTATCGCGGGCTTTTTTGGCCAGGTCAGCGATATCCCTCTCGATTTCCGCAAAGGAGCGGCGGTCAGCGTTGCGCACAACCGGCACCACCAGGCCTTCATCTGTGGAGACGGCGATGCCGATATCGTAAAACTTTTTGTAGATGATATCCGTGCCGTCGATCTCTGCGTTCAGTGCCGGAAAAGCCTTCAGAGCTGCCACTGCCGCTTTGGTGAAGAAGGACATAAAACCGAGGTTGACGTCGTGCTCCTCTTTAAAGGCCTCCTTCCGACGTTTGCGCACCTCGATCACCGCGCTCAGATCCACCTCGTTGAAGGTGGTCAGCATGGCTGCGTTGTGCTGCGCCTGAACCAGGTTTTTGGCGATGGTCTGCCGCCGCCGGGGCATGCGGACCCGCTCCACCGGTTTCGTCGGATCGTCGCTCTCTTGGGGCTGAGCTGGTTGTGCGGCCGGCTTCTGGCGCGGAGCTTCCGGCTTAGCAGCAGAAGTTTCTTGATGGGCGTTGACATCATCCGCTGTAATTCGTCCCAGGGGGTCGGAGGGACGGACACGTCGAAGATCGATCCCTTTTTCCCGGGCCAGTTTGCGAGCGGCAGGGGAAGCAGTCACCTCTTCTCCCGATTTATCCTCTGTCTCCGCCTGTTCCGAGGGAGCGGAGGTTTCGGTGGCAGCTTCTTTTTGAGAGGCCTCCTCCTTGGCCGGTTGGGCCTCTTTGGCACCTTCCGCTTTTCCTTCGCCGATGTAGGCGATCACTTCGCCCACTTCCACGTTGTCGCCCGCTTGCTTCTGGATGTTTTGCAGGGTGCCGCTGTTCTCAGCATGAATTTCTACATTCACTTTATCCGTTTCCAGCTCGAGCAGAACATCCCCCTCTTCCACAGAATCCCCTTCGCTTACCAGCCAGTCGGCAATCGTTCCTTCTGTGATCGATTCCGCCAACTCTGGCACTTTAACTTCATGCATGACGTTTACCTCCCGCGATGGTGTCAGTTTTGATGGTTTCCGGATTTAGGGCTTCGGAGAGAATGCGCTCCTGTTCAATATCGTGCACATCGGGCTGCCCCACGGCGGTGCTGGACCGTTCCGGACGTCCCACATAGCGGACGTCCACTTTGCTCGGCACCGTCTCCCGGAGTCTCGGTTCCATATAGAACCAAGCGCCCATGTTTTTCGGCTCTTCCTGCAGCCAGACGACTTCTCGCAGGTTCTTCAGCTTCCCGAGTCGGGCCTGAATCTCTTCTTTCGGGAAGGGATACAGCTGTTCCACCCGCAACACATGCAGCCAATCCGGCTTATGCTCCATACCTTCCAGTTCCGTTTGCAGATCGACCGCTACCTTGCCGCTGGCCAAGACGAGCCGTTTCACCTTCTTCGGTTGATGGCCCAAAAGCGGCTCTTCAATCACCGGTTGGAAGCTGCCCGATTCAAATTCGGCCGGTTTCGATGCCGATCGTTTGTTCCGGATGAGGCTCTTCGGCGTCATCAGGATCAGAGGACGAGCATCCTCTTTTCCAGTCAGGCTCGCCTGGCGGCGCAAGATGTGGAAGTACTGGGCAGCTGTGGTCAGATTTCCGATCACACAGTTGTTCTCCGCAGCCAATTGCAGGAAACGTTCCAAGCGGGCGCTGGAGTGTTCCGGCCCCTGACCTTCATAGCCATGAGGCAGCAGCATCACCAGACTGGAGCGCTGCGCCCATTTAGCCCGACCCGCAGACAGGAACTGATCGATAATCACCTGGGCCGCGTTGGCAAAATCGCCAAATTGTGCTTCCCACAGCACCAAGGTTTCCGGTTCAAACACATTATAGCCATACTCAAATCCCAACACCGAGGCCTCGGACAAGGGGCTGTTGTGGATGGCGAAGGAAGCCTTGGATTGCGGCAGGGTGTGGAGCGGGCAGAAGGACTTGCCTGTCTCGGGATCATGCAACACCAGGTGCCGGTGGGCAAAGGTGCCCCGCTCCGAATCCTGTCCGGTCAGTCGAACCGCCCGCCCATCGGACAGGATGGTGGCGAAGGCCAGCGTTTCTGCTAGAGCCCAGTCCACCTGGCCGTCTTCACTCAAAGCTCCGGAACGCCGTTTCAGCATTTTTTCCAGCTTGGGATACACCTTAAATCCGTCCGGCCACTTTAACAAGTTTTCATTGATCTCGTGCAGGGACGCCAGCGGAACGCCGGTCTGCACTTCCGGCAGAGGTCCGGGAACCTTTTCAAACTGCATCCGGTCTTCCACGTTTTCCTCTGTATCCCGGTTTTCCTTCACCTTTTTGTATGCCTTTTTCAAGCGATCTTGCAGTTTTTTATCAAACGCTTTCAATTGGTCATCGCTGACGATGCCTTCCTTCTTTAATTGTTCGGCATACAGTTTACGAACCGGAGGATGCTTGTGGATCTGAGCATACATTTTCGGCTGGGTGGCCGAGGGGTCATCCATCTCATTATGACCAAAACGGCGGTAGCCGATTAGATCGATCAGGAAATCCTTGTGGAAGCGGGCCCGGTATTCAAATGCCAAATGGATAGCGGCCAGGCAGGCTTCCGGATCGTCCGCGTTGACGTGAACCACCGGAATCTCAAAGCCTTTGGCAAGGTCACTGGAGTAAGTGGTGGAACGGGAATCAAGATGTTCCGTGGTAAAGCCCAGTTGGTTGTTGGCGATAATGTGAATGGTTCCCCCAGTATTGTAACCCCGCAGCCGGCTCATATTGAGGGTTTCGGCCACGATTCCTTCACCGGGGAAAGCAGCATCGCCGTGGATAAGAACAGAAAGGGCTTTAGTCACGTCCTGCTCCGGATAACCAGGCTGATTGCGGTTATCCTGGGCAGCACGGGTGTAGCCTTCTACGACAGGATTGACAAACTCCAGGTGGCTCGGGTTGTTTGCCAAAGTGAGCCGCGTGTGCAAGGTATCGCTTTCATCCACTTTCCGATCCATACCCAGATGGTATTTGACATCTCCTGTCCATCCGTAGTTCAACCCCATCGAACCTTCAGAGGGGACCAACTCTTTGTTCGGAGCATGATGGAACTCGGAGAAGATCGCCTCATAGGGTTTGCCCAACACATGGGCCAACACGTTGAGGCGGCCGCGGTGGGCCATGCCGATCATGACGTTCTTGACGCCGCTGTGGATGCTCTGTTGGACGGCTTCATCCAGCATCGGCACCAGCATATCCACACCCTCGATGGAAAAGCGTTTTTGCCCCACAAAGGTTTTATGCAGGAATTTCTCAAACCCATCCACTTCGACCAAGCGGTTCAGCACCGACAGCCGCTTCTCTTTAGATAGGGAGGGAAGGAATTCTTTTGATTCAACCATGTGAAACAACCATCTCCGCTCATCCTGGCTGTGCACATGGGTGAACTCAAAGGCGAGGGATTGTGTGTAAATCTGACGGAGACGTTTATATACATCCAACCCGGTTTGAATCTCATCTGACTCTTCCGCCCACATCACATGTGCCGGGATCGCATTTAAATCCTCATCGCTCAGTCCGTAATGAGCTGGATCGAGAATGGGGCTGGGCGAACTTCCATGCACGCCCAACGGGTCGATTCGCGCATCCAAATGCCCGTAAGTGCGAATTTTATGGGCGAGTTTCTCAGCTGCAACCACTTTTTTCAAATCGTAACCCGCGGAAGAGGAGGCTGACGGCTGTTGAACGGCACCACCAGCAGCGAGTTCCCCCTGTTCCAGCGAGGCCGGGGGAGGTCCCCATTGGTCGAAAAGCTCTTTTAGTTCAGGCTCCACGGCCTCCGGATCCTGGCGATACCGATCGTATTCATCCAGAAGATATGCCAGGTTGTGGCCGTGGACGCCTTGCCATGGCGTTCCCATTCCAGGCTTCCCTGTAGACATCCGATGTTACCTCCAACTACATTTTATTAGGGTTCCACTGATGGAGTCCTGATGAGCAGATTGCGAATCCGCTTCCGAAAACACCTATAAAGGCCAGGAGCCACCATTCCCTCATCCTTATGGATCCTCGCCTTTATTATATATTGATGGGCGCTCTCGGTAAAATTTCTCATAATAGGGACGACGCGATACATCCTCCCTCGTTGACTGAGGAGACAGCTCTCCCCGATTGTTGAATCATCCATGCTTTTCTTGGCAAAAAAGGAAACGGTTGACGGTGAGGTATAATTAGGGACTCTTTTCCTACGACCCTCCTCAGCTCCCGGGTTGGTAGCTAAGATAATGTGAAATACACCAAATGCATCTTGACACATCAAACGTACGTTGTCGACCCCTGTTTTCATCCCTTTGGTACGGTTAGAGATAGTGGGAAAGAACGTCCTTCTTCCAGATGATCATTCCTTTCTTTATCCTTTGTATCCAAGTGATAAACATCTTTTTTCATTAGAGGGTTCTTTGCAGTCAAAAAAAAGACCCGGCACAGGTTGGATGTGCCGAGTCCTGCAGTTTTATTTGTATTGACTGGTATCGTATTTCCGCAGCAAGCTTTCCAGCTTGATCGCCAGTCCGATATCTCCTTTCACCTTCAGTTTTCCTGACATAAAGGCGGCAGTCCCGTTCAAGTTACCTACGAGCAAATCTTTAAAATCTGACGCCCCCATCTGCAAGGTGCAATCCGGTTCAGCAGGAGTCCCTTTTTCCACTTTTGCCTTACCGTCGGACAGGTGCAGCTGATAGGTGCCTTCCTCTTCTCCAGTGATATCGTACTGATAGACCACATTCAACCCTTCAATCGGCTTGGGATCCGCTTGCAAATTCTTTTCAATCTCCTCCCAAGCTTCATCGACAGTGTACTCCTGAATGTTTTTGGCCATTTCCCTTACCCCTTTCTTCATGTTCAAATAATCATATGATGGTCAACCGGCAAGTGATGCCGTGGGACCTCTTGTTCAGACACGCACACCGTGCGGTTCGTACAGTTGACGCGCAGTCACCAGGTGTTGAATTTGGTTGGTTCCTTCGAAGATGTCGAAGATTTTGGCATCTCGGTAAAGCTTCTCGACGATATGTTGCTCCAACCCGATGGGACCGAGGAGTTCCAGACACTTGGCGCAGACGTCAAGCGCGATTTTTCCCGCATAAGCTTTACACATGGCGGCTTCCTTGGCATTGGGTTGACCGATATCCGCCTTCCAGGCCGCTTCCCATGTGAGCAGTCGGGCAGCCTCAATATCCAGTTCCGCGTCAGCCAACAACTCCGACGCTCGATGGTAAAAAGAGCCTTGCTTGGGATATTCGCGGCGAACCAAATCTAAGGTGTACTCATAGGCAGCGCGGGCGATCCCAATCGCCATCGAGGCCACGATCGGCCGGGTGTTGTCAAAGGTTTTCATGGCCACCCGGAATCCTGAGGGGCCTGAAGCCTTGGCCTGGTAGTACTCCTCGCCGCCGAGAAGGTTTTCGTCAGGAACGAAGCAATCCTCAAACAACAGCTCAGCCGTCTCGGAAGCGCGAATGCCCATTTTGTGAGCTAACCGGGTGCAGCTGAAGCCAGGCGTTCCCTTTTCCACCACAAAGGCCCGGTGGCCGGCACGTCCCAAACTCCGGTCGATGGTAGCAAACACCACCACCCACGAGGCTCGCCCACCGTTGGTGATAAAGATCTTCTGCCCGTTGAGCACATAACCGCCCTCCACTTTTTTAGCGGTGGTGCGGATTCCAGAGACATCGGAGCCGGCATCGGGTTCCGTCAAGGCGTAAGCTCCCCAGCGGGGCGGCTCATCCCGGGAAAAGATGGACAAAAAACGCTCCTTCTGTTCCGGCGTCCCACTGGACTGTACCGGCGGTCCGCCCAGGCCCGGACCGGGAAGCGTCAAGGCGATCGCCGGGTCCCCCCAGCCCAGCTCCTCAGAAGCGATGACCGCCAAACGATTCCCCTGGCGCTCGGTTTTCTTTTTCTCACCGGATCCCGATTTCTGCTTATCCCCCCCGAAGGAGGAAGTACTTAGCTGAATTCCCAGCTGGTTGATCCGCTCCAGCCACTCGTCAGGCACCTTGCCCAACCGATCCGCTTCCATGGAGATCGGACGCATTTCATTTTCGGCGAACCAATGGACAATCTCTTTCACTTGCTGCTGATGGTCGGACAATTGAAAGGAAATCATCGGATACCCCCCTTAAACCTCAATTGGAACCTTTCTGTCCAGCAACTGTTCCCCCCGTTGGATCAGGAGCTCCCCTTCCCGTCCGTATAGGAGGGTTTGCGCTTCGGCGTCCCGCATCCACTTTTCCACAGGGAATTCCTGCACATACCCGTGGCCGCCGAGCAGCTGAACACCGGAATCGCTGACGAACCGGAGGGCTCGATGAACCCGGCCCAATGTGCTGGAAGCTGCTACCTCCCCTTTATCCCCGTCGATATCCGCCGCCGCACGTAGCACCAGATGGCGCATCGCCTGAGTTTCGATGGCCATGCCAGCGAGGGTAAAGGAGACGCCCTGAAATTTGGCGATTTCCTGGCCAAAAGCTTTCCGTTGTGCCGTGTATTCGGTGACGTAAGAAACCGCGGCATCCATCAGCCCTATCTCCTTGGATGCCTCCAACACTTGAATGCGGCGCAACGCTTTTGCCAGGAGGTCCTTTGCCTCATCTCCTTTGGCCAACACCTGATCTGAGGAGATCTTCTCCTCGTCAAAACGGATCCGAGCACAACCGGAGGCTAGCAACCCGAGGCGGTAGTCCCCCGCTTCTGCTTGCCAGCGGTTGCCCTTTTGTCGATCCAACCACAGCAGGAGGGTTTCCCCTTGGGAGTCGACGGCCGAGACGAGCAAGTAGTCCGCAAAGGCCGCCAATCGAACCGGCTGAGACGTGCCATTTAACACGTAACCGGTTTCATCCGCAGACGTGATGGTGACACCCTGGGGAATTTCACCCTCAGCGGCATGAAGGAAAGCGACTGTGGGCCATGTACCCTTTTGCCCCGCCTCTTTGTAAGACGCAAGTAAGGGATGATCGGGGATGAAGCGAAACAGGGAAGCAGCATCTCCAGCGCCGGGCAGCCCCTGAACCACTCCCAGATCACCAGAGCTGAGTGCCTCCAGAATCTGTACCTGGGAAATTAAAGGCATCTCCAAACCGCCCCAACTTTCAGGCAGTTCCAGGGATGCGAAACCCACTTCCTCGATTTTTTTCACCAATTCGGGATGGACACGCCCTTCCTGTTCACACTCCCGAGCCAGGGGACGAATCCGCTCCTTGGCGAAGTCTCTCGCCAAATCAACAAAGGCCTGTTCATCTTCCGTAGGCTGAAAAGAAACCATTGGACACCCTCCTCCTCTAAAATGGATACCCTTGCACAATCAATCCCCTACTCCACCCTGTCTGCACACAGAAGCTTTATCATTCGTACCAGTACGTACTGGTATTTTAAATCGACGGACATCTTCTGTCAACACACATTTCTGATATATCGAAATCGGCTGCTATTATAAATTAACTGTCAGTTATGTAAAATAAACATTTCCTACAACCTGTTAGTTGTTATAAAATTAGGGAAACAATCAATAAAAGGAGGTCTTATATCGTTGACCACTCACTTCGAGTTGCCAAAAATGGGCGAAATCATCAGAAGGGTGCGGAAAATTAAAGGCCTGCGGCTGGAGGATTTGGCCGATGAACAAATTTCCCCCGCGACCATCTCCAATATCGAGCGCGGCGTTCCCCATGTGAAACAGGACAAGCTTTACTACCTGATGGAAAAACTAGGGATATCTATGGAGCAGATTCCGGAGTTAATAAAGGGCGAAGAAGAAAAGTTGCAAGAGTTAAAAACCAAACTGATCTCCTACGAATCCCTGAGCAGCATGGGCAAGCATGAGTTGTGTCTGCAAAAGCTGAAAGAGTTGGAAGCGGAGATCGATGACTCCCACCCCTACGCCCCTGACTATTATTATATTCAGGGGAAGTGTTACAGGCATCTCAAAAAATGGAGACAGGCGGAGAATGCTTATTATCAGGCCATTCGCGTGAGCCAACACACTCCTACAGATACCGAAGCCGCCGCCTTTAACGAACTAAGCCTCTGCAGTTTTTATCAAAACGATCTGGAACAGGCGCTCCAATACGTCGAAAGCGGTATCGACGCCTTTGCCGGTCGGGGAAATCGCTCCCAGATCATCTATATCCTCAAGCGGAACAAAGGCATCTACCTGGAACGGTTAGGCCGACTCGGGGAAGCGATGCGGGTAGTGGATGAAACATGGGACCAATTGTCGGAAATCGAGCAGGTGGAGACGACGCTGGTCTTTTACTGGCTGCGGGCGGAACTCTCCCGCAGAACAGGCGTGCTGGACCAAGCCGTCGAGTATGCCCAGACCGGTCTAGAATTAGCCCGCTTGAACCGGGATTTTTCCATGATGTTCGACTTTTGGACCGTACTCGGCAGCACCTATATTCAGTTAAAAAAATGGGAGCGGGCCGAACACTGTTTTGATATGGCACTTCAATTAAAAGATCGATTACCTGATTTTGACGAGGACAAATTTATTATCACCTATACCCGACTGGGACTACTTTATATGAAATTTAACCGCAATGAGGATGCTGTTATCGCCGTACAAAAGGCGATCGCGATTGGAGAAAGGATGAATGACGCCCCCCACCTGGCCAACGCCCTCCACGCCATGGGGGACTATTACCGTTTGCAGGACGACCGGCAGGAAGCGGCTGCCTACTACCGACGGGAGCTGGAACTTGCCGAAAGCCACGGCCTTCACCAACAAACCTATCAAGCCATGCTTCGCCTGGCCGAATGTTTGGAAGAAGTGGATAAAAAGGAATTTCAACAGTTAACTAGAAATATGTATAGACTACAGTTGAAATTGCAAAATGAGGAGGGCTCAATTCTTGAAAAAGTGGAGTAAAAACTTCCTGTTCGTCCTGATCACCGGTGTCATCTTATCAACTACATTCCATGCTGCCCCAACACTCGATTCAGCCCAATCAACTGATAGTAAACCTGGAGGACATTCAGCCCAATCAACTAATAGTAAACCTGGAGGACATTAAGAGAAAACCGGGCGGAGCTTTCTCCGCCCGGTTTTCTTGTTTGCATTAAGGGGTTCATCTTCACGATTCTCCCTTATCGATCCAATCCACCAGCGGACTCCCATTTCCTCCCCATTGATATTGGAAAAAGGAGCGGATCCGGTCCTCTGTGATCTCTTCCAGGGTAGAGGGTTCCCACCGGGGGGAACGATCTTTATCGACCAGCACCGAGCGAACCCCCTCATAAAAGTCCTCGCACTTCATAAAATTCATCGCCAAGCTCAATTCCATGGCCAAGCATTCTCGGAGCGACCGTTTTTGCCCCAGCTGAAGTTGGCGCAGGGTGACTTTCAATGACGTCGGAGATTTGGATCGGATGTTATTCATTCTCTTCTGCGCCCATTCATCGCCCGATTCCGCCGCTTTCTCCAGGGAAGAAAGGATCGCCTCCACGGTGTCAAACCGAAAGTGGAGATCAATCTGTTCCCGCTGCAACGGGAGGGTGGAGGACGGAGCCGTCGCGGAACCGTATTGCTCCAAGAGGTGATCCAGCTCCTGCCGGACGGATTCCGGTGACCATCTTTTTTCCATCAAGGCCTGTTTCAGCGCCGGCCATGTCGCGCGGGCCACATACCAGTCGGCGGCCCCGATGGAAAGGAGATCCCCCGAGCGGAGCACCTCAGAGGTTAAGGCGAGATAACGTCCTACACACCCCGGCATTTGATTTAAAAACCAGCTGGCCCCCACATCAGGGAAAAAGCCGATATTCATCTCAGGCATGGCCCATTTGGTCGTTTCCGTTACGATACGATGGGAAGCGCCGATGGAAATGCCGACACCGCCTCCCATCACCACCCCGTCCATATAGACGAGCACCGGCTTCGGATAGCGGTGGATTTCGTCATCCATCCGATACTCAGTGGAAAAAAAGGAGGCCGCATAAGCTTCCACGCCATGATCCCTTAATTCGTACAACCGGCGCATATCGCCCCCGGCACACAATCCTTTCTCCCCTTCTCCTTCGATACAGACCAGAGCCACCTGATCATCTTCTCTCCAGTCCCGCAGTTGCCGCTCCATGATTTTCACCATTTCTTCATTTAAGGCGTTTAATGCCCGTGGGCGATTGAGTCGGATCCAACCAACGCCGTTTACGATTTGCGTTCGCACACTCGTTTCATCACTCAACGTCAAAACCACCTTTACCTTGTTGGATACCTAAACTTGTCAGCGGTTTTTGGATGATCACACAGGTTGAATCACTATTATTTTATCGTAAGCAAAACCAGATGAAAGCACTTCCTTATAAAAAAATCCCCGCAAAGAATCGGCAAACCGATCCCTTACAGGGTCCATGAAAAATCCACATCAGACCGGATAAAAGGTCAGGAACCCACCCGGTAAAACTCATGGTACAACTTGATCAGCGCTCGCTTTTCGATGCGGGAGACATAGGAGCGAGAGATACCCATTTCCTTAGCGATTTCCCGCTGAGTTTTCTCTTTTCCTCCGGACAGACCGAATCGGTTTCGGATCACTTCCTGCTCCCTCGGATCAAGGATATGCAGATGTCCGTAGATCTTCTTCTTCTCGATCATCAACTGGACCGTCTCCACAATTTCATCCCGATCCGTTCCCAGCACATCGATCAACGTAATCTCATTTCCCTCTTTGTCTGTGCCGATCGGATCCTGCAGGGAAACATCCTTGCGCGCTTTTTTCAGAGAACGAAGGTGCATCAGAATCTCGTTTTCAATACAGCGGGCTGCATAGGTGGCCAGTTTGGTCCCTTTGTTGGGGCGGTAGGACTCAATCGCCTTGATCAATCCGATGGTACCGATGGAGATCAGGTCTTCCGTGTCCTCACTGGTGTTTTCAAATTTTTTGCAAATATGTGCGACCAACCGGAGATTATGTTCGATCAGGGCGTTGCGGGCCGCCCTGTCGCCCTCAACCATCCGCTGGAGATACTTCTCTTCCTCCTTTTCTTTGAGCGGCTGGGGAAAGGCATTGTTCTTGATGTACGCGACAAAGATCGCCACTTCACGGAATAGTAAAGCAAGGGTCGTGAACAAACCGGGCACGCCGCTGTCACCTCCGCTCTGCTTTGCCGAAAACAGGTGTTACCAGCATATGAGGAGGACAGCAGCCGCGTGCCTGTACGGAAAAATTTCATTCGATCGCGAAGTTCATTCATCGCGGGAAGACATTCGAATCGATATCCATCGACACCTACACCTTACCCATCAACAACCGAACCCGCGCCCTCCCGTGGATCCGCCGGGTTCGTTTCCACATTATGCATCGATTCAGACCAAGATAAGACCAATGAGCTTCCGCTGATCGCTTCGCCTTAACCTCCAAACATCGGCGGTGCATCCCGATCATCGCCGATGTTATCCTTATCTACCAACGCCGCACTCCGATTGGCGGAGTGCCTTCGGATTACAGCGTCCCTTCCAGCAGCCACCCTATATTTGTTCCAAGGGTTTCCGGTTTCCAAAGTTGGGACGAGGGCCAGAGGTGGGAGCCGCCCAACGCACCGCATTACTGATCACTCGCAGCACCTCCGAATGGTAGTAGGTCGGGTACGATTCATGGCCGGGCCGGAAATAAAACACCTTCCCTCGGCCACGGCGGTATGTACACCCACTGCGAAACACCTCTCCCCCCTTAAACCAGCTGACAAAGATCAATTCATCCGGCTGAGGAATGTCGAAAAATTCGCCGTACATCTCCTCTTTTTCGATGTCGATGTACTCCCCGATTCCTTCCACGATCGGATGATTGGGTTGAACCACCCACAGCCGCTCGTTTTCGTCCGCCTCCCGCCACTTCAAATCACAGCTGGTCCCCATCAACCTCTTGAATATTTTGGAAAAATGCCCGGAGTGAAGCACGATTAAACCCATGCCCTCCAACACACGCTGATGCACTCTCTCCACAATCTCATCCTCAACTTCGTCGTGGGCCACGTGTCCCCACCAGGTCAATACATCGGTATTGTTGAGCACCTCCTCGGTCAAACCGTGTTGGGGCTCATCCAGAGTAGCCGTTTTGGTCACGAATCCTTCTTTCCCTAGGTAATGGGCGATCGCACCGTGGATACCTTCAGGATAAAGGGATCGTACCTGCTCATCAGATTGCTCGTGACGGTTTTCGTTCCAGACCGTCACCCGGATCGTTGCTGTCATTGGTCAACCTTCCTTCTATCGGTATTGTCGATAAAGCGGTGGCAGCCATCTGTGAAAAATGATTACAAATCAGTTAACGTCCCCCCCGACTGAAGTTCAGCCCTCCCGTTTTACATTATTTTCTGAATATTTTCCTTTTTCACTTCTTACTTTGTTAAATTAATTTAACTAACAACCTCCATCTAAACGCCTCCTAAAAGGGCATCCATCCATGTACCAGACCGGTTGCGGGATGCCTCGCTATACGATGTCCACATCACATCGTCTGTTGGTGATCGGTAGCAGATTCTTTTTTAGTGGAAAAGTAGGTACCTGCCGCCATCACCACCGCACAGCTGAGAAGACCATACAAGATCGGGTTGAGAGAAGAGATTCCCTCGATCATCAAATCGGTTATGACGACCCCTGCACTAATTAGCATGGAAGCCAGCGTCACCTGAGCCGTTACTCTTTTCCAAAACAAGGCAGCGATTACAGGGATAAAAACACTGCCGGTCAGGAGTGCGTATGCTACATTGAGGGCCACCACGATGTTTTGAATAGCGAGTGAGATGATGACAGCCGTTGTACCGATGAGCAACGTGACCACTCGGGTCAGACGAATCTGATGTTTTTCGCTGGAACCACGGGGTAATAAGTCATTGGCGATAATCGTGGCGGATGCCATCAGGGTGCCGGAGGCGGTGGACATCACCGCCGAAGCTACGGCAGCGATCACCAACCCGAGCCATCCCGGAGGGAGGACTTCTGTCGCCAATTGCGGCAGTGCTTGTTGAGGATCTTGGAGATGGGGAAAAAGCACCTTCGCAGTCATCCCGATCACGGCCCCGGCGATCCCGTATCCGATACAATAGATGCCTCCCCACACGGTACCGTTACGGAGCGTTTGCTTATTTCTCGCGGTAAATGCTCGCTGCCAGATGTCCTGTCCGATCATCATCCCGAAGAAGTAGAGTAAGAAGTAGGAAAATATCACTTTCCCGCCAATATGGGTCATACGAAAATAATCGGCTGGGAGGTGAGCACGCAAGCCTTCCATTCCCCCCACTTCAAAGAAACCCATCGGCAGCACCAGCAACAACAGACCGACCGTCATCACCCAAAATTGAATCACATCCGTCAGGGTGACAGCCCACATCCCCCCAAGTGTGGTGTACAACACGAGGATCGCCCCCCCTACACAGATGGCAATCACATGGGGCCAGCCGAACATCGTTGTAAACAACACACCCATGGAGATCATCGCCGTGACGGACACCATCATGTCATAAACGGCCATTATCGCCGCACTGATGTAGCGACTACTCAGCCCGAATCGTCTCCCGAGCAATTCACTGACGCTGTAGACATGGTACTCACTCAGCTTTTTTGAAAATAAGATTCCCATGCCGATAAGCCCCAAGCCGATCATGACCACCAGCCACATACCGGAAATTCCGTGTTCGTAACCCAAGGATGAACTGCCGAAGGTGGAGGCTCCTCCCAACACCACAGCTGCTATCGCCGGTATAAACAGGCCGTAACCGAGACGCCGTCCCGCGACGAGATAGTCTTCCTCATTGGCGATCCTCTTCATGCTGCTAAAACCGATACCGATCAGGACAACAAAGTATAAGACAACTACGAGGATATCCAGGCTTGTCATGATCTCACCCTCGGATCCGTGATTTTACCGGGTCATGACTCATTCAATGCAATCAAGGCCAAAAACTCGTATACGACAGCCGCCCCTAATAGTGCCGTATTCTGGCTGTGATCATGGGCGGGCAACACCTCCACTAAGTCAAAACCGACATAGTTTAATAAAGGAAGATGCCGGACAAAGGTCAATCCTTGATGACTGGTAAACCCTCCGACCTCTGGTGTCCCCGTTCCGGGCGCATAAGCCGGATCAAAAAAATCGATATCAAAGGTCAGAAACGCGTTTCGGTCACCGACGCGATTTTCGATACGCCTCCGCAGATCTGTGGGATGCAGGGTATGTAGCTCGTCGGCAGCGATTACTTCAAACCCGAGCTCCGCCGCTTCATCCATATCGTCAGGGTGGTATACGGTCCCCCGCAGTCCGATTTGCACGGAATGATGCGGATCGATGATCTCTTCTTCCAGTGCCCGGCGAAAGGGTGTGCCGTGGGTATACTTCTTCCCCCAATACTCATCCCACGTGTCGCCGTGGGCATCGAAATGAACCAGACTGAGCGGCCCATAGACATCAGCCAAACCTCGCAATTCCGCCAATGTCACCGAATGATCGCCACCCAATCCGACCGGGATCACCTTTTCCCTGGCCAACCGGCGATAAGTGTCTCGAATGATGTCGAAGGAGTCTTCCATGTACCCCGGTAAAAGAGGTAGATCACCGTAGTCCACACAACGCACATGCTCAAAGGGATTGATCTTGTGAAAAGAGTGGGCGGGACGAAGCAGGACGGACATCTCACGAATCGCCGCTGGGCCAAACCGAGCCCCCGCACGGAAACTCGCCCCTGTGTCAAAGGGCAATCCGATGACTGCAACATCCGACCCGTCCATTTTCAGGTCAAGCCCCAGTTTCATAAACGTACGGATCCCGGTGTACCGGGGAGCCTTGGTGTAATCTGGGCGATAGGATGACATGTTCTCTACCCCTTTCAAACAATCTGATGGGATGGGGTCACATCCCCTATCAAAGATGTCCCAATTCCGTATATTCAGTATACAGGATTCGCCCAGCTAAACCACTAGACAGATTGTCTAAAGGAGCCAAGCTTCCTTTTACCACGACAAATAGAAAAAGCCAGGGAGGGCCCTGGCTTTTTCTATGATGACATGTGTCTCATTATATCAGCCAATACCGTATCGCTTGGGCCACGCCGTCTTCCTCGTTGGTTCCCGTGACCCAATCTGCAGCCTCTTTCACCACATCCTGCGCATTCCCCATGGCGATCCCGAGCCCCGCTTCTTTGATCATCCGGATATCGTTGAGACTGTCTCCCATCGCCATCACCTGGTCCATCGATAAACCCAACCGGCGACAGACCGTTTCCAGGCCGCGGGCCTTATGGACGCCGACGGCATTCACTTCCATATTCATCGGACTGGAATTAGTGATTTCCAATCTTGGGTTTTCAGACAGCTGTTCCAGAACCTCTGTTCTCACCCCGTCATCGTCAAAATCGAAACCAAACTTTAGCCACTGAGAGGAGGAGAGGTCCGTCGGCAACTGATTCCGCCACACCCGCTCCGAAGTTACTGCCCAGAAACGGGTCTGGTAACGACGGGATAGCTCCCGCATCTTTTCAACGTCTTCCAGGTGAAGCGGGTGTCTCTCCAGCAAATTTCCGGCATCATCCCATACCTCACTTCCGTTTACCGTCACCAGATAAGAGTTCAACTGCAACGATTCGGCATAGGGACGACAGGTGGCGATGGAACGACCGGTGCTTAACACAATGTGGACGCCTTGCTCACGGGCTTTTGCAATCGCTTGCCGATTGACTTCGGAGATCTCATCCTGCCCGTCTAACAGGGTCCCATCCATATCCAAGGCCAACAGCTTGAAACGAGTACTCACTCATCAACACGCCTTCCCAAATAATCATCACCCCCCGAGGGGTCTCTCAGAGGGCGTCAAAAACGGTTGGTTCAGGGCCGAGGATCCCCGTCCGATCTACTTCGTCCATGATCCAACCCCTCATTATGATAAGATGATCGATCTCCTTTTGCCCATACCTGTTTCATGACATTTGAGGTTGAAACAGCTTTTGCAACACCAGGGTATACGCACCGATCGCCCGACCGCTTCGCCCCAGGGTTGAGGGGACGATCGACACATCGCCGGCGGGGATGGAGAGAGCGCGCTCCCGAATCGTTTGTTTGAGCGGGTCAAGTACCAGCGGTCCGGCTGCGATCACCCCGCCGCTCAGGATAATCTTGCGGGGATTAAACAGATTGACCAGGTTGGACAGCCCAATCCCTAGGTAACGGCCGGTTTCCGCCAAAATTTCCGCAGCAAACGTGTCCCCAGCTCGGGCCGCTTGAAAAATCGCCTCCCCGGTGAGGGAATCGGCGGTATCCTGGAGCTTATCGCTGAGGGAGGAGGAGACACCGGTTTGCAATTGCTCTCGGGCTCGCCTCACCATGGCTGGTGCGGCGACAAACGCTTCCAAACAGCCATGATTGCCGCAGTTGCACAAGGGACCCCTGGCATCGATGGTCGTATGGCCCACCTCCCCCGCCGTAAAGGAGGGGCCGTGTACCAACCGGCCCTCAGCGATGATCCCGGCACCCACTCCGGTGCCCACATGGACGGAGATAAAATCATCGATCCCCTGTCCCTGGCCAAACCAACTCTCGCCGATGGCAAGCGCCCGCACGTCATTCTCCACCTCCACCGGCACCTTAAAGACCTCTTCCAACAGCGATGCGATCGGAATATCCCTGAGGTAGAGATTGGGGGCGTAAATAGAGATCCCTTGTTCGGGATCTACCAAACCGTGCATTCCCACCCCGATCCCCAACAGGGGATGACCTTTTTTCTGGATCTGTTCCTTCACCTGATGGACTGCTTTTTGCACAATCGAGACAAACTGCTCCTTGGTTGGCCGAGGAGGAACAGGGAGGACAACCTCCTCGCCAGCGCGCCCTTCCAGATCGGCCGCCAAGGCTCTCACTTTTTTGGCCCCAGCATAGACGCCAATCACGCCGAAAGCAGATCCATTGATCTTTAACAAGATCGGCTTGCGTCCCCCCGTCGATTCCCCGCGGTCGCTCTCCACCACGAGGCCGGATTGAAGAAGTTCCGCAACAATATTGGTGACCGTAGGGGAGGTCAGCCGGGTCACCTTGGCGATCTCTGACCGGGAAATGGGTCCCTGGAGCCGAATGATGTTGAGAATGGCGGACTTATTGATCGATTTCATCCATTGAAAACTGCCAGTCTGTATGGGATGCGACATCCTGTCACCGTCCTTGTCTTTCTACGGTGGACCTCCTGTCCGAGTCACCTTATGAGAATATCAGGCCTTCGGTAGAGTTTTCCATCCGCTTTCCGTTCAATATAAACCCATTCTCCCGTTTCCGTCAAAAACTCGTTCCCCTCCGCACCCACCAGAAGCGTATCCTCCGATTTAATCCCCGGTAACGAGGGATTCCAGGCGAAGGCTTGGTGGAGCTGAACCCTGCCGCCGCTCCCCTCGTGGGCCAAAAACTCCCGGGGGGCATAACCTGTCGGTCCCCCTTGGTGGAGATAGCGCCAATCCTCCGGGAAACCCGCTTCTTCATAGGCCCGGACCCCCGTCCGGAATACTTCCCGGATAGGGACCCCCGGCCGGGTGGCCCGATTCATCGCCAGGTCGATCTCCATCAACTTGAGCCGATTCTGCTTTAGATCCGGCGGGAGAGGCCCGAAATGGACGAAGCGGGTCACATTGGCCACCAACCCAGCTCGTTCGGCACACAAAACCAACATCCCATACCGCTGAAGCGGTTTGTCCGTCGGAATCGGATGGCGGTAGCGACGGATCCGTTCATCTGTGGCCACCAACAACACCGGTACCCGCATTCCCCGGGCGACTGCTTTTCCTGCGAGGAGACCCGCGATCTCAAGCTCGGTCATCCCCGGTTGGAGATCCATGCAGGTTTGTTCCAGTAAACGGGCGGCTTCCTGGCACAATAGCCGGTAACGGTCCCGCTCTGACGGACCCAACACATAAGCGAGGCGGGCCAGCTCAGGACCGAAAAGGAGCGTGTCCACCCCTTCCGCCGGAGCATCGCTGCCGATGCGCTTTCCCAGGCAGGCTTGAGCGAGGCGCGGCTCTGTTCCTGCATACCAAGGAGAGACCACCTGTTCAAAGCCGAGGCCGTCCAACTCCTCTTCGGTGATCCGGTCCGCTTCCATCTCCGTGGTGAAAACAATCACCCGATCCTTCAAGACCAACAGATCGGCGACCCCCTTTTCCTCCGACTGGAGGATATGGTTGGAGCCGCCGCCAGTCAACCAACTGAAACTGCGCCGTTTTCGAAGCAGAACCCCGTCCAGCCCTCTCTCCTCCATCCACCGGCGCAGTCGATCCACCCGTTGGCTCACCTCTGCGGAAAGATCGACCTTCATCGGCTGATCCCCCACTCCCCGCGCCGGCTTCCATACCCCTTCGGATGGCTGCGGTGCCAATTCCAGGCGTGATCGATCATCTCCTCCAACCGCGGGTATTTCGGCTGCCACCCTAGCTCGGAGCGAGCTTTATCCGAGGAGGCGACCAACACCGCCGGATCCCCCGGACGGCGGGGGGTTACACGGATAGGAATCTCCCGTCCGGTCACCTTCCGGGCGGCGTTGATCACTTCCCTCACCGAGAAACCCTCCCCGTTTCCCAAGTTGTACACACCGCTCCCTTCCCCTCTCCGCAGCCTATCCAGGGCGAGGGCATGAGCCTGGGCCAGATCGATCACATGGATATAATCCCGGATACAGGTGCCATCTCTCGTCGGATAATCATCTCCGAAAATGGCGATTTCCTTCCGCTCGCCCAGAGCGGTCTGCAATACCAGCGGAATCAGATGGGTTTCCGGATCATGATCTTCTCCCATCTCTCCGCCGGGCCAGGCACCGGCCGCATTAAAATACCGAAGGCTGACCGACTGAACGCCGTGGGCCTGTTCACACCAGTGAAGCATCTTTTCGATGGCCCGCTTGGTTTCCCCGTAGGGGTTGGTTGGGCGGGTCGGGTCCATCTCCCGGATGGGAAGTCGCTCCGGTTCCCCGTAGACGGCCGCGGTGGAAGAAAAGACGATTCGGTTCACGTCGTGTCGAATCATTTTTCGGAGCAGACATAAAGTGCCATACAAGTTGTTTTCATAATACTTCAGCGGATCTGCCGCACTCTCTCCCACCAAGGAGTGGGCAGCAAAATGGACGACCGCGTCGATATCGTGTTCCGTGAAGATGCGATCCAATAAGTCCCCATCGCGAAGGTCCCCCTCATAAAAGGCATCTCCCCGCACCGCTTGTCGATGCCCGGTCTGTAAATGATCCAGAAGGATCACCTCTTCGGCCTGCTCTTTTAAAAAAACAACGGTGTGACTGCCGATATAGCCGGCTCCACCAGTAACCAATACCGCCATCCTTTACACCTCCTCTGTGATTTCCCGGGCCCCCGCTCCGATCTCCGCCGCGTAAAAGCGGGGCGTCAAACCCGTCTGTTGCGTATACCCTTCAGTCACATGCCGCTTAAAATCCTGCAAACGCTCCCGTCGAACCAGATTGACGGTACAACCGCCAAAGCCGGCTCCGGTCATCCGCGCGCCGATGCACCCGTCGAAGGAAACAGCCGCATCAAACAGAGCATCCAGCTCAGGTCCCGTCACTTCGTAATCGTCCCGCAAGGATCGGTGCGACTCTTTCATCAGCTTCCCGAAACGGGATAGATCCCCCGATTCCAGGGCGGTGGCGGAGTCCAGGACACGCTGGTTTTCCGTCACCACATGTTCCAGTCGCCTCCGGTAGAGCGGTGAAGCAATTCCCTTCCGATGGGTCAGCCACTCCTTCACCGCCACTTCCCCCAAGACCGCCGGCTTGGGAAACCGACGCTTCAGTTGGTGAAATCCCTCTTCACACTCTCGGCGTCGATCGTTGTATTTGGAACCAGTCAGCGTACGGGCTTTGTTGGTATGGGTGATCACTAGCCGATATTCCTTCAGTGAAAGGGGAACATGTCGGTATTCCAGCGTCCGGCAGTTGAGAAGGACGGCGTGATCCGCTTGGCCCATTCCCGATGCAAAAGGATCCATAATCCCTGATTGCACCCCGATAAATGCATTTTCTGCCCGCTGCGCCATCTGGATCAGCTCTAACATCGGCCACGCCCCTTCTTCCAACGCAGCCAAGGCGACGGCTGTCGCCAGCTCAATCGAAGCGGAGGAGGAGAGTCCCGCCCCCTGGGGCATATCACCGTGAAAGAGCAGGTCCGCACCCGGAAGAGCAGCCCCCTTTTCGGCAAACTGCCCGATCATGCCCTTGGGATAATTGGCCCAGCCCTCCTTCTGCCGATAGACGATCCTGTCTTTTCGGCACTCCACCTGCTCTGAATAGTGGGTAGAAGCCAACCGATATCTTCCGTCCCGCCGAGGTCGCACCGCCACCTGAGTACCGAAAGAGAGCGCGGCCGGCAAAACATAGCCACCGGTGTAATCAGTGTGCTCCCCGATCAGATTGACCCGTCCAGGGGCAAAAAAGATTCGAACCGGTCCTGGACCGAAAATCTGGGTAAATCGATCCTGCAGCCACTGCCGATCGGTCACGGCGCATCCACCCCTTCCTGCTTCAACCATCGCAGATACGCCTTTCGCAATTGCGGGGCCGTCTCCTCCACAGCGTGGGGATTGCAGGCCGCCCAGGCACCCAATTCCGAGGAGGCATAATACTTGATCTTGTTCCGCTCCCGCAAAGGCGGGTAAAACTCGATATGGAAATGGTAATAAGCCTCCACATCAGCCCCGGCCACCGGACGTTGGTGAAGCACCATCATGTAGGGAAAGGGCCGTTGAAACAAAGTGTCCATCGCCCCGGTCATCTGCTTCAACATCTCGGCGAGGGCGCGTTTCTGCGGACGGCTGAAATCGCTCAAGGCCGTCTGATGGCTTTTGCTCGTGATAAACAGACCGTAGGGATAATCGGTAAAAAAGGGAATGTAGCTGAGAAAGTGATCGTTTTCCGCGATCACCCGCTGTTGGAAGGCCTGCTCCTCCCGGTTGATATCGCAGATCAAACAGGAACCCGTCCGCTCATGGTGCTTTTTGCAGTTGGCCAGCTCGGTCCGGATTTTTAGCGGCATCTGGGAATAAGCGTAGATCTGACCGTGAGGGTGGGGCATGGTTACTCCCACTTCTTCCCCGCGATTTTCAAAGATCATCACGTATTGATGCCGGGGGTCCTTCCCCAGCTCCACATACCGTTTTGTCCACAGATCCACCAGCTTTTCGATGTGATCCACAGTCAGTTCCGGCAAAGTGGTGGTGTGGTTTGGGGAGTAGAGAATCACTTCACACTTGCCCACCGCCGGTTTCGTCCGGTACAGATCCGACCCGACAGGATCGGGTTCCGGAGGTTGCTCCATCAGCGCCGGAAAATCATTATCGTATTTCAGCACCTCATATTCCTCGGGAACTTTTCCCGATCCTGGACAAAAGGGGCAATCAGTTTTCGGCATCGTGGGCCGGTTTTTCCGATTGGAGGCCACCATCGTCCAATCGTCCAACAGCGGATTGTAGCGGAGTTCCACAAGCATTCACCTCATCCAAAATTACTTAAATTAATTAATTATCTAATTATATCGTATACGAACGCACTATTTTTTTAAATATTACGGAGAAAAAACAGTAGAACGAATCTGCTTTTTAAACAAATCCGCCACCTCCAAAAGCTTGCGATGAAACACGCCATCCCGCTCTACAGGCCACCACAATTCCATCGGCTCCAGATACTCCGTTGCCGGAGCCGACCCTTCCCGGTATTGACCAGGTCGTACAGAGGCCACCAGGTGTATCCGATGACCGGGATGCCTTCACTCCGCAATTCCCCCACGGCCTCCACAGAATTCGTCAACCATTGTACCCGGTTGCCCACCTTCTGATTGGTACTGGTTTCAGTGATCCATATCGGACGGCGGTATCGTCTGTAATAAGCCTGGATGACGTTTTTCAACCCCTGTGATCCGCCCCAAACCGGTTGCTGGATGATGCGATCATCCTCCCTGATCACGTCGAAGACGGACAGCTTCGGACAGTAATTGATACCGACGACGTCCAGAGAGACGGCATACCGACGAACCATTTCAGCTCCTCTCCTACCAAACCATGGGTGGTCAACCAGTCGAACAGGGCATGCCCCTCGTCCACCATACCGAGATGAGATCGAAACAGAGATGAAAATGTGTTAGTAGTTGCTCTGACGAAACCTATAAACAAAAAAAGACCGGGACCCGGTCCTTCTTATTGTGACGAGTTATCCTTTTGAAACGGAAATCAGACGGTTCATCCGGGTCTTGAGCCGGTTCCGGGCATTACGGATGCGATCCTTAGCCCGGATCCAATGCTCCCGGTCTTCCTGCAAGCGAAGGATTCGGTTGTCCAGCATCCGTTTCACTTCCGTCGGATGGGGGCTGCCGGGGCATCGGCGCACGTCGATAAAGTGACGGGGATCAGCGATCTGGGCCAGTTTCTCTTCCGAAAAAGTGATCGCCTGATTGGTCACTTCAAGAGCCGCCTCCGCAAGCATCTGCGGTGGAACGTGATCCAGCTCCAGCCCGGCCCGGTGCGCCCTCTGAGCCACCTGGGCCGCGATCTGGTGAGCGATGCGAAAGGAGAGGTTTTTCTCCCGGACCAGGACATCGGCCAGTTCAGTGATGGTGATATATCCCAACCGGGCCCGCTTGGCCAGATGCTCCTTGTCGATGTCGATGGTGCAGATCACGGCGGTCATCAGCTTCAACACCCGGATGCTCTTATCGATCGCCCGGTAGAGGTGAGGCTGCAGATCATCTTCCGTGTCGACAATATCTCCGAAGGGGGTGTTGTGAACCATGGTGATGGCGGCCTGGGCATCGGCAGCGGCGCTGCTGGCCAGGGAGCGGGAATGCTCCACGGAGACGGGATTTCTCTTTTGGGGCATGATGCTGCTGATCTGGACGTAGGGATCCGCCACCTCAACCGCACGAAACTCCCGAGTGCAAAATTGGAGCATATCCTGAACCCACCGCCCCACATCCGTCATGAGCATGAGGACCGAAGTGGCCGTCTCCAACAGATAATCGGCACCAGCAATCGCATCGTAAGAGTTTTCCACTATATCGTCAAACCCCAAACTTTCCTTCACGGAATCCCGGCAGATGTCAAAGCCGGTGGTGGTGAGGGCGGCGGCGCCAAGGGGACTTCGGTTGACGGTCTGATAGGCTGACCATAGCCGGCGGGTGTCCCGCTCTACCAGATCGTGAACCGCCAAAAGATAATGGGCCAGCGTAGTCGGCTGCGCCGGTTGGGTGTGGGTATAAGCCGGCATCACCGTCTCCCGGTGTTCCTCCGCCACTTCCAACAACGCTTCCCGCAGGTCCTGCAGGTGTTGAAGCAACAGCAACAGGTGATCCCGCAATACCAGACGGTACATGGCCACGCCCATGTCGTTGCGGCTGCGGGCGATGTGCATATTTCCCGCCAACTCCTCTCCGATCGACTCCTTCAGCCGACCCTCCACCATGAAAAACAGGTCCTCGTACCGAGGATCATATTGAAACTCCGAGGGGTCGGATCCGGCCAGCTTTTCCACTCCCTGTAGAATCTCTCCGGCTTCCGCCTCAGACAGCAACCCCTGATCACACAACATCACCACATGGGCCCGATGCACCTGAAACATGGCCCTAAACAGAAAATCCCGCTGGTCATGAAACACCGGCTTCAACAGGCAGTCCACATAAGTCTTGCCGGGAAAGCGCCTGCCGTCGGCGGCCAGTACCTTTTCCCTCTTTCTCATCCCTTCACCTCCGCTGCGTCATCACAGGGTCTGTTCTGTTTTGACCCCGAAAAAACGTTGCGAAATCCACAGGACGCCGGCAATCAGGAGAATCTGATAGACGGCGTAAGCCGCGGCCTGCCCCAGATTAAACATGCGGAGTTGGTTCATGATCTCGATGGAGATGGGGCGGTTGTCGATGGTGTAAAGCATGACCGAGGAAACAAATTCACCTACGGCAGTCACAAAAGCAAGCAGCGTACCGGCCATAATCCCCGGCAGAATCACCGGCAAGATCACGCGACGGAAACTGGTCGTCCACCGGGCCCCCAGATTTCGGGCCGCCTCCTCCAAAGAATCATCCAACTGCTCCAGGGCGGCGTGGGTGGAGCGAACCACCAAGGGGATGTGGCGGACGAAATATGCCAAGGGCAGGATCCAAAAGGTTCCCACTAACACCTGACCGAAGGTAAAGGGGGTCGGGACATTGAAGGCCAGGATCATGTTCATCGCTACCACAGTGGCCGGCAGCGCCCAGGGAAGCATAATCAGGATATCGAGCAGATTTTTCCCACGAAATTTTCTTTTAGCCAAAAGATAAGCGGCCAAGATTCCGAAAAGCACATTGCCGGCAGTGGCGATGGCCGCCATCACGAGACTGTTCCGAACCGGTTCCCAGATGTTTGGATCTTTCATCAACAAAATGTAATTTTCGAAACTGAAGGTTGTGGGATAGGTCTGGTAGGTCCAAGTGCCTTCCGGAACCAACGATAAGAGCAGCAGGGTGGCATGAGGCAGGAGCAGAACGATCACGCCCAGCATGCCAGCGATGGCCAAAGGCCATTTCACCCAGGGATTGCGCACTTCTGTCCGGTGAATGCCCACCCCCTTTTCCATCATCCGATAATCCCGTCGCCCCTGATACCACCGCATAAACAGCAAAAAGGAGATGGAGATGACGGACAGGATCAAAGATTGGGTGGCAGCCATGTCCAGATTGCCGTTGATCTTGGAAAAATAGATTTGCAGACTGAGCACCCGAAAGCCACCGGCTAGCAGGAAGGGGGCCGAAAAAGAAGCCATCGAGGTCATAAAGACCAGCAGCGACGCCGCCACCAGAGCCGGGGTGAGCAACGGCAAGGTGACACGGCGAAATACTGTCCAGGACCCGGCTCCCAGATTGGCAGCCGCCTCCTCCAGAGCCGGGTTGATCCCCCGAATCGCCGATGAGACGGTCATGTAGAAATAGACGTACATGGTGTAAGCATGGACGAGCAGGATGCCCGGCACTCCGGTCAGGCTGAAGGGCGGCTCCTCCCATCCAAACAGGTCCTGAATGGCCCGGGTGACCAAGCCGGATTCCCCGTAGAGAAAGAGAAACGACATGACCCCGACCAAGGATGGCAATACGATCGGCATCACCGCCGCCGATGCGAAAAAGCGACGCCCGGGAAACTCATACCGGTTGAAGATAAAGGCGAGGGGGACCCCGATCAACGCGCTCAAAATCACACTGAGCACCGATATATAGAGGCTGTTCCACAGCGCCTCCAGATTGGCCATGTTCTCAGGGTTAAAAAAATGCCGGTAATTTTGCAGTGTGATCGAGCCATCCACCCAAATGCTTTCCATCAGGGTTCGCAAGCCGGGATAAAAGACATAGGCAAACAAGACAGCCACCACCGGGAGCAGGAGCACCCAGGTAAAGATGCGGTCCCTTTTAAGCCCTTCCCCCCTCCGTCTCAACCAGCGGTTAAACATTGGTCTCACCCTCGGGAATCAGTTGAAGGCGCTCCTCCGGAAACCGAAAGCGCACCTGATCTCCCTCCCGCAACCGGCCCATCCAATCGGGACGGTTGACAAACATCGCCTTCAGCGACGCACCGTTTTCCAGGCGGGCTTCACAGTGAAACGAAGTGCCCATAAATTGGACCCACTCCATGTTTGCCGTAAACGTTGACCCCTCCTCCTCTTCCCGGGCGAGATCCACCGCTTCCGGGCGAAGGGTGAGGAATAACCGATCACCCGGCTTCGCTGAAAACCCGGCTTCCTCCCGCCGGTGTCGAACCTGAAAGGTTTTACCCATGCTTCGGACACGCACCGCCTCCGCCGACACCTCTTCCACTGTGGCTGGAAAGAGGTTGGTCTCTCCGACAAAAGAAGCGACAAAGGCGTTTCGCGGACAATTATAAACCTCCTCCGGCGTCCCCACCTGCTGACAGGTCCCCTGGTTAAACACCGCGATTCGATCGCTCATGGACAAAGCCTCCGTCTGATCATGGGTCACGTAGACGGTGGTTATCCCGAGAGAGCGTTGCAAGGACAGGATTTCCGAACGCATCTCGTCCCGAAGCCGGGCATCCAGGTTGCTGAGAGGTTCATCCAGGAGCAGGATCCCGGGTCGGATCACCAGGGAACGGGCTAGAGCGACCCGCTGTTGCTGTCCCCCGCTGAGCTGAGCGATCCTACGATCGCCGTAGCCGCCCAACCGTACCTGCTGAAGCGCCTCTTCCACTCGCTCCCGGATCTCCGGTTTGGGCACCTTGGCCACCTCCAGTCCGAAAGCCACATTTTCACTTACTGTCATATGGGGAAAAAGGGCATAGTTTTGAAACACCATGCCCGTATTTCGCTTCTGAGGCGGCACTTCTGTCACATTCCGATCATCAAACCAAATTCGCCCGGTCGTCGGATAATAAAAGCCGGCAATCATTCTGAGTGTCGTCGTTTTCCCGCATCCACTGGGTCCGAGAAGGGTGAAAAATTCCCCTTCCTCGATGGTCAGATTCAGCTGATCGACTCCTATGGCAGTTCCGAATTTTTTGGATACATTTTCTAGACGGACCCGGCTCACCTGTGGATCCCTCCCCGTCCAATATGATCACTCTTCGGTCTGTTTGGCTTCGTTTTTTATCCGCTGATCCCAGTGCTTCATCCACTCCTCTTCCTTTTTCCGCAACTGCTTCCAATCCAGCTTCATCGTTTTGATTTCCGTCTCTTCAATCCAATCCGGAAGCCCTTTAATATCCCTTCGGGTCGGAATCCGGTAATAGGTTTCGGCCAACCGCTTTGCTGCCTGTTTGGAGTTGACAAACTCGTAGAAAGCTTTGGCCGCCTTGGGATGCTTCGACCCTTTGACCAGCGCGATCCCCTCGGTCAAAACCGGCGTCCCGCTTTCAGGGATGACGAAATCGAAGGGATAATTTTTCATCTCTTTCAACATAACGGTATCCGGCATATTCCACACGGTGAGGGAACCTTCCCCCCGAGCCACTTTACTGTACATGATCTCGGGGTTGGCGGCGTATTCCTTGGTGTTGGCATCCAACTTTTTTAACCATTCAAAGCCTGCCCCCGGACTGTTGGACGCCTCGTTTTCCCGGTAGATCATCGCGGTGAAGATCGTCCGCATCGTGCCGGAGGCGAGGGGGTAGCGGATGATAATCTCGTCTTTCCATTTCGGATCCAACAGATCGTCCCAATCCCGGGGCGCTTCCGATGGAGAAATTTCCTTGGTGTTGTACATGATCACTTCCGGCGTCTGACTGGTCCCCGTCCAACTGAAATCCTCTGCCCGAAACTCTTCGGGAAGGGCTTCGGCATAGGAAGGTTGATAAGGTTGTAAGAGCCCTTCTTCCTGAGCCTGTTCAAACATCACCGACGGGGCTCCCCACCAGATATCCGCCTGTGGATTCTCCTTTTCGGAGCGAACCCGGTCGAGAATCTCCTGGGACCCGATATCCAACCATTCCACATCGGTTTGGGGATACTTCTGTTCAAACCTCTTTTCAAAATCTTTCAGAATGTCTTTGCCGTGTGGGGAATAGACGACCACTTTCTCTTCCAAACCTTTGCCGTTGGCGGAATCCCCCTCGGGCTCCGAGGCCAGGCACCCGGTAGTGATCACTGTGACCAAAAAGGGGAGGAACAACCAACCCTTTCTGACGAGGGCATTCATAGAAACACTCCCTTCCGCAAACTTTCACAAAACACCCTGATAGGGGCAGTCATGCTCTCGCAAAACTAACGCACCCGCCCCCAGGGCACCTGCATCCGCACCCAGCTGACTGACACGGATCTCCGTTTGTATCGGGGCCAACCGTTTCACACTCTTCACAATCTGGGGAAGAAACAGATCTCGGGAGTTCATCAACCTGCCTCCCAAAATCACCACTTCCGGATCTACCAAGGCCACCGTATTGATGATCCCCGCCGCCACATGTCGTTTGGCCTCCTGGATCACCTGTCCCGCAACCTCATCCCCCCGCCTCCATCGATCAAATACCACTTTGGCATCGGTTATCGCGGGATTCCGCACACGGCGCTGGTACTGACGCAGGATGGCCGGACAGCCGGCTCTGCTTTCCAGATAGCCGAACCCGGTCACCACCGGGTCATTCCAGTGATCGATCGCCTGGGAATCCGTCACCATAAACCCGAACTCTCCCGATGCCCAGTGGCAACCCCTGTACAATTCCCCGTTCAGGATCAAGCCACACCCGATACCGGTCCCGATGGTGATCATAACCACATGTTGTTTGCCCTCTCCCGCCCCTCGCCAACATTCTCCCAAGGCCGCCACATTGACGTCGTTTTCCACATAGACGGGTAAATGGAACCGTCGCTCCATTTCGGCTTTCAGTGGAAGATCGGTCCAACCGAGGCTCGGTGCCGACAGCACCATGCCGTCTTCAAAGCGGGTGATTCCCGGTGTCCCCACACCAAACCCGATCAGCCGGTCTGTGGGAATCGGTGCTCTCCCCAAAAAATGTTCCACCCATTGAAACAGGGAGAGCAGGTCAGAACATGTGGGGATCACTTCTTTGCAAAGGATCCTTCCGGAAAGATTGCAGATAACCGTAGTGATCTGGGATCCCCCAATATCGATGCCGCAGACAAAGGCCGCGTCCTCCACGATCGATAATAAGACCGGCCGCCTTCCACCCTGAGTGGGGGAAACACCGGTACCAGTCTCTTTCACCACCCCTTCTTCCAACAATTCATCGATCAACTGTGACACCGTTGTTCTGCTGAGCAAGGTAATCTCGGCGATGTCCGCCCGGGAAATCGGTTGTTTTTCGCGGATGGTCGCAAGGATCAATCGTTTGTTCATCCGTTTCATCGCCCGCGGCGTTCTGCTGACTATGTACCTTCCCATAAGCCATCCTCACTTGGTTTGTTAAGTTTCCAAACAAACTTGGCAGAGGTGGGATTCATACCGTCAACCTTACTATAAACCCAAGGCAAAATATTCGCAATCATTTTCCCTCTTGCACTGGAAATGATTGAAAAAAACATGCTGTTATGATATTAGTATGCTTGCAGATGGTGGGGATTCATACCGGATCCATTACGACGGAGGAGGGTCCGGCATGTTTCGATGGAAAAAGTGGTTCTCCCTGTTGCTGTCCCTGATTCTGTTCGTCAGTCTGCTCGTGCCGTCCATTCCCCTTCAAGCCCAGGATCAGCAGGACGAGGCACTCTGGAAAGTGCTTCGCCCCTTGGACAAGGTGGTCAGTTTCATGAACACCGGGGCACACCCTGACGATGAATTTAGCGCCCTGCTCGCCTGGCTCTCCCTAGGTCAGGGGGTACGGACATCCAGTCTCCTGGCCAACCGAGGCGAAGGCGGCCAGAACGAGATCGGTAATGAGTTGGGAAACGGTCTCGGCATCATCCGCACCCGGGAGTTGCAAGAGGCAGCCAAGGTGTTGGGAACAGATCTGTTTTTGCTCAGCGAAGAGATCAACGATCCGATCTATGATTTCGGCTTTTCCAAATCCCCAGAGGAAACCCTGAACAAATGGGGGAAAAAGGTGGTCTATGAACGTTTGATCCGCCGCATCCGGGAACAGCGTCCCGACATCTTAATGCCTTCCTTCCGCGACGTTTCCTCCCAGCACGGCCATCACCGGGCGATCACCCGCCTCAGTCTGAAAGCTTTCCACGATGCGGCCGATCCAAAGGTGTTTCCTGAGCATTTGAAACAGGGACTCCGCCCCTGGCAGATCAAGAAGCTTTATCTGCGGGGAACGGAAGAGCAGGAAACATTGCGCTTCAACATCGGCAAGAAAGATCCAGTGTACGGTCTTACCTATCCTCAACTAGGGGAAGAATCACGAAAACTGCACAAAAGCCAGGGGATGGGTCGAGATCTGCCTGCAGAAGATTATTTCGTCTCCCTGGAAAAGGTCCGGTCCGCATCGGGGACCACCGGCAAGGAATCCTCCATCTTTGAAGGAATCCCCGTCACCTTTGCCGACTTGGCCGCCTCGATCTCGGAAACCGATCTCAGCAAGCGGCTGATCTCCCTGCAAAAGAAGCTGGAAGCCGCCCAGGTTGCTTATCCTGATCGACCGGCCGTCACCGAAAAGGTACAGACTGCCCTCAGGATGACCCGTCAATTGATAGAGACGGTCCGTTCGCATCAGCTGAATCCCCATCAGAAAGAGGATCTCCTGTTCCGGCTCCAGGTAAAAGAAAAACAACTGCAAAAAGCGAGCGCCGTCGCTTCCAACATCACAGCCGACCTGTCGGTGGCGGATCCGGTGTTGACCCGCGGGGATGATACTCAAGTCACCCTTTCCCTCCACAATGACAGCGCGTCGGATCTCACGGATCTGACCATCCAACCGATCCTCCCTGACGGGTGGAAAGCTACCACAGAACCATTCTCCAACAAAAAAGTCGCTTCCGGTGAAGAAAAAGCGGTTCACTTCAACGTATCCACACCGAAAGACGCCGACTATTTTGACCCGTACCAACCCTCGGCGATCCGTGCCAAGGTTCAATATCGACTGCAGGGTACTGAGGTGACCCGGACCGTCTCGGTGAATCCGGTACAACAGACGATCGCGCTGCTCCCTGACTGGGGCATGCAACTCCAACCCAACGCCACCATCGTCAACACAGAAAAAGCCGCCGATGCTAAAGATATCACGGTGACGGTGACCAACTACAAAGATCGGCCAAATAGAGGAGTGGTGCAGCCCCAACTGCCTGAGGGTTGGAAGGCGATACCAGCAGTTCAGCCCGTCTCCTTCACCCGCTCCGGAGAAGAAAAAAAGCTCACCTTCCGTATCACACCCCCGGAGGGTGTCTCCCCCGACCGCTATTCCATCGATTTTACGGCGGAAGTGGAAGGGAAGCGACTCCAGAAGAAAGTACAACCCATTGCATACGATCATATCGGCACCAGCTACCTGATCACTGACGCCCGTATGCCCATCCAGGCTTTTCCTCTCCAGTCGGTGGAAGGCCTTAAGGTCGGTTATGTGGACAGCGGCTTTGATCAGGTACCCGCCCATCTGCGGGAAGCGGGGCTAGACGTGACCCTGGTGACAGAGGACGATCTCGCCACCAAAGATCTGAGCCGATTTGACACCATTGTCGTCGGCATCCGGGCGTACCTTTCCCGCGAAGATTTGCTAGAGCATAACGACCGCCTGTTGGAATACGTGAAAGAGGGCGGCCATGTGGTGATGCAGTACCACAAACCGGAAGATAACTGGTCACCGGAATTGGCCCCCTACCCGATCACACCGGGTGAACCGTCGATCGAGTGGCGGGTGACGGACGAAACAGCCCCCGTCACCATATTAAAACCGGAGCATCCTCTCTTCCACGCTCCCAATGAGATTACGGAGAAGGATTTCCAAGGATGGGTTCAGGAACGGGGCCTCTACTTCCCCTCCCAATGGGCCTCTGCCTACACGCCCCTTCTATCGATGGCAGACCCTGGTGAAGAGCCTTTCCAAGGCGGTTTGCTGGTGGCCGATTACGGGGAAGGCTCCTACATCTACAGCAGTCTCGTCTGGTACCGGCAAATCCAGAACCAAGTTCCCGGCGGCTATCGCATGTTTGTCAACCTGATCAGTTACCCGCACAACCGTTAACGCCGCCTGTCACAACGCCCCCCTCCTTCGCAAGGACGGGGGCCTTTTTTGCCAGGGAAAGGGATTATTCCTTGGGCAGTCCTTGGTTCTGCCAAGCGTCAAAACCACCTTGGAGATTGATTACATCCTTGATCCCTGCGGCCTGCAGCAGGCTGGCGGCAATCGCGGAGCGCCCCCCGGCTTTGCAGTTGACGAGCACCGGTCGATTCCGAGGAACCTCCTTGAATCTCTCCTTTAATTCTCCCAGCATGATGTGGCGGGCACCGATGATATGTCCTTTTTCCCATTCATTTTTCATCCGGACATCCACCACTTGCCACCTCCCGCCTCTCACCTTGTCCACAGCTTCCTCCGGAGAAGCGACCCGGTATGTCTCCAGATCGTCGCTGTCACTATTCTGAATCACCGCTGTGTCGATCCATCCCTTCACCTGATCGATTCCGATAGCGTACAGATCCTTTCGGAGCGCCTCCACCTGATCGGAAGCGGCGATCAGACTGACCGGACGATCGTAGTCCACCAGCCAGCCCGCCCATTGCGTAAAACTTGTCCCCTGGGGAATATTGATTGTTCCCGGGATGTGACCCCGTGCAAAATCACCCGGGGAGCGGGTATCGATCACCTGCACGCCTTGCAGCAGCTGTTCCTCCACCGCCGCCTTCAATGGTTGTAACCAATCTACGGCGGGAAGCTGAGCGAGAATCCGCGGCCCTTCACGATTCACCTGCTTCATCACCGCAAAATAACGGGGGGGTTCCGGTTGTCCCTCCAGCAGCTCCTTTTTCAACGATTCCCGAGACCGCTGCTTCAGGGCCCAGTTGTAGCGAGCTTCATAGCCCAAAGTGGAAGAAGGAATCGCGCCTAAGTTTTTTCCACAAGCGCTGCCCGCTCCATGAGCAGGCCAAATCTGCAAAAACTCCGGAAGGGTGCGGATCCGCTGCAAGGATTGATACATCTGCTCCGCACCGAGGTCGGCCGCCCCTGAGATCCCGACAGCTTTCTCCAACAAATCCGGCCGCCCCACATCGCCGACAAAGAGGAAGTCTCCAGAAAAGAGACCGATGGGATCAACCGCCTCCCGATCCGTCAACAGATAGGACATATGTTCCGGCGTGTGTCCCGGCGTATGAATCGCCTCCAGGGTCAGGTGACCGATGTGGAAACAATCCCCGTCCTGAAGGAATCGATGCTCATAATCAGCTGCATAGGCGTAATCTTCTCCATCCCCTGCTCCGGACAGATACAGCTTGGCTCCTACACGCTCCGCCAGTTCCCGGGCTCCAGAGACATAATCGGCATGAATATGGGTTTCAGCAGCCGCCACCACCTTTACCCCATCCTTCCGAGCCGCAGTCAGATACGGTTCCACATCCCGCCCGGGATCCACTACCAAAGCCTCCCCCGAATCGGGACAACCTACCAGATAAGAAGCGTGAGCCAACGAATGGTTATAAAAATAGCGAAGGATCATGATATCCCCCTCTTTCGTTTCTTCAGTCAACCTCTAGACCACATTATGAAGGAACATGCGACAGGTTGCCACACTCATCGATTAGAGCTTCAGATGTAAATTCCCTTCCGTTTACGCTGTCCCGTCTGAAGTGATAAAGTATGTTTAATTCTAGATCCCCACAGGAGGATGAATGGATGGAAATCAGCGCATCCGCAAATATTGGAAAATTGAAGCTAGGCGTATTTAATGAACTGTTGGAACGAAAACGGGAGCTGACGGCTAACGGGAAATCGATGATCGATCTCAGTGTGGGCAGCCCAGACTTGCCCCCGCCCGCCTTTGTCAAAGAGGAGATCCAAAAGCATGCGGCGGAAGATGGTAACTACGGCTATACCATGGGCGGGCTCTCTTCTTTTAATCGAGCAGTAGCCGATTTTTATCATAACCGATACGGCGTGGAGCTGGATCCCGCTACGGAGGTACTGCAGCTGATCGGATCCCAGGACGGGCTGGCTCATCTGGCGACGGCGATCATCGATCCGGGGGATGTGGTGCTGGTTCCGGACCCCGGTTACCCGATCTTTGAAGTCGGTGTTCACATCGCCGGCGGCCAACCCTACCCTATGCCGTTGATGGAGGAGCATCACTTTTTGCCCCAGCTGGAACAAATTCCGACAGAGGTGGCGGAAAAAGCGCGTATGATGGTGCTCAATTACCCGGCCAATCCGGTGACGGCCACGGCCAGCCGTGCATTTTTGCAGGAAGCTGTCGCTTTTGCCCGACGTCATCACATCCTGATCGTCCAGGATTTCACCTATTCAGAGCTGGTCTTCGACGGAGATGCCATCAGCATCCTGTCCATCCCCGGAGCCAAAGAGGTAGCGGTGGAGTTTAACTCGCTGTCCAAAACATTCAACATGGCCGGCTGTCGCATTGGATATATGACTGGCAATCGGCAAGTCCTCCAGATTATGGCGACGATGATGTCCCACACCCAATACGGTATTTTTCAGCCGCTCCAAAAAGCGGCGGAAGCGGCTCTCATCCGAGGGGGCAATTTTATAGAAAAACAGCGGGAAACCTACCGCTCCCGCCGAGATGCTCTGGTGGATTCCTTAGCGGCCAACGGTTGGGAGGTCACCCGTCCGCCGGCCACCATGTATGTATGGGCCCCTACTCCTGACGGCTGGTCGTCCACCGACTTCGTGTTTCGGCTGATGGAAGAACAAGGGGTGATTCTAACCCCAGGACGGGCCTTCGGTGATCAAGGGGAAGGATATGTCCGGATCACCCTCGTCCAACCGGAAAGCATCCTGCAACAAGCCGCGGAGAAGATCGGGCGTTTTTTGTCCTCCTCGGACTCGGGACATCAGTTCCGGTAAATACGGACGCTTTTGTTTCTTCCGGATAACGGGTCCGCCACCAGAAAAACAGGCAGTTTGGATTAGGGAGACTAGCCAAAGGTATGACCCTCCTTCTGATAGGATGAGAAAAGGAAAGGAGGCAAAACCCCTTTGGATCGGCCCGCAACCTCGTGGCAGATCTTTTCTGTTTTTGGCATGCTGCTGTCGGTTCTCGTTCTCATTTGGATCGCCACCAACGGGTTTCCCTTCTATCTTCCCGACCTTTACCGATTTCTCCTCTGGTGTGGAACCATCGGACATTTGGTGCTTCTAGTCGGGATCTGTTTCAGGAGACGCTGGGCGTTGTACGGATATTTCAGCCTGGTGCTGTTAATGATCCCCAACGCTGTGATCGTCGCTGGCCCTGCCGTTTTAACCGCCCTTTCCGGACCAATCATCCTTTGGGTATTGGTTCGGAAAGAATGGCATCAGTTCGATTAAACAACCCCGTAACGGGGTTTTTATTCTGTCAATACGAATAAAGATTTGTTTTACATCTATTTTTATTTCTTAAATGATTAAATACAATGAAGAGGGATAAGATGTTATTTTTTCTGAGGGAGGAATGTTGAATGTCTCATGTTATCGGTGATTTGTTGCGACATCGTGCCCGGTTGAGTCCGCAAGTGGAGGCGCTTGTTTCGCCTCGCGCCCGCCTGACCTATGCCCAATACAACGCCGCGGTCAACCAGCTGGCCCACTTCTTACTCCGTAATCACGTCAAAAAAGGGGATCGTGTAGCTATCGTCTGTAAGAACAGCCATCCCTTTCCCATCATTTATTTAGCGGCCGCGAAAATCGGCGCGATCGCCATCGCTGTCAACTGGCGAATGAAGACGGAGGAGCTTCGATACATACTGCAAGACAGCACTCCAAAGATGTTGTTTTATGACCGTGACTTCGAACAGGTAACCCCTTTGCTAGAAGAAGGCCTTGTCCCTTACCATCTTTCCGTGGGAGACGGAGAAGATACCACCGCCTTCGAGACCCTTATCAAAGACGAACCCACCACCGAACCTGAAGCAGATGTGCAGGAAGACGATCCGGCTCTCATCATCTATACCTCCGGTACGACCGGGCGGCCGAAAGGCGTCGTCTGTACCCATGCCAACATATTCGCCGGCGGAATCGCCAACACGACGACCCTCGATCTGCGGGCCCGGGACCGGTTTCTGTTTGTCACGCCCTTATTCCACATTTCCGGCATGATGTTTATCATCAATTCACTGATCCGGGGTTGCACCTTGGTGGTCCATAGCCAGTTTCACCCGTTCCAGATCTGGGATCTACTCCAGAATGAAAAGATCACCGGGATGATGTCCGTCCCGTCCATGCTGAGTTATATGTACACCGCCGTAAAGTCCCAACCCATCGAAGTACCCTCCCTGCGTATGATCGTCTGCGGGGGATCGTTGGTTCCGGAGGATCTGATCCGGGGGATGAGCGAATTAGGATATGATGTGGTACAGGTGTATGGCGCGACAGAATATACCGGAGCGATCACCTACTGGATGCCAGAGATGGACCTGGCAACCTGCGGTTCCGTCGGCCAAGCCGTCTATTTGACTGAGGTGAAAATCATCGATCCGGTGAGCGGAGAAGGCCTGCCCACGGGAGAGATAGGGGAAGTGGTCTGTCGGGGCCCCTTGATGTTCTCAGGGTATTGGAATCGGGATGAGGAGACGAAAAAAGTGATCCGGAACGGTTGGTATCATACACAGGATGTGGGTTGGATGGATGAAGACGGCCGGTTGTATATCGTCGACCGGCTCCGCGACATGATCATCACCAGCGGTGAAAAAGTGTTTCCCGCTCAGGTAGAGCTTGTGATCGATCAACTGGATGAGGTGGAGGAGTCCGCCGTCGTCGGGGTGGAACATCCGGTATGGGGAGAGCTGGCCCGCGCGTATGTGGTGTTGAAGGAAGGCGCCTCCATCACCGAAGAACAAATCCTCTCCCATGTGCGGGGACAGCTTGCCGATCACAATCTGCATGAAGTCCAACAGGTGGCCGAATTACCGAAAAACAGTATGGGAAAAGTGATGAAATATGTGCTGAAAGAAGCCGCCAATCGTCAAAAGCAAGCATAATCCAAAAAGATCCCGGCTTGGTGCCGGGATCTTTGACGTTGGGACACTATCAATCGAAGTTCAGAAGTTCATATGTTGAAGCCTGAGACGTGTCAACTGGGTCGCCATATATTCCGGGGGATACGGTTGGCCGTTTTTCAACCACCAAACGATGACACCGAGATAAGCGGAGGCGGCGTAATGGACGAGGATTTCTTTTGGAACCGTAGGCTTGAGATGAGTATGGCTGAGCCGTTCAGATAGTGTATCGGTAAACACCTCAAGCAAGCGAAACAAAAGCCGTTGTTCTCCATGCGGACCCAGCATCACGGTGTAAAAGGACTCGTTATTCGCCACGTGTTCGAAGACATAGACCAAATCGGGCAGGGGCTTCACCACATTCCCATCCCTGTCGGTAATCTTCTCCTCCGACAGTCGCTTATTCTTCATCCCGCGGATCAGCTCATTCAATATGTCCTCGATGCTTTGGTTTAACAGATCATCTTTATCCCGATACCCGATAATGGAGATAAAAAGTCGCCCGGTTCAGTGTCGCACGGCGAGCGATATCCTGCACACGGATCGAATCATACCCTTTCTCTCCGATCAGTTCAAGCAAGGCACATTTCAGCATATTACGGGTGCGGACCACCCGGGGGTCCGGTTGTCTCCGCTTTTTTTGCAATAGATTCACCACCTTAAATTTTTCTTGAATTAATCCACAATTCCCTTTCATTTTGTCTATTTATCCACAGATCCAGCCATATTGTTTGTTGATCTCCTCCCTTATGCCATTATAATTGACACTGTGTCGATTAAAAAGCAGGCTGCTTATAAAATCTATCTTTGTGGGGAGATGGTCGATATGTCTGGAATTGTCGGTTGGATCGACTGGGAACAAGACCTTTCCACTCAAGAGGAAATTTTATACGAGATGACGCAGACGATTCAGCATCGCGGTCCTGATGCAGAGGGCTTTTGGTTTTCCCCTCGGGCAGCACTGGGTCATCGTCGCCTGATCGTGACCGATCCGGAAGGTGGTCGGCAACCGATGGTGAAACAGTACGGGGATCGCCGCTACGTCCTCACCTTTAATGGTGAAATCTATAACGACTCCGAACTGAGAAAAGAATTGCAAGAACGGGGTCATACATTTAAGACCGATTCGGACACCGAAGTACTGCTCCATACTTATCTCGAATGGGAAGAAGACTGTGTTCAGCATCTAAATGGGATGTTTGCCTTCGGCATCTGGGACGAAGCAAAGCAAAAACTGTTTTTGGCCCGGGATCATATGGGAATCAAACCGCTGTTTTATGTGGAACGGGGAAATACACTCCTATTCGCCTCCGAGATAAAAGCGATCCTGGCCCATCCGGCGATCCAACCGGAACTGGATGCCCAAGGATTAGGGGAAAATTTCGGAAACGGGCCGATGCGCACACCGGGGGTGGGGGTTTTTAAAGGGATTCAGGAGCTACGTGCCGGTCATTCTATTACAATCACCCGGGAGGGTAAACGGGTTACCCGTTATTGGAAACTAGAGAGCAAACCCCATACGGATGACCTTGACACCACCGCGGCACTATTCGCGTCATTCTGGAGGATACCGTCCGCAGGCAACTCCGTTCCGACATGCCTTTGGTAACAATGCTCTCCGGCGGATTGGACTCCAGCGGTTTGACGGCCATCGCCGGGAAGGAGTTTGCCAAGGGAGGACGAACCCTCCACACCTATTCCCTCGATTTCGTCGATAGCGATCGTAATTTTAAGAAGGACTTGCTGCACGTAGATCTGGATGCCCCTTGGGTGAAACGAGTCTCCGATTATGTTCAAACTGATCACCACCAAATTATGTTAGACTCGGAAGAGTTGGTTGAAAATTTCTTAGCCCCATTACGGGCGAGGGATCTGCCTGGCATCGGGGAAATGGAAACCTCACTGTATCTGTTGTTCCGTGAAATGACAAAAGAGGCCACCGTCACGCTGTCCGGTGAATCGGCAGATGAAGTATTTAGCGGTTATCCCTGGTTCCATCAAGAAGCATTTCTGAATGCGAACACCTTCCCCTGGCGTGTAGGAAATACTCGGCATATAGCAGCATTGCTCAATCCGGAAACCGCCGATTATGTAAAACCGGAAGAATACGTCCAGGCCTGGTATCAGGAGGCGGTTGCCGAAGTCCCATCATTGGAAGGTGAGGACGAGCTCCAAGCCCGTCAACGGGAAATGTCCTACCTGTTCATCACCCGCTTCCTTCCACTGATGCTGGATCGAAAAGATCGTATCAGCACGGTAAACGGATTGGAAGCCCGCGTGCCCTTTTGCGATCATCGTCTGGTGGAATATCTTTGGAATGTTTCTCATCAAATGAAAAAAGCGGACGATATCGAAAAGGGAATCCTGCGCCGCGCTTTGAAAGGATATCTTCCCCAGGATGCACTCTACCGAAAGAAAAGCGCCTATCCTACCGCGCAAAACCCGGTATATTATCAAGCCATCTCCCGCTGGGCGCAGGATATCTTGTCCGACCCGCACTCTCCCGTCCGCCCCTTGATCGATCAGCAGAAAGTACAAGGAATGATTGACGGAAAGACCACACTGGACGAGGGACAAGTGATTAAAGGATTGGAATATCTGATCCAGGTCAATGCCTGGATCGAGGAATACGGCATCTCTATTCGTTGATGCAAGGAGTGAACGGCTGTTACTGGCCCCCATAAAAATAACGGGGGCTTTTTCTCTTTCTCCTGCCAGCTGTGGTATGAACTAACCCGATCGGATAGGGTGGAAATTCCATGTAACCACAATGGGGCGAATCCCGTTACAGAGAGTATAGCCTGTTCTCCGAAATCATAAGATCGATCATCCTTGACGTTGTCAATCCGGAAAGAGGCGTTACCATGAAATTGAAAGAGCTTCCCGTCCCGGCTCCCGCACCGGCGGAAAACCTCAAGGTGCGGAGGATTCACTTTCATTCCAAAAAAGTCAAACCTGGGGACCTCTTTGTCGCCATCCGAGGAAATGAAGCGGACGGGCACGATTTCATGACGGATGCTGTGCAAAGAGGGGCGATCGCTGTGGTGGGAGAAAGAGAGAACTCCGGTCTCCCCGTTCCATACATCCGTGTTTCCGATTCCCGTAAAGCTCTGGCCCGCATGGCAGCATGCTTTTACGGCTTTCCATCGGAAGGCCACACCATGATCGGGGTTACCGGAACCAACGGCAAAACGACCACATCCCATATGATTCAGCATATTCTTCACCACAGCGGGAAGAGATGCAGTCTGATCGGAACGGTTCACCATCAGATCAACGGGATCGAAATCCCCGCTGCCAACACGACCCCCGACGCCCTGTTCCTGCAAAAACAACTGGCAGAAAGCCAGGACACCTATGTGGTCATGGAGGTCTCTTCCCACGGAATCAACCAGCATCGAACCGATGAAATCGCCTTTGATCGGGCTATCTTTACCAACCTCAGCCAGGAACACTTGGACTATCACGGGACGATGGAAGCTTATTTCCAAGTGAAAAAAAAATTGTTTGCCCAACTTCGTTCCTCTGGGCAAGCGGTAATCTGTACCTTTTCTCCTTGGGGGCGCCGGCTGGCAACAGAGTTAACCGCTGCCGGCATCTCCGTCACCACTGTCGGGGAAACTCCCGACGACACCATCCGGATCCAGCCGATAGAGACAGGAGGGATAACGATCCGGGAAGGGAGTTCCGTCCATACCTTATCCCTTCCGCTTCCGGGAGCGTACAATGCCCGCAACGCAGCAGCGGCTTACGGCACTGTACGAACATTGGGCATTCCGGCCACCGGAGCGCTCCGCGCTTTGGAATCCTTCCCTGGTGTGCCTGGAAGGTTTGAAGTGTTCCACGATCCCGGCGGAACCCGTTTCGTGATCGATTATGCCCATACCCCCGACGGACTGGCCCAATTTTTAAAAACCCTTCGCTCTCGGGCGAAGGGACGGATTTTTCATGTTTTCGGCTTCCGGGGGGACAGGGATCCCTGCAAACGCGGTGAGTTATTGGCAATCTCTTCCCGCTTCAGCGACCGGATCCACCTTACCCGGGATAAGTATGGAAAGATGTCCCCACAAGAGATGAAAAAAGAGATGGAACGTCTGGCTAAAACCTGGGGAAAAGGAAAGGTGACGATTATTGAAGATCGCTCCCTCGCCATCGAGAAAGCGTTGGAGGCAGCCGGTCCCGAAGACTGGATTGCCATCACCGGCAAAGGGCCGGAACCTTACGACCAACCCTGTACCTTTCCAGTACAGTCCGATCCGGAAGCGGTTCGTTGGTTATTGAAACGGGAACAAGAAAAGGTATAATAAAAAAGCCCGGCAGGGCTGTAGAAACGAGCTCACTCCCCTGGAACGACGAGGGAGCGGGCCATTTTTTTGGCACTTTCTTTTACCGATTCGATCGGCGGATCCTCGACGGGCTCCGCATAAGCCGTATCCGTTTCTTGATTTTGAATGTAAAAAAGGGTCAAAGCGATCAACAGAGACAATAGCTTCAAGCGATTTTTGTTCAAAGTGGATCCACCTTCCCCGATTCCATACATAGTAGCTCTTATATGATTTATTCGAAAGAGAAGCCCATTTTGTGTCCCCCTTCTGGGGAAAAACATTTTTTTCTTTACACATATCAAAAACCCTCCCGCTCGGGGGGGTTTTGATCCAATCTTCACCCAGTATATATGGGGTGACCCTGGGAATCGCCTCCATATCGGCATCCATCCCCTTCAGGTAGTGATCAAACCAACAGAGGACGATTTGATCCAACGAAGGGACTCCCTCCTGTAGCAAGTCACTGCCGAAATTTCCATGAGTCCAGTTGCCACCAGCAGTTTCGCATTCACCTGGTCCTTCAACTGCTCATAAAGGAGCGGTTCCCCTCTCTGAAAAATATCGTGGAGCCCACCCGTAATAAATGCCGGCACCTCCACCTGATCCGCTACTTCAATCCAAAAAGGCCGGCAGCCGCCGGCCGAAACTTTTTTATTCTCCGTTTCCGTTCATATGGAAGCTTTTCAGAAAGTCCCGCAACCGCTCGGTCTCGGGATGAGCGAACAGTTTGGACGGGGGTCCCTGTTCCTGGATCCTTCCTTCATCGAAAAAGCAAACGCGGTCCGCCACATCCCGGGCGAAACTCATTTCGTGGGTGATCAGCATCATCGACATGTCGCCCTGTTTGGCGATGTCTTTAATCACGTTGAGCACTTCTCCCACCGTCTCCGGGTCCAGTGCGGAGGTGGGCTCGTCAAACAGCATCACCTTCGGCCGCATCACCAGCGCCCGAGCGATGGCCACCCGTTGCTGTTGTCCGCCGGAGAGGCTAGCCGGGTAATCATCGGCTTTTTCCAACATCCCCACCTTGTCCAACATTTTCTTGGCCCGTTCCACCGCTTCTTTCTTAGACAGACCCAGCACTTTGATCGGGGCTTCAATACAGTTTCGGAGGATGCTCATGTGTGGGAACAGGTTAAAGTGCTGAAACACCATGCCAATGTCGCCGCGAATCTTGTGGAGATGCTTCTCATCGGCGGGAACTAGTTTCCCGTTGACTTCCTTGTGCCACAGGTGGCGTCCGTCCACCTCGATCGTCCCTTCGCTGGGCGTTTCGAGTGTCATCAACAGACGGGCCAGTGTCGTCTTACCGGAACCGCTGGGTCCGATGATAGCCACCCGTTCCCCGGGATAGAGATCAAAGTCGATCCCCTTCAGTACTTCGTTATCGCCAAAGGACTTGCTGACGTTCCGGTATTTGATAATCGGTTCCTTGCCATCGATATCGAAGGCGGTCAGATCTTGTGCCTCCGTCGCTTCCGTCATGTCGCACTCACATCCTTCCTCATTTACCATTCAGGTCCAATTTCCATTCCAGACGTTTCACCAAAAGAGAGGCCGTATAGCTCAAAATCAGGAAGATAATCCCGACCATGGTGATCGGCTCCAGGTAACGAAAGGTAACCGATCCGATGCTTTTGGCTTGGCCCAACAACTCCATCAGACCGATCGCGGCCAGCAAAGGAGTTTCCTTGAAGAGAACGATCAAGTAGTTTCCCATCACCGGAATGATCGGTCGGATCGCCTGAGGTAAAATCACTGATTTCCACTTTTGCAGTGGGGAAAAGTTCAGGGCGATTGCCGCTTCCCACTGCCCTTTGGGTACGGATTCGATCCCGGCCCGGTACACCTCCGACAGATAGGTGCTGTAGTGAATGCCCAACCCGAGGATCCCGGCCACCATCGGTTTTAACGTCAACCCGAACAGATGCGGGAAGACAAAGAAGATGAAAAAAAGCTGTACCAAAGGCGGGGTCAACCGGATAAACTCCACGACTCCACGGGTGGGCCAGGAGATCCATTTCTTGTTGGAACGGCAGCCCAAAGCCAGCACCAATCCGAGGACTACAGCTAATGCAAAGGCGCCTAAGGTAGCCATGATGGTGACATGGATCACGTTCAGCAATTCCGGCACCACTTCATTGAGAGTAAAATTCCAGTCCCAGGCCATCGATCAAACCCTCCCCGCGCTGAACTTTCGCTCAAGCCAGCGGAACACCAAAGTGATCACATACCCGATGATGAAATAGGCCACCAGCAGCATACTGAACAACAGGGTATCATGTCCGATGGTGTTACGGGCCTGAGTGATGTAGAAGGTCATATCCTGGATCGTGATCAGGGAAACAAGGGCGGTTCCCTTTAACAATTCGATCATCAGGTTACCGAAGGAAGGCAACATGATACGGAATGCCTGGGGCAGGATGATGCTCTTCATCCGTTGAAAGCGAGTCATATTCAAAGCGATCCCCGCTTCGGCCTGCCCTTTTGGAACTGCCAGGATCGAGCTACGAACGATTTCAGAACCGTAGGAGCCGTAGTTGAGCGTTAAAGCCACAATTCCGACCAGGCCTGTCGGAAGTGTGACTCCCAGCAGGGGCAGTGCATAGTAAAACCAAAAAAGCTGAACCAACAGAGAGGTTCCTCGGAAAAACTCGATCAAAAAACCGGAGACCCAGCGAAGGGGAGCAAACCGAGATAAGCGGGCCAGTCCCCCAACAAAGGACATCACGAAGGACAAAATCCCCGCGATGATCACCAGCTGGATCGTGACAATAAAGCCCTCTTGAAGCAATGGAAGTACTTGGGATACGACGTCGATAGGTATCACATCCTTTCAACCAATGCCTGAGGCGACGAAATCCATTCTAAATCACGAAGGAAGGGGGATTCCTCCCCCTTCAAAAGAACCGGTATTACCCTTTACAGAGCGATTCGTGCGTCAGGTCCCCAGGAAGGTTTTCCTCCGCGAAGTTGAACTGCTTCAGAATGTCCAATAGCTCGCCGGACTTTTCCATTTTGTTTAATTCTTTGGTGAATTGATCCCGAAACTCTGTGTCATCCTTTTTGAAGGCGGCAGCTCCGTAACCGACCACGCTTTTACCGTCGATTACCGGCTGTTTGAAATCCTCCACCGTTTCGATCCCTTCCGTCCCTTGGGCTGCCAGCACTTCACGCAAAGAAGGACCCGTCATGGTAATGGCATCCACCCGTCCAGACTTCAGCGCCTGAACCACAGAGGGCTGATCGGAATATTGCTTGATCTGACTATCTTTCACGCCAAGGTCCTGCAGGTATTGGATTTCGATGGCACCTTGCATAACCCCTACGGTTACATCTTTATTGTCAACAATATCCTGATAGCTGTGGAGATCCTTGGGATTCCCCTTCTTCACTGCCAACCCTTCCCCAATCTGGTATTCCGGATCGGCAAAGGCTACTTCCTTACAGCGTTTAGGGGTGATGTACATACCGGCGGTGATGACATCAAAGCGGCCGGCTTTTAATCCAGGAATCAGCTGACTGAAGTCGGTTAATACCGGCTCCACTTTTTCGATTCCCATTCTTTTAAAGATCGTTTTGGAGATCTCCACCGCTTCACCGGTCACTTTTCCGTTCTCGTCCCGATAGGCGTAAGGTTTTTCATTGGCAAATCCGACCTTGATCACGCCTTCATTCTTCGCCTTTTCCAGGGTGGAACCTCCACCGCCTGCGCCCAGGTCGAGATTACCGCACCCTGTCAGGGATAAGGCGAGCGCCATCACCATCATCCATGTAAAAATCTTCTTCAAGGCGTCTCCTCCTCTTTTGTTTCAACTCCCCAACCGGAAGCAGACCACTTTGGTCTCCGTCATCTCTCCGATGGCGAAGCGGACGCCTTCTCGACCCAATCCCGACTGTTTGACGCCGCCAAAGGGCATGGCATCAATTCGATAATCACTGCTGTCATTCACCATCACGCCTCCGACATCCAGACGTTGAACCAGGTTAAAGGCCTTGTCGAGATCCCGGGTAAACACCCCGGCCTGCAGCCCAAAGTCTGTCCGGTTGGCTCGTTGAACCGCTTCCTCCGCATCCCGGACCGGATACAGACAGACGACCGGACCGAACACTTCCTCTCGTTCGAGACGACTTCCCTCGGGGACATCGGTCAGAACCGTCGGGGTGTAATACGCCCCGTCAAGTTTCCCGCCGCAGCAGAGGGTGGCCCCCTCTTTTATCGCTTCCTTAACCCAACGGTCCACCCGTTCCGCCTCCCTTCGGGTGATCAGCGGCCCCATGTCTGTCTCCTCAGACAGTTTGTTCCCGACGCGGTACTGTTGAGCGCAGAAGACAAACTGCTCCAAAAAGTCCGGGTAGCAGGAATCTTCGATATAAATTCGTTGCACCTTGAGACAATTTTGTCCTGCGGCCCAGAATGCCCCGGATATACAAGATTCCACGGCAGATGAGAGGTCCGCATCGTCCAATACGATTGCCGGACAGTTTGACCCCAATTCCATACTTACTTTTTTTACTCCGGCTTTCCTGACGATTTCCCGGCCCGCATCCACCCCTCCGGTGAAAGAGAGCATGCGAACCGACCGATGTTGGACCAGGATGTCCCCAACCTCCGTACCCCGCCCGGGAACCACTGAAAAGACGGAGGCGGGCAAGCCCGCTTCTTGCATGACCTCCCACAACTTGAGGGCGCTCAAGGGTGTAACGCTGGCAGGTTTGACTATCACGGCATTGCCGGATGCCACGGCGGGACCCACCTTGTGTGCCACCAGGTTGAGGGGATCGTTGAAGGGCGTGATCGCTCCGACCAGACCGACGGGAAAACGATAGAAGCCCCCCAGCCGATTTTCGCCTCCCGGCATTTGATCAAAAGAGATGGTCTCCCCTTGGATCCGTCGGGCCTCTTCCCCGCTGATGCGGATCGTCTCCACCGCCCGGTCCACTTCCTTTCGGGCCTCGCGAATGGTCTTGCTGCCTTCTCGAGCGATCAAGGTAGCAAACTCTTCCCTGCGGGAAGCGATCCGATCCGCCGTACCATATAATACGGAAATCCGTTGATGAACAGGTGTTTCGGCGGCAATTTTTGCTCCTTCCGCCGCCCGGTCCACCGCCTTTTGCATGCCCTCGGCGGTAACAGCAGGCACGGTGGCGATCAGAGAGTCATCCTGCGGGTCGCGAACCTCTATCCTGTTTTTACATTCCACTGAATGACCGGGGCTAAACCCCATTTTGTCATGGATCGTCCACATTTTCAAATGAGACCCCCCTTGATCTGAATCAACCACGCTTCCAAATAGCTTGCGAAGAGAGAGTAGCGGCATGTATCGAAGCCACTCAACCCATTAGGGCACAAATTGCGCAAAGTCCCTCCGTTTCTGTTTCGTTATGCACCTCCTCATAAAGGTGGAACTAGCCTGCTATGGATCAGCCTAAGATGTCGAATCTGCCGCTTATCACCACACTTCTAGCGGGCATCGCGCCAAATCTGAATCAGGTCCGCCAAAAGGGCAAATCCTGTCTCCGAACGTCCCGCCCCGGCACCGACAAGAGTGACTGGACCGAGGAGGTCACAGGTGTAAGTGACGGCGTTGAGGGCCCCTCTCACTCCAGCCAGGGGATCCGTCTCCGGGATAGCGACAGGTTGGACCGATGCGGCAATTCGTCCCTCCTCCTCCCGAAGTTGCCCCAGCACTTTCCACCTCTTTCCTTCCCGCTTCGCCTGCCGGATCGCTTCCGCCGTCACTGTTTGGATCCCTTTCCGTTCCACATCCTGGCGGTTCAGCGGCACCCCCATTACCACTTCGGACAGGATCATCACTTTGTATAAGGCGTCAAATCCCTCCAAGTCACTGGTAGGATCCGCTTCTGCATAACCGTGGTGCTGCGCCTCCCGCAAGGCTTCATCCAGACTTCGCCCTTCTTCCACCCGAGTCAAAATATAATTGGTCGTTCCATTGAGAATCCCCCGGATCTCCCGAACCCGATCTCCGGCCAAAGCGGTTTGCGGCAAGCGAAGAGCCGGCGTCCCGCTCATCACGGTTCCTTCAAATCCCCAAAAAACCCCATTTTTTTCAGCCAGTTCAGATAGTTCCCGGTAGGCGAGTGCCACCGGCCCTTTGTTGGTGGTGACCACGTGTTTTCCCGCCTCAAATGCCCTGCGACAATGATCGATCGCCGGTTGCCCCGTCTCCACATCGGTAAAGGTGACTTCCACCACAACGTCGGCGTTGGTATCCTCAATCGTCTTCAGACTATCCCACCCCCGTTTTAACCCAGGGGTATCCGGGTAAGCATCCAAAGTTCCCGTCTGTTCAAGGGAGCGAAACACCTGAACCAAGTCCAGCCCCTCCGGATGATACAACGCCCCCTTCATCGCATCGGATATAGCGGTGATCCGTGCCATGTATCCTTCCTTCTCCCGCAGTTCAGCTTTTCGTTCCATCAAAATCCGCGCCAGTGCCTGACCCACTGTTCCAAAACCGATCATCGCCAACCGGTGTTCCATGGCACGCTCTCCTTCCGTTTGGGTTATCCGTTAATATCCGGCAAATAGAGGCAGGGGACGATCCTCGCGGTATCCTCCCCTGCCTTGGCCGGACTTCCTAGGAGACCGATTCATCTGCGCGCTCCGATTTCAGTATTTGCAGGGCGGTCTGCGTCAAGATAGCCGTTCCGATGGGCAGGCAGCCCTCGTCGATGTCAAAGATCGGGGTATGCAGATCCCGGTGTATGCCGTCGGGCAACGCGCATCCCAAGAAAAACATCGCTCCCGGTACCTGTTGCGTCATGTAGCTGAAATCCTCCGCAGCCATTCCAAAGGGGCCGCCATCGATCTCCATCTCCGGGTACAGATGACGGATCGCCTTCAGGATCGCCAAATTGGTTTCCGGGTGATTGTATAGCGCAGGCTCTCCCTCTTCCACCTGAAAGGTATAACTTCCGCCCAACCCCGTGACCAGGGAAAAGGCTTTTTCCAACTGATCCACGATTCGGTTGCGGGTGTCAGGATCATAGGTACGGATCGTCCCCTGGATAAACACCTCCGATGGGATCACATTGCTGGCCGTGCCGGCGTGGATTTGTCCGATACTGACCACAGCCGGCTCCAGGGGGGAAACCCTGCGGGCGACGATGCCGTGAACAGCTTGCAGCACCGGCAGCAGCATCCAGCTGGGATCGGTGCCCAGATGGGGATAAGCTCCATGTCCGCCGGTTCCGTATAAGGTACCTTGAAAGGTATCCACCCCGGCCATGGTGTAACCGTCATTGACCAGGACGGCACCGACTGGCCGCTCGGGATTCATATGCAGAGCGATCACCTGCTCCACTCCATCGAGCGCCCCGGCCTCCAACATTTGTGGTGCTCCAGTGGTCCCGACAGCTCCGGTGTATTCCTCCCCCGGTTGGAACACAAACTGGACGGTTCCCTGAATCTTTTCGGAACGAAAGGCCTCTCCCAGAAGGCGAGCCGCCCCCAGTAGAATCGCTGTGTGGGCATCGTGGCCACAAGCATGCATCACACCCGGATTGCGGGAGCGGTAAGGACGATCACCCGATTCCACAATCGGGAGAGCGTCCATATCCGCCCGGAGAGCGATAGTTCTTCCTTCGCCTCGGGACAGCGTTCCAACCACCCCCGTCGTCCCCACTCCTTTTTTCACCACCATCCCATCGATTTTCTCCAGCTCACCGGCCACCAAGCGAGCCGTCTCAAACTCCCGGAAACTCAATTCCGGATTGGCGTGGATCTGACGCCGCCATGCCACCAATTGTTCCTGCAGCGCTTCCGCCTGTTCCGCCACCCTTTTTCCCACTGAGATCCCTCCAGACAAAGCGCAACCCCTGAGAAAAGCGGGTTGCGCTCTCCTTTTCTCTTTTTACTGTCCCTTAAGAAGGGGCCCCTATGCGTTCGGGGAGACGGTCCAGTGCCTGCTTCAGATCGCTAAGCAGGTCATCGGTCTCTTCGATGCCGACGGAATAGCGGATCAATCCCTCCGGGATCCCCATCGACCGGCGTTCTTCCTCGCTGCATTCCAAATGGCTGCTGGTCCGCGGCGGAGCAGCGACGGTCTCCACCGAGCCCAGGTTCGCCGCCAGGTGCGCATAGCGGAGGGAGGGAAGGAAAGCGCGCACGGCGTCGATGCCCCCCTTCAGGGAGAAGCTGAACACTCCACCATAGCCCCGCATCTGTTTGGCTGCGATCTCATGTTGGGGGTGGGAAGGCAGTCCGGGGTGGAACACTTCATCCACCCGAGGGTGTTGCTCCAGCCAACGGGCAATGGCAAGCGCGCTTTCGTTCTGCTGCCGCACCCGGAGATGAAGGGTTTTCATCCCCCTGAGCAGCAGGTAGGCCGCCATCGGATGAAGCGCTCCCCCTTGGATCTCCCGGAACCGGTTCACTCTTTTGACAATCTCCTCCGCACCGCAGATCACTCCGCCCAGAGCATCGGCGTGACCGCCCAAAAACTTGGTGGCGCTATGGATAACTAGATCGACTCCCAACTCCAGCGGGTTCTGGTTGATCGGCGTGGCGAAGGTGTTGTCGACAAAAACCAGCGCCCCTTGTTGCCGGGCGGCCCGGACCATCCGTTCCAAGTCGATCACTTTCAGCGTCGGATTAGTCGGTGTCTCCAGGTACAGGATTTGGCAGCCCTTTTGGATCTCCGCTTCGATCCCATCAAAATCATCCGTGTCGCACATGGCCACATCCACCTGGAAGCGGGGGAGATGGTCGAGGAAGATTTTGCTGGCCCCGCCATAGGTATCTTTGATCGTCACCACCCGGTCGCCGGAAGAGAGAAGCGCGAACAGAGCGTTGGAGATGGCAGCCATACCGGTGGAGAAAGCAGCAGCCGCCTCTGCCCCTTCTAAGCTGCGCACTTTTTCTGCAAACACTTCAACCGTCGGATTGCTATTGCGCCCGTAGATGTGACCTTCCTTCTGACCGAGAGCCACGTCATGCCACGCGTCGATATCCTGGTAACCAAAGGAGACGCTGTGCACCACCGGAACCTGGGTCGCCCCTTGCAACAAATTCTTTTCTTCCCCTGCCCACACCGAACGAGTGCCTCTGCTTTCCATCCCCTTGTTAAAACGCTGTTGGCCCACATCGATCACTCCCTGATTGTGATTAAATCCGGGTCCCTTTTCCCTGCTCACGAAGACGCCGATAAGCCATCACCGCGATCACCGTATCCTGCACACCGGTACCGGTCAGATCGCACAAGGTGATCTCCTCCTCTGATCTGCGTCCCGGTGTGCAGCTCGCCGTGATCTCGCCTAATTCGGTAATCGACTCCCTTTCATCGATCCATCCTTCGGCCACCGCCGCTCGCAACTCTCCCAACCGAAGGGACTGCTGGCGGGAATCGCAGACGAAACGATCCACGGCGGCGATCGCCGCTCCCTCGATCTCCTGTTTGTGTTCCGCATCGGAACCCATCGCTGTCAGATGAAGCCCCTCATGCAACCACTCTTTCTGGATGAGCGGCCGGGTGGCGGGGGTGGACGTAATCACCACATCGGAACGTTTGACGACGGTTTCCGTATCGGGGGCCACTTCCGCAGGGACCCCGATTTCCGCTGCCAGCTCCTGTGCACAGGCTTCCGCTCGTTGTTTATTCCGGGACCAGACCAAAATCCGGTCAAAGCGGCGCACCAGGGCCAGGGAACGAATCTGGTAGCGGGCCTGGGAACCGGCTCCGATCACACCGGCTGTGGTCATTTGATCCCGGGCCAGATGTCGGGCCGCTACCGCTCCCGCAGCTGCTGTCCTCAGGTCGGTCAATAAGCCGTTATCCAACAGGATTGCCTCGGGAAGCCCAGTCTCCACATCCAGCAAAACCATCAACCCGCTGCCGCTGGCCAGGCCCCGTTTGGGATTATCGAAAAAACCGGAAGACATCTTGACCGCAAAGAAAGGCTCGCCCTCCACCACTGCGGTTTTCACATCGACTTCTCCTCGGTGCTCGGGGATATCGACCCGCAGGATCGGGGGCATCCGCACCCGACCTTCCACCAGGGCGGAAAAACCCTTTTCCACCCCATCAACTGTCGCCACGTTTAAAGCGACGGCATCACGGATTTCCTCTTCTGTAAACACCCACACTGGTTACGCCCCGCTTTCCTCTACCGGCATTGTGGCCAGCGGCGGGTCGGGGATTTGGAACAGCTTCCGGGGGAAATTGGCCAATACCTCACAACCGGACTCGGTCACACGCAGGGTTTCCGACAGTTCCACGCCGTAATGATCCAACCAAACCCCCGGGATCAGGTGGAAAGTCATATTGGGTTGCAGAACCGTCCGATCCCCTTTCCTGATGCTGGCCGTATGCTCTCCCCAGTCCGGGGGGTAATTGAGACCGACGGAATAACCGATCCGAGAATCCTTAAAGTAGCCCCTTTTTTCGATCACTTTGCTCCAGACCGCTTCCACCTCCTCACAGGTGATGCCGGGGCGGATCGCTTCCAGTGTGGTGTTCAGACCCTCGATCACCACTTCGGCCAGATCCTGCAACTTGGGAGAGGCTTTGCCGATCACCGCTGTTCGGGCCATTGGCGAGTGGTACCTCTTGTAACAGCCGGCCAACTCCAAGATAACCGCATCTCCCTCCTGGTAGTGACTGTCGGACCAGGTGAGATGAGGGGTACTGGTTTTGATTCCCGAGGGAAGCAAGGGCACAATCGCCGGATAATCCCCTCCGTAATCGGGTGTGCCGCTAAATTGGGCGTAACTGATAGTGGCGGCCACATCGCACCCCCGCACACCGGATCCGATGGAGTGAATCCCAGCTCGCATCGCTTTCTCCACAATCCGTGCCGCTCGGCGCATGTATTCAATCTCCTGATCCGACTTGATCATCCGGACCCGGTTGACCAATAGGGACGTATCCTTAAAGCAGGTATTGGGCATGCGTCGCTTCAATTGTTCAAAGGAGCGGGCGGAAAAGTAATAGGCATCCAGCTCTACACCGATGCGTCGTTTGGACTGCCCGATCTGTGATAAAATATCAGCAACAAAATCCATGGGATGTTGATCACTCGACTGCACGTATTTTTCGGGGTACGGGATAATCTGGTCGGCATGGAACCAGGTGGTGATCCGAGCGCCGTTGGCGTCCTGTTTGCGTCCGATCCAGAGGGGATGCTCTTCATCGGCGATCACTACCAACACCTGAGGAACGTAGAAAGACCAGCCGTCATAGCCGGAGAGATAATTCATGTTAGCAGGGTCGCTCACCAGGAGAACATCCACGCCCGCTTCATGCATCAGACGTTGGGTCCGCACCAACCTTTCCGTATATTCAGACACCGAAAATGGCAAGATCCCGCGCACAGCCTGTTACCCCCTTTTTTCTTTTCTTACTTTTATCATACGGGCACAGCATGAACAGCGACAATTGCCATAATGTATGAAATTAAAGGGACTCTTTTCATCAGATTATCTAAAGGCGGGAGGGCTTGTCCGCCTTTGACCGAGGAGGTTTGAACCATGGAGCGCCTATCCCTCGATATCAGCGACGTCTGGCTTGCCCGAAAGCGAATCGCATCGCTGATCAAAAAAACCCCGCTGGTGAAATCAACCGAACTTTCCCGATGCGCCGGCTGTCCCGTCTATTTGAAAATGGAGACTCAGCACGAAATCCACGCCTTCAAAGTCCGTGGGGCCGCCAATAAAATTCTCAGCTTAAACCAAAAGGAGCGGGCACGGGGGGTAACCACCTTCTCCACCGGCAACCACGGGATGGCGGTCGCTTGGGTGGCCAGCCGCCTCGGCATCCCGGCGGTGATCTGTGTATCCCGCCGCGTACCCGCTGCCAAGACGGAGGCGATCCAGCGGTTGGGAGGCCGACTCCATATCCACGGAGAGAGCCAGGATGAAGCAGAGGCGGAATGTGTGCGCCTGGAGCGGGAAGAGGGACTCACGGTGATCTCTCCCTTCGATGATCCTTGGGTGATCGCCGGCCAGGGCACCATCGGCCTGGAACTGCTGGAGGATTTACCGGAACTGGGGTCGGTGATCATCCCGCTGTCCGGGGGCGGTCTCCTCTCCGGGATCGGACTGGCGGTTAAAACCAATCGCCCCACCAGCCGGATCATCGGTGTCTCCATGGAAGGGCCCGCTGTCATGCATTACAGCCTCAAAAAAGGAAAAACCCTAGTGATGCCGGAACGGACTACCTTGGCGGACAGCCTGTTAGGCGGCTTGGGCACCGACAATCGCTACACCTTCCACATGGTGGGGGACTTAGCCGATCAAACCCTACTGGTGAGCGAAAGAGAGATCGCGGAAGGGATCGCCTTTATGTTGAATCATCACCGCACAGTGGTGGAAGGGGCCGCTGCAACCACTATCGCCGCCATTCTATCCAGAAAATTCAAACCCGACCCTCAACCGGTCGTGTTGATCCTGAGTGGGGCCAATCTCGACCCCTCCACGCTTTTTCAAGCGGTGAGGATGGCTGCAAACCATACCAAAGACCCTGTGTGAGGTGAAGCTCATGCTGACTGTCGCGGATGTGGTTCAGCTGGATGTGATGGAAGGAGCCAAAGTGCTGGCGGCCAAGGAACGCCTCTCCCAGCGTCGGGTGGACTGGGTCTCGGTAATCGAAATTCCTGTGGAAAATTTCATCCGGAAAAACGAACTGGTTTTAAGCTCGGCGATCGGTTCCGGTCACGATCCTGCCCTCTTTTGTCAGTTTACACGAGATGTGATCCAATCCGGCGCCTCCGCCCTCGCCGTTGCCACCGGACATTATCTCCGCAGGGTTCCGGAGGAGGCGATCCAGCTGGCAGAGGAGGCAAAGATGCCTCTGATCGAGGTCCCGTGGGAACGGCGCTTCTCCGATATTGTTCAGCAGGTGGCCACGGAATTGAACCGAAAACAAGATCAAATCGCCCGCCTGTCCAAAGATGTGCAACAGCACCTCCTCCAGCTGCTGCTCCGAGGCGCAAATCTGTCCGAGATCTCCGCGGCCACTGAAGAACGCTGGAGCCAACCCTCCATCATTGTCGGTCTAAACGGGGAAATCCTGGGTCAGAGCCCCCGTTCCAAAATTCTCTCCCGCCTTTGGGCGGAATACACGGAAAAACACCCGCCCGTCCTCGTCCGCCGGCTGTCGGATCAACGAAACCCCATCCACACGGAGTGGCGCTGGTTTCGGCTGGACGATCACAATTGTCTGGAGATGCCAATCCGAACCGCCAGCAAGCTGCAGGGATATCTCCTCTCTCTGCTTCCGCGGGGAGTGGATGTGGAAGAGTTCGCCCATGCGGAAGGTTTGATCGTGTTGGAGCATGCGGCGACCACAGCCGCTCTTTGGTTTTTACAAAACCAAGCCGTCCGGGAAACGGAGCTCAAGTTTCGCCATGATTTCGTCTGGAGTTTGGCAAAGGGAGAGTTTCACTCCCGGGAGATGCCCCGCTCCCGGGCTCGCACCCTCGGTTTCGACATCGATCGCTCCTACCTCTGCCTGGCCGGCCGCCTAGAGAAAGCGGGGCCGCCGCGCCCAGACCCGGAGGTACCGGATCAACTGGTTACCCGGTTGGAACAAGAGATACGCCGGACCAGCCGACAGATGGAGCGTTTACTGATGGCGGCTTCCCAGGGCGTTGAGTGGGTGGTCTATTTGGAGACGCCACCGGAACAGGCGGTAGAGTCAGCTCACGAATTTCTCGACCGATTGGAGGCGGGCCTCTTACCTGGCGCCGACGGCTGGCGTCTCTCCTGGGGAATCGCCGAAAACCGCACCGGCCACTTTACCTTTGAAAACGGGTACCAGGATGCGCGGACAGCCCTGGAGATCGGACGAAAGCAAAAAGGGCCGGGGCACCGCAGCTTCTTCAAGGAGACCGGCCTGTACCGCGCGCTCCGCCATTTGGGCAACCAACCGGAAATGCAGGAGATCACCTGGAAGACGATGGAACAGCTGTTCAACTATAGTAAACAGCGGGGAATCGACCTGATCCAGACCCTCAAGGTGTACATTCGCCACCAGTGTAACGTCAGCCAGACCGCCCGTGAACTCAACCTACACCGTCAATCCCTTCTCTACCGCCTGCGAAAAATCGAATTTTTGACCGGGCTCACTCTGCTCAACCCCGACGATCTCTTTCTATTGCATCTCAGTCTGAAAATCTGGGAAAACGAGATCAATGAACGTCCATGAGACGATGTTGGCGGGAGTGTTCACGACTGGCGGAACACTTCCGCTTCCTGATAACCTGCTCAAACTTCAAGCATCTGTCACCATAAGGTAGCATTCTTAAACAATTCGCTTCTGAATTACCTGGTGAGGGAGTTCAGAATGATTAACCTTTCTCAAAACGGTTAAACTCCTTTGGACGATTACAACGAATCACGTTACCATATAAAGGTGATTAACAGTCACAGTGTCGCAAGTAAAAATTTTAAGGTGGGTGATGTCCATTAACGGCAGTCAGACTGTCCGCACAGTGGAACCAGCTAAAAAGCCTGTGACGATTCGGATCCAAAAGCCTCGCGGCTTGAATGTGGTTTTCAGAAAGCCCGAAGATGAAGACGGTTCGGAAGTCTGGAAACTGATCAAGCGGGCGAAGGTACTGGATCTCAACTCCTCATACAGCTACCTCATGTTATGTAAGTTTTTCCCCGAAACCTGTGTCGTCGCCGAAGACGAAGAAGGACAGATCGTCGGATTTGTCTCCGGGTTTCGACCGCAGACCACGGACGACACTGTCTTCGTCTGGCAGGTAGCCGTCGATGCATCGCAACGGGGCAAGGGACTGGCTAACGCCATGCTGAAATCCCTCATCACCCGTAAGGCTTGTGATGGCGTCAACTACCTGGAGGCGACAGTCTCCCCTTCAAACATTCCTTCCCAGAATTTGTTTAAAGGCTTGGCGAAGGACCTGCAGACGGAATGCGACATATCCGAATGCTTCTCCGAAACCATGTTCCCCGACCAAGGTCACGAGTCTGAATGGACTTACCGAATCGGTCCTTTTAAGGCAAAGGAAACCACCGAGGAGGTTCTATAAACCATTGATACCTACATCTGAAACGATGGATCCTGAGAAAACGGACATGAGTGTTTTTGAAGAAGTGGAATCCGAAGTACGCAGCTACTGCCGTAGCTTTCCCACCATTTTCGAAAAAGCGAAGGGATACAAGCTCTGGGATCGACAAGGTCGAGAATATATCGACTTTTTCGCCGGCGCCGGTACCCTCAACTACGGGCACAACGAGTCCGGTATGCAAAAGAGACTGATCGAGTATCTCACTTCCGACGGAATTGTCCACAGCCTGGACATGGCCACGTCATCTAAAGAAGAATTTCTCAGTCGGTTCCAGGATGTGATCCTGAAACCGCGCAACTTGGAATACAAAGTCATGTTCCCGGGACCCACTGGAACCAACGCGGTGGAGAGTGCCTTAAAATTGGCCCGCAAAGTGACCGGACGACAAACCGTAGTCAGCTTCACTCGGGGTTTTCACGGGATGACACTGGGTTCACTCGCCGTCACCGGAAATGCTTTTAAACGGAAAGGGGCCGGTATCCCGCTGACGGGCGCCGTCTCTCTTCCTTACGATCAATATAACGAGAACATTGATTCGCTAACCCTCCTTGAACGGTACCTGGAAGACAAGGGTAGCGGCGTCGACCTTCCCGCCGCCGTTATTCTGGAAACCGTCCAGGGTGAGGGAGGAATCAACGCGGCCAGTTTCGAGTGGTTGAAGCAGGTTGAGCAAATCTGTCGTCGATATGATGTCCTGCTGATTGTCGATGACATTCAAGCGGGATGCGGCCGCACCGGTACCTTCTTCAGCTTTGAACCGGCAGAGATTCAACCGGATATCGTCTGTTTGTCCAAATCCCTCAGCGGTTATGGGGTGCCCTTTGCCGTCACCCTGTTCCGTCCGGACCTGGACACTTGGGCTCCCGGTGAACACAACGGGACCTTCCGCGGGCACAACCTCGCCTTTGTCGCCGCAACGGAAGCGCTCCGGTTCTGGGAGACCGATGCATTCAGCCGGGAGGTTCAACGGAAAGGGGATCGTGTGAAGGCGGCCCTGCAAAAGATCGCCGACAAACATCCGGACTTGATCACCCAAGTTCGCGGCCGCGGCCTGATGCTCGGCATGGAGTTCCCCAAAGAAGGTCTTGCAGATGAGGTATGTAGCGAAGCCTTCAAACGGGGCCTAATTATGGAGACATCTGGTCCTAACAGCGAAGTAGTCAAACTCTTGCCTCCGTTGATCATCGATGATGAAGGTTTGGACAAAGGATTGGGTATACTGGAAGAGAGCATCGAATCCGCAGCCAAAAAAATCAGCTGATTTTTTCATTAACTTGTTTAAGTTCAGCCAAACCCGGGAAAGGATGAAGCAACGTGATCGTTAAACATTTAGAAGACCTCATGGGAACGGAAGACGTAGTCAAGGGGGAAACTTGGGAAAGCCGCCGCTTCTTGCTAAAGAAGGACAACGTCGGTTTCTCTCTGAACGACACCATTATCCATGCAGGTACAGTCTCCGAATTCTGGTACAAAAACCACATTGAAGCGGTGTACTGTATCGAAGGTGAAGGGAAGCTGGAAGACCTGGATAACGACAAGGTCTACACCCTGAAACCCGGCACGCTGTACACCCTGAACGGTCACGAAAAGCACCGGGTAACGGCCACAACGAAACTGCGGATGGTCTGTGTGTTTAATCCGCCGTTGACCGGTCAAGAAACCCATGATGAGGAAGGTGCTTACCCGCTGTTGGACTAACCCCTGTCGGTAACAGAAACCGAATACGCCTTTCCGATCCCGAGGTCGGCCAGTCAGTGGCCTGAAGGAAACTATCCAAAATCTCATTTACAGGAGTGAATGTGATGGAAGATTTGTATCCTTCCCGAGTCGGTGACGAGCCGAAGATTCTGGAACGGAAAGATCCCGTTCTGTATGGCAGTCCTCAGGAATTAAAGGAAGGACCGCTGGATCAGCAGCAGTTGGGATTCTACGAAAAAAACGGTTTTCTGTTGCTCGATAACTTCTTCAGCGCGGAAGAAGTCGCAGAGATGCAAAAGCACCTTCACCTCCTCTGGGAGGAAAACCGGAACAACGATTCCCCGGAGATCGTCCGGGAACCGGGCAGCGATGAAATTCGCTCCATCTTCGACGCCCATCGGAAGAATGAGCTGTTTGGGCGGCTGTCCCGTGACCCACGCATTACCGACATGATCTCGCAGATTTTGGGCAGCGATATCTATGTCCACCAGTTCCGCATCAACTTTAAACCCGGTTTTAAAGGCAAAGAGTTTTATTGGCATTCCGACTTTGAAACCTGGCATGTGGAAGACGGGATGCCCCGGATGCGGGCAATCAGTTGTTCCATCCTGTTGACCGACAACCATTCCTATAACGGTCCGCTCTTGTTGATCCCTGGATCCCACAAAAAGTATGTTTCCTGTGCGGGTAAAACTCCAGAGAACAACTATCAGTCTTCCTTGAAGAAGCAGGAGTTAGGGGTGCCGGACAACGACAGCCTGGCCCAGATGGTGGAAGAAGGCGGCATCACTACAGCTACCGCCCCTGCCGGTTCCTTGTTGCTCTTTGAATGCAACGTCATGCACGGATCCAACGGAAACATCACCCCTCTCCCTCGGAGCAATGTCTTCTTCGTCTTTAACAGTGTGAAAAACCAGTTAGTAGAGCCCTTCTCCGGATTGAAACCCCGTCCGGAATATCTCGCCAACCGGACCGTTCAACATTCGGTATTGCAGGAATCCTGATCCATGCCGTAAAAGCCGCGCCATATGTGCGCGGCTTTTTTGTGCTTTTGCGGATACGTGATCACGGTTCCACTCACACAATAATTGCATAGAACCCTATGAGAGGCTACGATATGCCCTACCGGATCACTCTTCGCTGGGCGGTTCCCGGCTACCGACGGATCATTTTGGGATTCGGGGTGCGAATCTCTCCCATTTATCACATCTGTCGACTTTATACGGGCACCGACATCCGCCGAGCCTGCATCTACGGAAAACCGGTGGTAGCTGAACTGCAGGCCAACGGAACGCCGATCCATCCAACCCCTTATTTTCGAAATCCCCCAACGCCCCGTCGGTGGGAAACATGACGTCGATGACAGCTGCCACCTTTCGTCTAGTGGAACAAATGGTTCGAAAAACCCTTCGTCGCACCTGACCCGGAAACGTCACAAAACCGATCGGTCGCCGCCGATCGGTTTTTAGGGTTAGGAGTTCGGCTTTTTCACCAACCCCTCCATCACTTGGCGGAAGACCTGGTGCGCCCGCATATCATCGGCTTTTCGCACCGATCGGATGACAATGGCCACGGAATATCGAGGCTGTTCATAAGAACCGTATCCAATCATCCATTTGTTGTAGGTATCCTGATCCGGGCCTCGTTGTGCTGTTCCTGTCTTCGCTCCGAGACGCACCGACGCCCCTTTCAGCGACTGGGCGGTTCCCTGCGTGACAGCCTGCCGCATCATCTGACGGACGGTTTGCAATGCAGCATCCCCGATTTTTTCCTCCGTTTTCAGAGCATGGGGAGGGAAACGGAAATACGGTTCTCCGTCGGGACGCCGGATCTCTCGAACCACTCGGGGGTTCAGGGTCTTCCCCTCCTGAAACAGTGTGGTCACCATATTGGCCGCCTGCAACGGGGTCATCTTCACATCCCGCTGTCCGATGCCGGTCTGAGCCACCGCGCCGCGATCATTCTTTGCGGTAGCGGCGGAAAAAATGACTCCCGTCTGTTCTCCAGGCAGCTGACGAAACTGTTCCTCTTTAAACACCTTCCCCGACCAGAGAATCCGTTGGCCCAGTCCCAATCGACGGGCGTAGTCCTGCAGATTTTCTCCGCCTACCCGTTCCGCGACTTGGGCAAACACCACATTGCAGGAGTTGGCGTAAGCTTCCGCCAGGGTCTGTTTGCCATGGCCGCCGGGTTTGGCATCTTTCATCCCGTACCGACCCAAGTGCCCGTTACAGTGGAAGGTTTCCCCCGGCTTCACCTTTCCGGTATCCAGTGCGGCCAAGGCGGTCACCGTCTTAAAGATGGAGCCCGGAGTCATCTCCAGCAACGCCCGGTTGTCCCAGGGGTTTTCTTTCTTTCCAGCCTCCCCTGGACGGGGGCGGCTGGCCATGGCCAAAATATCCCCGGTGGTGATCTCCTGAACCACCACCGCTCCTTCCACCACTCCCGCCTCGTCCAATACCTTTTCCACCTGTTGTTGCAGCTTGCGATCCAGCGTGGTTTGGATCCGGTAGGGAATCCGGTCCACACCGGCCTCCGCCTTCATATGGAGTCCGTTGAGTGGGCGTCCTCTTCCGTCGGTGGCATAGGTGAGCAGATTGTGTTCGCCCCCTCGAAGCAAGGGATCGAAGGCCGCCTCCAATCCTGTCACCCCGATTCGAAGCGGGGCTCCCGACGGCTCACCCGCTCCCTCTTCCGGATACCGGCTACGGGCCAGAAAAGGCTGGTGCTCCACCCGCCCCAACAGTTGCCGGGCGGGTCGTCCCTCATTGTGACGGTCATCACTTTCTAAGGCGTAGATGCCCGGTATCGCCAACCGTTGGATCGATCGGGCCTGCTCTTCCGTCAAGGTCTTCTCTTTTCCCTTCCGGTCGGAGAGGGTTTGCGGGCGAGTCATCGCTTGTACCTGATCTCGAAACGCCTCAAACTCGTAACCGACGAGCCTAGCCACCTGCTCCAATTTCTTGCGGTGTGCCACCCACTGCTTGTCTGACAAGGGAAACACGATCAGACGCCAGTCTTTTGCACCTGTGAGGGATGTTCCATCTCGATCCAAAATCTCCCCCCGACCGCTGTCCACCACAAACACCCCGCTCTGCTGTTCTTCCGCAGCCGAAACCAGGTCCACTTCCCCCTGGGAGAAAGAGTGAACCGCGATCATCTGGATCCAGTACAACCGAAACAGGATCCCACAAAAAGCGGCCACCAATATGACGGTGATCCAAACAAATCTTCGTCCTCCCCTTTTCATACGATCACCCCGCCCTTTCAACTTCCAGCTTAGGCATCAGGGCTGTGGTGTATACGGGGGAAGCGATGGTTCATGATTTGGTCACCTTTTGTCCCGTATCGCATAGGGTCAGGTGGACAAACATACTTTCTATGGACAGCTTCCAGAAGGGATGACCGGAATGCTTAACCGCCATGTGTCCATCTTCATCGGCGGAACCCTGATCAGCCTCGGCCTCAACCTGTTTCTCACTCCCCATCGGTTGTTGGACGGGGGCGTGATCGGTCTCGCCCTGATTCTTCGATACCTGTGGGGAGTGAAAACCGGACTGGCGATCATTTTGCTGAGTCTGCCGATTTTCTCCGCAGTCTGGCTGTTTGATCGGCGTATGTTGTTGAACAGCTTTTATGGGATGCTGGTCTCTTCACTGCTGATCGACGTCCTTTCCCCCTTGCAAGGAACCGTTCAATCTCCCGTCCTTTTTGGCGCCTTGTTCGGGGGATTGCTGGTGGGAACCGGGGTCGGTCTGATGCTTCGCTTCGGGACGAGTACCGGCGGCACGGACCTTTTGGCACAGTTGATCGCTGACCGTTTCCACTGGAACGCCGGCATCCTGATCTTTGTGATCGATGCCGCGATTATCGGCTCAGGAAGCTTCATCTTGGAGGCCGTTCAGCTTTTCCACACCTTTCTCGTCATCAGCGCCGTCGGTCTGTCCACCTCCCTCTGCCTGCGCAAAGAGCCGGAATCGGCATAAAAACACCTCCGGCAGAATCCGGAGGACAGGATATCATAAGGAATTTCAGGCGAAAGTTTTTCCCTTTCCGAGCTCATCGCCCCATACAACGAACACGGAATCCTTTTCTTGCCCCGTGCTCCTTTCGCCTTAGCCCGAAGCGGGGCGGCCCTCCTTTTCTGCAGTTAGTAAGTATCTGCAGAAAGGAGGCGATTACATGGCGGAAACTATCGCGCTTCTTGCACCGATTGTTCAAGTGGTCAGCATGACATACACGATCACAAGAAAAAAGTAATCCGCCCCCCCCCCCGGCTACCCAACCTGTGGGACGGATTACCTTCGGTAATTCGGGCCGCGGCCTCTGTTACTCAGCTCCAGATTTATCCTTCTGAGGCTGGTTTATTTTCTGCCGAGGGAATGAGGTATCCCTCGGTTCTAATTAATCCCAAAACATTAAATGAAAAGAACTGTCCGTTCTCGATTTTGCAAAAAATTCAGCTTCATCACCGCCATCAACATGGGGATCGATGTTCCAGAAATAACCACATTCACCTTTTTCTATATATCTTGTTCCTACATAATCATTCGGATCAAGAGGGTCATACTCCCATAATTCAACTTTCACCTTATCTGGACCAGTAAAATCATCCCGACAAATCCTATAATTATTCCCTTTAGAGGGATACACATCAGATTCATAACCATTACGAGGGAGAGTTTCTTCTCCTACGTAAGTCCAAGGGCTTGCAAGTGCAGAAGAAGGTATCAACAACGCAGTTACTAATGCCACAATAGACATTTTCACCTTTTTCACGCTCTTCTTCATCTCCTTTTTTACTTGAAAAATCACTCCCCATCCATTTTAAGCAATTTATAATATATTTTCAATATATTTCCTAACCTGCGGGTCATTTCTTCACAGGATCATTCCATCTGAAAAGGCCCGTAAAGCCTTGTCGTCACTCACCGTTCACAGATGGTAGTCATCCATATCAAAAGACCAAACATCGCAGGAATACGGATCATCTGTATAAGGTAAGTGAGCATGTCCGTCACTTGATGCTGATCTCTCTTATCAGCACCAGTTGAATCGTGCCCCATGACCACATGGAGATCGTTCACCGTTCCGGGCATTGGCCCTTTCTGGAAGACCAGACAAGTTCCTTTCGGTCACAAAATGTTTTATACAGTGAATACAGAAACAACCGCCTCTCCAATAACAGGAGAGGCGGTTGGATAAAGTGTTTTTTACGGTTAATTTTGTTGTTTTTTTGCTTGTTGTTCGCTCCGTTTGATGTTGCGGTTGTGACCCGCTTCGGTTCGTGCGAAATAATGGCGGCCGGTGCCGTCCTTGCGGGTGACATAAAAGAAATAATCGTGTTCTTCCGGATGAAGAGCCGCCTTGAGCGCCAGTTTGCCCGGATTGGAGATGGGCCCCGGCGGCAACCCTTTGTATAGATAAGTGTTGTAGGGACTTTTCACCTCTAAATGCTTATAGAGCAAGCGCTGTTTCCGTTTTTCCAGGGCGTACTGGACGGTGGCGTCCACCTGAAGTTTTTTCCCCGCTTGCAACCGATTATAGATAACGCCGGCAATCCGAGGATATTCTTCCGGGACCTTCGCCTCCTTTTCGATAATAGAAGCGATGGTGACCCATTCATCCATAGTCAGATTCCGCTCTTTCAGGTCTGACAGGTAGCCCTCTCGCTCCATATGGCGACGAAACTGTTCCAACATTTTATCCACCAGCTGGGAAGGTTCTGTATCCTTGGGAAGATTGTATGTGATCGGGAAGAGGTAACCCTCCAGACGATGGCGCCGCTCCGCTTCCACTGGAATTCGATTTAAGAGAAAACGGTTCCGGCTCTTCCGGTCCACCGACTTCAGAAAAGCCTCTCCATCGATCCCCTTCTCCTCCAACTTCGCGGCGATCTGTTCCGCTGTATACCCTTCCGGAACCACCAAACGCATCACGCTTTGGGAACCATCGGTGAAAATATCTAAGATCTTGTTCGCATCCGCCCCCGGAGGCACCTCATAAACCCCTGCCTTTATATCCTTGGCCTCTCCTTTTAAGTAGGCATAAGCGGCAAAGATCCATTCATTTTTCACCAAGCCCTTCTCTTCTAGCGTTTTTCCCACCGCTAGCACAGAAGCGCCGGTAGAGATCTCCACCTCCGTCGGGCGGTCGATATCACGGGGAGTCAAGCTGTAATCGACATAAAAATACCCGATCACAGAGACAGCGGTCAAAAGAAGAATGGTTAACAAAATGCGTAAAGTCCAGTTCATCTGTCGTTGCTTCCTCTCCCGATGAGTTTCGTCTATGTGCCTGACCATAACTCTATGAAATTGTACATGTCCCTCGGGTTGATTGGCAACTCACTCGCCATCTGTCAATTCAACAAGCTCGGATTCTGTTTGTCACCTTCTGCTGTTTGAGCTCTGTTTCTCAACGCTCAGTGCCTTATATTTGCGGTGCTCTTCAAAGGTTTCGGCAAAATAGTGTTCCCCTGTTCCATCTTTCTTGGTCACATAATAGAGATAGCTGTGTTTATCTGGTTCGATCGCGGCCACAAGCGCCTTTTCTCCGGGATTGGCGATCGGCCCCGGTGGCAGACCATCGTTTCGGTAGGTGTTATAAGCATTTTCCACTTCTAAATCATCATAGGAAAGACGGGCCTTCTGCTTTCCCCGGGCGTATTGGACGGTCGCGTCCACTTGCAGGCGCATCTCTTGATTGAGTCGATTGTAAATCACTCCGGCAATCTTGGGAAGCTCTTTCTTCGCTTGTCCTTCCCGTTCCACAATGGAAGCGATCGTCACCCACTGGTCCAACGTCAGGTTTTTTTGTTTCAATTTTTGGAGAACGCCGTGTTCCTTCATTTTCTTTTCAAACTGCCCCAGCATCATATTGACCATATCGGTGGCTGTAGCCCTTTTCGGAATATTATAGGTGCTGGGATACAGATAACCTTCCAGACGGTAGCGCCGCTTCGGATTCTCCGGGATCTCCTTGAGAAAAGCGTAATCATAATCCTTCTTTTCCACCGCTTTTATAAACTGCTCTTTGGTCACCTGCGTATTTTCTTCCATCCGCTCTGCGATCTGTTCCACCGTGTATCCTTCAGGGATGGTGACGGAAATGGTGTTTTGCTTCCCCTGGGTGATCATCTCCAGGATGCCGTTCACGTCCATTTCCGGAGGAATTTCATAAATCCCCGCTTTCAACCCCCGGGAATTTCCGCTGATCCACGCATAGGTACTAAAAAACCAATCATTTCGGATGAGGTGCTCCTTTTTTAACAACCGACCGATATCCGCCGTTGAAGCACCCGGTTCGATTTCTACTTGAACAGACTCGGACCGCTGGGGGGAACCGAGAGAGTAATCAATATAAAGGTAGGCCAGGGCTGACCATGCTGCAAAAAGGATCAATGTATAAATACCGCGCATCAGCCACTTCATCCGCTGTACTCCTTCTCTCCGGTTTTGCCCCTATCATCTTAACACATGTGGCAATAAAAAAAACGGGGAAAACCCCCGTTCATCGACATCATTCATCAAAATAGAGCATCTCGTCTAGAGCGTCGGCCACCTGGTCCCACTCGCTGTCCTCATCCACATGTTCCAGACGCCGATTCCCCTGGTGCTCGGTCACCCGAAAGATGTAGGCATCATCGGGATCGTCCTCTTCAAATCCCCCGAGCACGGCATAATGCTGCCCATCTACTTCCAGCTCCCGAATCAACCGGTGGCGGGACTCCCGATTCACATCTTCTTCATCTACAAGAATCAGTTCTTGTCCCAACTCTGTCTCCAATGTATTCAGGTTTTTGATCTTTTCATCCCGCACATTCACCGTCATCACCTATGATCCTCTTCATCATCCAGTTCATCGGCTAAGGTGTTGAGCACTTCTTCCACCATATCCCATTCTTTATCATTCTCGATCGGGATCAGCTGAATGTCTTCGCCCTCCCCTTCATAGCGGAAAGCGTACACTTCCTGCTCGACGGGCTCCCCTTCTTCCTGCTCGGCGGCTTCCTCTACCTGTTCGGCAGGAATCAACAGAATGTACTTTTGCCCGTTATCCCGTTCGAAGCGATAAAGGACTTCAAAGGTTTCTTGCTGGCCATCCTCGTTACTGATCAACACTGTTTCGTGTTGGTGTTCATGTTCATGGTTTCCGTTCTCAGACATCTCTATTCCTCCTCTGGGCATCCAGGTATCCCTGCAGGATCCAGGAAGCCGCCATCTGGTCAATCACTTTCCGCCGTTTGCGGCGACTCATATCGGCGTCGATCAAGGTCCGTTCCACAGCAACCGTGGACAGCCGCTCATCCCATAGCTCCACAGGAATAGAAAACCGTTCCTCCAACTGGCGAGAAAGCTCTTGACATATCTGCCCCTTCTCACCGATCGATCCATCCATATTGCGCGGAAGACCCACGACCAGTTTATCCACCTCATACTGCTCGATCAGCTCTTGCAACCGTTTTAGCCAATCAGGCTGGTCGCGGCGAACCATGTCCACCCCCTGGGCTGTCCAGCCCATCGGGTCGCTAATGGCCACCCCCATACGCTTTTCCCCCACATCCAGTCCCATGATCCGTTTCACGTATTCCACCGCTTCCTGAGGTTCTCATCTGTTTAATCCCGGTTGGTATCCAGGAAAGTCTTCACCAGTTCCTCCAACAGTTCGTCCCGCTCCAATTTGCGGATCAAGGCGCGGGCATTGTTGTGTCGGGGGATGTAAGCTGGATCGCCGGAAAGCAGATAACCGACCAACTGGTTGATGGGATTGTAACCCTTGTCCTTCAAAGCGGCGTACACGGTCAACAGAACCTCTTTAGGATCCGCTTCTTGTCCATCATCACGGAAGTCGAACTTCATAGTCTTATCCAGCGACACGTTCAACACCTCTTTCTATCTATTGACCACCTTGTGGTTTCCCATTCGCCTTTTCTGCTGGATTTCCTTTCTTCTGATCCCAACAGATCCCATCAGTCAGCGCTGTTTACGTTGTGTTCCCTGATGAAATCTGCCACCGCATCCAAGGCTTCATCCAACTTTTCTGGTTGTTTGCCCCCGGCTTGGGCCATGTTGGGGCGCCCTCCGCCACCTCCGCCGCAGCGGGTGGCAGCCTCTTTTACCAGTTTTCCGGCATGATATCCGGCCTGTACATAATCGGAAGACACGCTGGCCACCAATTGAACTTTGCCCCCGTTGACGGTACCGAGGACAATGATCCCTTGCTCCAGCTGATTTTTCAAGTCGTCCACCATCTGGCGGAGGGTGTCCATATCGGGAACATCCACTTTGGCAGTCAATAACGGCACTCCGTCAACATCTTCCACGCGGTCCACCAGACGTTGTCCTTCCAGGTGATTCAGTTTGGAACGGAGGGATTCGTTTTCCCTGGACATTTCTTTGATGCGACTTTGCAAGGTGGTGATGCGGTCAGGTAGTTCATCAGGCGACGTCTTCAACTGGTGGGCGGCAGTTTCCAGCACTTGAAGCTTTTCCTCCATAAACCGGTAAGCATAGCGTCCGGTGACCGCTTCCACCCGGCGGATCCCAGAGCCGATCCCCCCTTCGGAGATCAGTTTGAACAGGCCGATCTCTCCGGTCTGCCGCACGTGGGTCCCACCGCACAGTTCCGTACTGTAGTCTCCCACTTGAACCACACGGACCCAGTCTCCGTATTTTTCGCCGAAAAGAGCCATCGCTCCCATCGCCTTGGCTTCTTCCAGGGGCATCTCCTTGATTTCCACCGGGGTGTTGATCCAGATCTGCCGGTTGACGCGCTCTTCCACATCCCGTTTCTGCTCTTCGGTAAGGGTCTCAATATGGGTAAAGTCAAACCGCAACCGATCCGGAGCGACCAGAGAGCCAGCTTGGTTGACGTGATCCCCCACTACTTCTTTCAACGCTTTGTGCAGCAAGTGGGTTGCCGTGTGATTTTTTACGATATCGTCACGGAGGCGGTCTTCGATGCGGGCCTGGACGGTATCCCCTTTATGAAGCGTCCCCTCTTCCACACGAACCTGATGCACATGGTCCCCCTGAGGAGCTTTTTGCACATCTTCCACTACGAGACGGGCCTGGGATGTGATCATTTCCCCACGATCAGCGACCTGACCCCCGCTTTCTGCGTAGAAGGGGGTTTTTCCCAGCAGGACGAGGCCGGTCTCTCCTTCTCCTAACACATCCACCTGCTGATCCTGGTGGATGATGGCGACCACCTGGGTATCCACTTCCCGTTCCGTATAGCCAACAAAGGTGGTATCCACATCCAAATCGGAGAGCGCGCCACCCTGTACCTTCATGCTGCCGGCATCTTGCCGGGCCTCCCGGGCACGTTCCCTCTGTTCGTTCATCGCCTGCTCAAAACCTTCGGTATCCACGGTCATCCCCTGCTCCCGGGCAAAATCCTCGGTCAAGTCCACCGGGAAACCGTAAGTATCATATAGGGTAAAGGCGTCCCGGCCGCTGATTTGGGTCTTCCCTTCCGTTTTGAGCCGGGAGACCATCCCTTCTAATATATGCAAACCATCGGACAAGGTTTCCAGAAAACGCTCTTCTTCGTTCCGGATCACTTGTTGGATAAACCCTTTCTTTCGTAGGGGTTGCGGATAAAAATCCTGCATCATCTCCGCTACCACGTCAGTGAGACGATAGAGAAAGGCTTTGTGGATGCCCAAGGTGCGGGAGAACCGGACCGCTCGCCGCAACAGCCGGCGAAGCACATAACCACGGCCTTCATTGGAAGGAGTCACCCCATCGCCGATGGCGAAAACCAGAGTACGAATGTGATCGGCGATCACCTTGAGGGCGGTGTCCACCTCTTGGCTTTCTCCGTAGCGAACCCCAGCTTCCGTGCAGACCACCTGAATGATCGGCTGAAACAGATCGGTGTCGAAGTTGGTCCGCACATTTTGCATCACAGACGCCATCCGCTCCAGCCCCATGCCGGTATCAATATTTTTCCGGGGCAGCGGCGTATAGCTCCCGTCAGGATTGTGATTAAACTGAGAGAACACCAGGTTCCAAATTTCCAAAAACCGCTCGTTCTCCCCACCAGGATAACACTCCGGATCGGACAAATCGCCGAAGGCCTCTCCACGATCGTAAAAGATCTCCGTATTGGGACCACTGGGACCTTCACCGATATCCCAAAAGTTTTCCTCCAGCTTGACGATCCGCTCCAACGGGATGCCTACCTGTCGATGCCAGATGGAAAGCGCCTCGTCGTCCTCCGGATGAATGGTGACCGAGAGGCGTTCCGGATCCATCCCCATCCACTTGGGGTCGGTCAAAAACTCCCAAGCCCACAGGATCGCCTCTTCCTTAAAATAATCTCCGATGGAGAAGTTGCCCAGCATTTCGAAGAACGTGTGATGGCGGGCGGTATAGCCTACGTTTTCGATATCGTTGGTCCGAATCGATTTTTGTGCATTGACGATGCGGGGATTTTCCGGCTTCACCCGCCCGTCAAAATACTTTTTTAGTGTGGCCACCCCGCTGTTGATCCACAACAGGGAAGGGTCATCCACCGGCACCAGGGAAGCGCTGGGTTCCACTCGATGCCCCTTTTCCTGAAAGAAATCGAGAAACTTCCGCCGGATCTCATTCCCTTTCATCGTGATCACTCCTTTTAGAAAATAAAAAAACCCCTCCATCCCATTCCGGGACGAGAAAGGTTCCCGCGGTACCACCCCGATTACCCCCGTCAACCAGGGGTCCCTCAACAGAATAACGGCTAGGGCGCCGGCGGGCTTGGTCTCACCCGCGCTCAGGAAACTGGCCTTCAACCGCCGCAACCGTGGAGGTCTTTCAGCCGCGGACCTCCCTCTCTTTCCGGACGAACGGTCTACTTCGGTTCCGTCATCGCATTTGAATGTCCGTTTCACAGGTTGTTATGCCTCATTATACTACGAAACAGGGGTTGTTCAAACCTGTTGACAAGGGTTCAGGTCGTTTTTTTCGAAAGATGGTCGACCACATGTTCCACAATCACTTTGCAGACGGCAAAAAAGGGCACCGCTAAGATCAGGCCGAAAATCCCTCCCAGCTCCCCTCCCACCAACAGGGCAAAAATGATAAACAGGGGATGCATCTGCAAAGTCCTTCCTACAATCTGCGGAGACAAGACGTTTCCTTCCAGCATCTGCACCGCCAGATTGACGATAATCACGGCGATCACCATCTCCTTGGAGAGGGAGAGAGCGACCATCAACGCCGGCACCGCACCAAAAAAGGGACCGAGGTACGGGATCACATTGAATATACCCACCACAAGCGCCAAAATCAATGCATAGGGCAATCCGATAATCAGGTAACCGATATATGCCAAAATGCCGACGGCAAGACAGACCATCAGCTGACCTCGCACATAATTGCCCAGAGCTTCATCCACATCCCGAAACAGACGGAGAACATCCTTGCGTCGTCGAATCGGCAACAGCGTGATTAGCGTTTTTTCGATCACATCCACATCTTTCAACATGTAGAACACAAGGAAGGGAACGATCACAGCCAGGAAAAGCTGGTTGATCGTGGTCCCCAAGGAACTCATGATGTTACCGATCCCATCGCTCACACTTCCCTCCATCCGGTCCAGCGACTTCTCCAATCCCTGACGAAGGGTTTCCGGCAGGGCGTCTTTGCTGTGGTTGTATTGGTCGATCCAGGATTGGACGCGGGCATTCCATTCCGGCAGATGTTCGGCTAACTCCCGCAATTGGATGTGGAAAAGGGGAACCAGATTGATCAGAATGACGCAAATCGCACCGATGAACAAAGAATAGATCAAAAGGACCGCTAGGGAACGGGGAACGGAGTGATTGGCCAACAGATTGACAATCGGATTTAGAAGGTATGAGATGATGACGGCCACCACAAAGGGACCCACTACCGCTTTGGCAAATACAAAAAGGGAATGGAGAAGCGGTTTGATCTGGACCAGCAAAAAAAGAATCCCCAATACCGCAAGGACCAGCAAAGCCGTCCCCAGCCAACGACTTTGCGTCGGACGATCCATCAAGCCCACCTCCTCAACCGTTTCTCCATCAGTATATGTCCAACCTCCCAGGTCTACCCAACAAATCAAAGACCCCCGGAAAATCCGAGGGTCTTCTGGTCATCGGCCGAATCCCGTCTTGACATAAAAAGGGTAAGGGGGGATCGTGAGGTCGGGGCAAGATCAGCGGACAAAACGACGCATCAGCCCATGCCGAAACATATCGGAAATCGTTCGACGAAAGGCTTTGTTCATGCCCAACTTACGCAACCGCTTGGCCTGACGCCCGATCAGGTCGCTGTTGGTGATTTTGTCCAACAGATTTCGGCGGCGACCGTTCTTAGAACGGCTGTACAGGATGGTGGCCGCTGATCCGATCAAAAGGGCGGAAAGGATCGACCGTTTCATGGGAATCCCCCTTCCTGGCTACATGGATAAGGAATCCTGGCTGCTGTCCAGGAACAGGTCATTCAGCGAACTCAATGTTCCGTCTTCCTCCACCTGGTAAATGGAGGCCACTTTCCCGTTTTCGAGCGTCAGCTCGATAAAACATCCCCAGCAATAAAACTGGTTGGAACCGACTTTTCCCAAGTCGTGGGTATTGCAATTGGGACAGCGAAGCATCGATACTCCTCGCTTTCATTTAGACGTCCTGAACCGGCTGCCCGGCCATGGAGGCGATCAGCACATCTTCTCCCCAGGTTAGGGGAGCATCAGGACGGAACATTTTCCGCCCTTCGGTGAGATCGCTGATAAATCCACCGGACAACTCGTACCCCATCAGGGTTCCCAATTCTTCCCTAAAATAGACGTCTTCCACCATCCCCAGCTCCTGGCCGTTGGACATCACCACCGGCCGACCCTTCAGCTTTCGCTGTCCGGTCAGAAGACCGTGCCAATCTTCCTCCAGCTGATTCAAAGGGTGGATGTCGCTTTCGCTGTCCACAATCACCGCATCGGTTCCCAGGGAGCCGATCCGTTCAAAGGGGAGAAATCGCCCCCGCCGAACCCAGCCCCCATTTTCCAACAACAACCCGACCATCTGCTGTTGTCCGTTAAACAGAATATCACGTACCGCCCCCAAACGCTTCCCCGTCCTGACGTGAATGACCGGAAGCCCGATGACATCCTGAGATCTGCGCAAGGAACCTCACTCCTTCCGCTGTTTTTAGTATGGTTTGGGGGGCCGTCTCCATGCTGGGGGATGCTTACCATTCCCGGACAATCAGTTCCGTCAGTTGGCTGTTTCGCTCTTCCCTCCGCTGTCGTTTCACTCCAAAATCCAGGGCATCCCGCTCCCCGCACAAAATCAGGTAAGATTTGCTACGGGTGATCCCGGTGTAGATCAAATTGCGCTGTAACATCCGCCGGTAAGCCATCAAGACAGGAAAAATCACAATGGCAAATTCCGAACCTTGTGCCTTATGGACGGAACAAGCATAAGCGAGGGAGAGCTGGTTGAGCTGGCTTCTTTTGTAAGGAACCTCCTGTTTGTCAAACTGCACCCAGAGCACAGGATCATCCTTGCCGGCTTTTTCGTCGATCGCTGAAATTTTCCCCATATCCCCGTTATAGACGGGATGTTCCACGTGATTGACCAGCTGAAGCACTTTGTCCCCATGCCGAAACACCGTCTCCCCCCATTTCAATTCCTTGCGCCCGGAATCCGGCGGATTGATCACCCGCTGCAATTCTTCATTCAACCGATTGACACCGGCTGGACCTTTGTACATCGGTGCCAGAACCTGCACATCAAACAAAGTGTACCCCTTTTTGATCGCTTGTCGGTAGGTGGAAAGTACCACATCCACCGTTTGATCCCGACTGCAGGGAAAAAAGCGGCGATCCGGTTGGGGGTGCATGAGATCCTCCGGCGTTTGTCCGCTTTTCAGGTGGTGGGCTAAGCGAACAATGGAGGAACCTTCCTCCTGCCGGTAAATGTCGGTCAACTCCACCCGGGGAATGTGAGAGACAGCCAACAGATCTTGCAATACCCGTCCCGGCCCTACGGATGGCAGCTGATCATCATCACCGACCAGGATCACCTGCATGTCCCGGGGCACCGCGCGAAACAGCTGGTTAGCCAACCAAATATCCAACATCGACACTTCATCGACGATCAGCAGCGATCCTTCGATCGGGTGATCGGCGTCTCGCTCAAAGAACTCCCCCTTCCACCCCAGCAGCCGGTGAATGGTCATGGCCGGCAGACCCGTCGCTTCGCTCATCCGCTTGGCCGCCCGGCCTGTCGGGGCCGCCAGCCGAACGGGAAAAGGTTTTTCCGAAGCCTCGTAATCCGCCGGGTCCAAGGAACATTCATGCAGCTTGGCAAACAGATGACAGATCCCTTTGATCACTGTCGTTTTCCCCGTCCCCGGCCCTCCGGTCAAGACCATCAGAGGGGAATCCATCGCCTGGATCATCGCTTCCCGCTGCCGCTCCGCATAGGAAACCCCAAGCGCTTCTTCCACTTCCCCGACAGCTCGGTACATCTCATGGGCTGGGGTTGGCTCCCGATCGCGATCCAACCAGTCCCGCACCCGGACCGCCACCCCGTGTTCGGCATAAAAGAGGGACGGAAGGTAGTATTTATCATGGTCTTCGATGATCCGCTCTTCCTCGATCAAGTACTCCAGGTGCCGCTCCCGCTCTTCGTAAGGAAAGGTTGCTTCTGCTTGGGGATAGAGCAAGCGGTCAATCTGACGGTTCAACTCCTCAGCCGTCACATACACATGACCCTGAGAGAGGCAGGACTCCCTTAAAGCAAACTGGGCGGCTGCCTGAAATCGCTCCGCAGCGTCTAAAGCCATCCCGCTCTTTCGTGCAATTTCATCCGCTCGACGAAATCCAATTCCTTCTACTTCTTCAATCAGGCGGTAGGGATTTTCCCGGATCACCTGCATCGTTTGCTCTTTGTAAGTCTGCACCACCTTCAACGCCGTCGCCGGGCCGAGGCCATATTGATACAGCTGCACCAAAGCTTGCTCCAACAGCCGATGCTCCTGCAAACCCTCCGCAATCGTTTGCGCCCGCTTCTTTGACAGGCCTGGCACCTGAAGCAGCACTTCGGGATCAGTCGCCCTTTCCAGAGCGGCAGGACCGAGATAATCGACGATCTTCTCCGCTGTCTTCTTCCCCACTCCGGGAAAGAGTCCGCTGGACAAGTATTTGACCACCGCTTCCCGGGTTCTGGGCAGCTCTTTCTTCATGTGCCGCACTTCATATTGCCGGCCGTATTTGGGATGCTCTTTCCACTCTCCGTAGACCTTCACCGTCTCATCCGGGTGGGGTAAAACCATGTTGCCCACCACAACCACTTCATCGGTATCTAACTCTTCCGAGGTCTCCGATACCCGCAACAGGAAAACCCCGTACTGGTTCTCTTCGTTATAAAAGATTTCTTGGACGAGGGAACCCTTCAGATATCCCTCCCCTTCAAACAAGTCCAAACCCGGTTGATCCATCTGACAGCACCTCTGACCGATCGGATGTTCTCTTTCCAGTATAGAAGGATTCATAGGCCGATGCCAGCGGTACCCGATCGATACTCGGACATAATAAGGAGGCAGATGGCCGCTGAATCAGCCTATCCCTCTCATCCCGCTACAATAAAAAAGTCCATCTGTCAGAGATGGACAAAATAAAAGGCTGCTGATAGGCCGGATTAAAAGGCGGCCGTCCAGCCGGCGTCTGCTGTGATCACCGTCCCGTTGATAAAGCTGGCGTCATCGGATGCCAGAAACAGCGCAACCTGTGCGATTTCCTCCGGCTTTCCGATGCGCGGCATGACTGCCTGTCCCAATTGAGTACGGCTCGCACCAAAACGATTGATATCTTTCATGCTGGATACGATGTTTGTTGCCACTCCGCCAGGAGCGATGGCATTGCAACGAATCCCTTTTTCCGCATACATAAACCCGGTATTTTTCGTCAATCCAATCACCGCATGTTTGGATGCTGTATAGGCCGCCCCGGCATGAGCTCCGTTTAAACCCCCGGTGGAGGCGGTATTGATAATGATACCCCGTTGTTTCTTTAAAAAGATGGGCAAGGCTTTCCGAGTGGCACGCATCACCCCTTTGGTATTGATATCGAAAATGAGATCCCACTTCTCATCATCGATATCACCGACAGGCTCCATGCTGTCTGAAATACCGGCATTGTTCACAAGGATATCCAATGTTCCATACTGGTTGACCGCTGTATCAATCATCTTTTCGACCGCTTCCGCCTCAGCCACATTCACGTGGACGGCCTGGGCGGTTCCATCCTGCCCCTCGATTTCCTCTACCACCCGTCTCGCTCCGTCCAGATTGAGGTCGGCGACAACCACCTTGGCACCTTCTTTTGCAAACAACTCAGCGATTGCCTTCCCCATACCAGACGCGGCCCCTGTAACGACAGCCACTTGATCTTGCAGTTTCATCAAGATGCCTCCTGGAATGCCATATATCAAAGTTTACGAGCTAAGCTTATCCGCTACGTATTCGCCGATTTCCGCAATGGACTGGCGCCCCTCCGGTACCTTGGCAGCGAAACCTTGAAAAACATGCCACATCTCTTCCCATCTTTTAAACGTGACATCGACTCCCGCGTCACGTGCCCGTTCCACCAGTCGCACAGAATCATCGAGCAAAATTTCATCCTCTCCAACGTGTACCAGCAGAGGAGGCAACCCTTGCAAATCCCCGTAGATCGGTGAGACGAGCGGATGTCGCGGATCCAAATCCTGAGTATACAAGGTGGAGGTAGCCCGCACAGACTGCGGCTCCAGCCATGGATCCCTGTGCGCGCGGCTCTTCATCGACTCCCCTGTTCCCTCCATATCTGTCCAGGGCGAAAGGAGAACGGCACAGGAGGGCAGCGGTTCTCCTGCCTCTTTTAAGGAAAGCAGCAACGCCATGGAAAGCCCCCCGCCTGCCGAGTCTCCACCGACGACAATCTGTTCAGGGGAAACACCGGTGGAAAGAAGCCATCGATAAGCTGTAACTGCGTCTTCCACCGCAGCCGGATACGGATGTTCCGGAGCCAGCCGGTACTCGATAACCAGTACACGAGTCGCTGTTGCCCGGGAAAGTCGGGCCGCCAATTCTCTGTGGGTCTCACAACTGCCCAGTATGTACGCACCCCCGTGGAGATACAGAAAGACGTGCTCCTCGACAGCATCAGGAGCCACGACCCACTCGGCGGGGATCCCCTCCACGTTCAGCTTCTCGACCTTCACATCTGGATCCAGCGGCACCCCACCCAACATCCGTTCCGCTTCTTTACGCCTCTGTTCAATGGAAGTCTCCTTTCCGGTTTGCGACCGCTCCTTCGCCTTTTGCAAATATTGTCGAACAATCTGACTTTCACGGCTCGCCATGATACCTACCTCCTTGTTTTTTGTAGAACGGTTCATCCGTCTTCAGATTTTTTTGGCCAAAGAACCATCGCAGTGACGGTCATCCATAAAAAAACGGATCCATAAAGTATTCGTTGTAAAAGGCCACCTGGAAGGTCAATAAAGGGCTGAAAAAACGCAAGGATAAGGGCACATGTGGTAATTAGCGCACAAACGAAGGTCCAAAGCGATAATTTTGGCATTTTCTTACGAATCGCAAGCCCAATCATGATCAATGCGGGAATTTGAACCACCATCCCCGGAAGAGAACCAAGGGTATGCCAAAGAAAATTCACATCAGCAGGAACGATCCCAGAAATGGTGTAGCTCAATCCATAGATGACAAACAAAGCGGTGGCAGTTCTGCTTTGTTGATTATCGGGCCAGATTCGGTGTAAAAAAATCGCACCCGTAAAAATGGCAATGCCTGTAAACGTAAAGGTCCAATTCATCAGTAGATGATAGGGTGAACAGATCTCGTAAGTTGCGAGTATATATGTATCTGTGCCGCAAGTGGTCACCCCAAGGTCACTCATTGGCTGTTTAAGAAAATTGTAGGGAGCAGTCGTCGCTCGAATGACCAGGTACTCGATAATAAAATATGCACTTAATGATATCCAAGATATCAAACCAATTTTCAAAGTGATCACACGATGATTTCGTAGCCGCACAACCAAACAAATGATCATAATCGTTAATGCAGACATTAAAAAATAAGTGAAATATGGACTCACTTTTACCTCACATTTTCATCATGGTAAACGAGCGCGATCTTATAAATGAAGTTTCCAACCATAGGATTCCGGCCACCATTTGGACAACCCTCCGCTGCTTTATCAGGATCCAAGTCCTTCTGCATTGATATAAAGCCCCCTGCCCTTTTTGCAGGGGGACACCTCATTTCGATTGCTCCGTCAATCGCTTCACCGTTGCCGCGATGGTTTGGGCGGCTTGCCGCACCTCTTCCTCTGTATTGCCCCGGCCAAAGCTGAACCGGATGGCGGAGCGGAGAATTTCATCCGGCAGGTGCATCGCCTTCAGCACGTGGGAGAGCTCCAAGGTGCCGGAAGTGCAGGCGGAACCGCTGGCACAGGCGATCCCCTCCAGATCCAGATTCATCAACATCACTTCCGTATCCGCCCCAGGAAAACTGAGATTCAGAATGTGGGGAAGATGACGTTCCGGGTGGCCATTGACAGTGAAGGTTACCCCCGCAGATTCCAACTCCTCCAGCATCGCCTGACGACAACGAGAGGTATGTTCCCGGTATTGTTCCCGGTTGCCCATAGCTATCTGGGCCGCTCGACCGAAGCCGACGATTCCGGGAACATTTTCCGTTCCAGCCCGTCGTCTCCGCTCCTGCTGCCCCCCATGAGCTAAGGGGCGGAGCGGTACATCCCGATCCACATAGAGAGCGCCCACTCCTTTAGGGCCGTTAATCTTGTGGCTGGAAATAGTCAAGAGGTCCACCGGCAGACGCTGTACATCCAGGGGCTCCACCCCGAAGGCCTGAACCGCATCTGAATGAAACAGGATCCCCTGTTCCCGGGCGAAGGCCCCGATCTCCTCCACCGGTTGCAACGTACCCACCTCATTGTTTCCGTACATGACGCTGATCAGGGCCGTCCGGTCATCCACCGCTTGACGCAACTCGTTCATGGAGACCAGTCCGGTGGCATCGACCGGGACATAAGTCACCCGAAAACCGATCTCCTCCAGAAACTCACAAGTGTCTAAGACCGCATGATGTTCAATCTGAGTGGTGACCACATGGTCTTTTCCCTGTTCCCGTAAAGCCCGTGCTACACCGATCAGGGCCAGGTTGTCTGCCTCCGTTCCGCCGCTGGTGAAAATCACTTGCCCAGGTGCAGCGTGAAGAGCACCAGCGATTTGATCCCTTGCCCGATCCACGGCGTTCCGGATCTCCCTGCCGAAACCGTGGATGCTGGAGGGGTTTCCAAACTGCTGTTCAAGATACGGCAACATCGCTTCCTTCACCTCGGGATGAACCGGTGTCGTTGCCGCATGATCGAGATAAATGGCCATTTTCCTTCACCTTCAATTTAGATGTAAAACATGTAGGAATCCTGGTCCCCTTCAGTGGAATAACGGTTCAAGTCAGACAGGGTGGTATGATCCAGCACGTCGGTGATCGCGTCGCGAATCCTGCGCCACAGCTCCCGACGTCCCCGATCCTCCTCCTCGTGAAATTCAACGGGGTTGATCGGGCCTTCCAACACCCGGATCACATCCCCGGCTGTAATCTCTTCCGGAGAGCGAGCCAGTTTGTATCCCCCGTGCGCACCTCGCACACTCTTCACCAAACCGGCATTTCGTAGCGGGGCCACCAATTGCTCCAGGTAATGTTCCGATAGGGAATGGCGTTCCGCCACACTTTTCAGGGAAGTGGGCTTATCCCCGTACCTCGCTGCTAAATCCATCATGATGGTGAGGCCGTAACGTCCTTTGGTGGACACCTTCAATCCCAACACCTCTTCCCAGCCACTGTTTTATCATTTTCTCCCAAAATTGTATCGAAAGTTGCATCATCGGTCCAATCGATAAGGAGAAAAGTAACGTTCCCACAAATACCGGGCCGCCGAGAAGCCAACCGGCCGCGAGAACACTCACTTCCAGCAGGACCCGAATCCAGCTGATGGACAGACTCAGCTTGTCCGCCAACACCAGCACCAAAGCATCCCGAGGACCGGCACCTAAGCGGGGAGCGATGTAGAGGCCGTTTCCTACCCCGATCAGCACCAAACCGGACAACAGCGCCAGCCACCGGCCATAAAGGGTTTCCGGTGCAAACAGCCACTCCGATTGCAGAAACCAATCGACGAACAAGCCGACCAAAAGCATATTGAGAACCGCACCAGGCCCGGGCCAGCGACGGGCGATGATGGAAGCCAAGCTGATCACCGCCAAACCGACTAATTGCAGCCACGTTCCCACTGTCAGCGGCGTCACATTGGCCAGCCCCATGTGTAACACATCCCAAGGGGCCAGTCCCAATCGAGCCCGGATCATGAGAGCGATCCCCAACGCCATCACCCACATCCCCGCAAAAAAGGCACCCCAGCGAATCCCAACCGAGCACCAATTGATTTCCCTTTTTCTCAATCGCAACCCTTCTTTGTGATACACTAATGGTTAGTTTATCATAGGCAACCATTTGACGACAGACCGGTCGCAACCTTTGGCCACATGAGGTACAATACACCCCAGAGACTTAGGGAAGAAGGGTGATTATGAACCTATTCGACTTCGGACAGGAACAGGAAAAAGAGAAAAAAGCGCCGCTGGCGGCACGAATGCGGCCCCGTACCCTGGACGAAATGGTCGGACAGTCCCACATCTTGGGACCCGGGAAACTATTGCGCCGATCGATCGAGGCGGATCAGCTTTCCTCGATCATCCTCTATGGTCCTCCGGGAACGGGAAAAACCACCTTGGCCAAAGTGATCGCCAATACGAGTCAGGCCCATTTCGAACAATTAAACGCTGTCACCGCCGGTGTAGGGGATATCCGCCGCCTGACCCAGGAGGCCAAAGAACGCCTAGGAATGTATAGCCAGCGCACCCTGTTGTTTATCGACGAGATCCACCGCTTTAACAAGTCGCAACAGGATGCTCTCCTTCCCTACGTGGAAGACGGGACGATCATTCTGATCGGGGCCACCACGGAAAACCCTTCCTTTGAGGTCAATTCAGCACTCTTATCCCGCTCCCGCATATTCCAGTTGCAGCCGCTTTCAGAAGCAGAATTAAAGGAGCTGGCCGACCGGGCTCTCACTGACGAAGAGCGGGGCCTCGGCCATTATAGGGCCCAGGCCGAGGAGGAAGCGATTCAACATATGGTGCGAGTGGCTAGCGGAGATGCCCGTAATCTCCTCAATGCGCTGGAACTGGCAGTTACCACTACTCCGCCCGGCGAAGACGGCATCCGTCTGATTACGCTGGAGGTGGCGGAGGAGTCCATCCAACAAAAAATGGTCCGCTATGATAAAGGCGGAGACCAGCATTATGACACCATCTCCGCCTTCATTAAAAGCATGCGCGGCTCCGATGCCGATGCCGCCCTCTATTATTTAGCCAAGATGATCCATGCCGGCGAAGACCCCCGCTTTATCGCCCGGCGGGTCTTTATCCACGCTGCTGAAGATGTGGGCATGGCCGATCCTCGCGCTTTAACGATCGCAGCAGCGGCAGCTCAGGCCGTCGAACACATCGGATTGCCGGAGGCTCAGATCCCTCTGGCAGAAGCGGTGATCTACATTGCCACCGCTCCGAAGAGCAATGCCGTCGTCCGGGGCATTAACGAGGCGATGGAGGCCGTGAAAAAAGAATCCCGCGGGGATGTGCCCGCACATCTGCGGGACACCCATTTCCGCGGGGCGAAAGACCAAGGGCGAGGACAAGGTTATCTGTATCCCCACCATTTTCCCCGAGGGTATGTCCAGCAGCAGTACCTCCCCGACGAGCACCGCGGAAAAACCTTTTATCACCCCACGGATATCGGATATGAAAAGAAATTGAAGGAGTTTATCCGCTGGGTGAAAACACCTTCCCAATAACTGATCCCGCCCTGCCGGTGGCGGGATTTTTTAATAGATAGCGATCACCCCAACGTAACGCTTCTAGATCGATTGTAAAGGAGCGGCGCCCAGGCCGCACCGTGCGACTGCACTCCATAGAGCACCCCTCTCACCGCTCACTTCGTGCCCATCTCACCTTCGGGCGACAGCCCATCCATTCCATGGTATCCATGGGTGCATAGTCGTTCTTTCAGTCAACCCATATCCACCTGCCATTAACTCCAGCGTTTCTCGTCCATGCCAGCCTCTCCCGCCATCACGGTTTTCTGCCGTTCAATCCATTCATAAGCTTCATCCCATCCGGTGATCCGGGGAAGACGACCCTCATATTGGCGGTTGTACACCGCATCCATCACCACCGTCGGCACGCCGGCCTCCAGCAGTCGGTCCAGGTGTTTGGGGGCATCTTCAAAAAAGAGGTTGACTCCCAATTGTTTTGCCACCTTCGCCTTATCCTGAGCCCCCATGTAAAGGTTGTCCCCGTCGTAAGGGAATCCGTGCTGGATTAGCCACTCCTCGGTCACCTGGGACACCTTGGGAAGCTCTGGGCGGGCGGTGATAAAGTAGATTTCGTGTCCTTGTTGACGCAGATCTTGCAACACCGAAGCGGCGTTTTCCAGCGGAACCCCCAGGCTGTATATTTTCGCTTCCAACTTGCGCCACAGCTTTCGCCCCTGTTGCGGGGTTAAACCAAAGGCCCGGTCCAGGTGAAATTCCTTTACATCCTCGCAGCGAACCGAGCGGTTCAGCTCATCATTAAAGCAGTGAACGGCCGCCTCCTGCGTCTTTTTGATCGTCCCGTCGATATCCACTCCAATTTTCATCATTTGACAACTCCCATATATCTTCCAGTAAGTCCATACCAACCATTATTATCCCACGCGAGCGGCGCATTATCGGCAATCATCGGCCTGTCCAATATTCCAAATATTGGGACTTCATGTGACAATAAAAAGGAGAGCCCCATTATGCCGTGGCTCCCTCAGTTTTGAACCTGCTCTCGGCAGGTGGGTGCCCTGCACCTGAGTTTACGAGTCCCTAGCGGGGCCTTCGCGCCCACAGGTGACACCGGGCTCCCTTTGTGTTGGTGTTGGCTCAAAACTTTCGGTGGTTCACGTACATCACAGGGCTCTTTTTGTGTTTATATGTTAACACACAGATCCGACCCGATCAAGGGGAAGTGACCTAGAAAACCCTTTTTCTTACTTTTTAGATGGATTTCCTTTTCGCCGTGCAATATGCAGTTCATCCAGTTGGTGCTGGGAGACAGGAGAGGGCGCTCCGGTCATGAGGCAGGTAGCGTTGGCGGTTTTGGGGAAAGCGATCGTTTCACGCAGATTGGTTCTGCCTGCCAACAACATCACCAGCCGGTCGAAACCGAAGGCGATTCCGCCGTGGGGCGGGGCCCCATATTCAAAAGCTTCCATCATGAAGCCAAACTGTTCCTTCGCCTCTTCCATGGTGAAACCGAGGGCGTTAAACATGGCTTCCTGCACCTCCCGGCGGTGGATGCGCTGACTGCCTCCCCCGATCTCAAAGCCATTGAGCACCATGTCATAGGCCATCGCCCGCACCTTGGACGGATCGGTTTTCAACAGCGGAATATCTTCCTCCACCGGGGAGGTGAAGGGATGGTGTTCAGCCACATACCGTCCCTCCTCTTCATCGTAAGAGACGAGGGGGAATTCCGTCACCCAAGCAAATTTGTATACATCCTCGGGAATCAGATCCAACTCTCGAGCCAGGCGTACGCGAAGTTCGCCCAGGATGTGAGCGACCTTCTGAGGCTGGTCGGCCACGAAGAACAGGAGGTCACCGGTATCCGCCTCGGTGGCCTTCAGCACATCGTGCCACTCCTGTTCCGACAAGAATTTGGCCACCGGCCCTTTGGCTCCCTCTTCCTTCAGTGTGACCCAGGCCAACCCCTTGGCTCCCAATTGCTGCGCCGTCTCATTCCATTCATCGATCTCTTTGCGGCTCCAATCGGCTTTCCCTTTCACATTGATCGCCTTCACCTGCCCCCCTTTGGCGATGGCGGAGCTGAATACCTTAAACGAACTCTCCCGCAAGGTTTCGGTCAAGTCTACCAGCTCCATATCGAAGCGAAGATCCGGTTTATCGGAACCGTAGCGCTCCATCGCTTCACGGTAGGGAATACGGCGGAAAGGACGCTCCACTTCCACGCCGATCGTCTCACGGAACAACCCTGCCACCATCTCTTCCATCATGCTGAACAGGGTCTCCGGCGACAGAAAGGAGGCTTCAATGTCGATCTGGGTAAATTCGGGCTGCCGATCCGCCCGGAGATCCTCATCCCGGAAGCACCGGACAATCTGGAAGTAGCGCTCCATTCCCGAGACCATCAACAACTGTTTAAAGATCTGCGGGGATTGGGGCAGTGCGTAAAACTCCCCTTCGTGGACCCGGCTGGGCACCAGATAATCCCGCGCCCCCTCCGGTGTGCTTTTGGTCAGCATCGGTGTCTCCACTTCGATAAAACCCCGTTGGTCGAGATAGTTGCGAACCCATTGCATCGCCTGGTGGCGCAGCATCATGGTTTTCTGCATCACAGGCCGGCGAAGGTCCAGGTAGCGATAGCGAAGACGGGTGGTCTCTTCCACCTCTGTATCGTCGGTCAGATCAAAGGGCGGCGTGTGGGATTCGTTCAGAATCTCCACCTGCTGCGCGAACACCTCAATCTTGCCCGTGCTGATTTTCGGATTGACCGTCTCTTCCGAGCGGTCGACCACTTCACCCCGGACAGCCAGTACATACTGATTGCGAACTTTATCTGCAATTTCCGCCGCCTCTGCGGACACCTCAGGGTTGCAAACCACCTGGACCGTTCCGGAGCGGTCCCTCAGATCCAAAAAGATCAGCCCGCCCAGGTCCCGTCGTTTTTGAACCCACCCGTTCAGCACAACGGTCTCACCGACGTTGGTCTGTCTCAATTCACCGCAAGAATGGCTTTTATAGTTGGACTCCATCTGTTCTCCTCCTCATTTGCTCACATCACGAATGTAATCGACCAGTTTGTCCAGCTGGATCGTCTCCTGATCACCAGTGGCCAGGTTTTTCACCTTGACCCGGTTTTCCGCCAGTTCGTTTTCTCCCAGGATGGCCACGTAGGCTGCTCGAGCACGGTCCGCCGCCTTCATCTGCCCCTTCATCTTACGATCGAGGTAGTCCCGCTCCGCGGAAAGGCCGGCCTCACGCAGTTGCTTCAGCAAGGTAACGCCGTGTTTTTTGGCCTCGGCACCCAGAGTGACCAGGAAACAGTCGACTCCGGTCTGCAAGGGCAGCTCCACCTCCTGCTGTTCCAACGCCATCAACACCCGTTCCAGACCGACAGCAAAGCCGATTCCAGGCGTCTCGGGGCCACCCACCTCTTCCACCAGACCGTTGTAGCGGCCGCCGCCTCCGAGGGAGCCGCCCCCTTTTCCTTCCAACACAAATTCAAAGGCGGTCTGGGTGTAATAATCCAACCCCCGCACCAGCCGGGTGTTTACATGGAAAGGCACTTCCAGGAGCTCCAGAGCCTCTTTCACCGAATCAAAGTGAGGTCCGCAATGATCGCAGAGAAAATCGATCACCTTGGGCGCTCCCTCGGTTATCCGATGACAGCTTTCGTTTTTGCAATCGAGGATCCGCATCGGATTCCGCTCTAACCGGGATTGGCAATCCTTGCAGAGCTCCTCCTTGTGAGGGGTCAGGTATTCGACCAATGCCTCCCGATGGACGGGACGGCAACGGGGACACCCGACGCTGTTCAGCTCCACTTTGACGTCGGCAAGGCCGGTCGCTCGGTAAAAACGATAGCCCAGATCGATGATCTCCGCGTCGACATCGGGTTCTTCGGTGCCGAACACTTCTACACCAAACTGATGAAACTGTCGTTGCCGGCCGGCCTGAGGACGCTCATAGCGAAACATGGGGCCGATGTAGTACAACTTTGTCGGCGGTGTGTCCGCATATAATTTGTTTTCTACGAAAGAGCGGACCACCGAAGCCGTCCCTTCCGGACGGAGGGTCAAACTGCGGCCGCCCCGGTCTTCAAAGGTGTACATCTCCTTTTCCACAATATCTGTCGTCTCACCCACACCCCGCTGAAACAGGGATGTCTGTTCAAAAACAGGAGTTCGAACCTCTGAGAAGTGGTAGCGGCGGCAAAGCTCCTTGGCTTTCTCTTCTACGTACTGCCACTTTTCCACCTCACCGGGCAACAAGTCCTGCGTTCCCCGGGGAATCCGAAATTTCACAGCTTCCGCCTCCTTATCTCCGAGATATAAAAAATCTCCCGCCACTGACCCGGTTGTCAGGGACGAGAGATTGGTTTCGCAAATCTACCCGCGGTGCCACCCTTGATTGGAAAACGGACCATCCGTTATCCCACTTCAAACCGGTATATCGCCCGGTAAACGTCCGGATCTACTGTCCCAGGGGGGAGTTCGCTCCGGAACCTCCAGGTGTCTTTCTCCGGTCCTTCGGCAAGGAGCGCTTGCAGCCTATGACGCTCCCTCTCTAACATGCCCGGTCACCGGATACTTTTCCCTTCATCGGCTTAAGGTATGGCAAAAGCGGTTGTTGAGTCAGAATTCTACGGGATGGATGCCCAAAAGTCAAGGATTTATTTGTGAACGAGTGGAGTCAAGTTTTTGCAGGAGGATCCCCTCATCCATAAAAACTTCACCTGCAAAGTCTGACGATAGCTACTTTCATGTGACGTATTTTACGTTCAGACAGACCCGCCACCTTGCAACGCATGAGCGAAAGGCTTGCTCTATATCCATTTTTTAATCGTTTAGACAAAAGGTTCAGGTTGGATTCTACGCTGCTCCCATCGGATGCATGCCGACGGTGTCCATGCTTTTTCCCGCAACAATTTTGAAAGCAGTCACACTCTCGTAAATCCGCAATCTCTTCTCGCTTTTTGACTGGTTTCAGCCCCCTCTGCATCAGCAATGGTGGGTAGCGAGAGCAGAAGGGCTTCAAAGAGCGCTATTATACGTATAATAAAAACGAAGCGGCATCCCCGTCGGAATGGCAGGAAAATCCGCTTCGTTTCATTTCAATTCCATTTTCTAGCTACGTCTCCATGATAGAGATCGCTGCATAGTGTTTACCACCTTTTTCTCTACATTTCTGCACCTAAGCCCGTATTTGTTCTAACATCCAATTCCTCGAACTTATCGTCAAGATTGTCCGGTTTGGTCACCAAGGCCACAATAATGGAGGTGAGAAAACCGAGCGGAATACTGATAATCCCTGGGTTGGCGAGCGGAAATACTGCATTTTCCCCAAGCACGCTCGGGCCTAATATAACAAGTGTAATAGCAGCGACCATTCCTACAACCATTCCCGCAAGTGCCCCCTTCGTATTAAACCGCTTCCAATAAAGGGACAGCAGGAGAGCAGGTAAGTTGGCGCTGGCAGCTACAGCGAAGGCGAGCGCCACCAAGTAAGCGACATTTTGACCTTTACCGAGGATGCCAATCACAATGGATAGGGCACCAACGATAATGGCTGTGATTCGTGCGACCCGAAATTGCTCCTTTTCAGTCGCCTTACCGCGCTTGACTACATTGGTATATATGTCATGGGCAAAGGCCCCCGATGCCGCAATGACTAATCCGGCTACGACTGCTACGATCGTGGCAAAGGAAACCGCTGCAATCGTCGCCATAAAAATCTCACCGCCAATCGTCCCGGGACCGCCGCCTAAATACAAAGCGAGCAGCGGAGCGGCCATGTTCCCGCCAGCGCCGGACTCCGCAATCTTGTCCGGTCCGACGATGACATTCGCACCATACCCAACGAATGTAATCAACAAATAAAACACACCGATTAATAACATGGCCCAAATGACCGACTTACGAGCCTCCTGTGCTGTCGGCACCGTGTAAAAGCGAATGAGAATGTGCGGCAAACCGGCTGTTCCCAAAATGAGCGCCATCCCGAGTGAAAACAGATCGATCGGGTTTTCATACAGTTGCCCCGGAAGCAAAAATTCAAAGCCGTTTCGGTCAGCAACCATACCGAATAAACTGGAAACGTTAAAGTTAAATAAAAACCCAAGAAAAGCAACCATAATGATAGTCGCAAACATGAGTAACATGGCCTTGATGATTTGTACCCAACTCGTTGCCAGCATTCCGCCGAAGATGACGTACATTAACATGAGTACCCCGATAATCCCCACGGAAACTTCGTACGGAATGCCGACGAGAAGTTGAATAATCGCCCCAGCACCCACCATTTGCGCCACCATATAAAATGTACTGATCACAATCGTGACGATGGCAGCCATCATGCGCACCGGTCTTTGTTTAAGCCGGAAAGAAACGACATCCGCCATCGTAAATTTCCCGGAATTACGCATGGGTTCGGCGACGAGATACAAGACGACAATGTATCCCATTAACCAACCGACAGCGTACATAAATCCGTCATAGCCGCCCAAAGCAACCAAACCGGCGATGCCTAAAAAGGAAGCCGCACTCAAGTAATCACCGGCGATGGCAAAGCCATTCTGCCATCCGGATAACGCACGTCCGGCTGCATAAAACCCTTCCGTTCCTTTCATGCGCTTTGAAGCCCAATATGTCACATACATCGTCAAAGTGACAATGGCGATAAATAAGAGCGTGCCAAAAATATCCACCCCGCTCACAGCTAAGCCCCCTTCCGCCTGCTATATTTCTGTAGCAGTGAATCGGCTTGTCGATCAAAACGATTTGCTTTCGTAACATACACAAATGCGAGAACCCAGACGACAACATAATACGTTAAGCCATACAGGTACCCGAACGTGATATTCCCCAACACAAGCTTTCCCATTAACGATTTGGCGTAGCCAGCTATGAGCGGCAAGGCTAAATAATACAAAATGAACAAAAAAACGATCGGCCAAATAAAACGGTTTTTCGACTTCTTAAATTGCCGAAATTCGTCTGATTTGGCGATCGCCTTATAGTCTACCACGGCAGAGCACCTCCCCTAAGGTTTTTGCAATCGATTACTTAAAATTCAGTATATAATAATACGGAAGTGTTTTGGAGGGTATGAGTGCGAATTGTACAAATTCATGCTTAAATTGCCTCCTTCCGTTCATGAACGGTCAATTCCCATGCTCAATCATGCGAAATAAGCGTTTCCCCGCTGCTCGGCTCACTGGTATTTTGCTTTGTTTCCCATCTTGCAAGGTGAGATTGTAGGCCCCGTTAAACCACGGAGTAATTTCTTGAATATAGTCCAAGTTCACCAGGTAGCCCCGGTGCGAGCGGAAGAAAGGAAAACCGCGCAACTTTTCCTCTAACTCTTGCAACGTCATTTTACAGCGCAACACTTGAGCGGATGTATGAATTTCTAATGTTCGGCGTACCCGCACTGCATAGCAAATCTCTTCAGGAGCGAGTACGATTGATTTTTTACCATCGTTCACTAACACTTTTGCCGTCCGGGGTTTAGCAACTGTTGCAGCAGCGGCTGCGGAGGCTCTAGAGAATGCGCCCGATTCAGCGTGTGCAACCTTCCCAGTCTCCTCCTGGGTCACCGAATGGGATAACCACCGGCGCACGCGATCAATCGCCACTTTAAACCGCTCCTCATCGTATGGCTTTAGAAGGTAATCCACTGCCTCCAATTCAAACGCCTCCACCGCATAGTCATCAAACGCCGTTGTAAACACAATAAGAGGAACCGGCGACGACGCACCGCTCGCTTGGCGCATTTTTTTCGCCGCCTCAACACCAGATAGGGCTGGCATTTGAATGTCAAGAAAGATAACGTCGGGCCGATATTGTTCCAGCAGTTGAAGCAGCTGCTCACCTGTTTCCGCACTTGGACATAAAACGATATCCTCCTCCTGTTGAAGTAAGTAAGCGAGCTCCTCGCGGGCTAAACGCTCATCCTCCGCAATCATCGCGTGAATCCTCATTGAACCCGCCTCCCATTTTGTTTCACCTATTTCCAATGGCAAACCACCTCTTGGCCGAAAAGAGCGTGCATAATCAGGGATGCTCTGCTGTTGAACGATCCCATGCCAACGTCACAATGAGCACAGCTTCCACAGCAAAGGACGTTGCGCTAAGCCACTTGCGCGCAACATCGGTCCATTTTTCCAAAGCCATCGGTGTAACGTTTGACAGCAATGAAGGGGCGAATGACATCATTCATGCCATAAGGTGAAGAGGAACCATGCTAGGCAAGCCCTCGTCATTCAGTCGAATGTCCATCATGATGGGCACCGCTTATTTTGTGTTGTACGGAATGCTAAATGCCACTTCGCTGCCACCCGTGGGTAAATTGAGAACGTGCAAGCGAGCCTCCTCCCCGAGCAATCTGATCAAACGCTGGTTGACATTGTACAGACCGGTGCCGCCGCCGCGCTTTCTGACAAAGGGCAAATACCCCACTTGTTCCAGCGTTTCCGGTGAAAAGCCGCAGCCGTTATCACGCACCGCGATGCGGACAGTTTGTTTTAATTTCGAAATGTCAATCACAATACGTCCACCGTTCGTACAGTGCTGCAGCCCATGCTGAATGCTATTTTCTACTAAAGGTTGAATGGTTGCCGGCGGAATGGGCGTCTTCCCAACCCCTTCTACCAAAGGAAAATCAATCGACAATCGTCCGGAATATCGGGTGCGGACAATTTCTAAATACGCATTTAAATGATCGAGTTCCTTTTCTAAATCAACGAGTGAGGCCGACGCTAAGCGGAGGTTATAACGCATATAATTCCCAAGTTGTACGGTGATGTGCCGGGCTTTATTCGTATCCGTCCGAATGAGCGTCGCAATCAGGTGGAGTGTGTTAAACAAAAAATGCGGGTTAATTTGCGCTTGTAAGTTGCGCAGCTCTGCATCCCGAATTAAGGTTTGCATTTGTTCGGCGGCGACCGCATTTAATTGATTAGAGATGAGCTCCCCCAAGCCTCGCGCTAAAACAATCTCTACCGATCGAATATGCTGAGCTTTACGAAAATACAACTTGATGAGACCCGTCGTTTCATTCGTTTCCTTAATAGGGACAATGATCGCAGCGAGCAACGGACAATTTGGGTGCTGACACTGAATCTCCTCTTGTGAATAAGCAACCTGCACCTGACCCGTCCGGATCGCTTGCAGTGACAGATGCGTCAACATTTGGTCGCCCCGCCGGTGGTGATCATCTCCTTTGCCGATGTGCGCCAACACTTCAAAGCGATTCGTCACGGAGACCGCTGCTACTTCCAGTCGATTGTACAGCAAGCGTGCAATGCCTTCTGCCATCTTAAGCGACGATTGTTGTTTTAAATAAGGCAGCGCCTCCTCCGCAATCGTCAAAGCCCGGCTCGTTTCCAGAGCTGCCTCTTTCTCCTGTTCACGTAAAGCGCTGCTGATCATCGCCGTAAAAACAGCAATTGCCACACTATTCGAAATCACCATCGGTAGACCGATCCTATCGACTAATGACACCATCATTTCGGAACCCGGCACAAATACTAAAAGCAATCCCATTTTCAAAATCGGTGGAAAAATACCGATGAAGAGCGCCTTCATCGGTGCAATCACACGCTCCTGCGAAAAAAAACGGGCAGTAAAACCGGCTAACAACCCAGTAAGCGGATTTACTAAACTGTTGGATACGTGTCCCAGCCCTCCTAAGGTATAAACGAACACACCAGAGATAACTCCAGCGCCCAAACCGACGTAAGGCCCTCCTAACAGGCCCGCAATAACAATTGCAACGAGGCTCGAACTAACCAACATTTCATCCTCACCGACAGACAGCACCCATAACCGATTGACAATCGATTCCTCATCGACGACCACCCCAGCGACTGTCCCGGCAATACCGAATAAGCCAAAGACGATGGCATGCATCACGGTCGTTTTCGCATCCATTTCCCGATCCAAGAGTGAACGAAACCCCGGGATACGTGTGAGGATAAAAGCCAGCAAGAGCAACAGCCCCAACCGTTCAAACAAGATCATCGTCAAGAATCCCACCGACGACTCCCCCTCGCTTGAATGCCCGTCTGAGCTTTCACGAACACTTGCATATATAAATCTTCGTCTGCCTCCTTGCGCGTCAGCAGCGTGCCGAGAATAGCCCCTAAAAACCCGATGGGAATGGCGATGAGGCCAGGATTGTACAGGGGGAACAAGGCTCCTCTGGAAATCCATCCGCTTTTCGGATCCATAATATGGGGGCCAAACAAAACGAGCACGAATGAAGCAACAAAGCCAACCGTCATCCCGACCATAACACCGGCAGCATTAAAGCGCTTCCAGTAAAGCGTGAACAGGAGGACCGGCAAGTTGCTGGAAGCCGCCACCACGAATGTTAATGAAACGAGAAAAGCCACATTGATGTTCTCCAATCCAAGCGAGAATAACGTCGCTAAAACACCGATCCCCGCAGCCGTCCATTTCGCTACACGCAATTGCTCTCCTTCGGTAGCAGATCCTCGCTTCACAAGATGGTTATATACATCATGCGCCAAAGAAGTCGTCGCAGAGATAACGAGGCCGGTTACGACCGCGACGATCGTAGCAAAGGCGATCGCGGAAATAAACGCCAACAAAAAGTCACCGCCCAGTACTTGCGCCAGAAGTGGAGCAGCCAAGTTTCCCGTCGAGTCGACGGACACCAGCCTAGACCAACCCACCAAGGCGACCGTGCCCAATCCTAAAATGAGCGTCATCACATAGAATAAGCCGATGATCCAACTGGCTGTAATGACAGAGCGCCGCACTTCCAACGCGTTTCCTACAGTAAAAAAACGGATAAGAATATGGGGTAATCCCGCTGTCCCGAAAATTAATGCCATATTTAACGAAAGAATTTCTACAGGATTTGCGAACAAATTCCCTGGCAAGAAGAATTGCTCGCCCAAGGGTGTCCCCTTTTTTACAAATTCGAGTAAATGCATAACTTGCCATTCAAACCGTGCCAAAACAATGAGTGACAGGAGGAACGTCCCTGACATGAGCAACACGGTTTTCACGATTTGGACCCACGAAGTGGCCGTCATGCCTCCATATACGACGTATACGGTCATCAAGCTGCCGATCACTAAAACGGAAATGGAATAGTCTATCCCGAGTAACAAACGCAATAAGAGACCTGAAGCGACTAACTGCGGAATCATATAAAGAATCGATATCGTGAACGCGCTAATCGCCATTGTCAAGCGGATCTTTCGATCAGGAAATCGGGCCGCGATCACATCACCGAGTGAATACGTGCCCAAGTGATGGACAGGCTCCGCAATGACAAAAAGCATGACGACATATGACACTAGAAAACCGATCGAATATAGAAAGCCATCATAGCCGCCCAGAGCAATCGCACCCGCGATACCCAAAAACGAGGCTGCACTAATATAGTCGCCGGCGATCGCCATCCCGTTCTGGAACCCTGTCAAACTTTGCGCCGCTGTATAAAATTGGTACGTCGTCTGCTCACGTCTCGCTACCCCATGCGTCGTCTTCTGCTCGCGTCTCGCTGCCCAATGCGTAATAATTAACGTACAACCGACGATACAGAGAAAAAACAAAAAATAAGTGAGATTCATCATTTACCCCTTGACTTTCATTTGTCGCACAAGCTGGTCAAACTGTTTTGCTTTATTCCAGTACCGCCACCCTAAAACCCACGTCATCGCAAACTGGGAAAAGGCATACAGCCATCCCCAAGGCATTCCGATAACCGGTGCTAACCGTGACATCGGGCCGGGGTAAAACCATAAAGAAAGCGGCAAACAAAAATAAAATAGCACTAATAGTGTCAGGCAGGGAATGATAAATCGCTTCTTCATCCGCATTAAATGGGAAAAGGTCTCCGAATGAAATAAAGTGCGGGCTTCCCTGTCTAAGTGCATGCCGTTCCCCCTTCCTTTTCTCCGTCTTACTATCATTCATACCACGGATGACCGATCACAGCAAGAAGTGTACAGAATTTTCCGTTTTTAAGTAACTGCGCCATCTTTTGTCCGGCTTTCATCCGTTGACCGGCGCGCACCGTGACACCACCATTGGATTAGCTAACCTTTCCAACGGACTTCATCCTGTTCAAGAGATCAGCTTGTCAAAATGACCAACAATTGCTGTGTTCTAAAACAAATGCTACACAAAGGAGTCCAAAAATAATTTTTGTTGTACCACAGGGGTTTACTTTTCATAAACTGTTATAGTATAATGTGATCATCTCATCGGGAGGGATTCCAATGCATACCAAGCCTCAACAACAGGAGACGTGCCCTGTCTGTGGAAACCTGATCGACAACGGTCGGGAAACCGTGTTGAATGAATGCTGCTCTGGCCAATGGATTAAGCGGCAAATCGACAGCTGCTACGCCTAAAACACCGAATATTGCCACACTCACTCCTTTTCTTGTACTGATCTTCCATTGTTCCACCCCGATTTTGGGGTCTTTTTTATTTTTGTTTTATAACAGCTTTAATCAGCTTATAATCCCCCGAGGCGGGGGTGTGATCAAATGAGCGATCGGTAGTCGGCATAGGAACGGATGATGGGAACCCCTTTCGGTGTCGGCCACGGAAGATATTTCAGGGAATGGGCGGTATTGAAGAGGGCCACCTGTTCTCCTGCTCTGATTTCTCCCTGCTCATGAAGGCGCAGCAATCCCGCCCATACCGCAGAGCCCTCCGGCGAAGCGGAGATCCCTTCCCGCCCCATCTGTCCGGCAGCTTTCTCCATCTCTTCGGCAGTGACAGCCACCGCTGTTCCGCCGGTTTCCCGTATAATCGACAGAATCAGGTTACCCGCCGGCGGATTGGGCACCCGAACCCCGGTCGGTTTGGATGTCGTGTTGTCCCCGGCGGGGGTGAGCCGGTCCGCTTTTGTGCGCACCGCATCGACGACAGGGGTACATCCCGTCTCCTGTACCGCGACAAAACGGGGCAAGTCCCCCTCCGCCCAGCCCAGCTGTTTTAATTCCAACAACGCTTTCCAGATTCCGATCAAACCGGAGCCGCCACCCGTGGGATAAACCACCACATCAGGCATCTTCCAACCCAATTGTTCCGCCAGCTCCAAACCCATCGTCTTTTTCCCTTCCACTCGACCTGGTTCCTTCGCCGTCCCCAGGTCTCTCCAACCCATCTCCCCTTTCCCATCCTCGACCACTTGGCCGGCATGATGAATTAAGCCATCCACCAGGTACGCATGGGCTCCGTACGCCACCGATTCTTCCACGATCATCCCGGGACAATCCCGGGGAACGAACACAAAGGCTTGCAGCCCGGCTCGAGCGGCATAAGCCGCCAAGGCCGAGGCGGCGTTGCCATTGGAATTGACCGCCACTTTCGACGCAGGTGTCTCTCTGACCAGTGAGAGAGCCACGGAAAAACCCCGGGCCTTGAAACTGCCCGTCGGGTTTTGATCTTCCCGCTTTACCCACAACCGTCCTAACCCCAACTTCTTTTCCCACCGTGACATACGAATGAGCGGAGTCCACCCTTCGCCCAAGGATACGATGGCATTCGTATCGCTCACAGGCAACAGTTCATGGTAGCGCCACAAAGTGGAGGGTCTCTTGCGCCATACGTCCCGACTGCTTTCCTTTTTCAGATGTTCCAGGTCATATTGAACCAACAGAGCACCGCCACAATCACACATTCCTCCGTCATAACGAAAGGGGAATGAAGAGCGGCAATCGGTGCACACCAGCCAACGCTTCTTCAAATTCTCACCCTCCTACACTTGGCTGCGTCTGCGAAGCCTCCGGTATTCTTGCTGAATCGACTCCGATATCGATGCCATACTCGGGACAACTGGGGGACCCCTTGGCCATCGCTTTAGCCGTTTCGATGGCAAAGTGCTTCAAACGTCTTTTTACCTCCTCTGCGTTGCTCGGGTCCAAACCGAGATGTCGACGCAGCAGAATGTGAATGGAAGCCGGGCGTCCGTCTCGGTGACGGTTGGTGACCATTTTCGAAGGAGCACCCACTTTACGGACGATCCACTTGCCTTTAAGGGTTGCACATGAACCCGGATATCAAAGGGGACGGCCGTCCGATGTCTTACTGTCGATCCCCCGCCGAATCATATGACTGCGGTATTCTACGGAAGACCCGAGCGCGCGGTGCACGTCTTCCAAATTCAGATATATCTTACACCGCTTATCACTATGGACTTGAAATGTCTTCTCCTCTGCTGAAATGCGATAGCCCCCCCCGCCCCTGTCCTCCACTGTCCGGTTTAACATAGACAAAGGAATACCGGGTTAAAATCCTTCAGATCTTCGCTGTATGGGGGGCGTCTATGAAACGCACGTCCGAGTCACTGGATTTTGATTTAATAGATGAGCTTGTTTCCACTTGCTTTTGCGGAATTTCAAGGCTCCCCTTCCCGTCCCTAAAGACCATCCATTCATATCCATACGCTGGGTCAGACAAGTGGGTGTCGGGGAAACCGCTGTATTTGATGAAAATGGACGTACTTATTAAGAAACCTGCTTGAAAAAATGAATCGATATCCCGGAAGATTCAATGTATACAACACATGCTCTTTAAGAAAAATTATTTATCAATTTGCAAAATATTTTGCACTCGTTAAAATAAGCTTTACAAAGATCCTCTATCATGGGGGGTGTAGAATAAAAAGGGAGAGGGTATATGATGAAGCGCTGGAAACGAGGATGGTCTGCGATCGGCCGGTTGATGATCGCCCTGATGCTCTTTGCTTTGCCGATGATGATCACAGGAGTGGGGCTCGCGGAAGCGGACACCGGATCGGAACGGATCCACCATTCGAAATTTATCAATGTCGCTCACCGAGGCGCGTCGGGTTATGCACCGGAAAACACCATCGCCGCTTTCGACAAAGCAGTGGAGATGAAGGCCGACTACTTTGAACTGGATGTGCAACGGAGCAAGGATGGCCAACTGGTCCTGATTCACGACACCACCGTCGATCGGACCACCAACGGGACAGGAGCTGTCAAAGACCTGACCCTGAAAGAGTTGAAATCCCTGGACGCAGGTAGCTGGTTTGATGAGAAGTATGCCGGAGAAAAAATCCCCACTTTGGGGGAAACCCTGGACCGATACCGGGGAAAAATTAAGATCTTGATTGAATTGAAGAGCCCCTCCCTTTATCCCGGTATCGAACAACAGGTAGCGGAAGAGCTGGCGAAGCGAAACCTGGATAAACGGGGAGACAAAGTGATCGTCCAATCCTTCGACCACGAATCGGTCAAGCGTTTCCATCAAATCATGCCGTCAGTCCCAGTCGGGGTTCTCGCCAGTTACGGTTCCTACCGCGACACGGGGATCACCGATAAACACCTCCGATCCTTCGCCCAATATGCCGACTTCGTCAACCCCAACAAAGACCTGGTCGATCGCGACCTAGTCAAACGGGTTCACCGACACGGGATGAAAATTCTCCCCTACACCGTTCGGGACGAATCCGCCGCCAATGCTTTATTCGATGCGGGAGTCGACGGATTGATCACCGATTTTCCGGAACTGGCCTACACCCACCCCCACAAATGATTCACAGTCTTCAGATCGGGAGCACGACGTTTGTGCTCCTTTTTATTTTACTATTTTTTCCATATAAGAAAATTGTGTTATTATTGTTTTACATTACTTTCGACAGATGAAACGAAGGAGGCGGCAGCCGATGGCTCGTAAACAGGTGAAACGACAGGTGCAACAACAATTTCAACAGTCTGCTTCCGGTTACCTGAACAGTTCCATCCACGCTTCCGGCGCTGATCTAGACTGGATCGCAAAGGAAGTGGAAGCCCACCCTTCTCCGTCCCTCGCCCTCGATCTGGCCACCGGAACGGGACACACCGCCTTTGTGCTCAGCCGGTTCTGCCGACGAGTCATCGGGTACGACCTGACACCGGAAATGCGGGATATCGCCGCACAGGAAGCCGGGAGACGGGAGATCGACAATATCACCTAGCAACAGGGGGACGCCGAGATGCTTCCCTTCTCCGACCGGCGCTTCGATTGGGTGACATGCCGGATCGCTGCCCATCATTTCCCCCGTCCGGAACAGGCCTTTACCGAGGTACACCGAGTATTAAAGCCAAGGGGGTCTTTCATCCTCGTGGATAACACAGCTCCCGCAGATGCGGACTCAGAGCAGGTGTTAAACAAAGTGGAACGGCTGCGGGACCCCTCCCACCAACGAGTCTGGTCTGTTCCTGGCTGGACGCGCCTGCTGAAAACCGCCGGCTTCACTTCCATCCGTCACCTGCGAAGCTGGGAAACGCCTGTTCAGTGGAAGGAGTGGATGGACCGGGCACAAACACCGGAACCCCCACGGCGAAAAGCCCTTCGACTGCTCCTCCATTCCTCTGAATCGATGCAGCAGGCGCTCGGGTTTACCCCTTCCGAAGACGACCCGATCCTGGTACTTCGCAAAAGCATGTGGATCTGCCACAAATAAAAAGGCCCCGACTTTGAGATTGCTGGGTCGCTCCGATCACCATCCCGATCCGCAATTTTCCCAGCACCGCCGGCTGTCCCTGACGAACACACCCATCACCCGCCAGTTTGGTGCAGAGCAAAATGATCAACAACTGCAAAATAACTGCATCGCCCTCCTGGACGATCTGAACCGGAATCGTAACTCCTCTCTCATAGTGGCCGTCGGCGGGGTCATCCTTCCGCTGGCCGGCGGTTACCTCGGGGAGGGGGGTGCCTTCGGTCTGGAACAACAAGGGGCACTGTTTTTGGGCTTGTTGCTGTCCGCCACCTCCGTCAGCATCACCGTGCAAACCCTGAAGGACCTAATAAAAACTGAAAACGAACAATGGGAATTTTGACGAATCAACCCCCCGATTATACGAGGGGTTTGATGATCAAGTTCCGCCGCAAAAACGGCGGCCACGTCCCTTCTTCGTTTTTTGTCGTCTCCGCGGCGAGTGTCGCGCAGCTGTTCTGCATCCTGACTGCGTAATGCCTTCGCCGGACGGGACCGTAACGCCTCGGACCGTAAGTCTTTTTCAGCCACTCCTTCCACCTCCCTTCTTACCCTGTCAAACTCGTGGTAGTGGTATTTGATACTCCCCAGTCCCATCCTTGCCAGTTGCGTGTTGCGGTGGCGACCTTTCCCCTTTATCCTTTAAGAGAAGGATTCATCGCCGCGGTCTACTGTGCAAAGGAGGAAAACCGATTGATCCAACTTCGAAGCGGTAACATCACTGAACAGCGGGTGGAAGCCCTGGTTAACCCGATCAATTGTCACGGGATGTTGGAGCCGGGTCCGGCACTCCAGTTTCGGAAAGCGTTTCCGGCCAACTTTGTTTCTTATCGGCGCGCCTGCCGATTGCGGAAAATCCCCCTGGAAGAACCCTATGTTGTACCGTTGACACCGGAGGAGAAAGACCGTCCCCGGTATATTTTTAACCTTCCCATCAAGCGGACGGGACGTCGCCCCGCCCAGCCGGAAAATATACGGAAAGGGCTTGCGGCACTGGTTCGCACTTGCCGCGACTTAGGCGTGCACTCCATCGCCTTACCTCCGCTGGGAATGGAACCTGGCGGACTCGATTGGGATTCGATCCAAAAAATCCTTACCGACGCCTTTGCAAAAAGCGGCCTGGAAGTGACCTTGGTCCATCCCGCCCAAGAATCATAAAAAGCAACCGGATGAAACCGGTTGCTTGTTTGATTTAGGTCGGCTCCACACGCCGTGTGCTCCAAGCTTCGTCTAGTATGGCCAGTTTTTTGCGGATATTTTGCTGATAGGTGTCAATGTAAGCCAGAGGCTCCTTGGGATTGGGTAAACGCTGAACCTTGCCGGTCCCCGGCGGCATCACCTTGCTGACCGCACCACATCCCAATCCGATGATCGTCTGGCGCTCTTCCATAATCATGATATTGTAAAGACTCTCTTCCCCAGGAAAGGCGTAACCCACATTCTCTTGATTGCCTAAAATATTTTTTTGCCGGTACAGGTAATAGGGGATATAACCCATCCTCTGTGTCCAGCGGCGGGCTTCGTTGACCATCTCCGTGATCTCCTCCCGCCCCGCTGTCTTGTATTTCTCCGGGTTGCGGGTCATATGGGAGCCCCGTTTGAAAGAGAGGGTGTGCACAGTCAGGGATTGCGGACGCAATTCCTCCATCGTACGAAGCGATTGCCGGAATGTGTCCAGCCCCTCTCCGGGAAGGCCGATGATCAGATCCATGTTGATGTTATGCAAGCCCATGGACCGGGCCAGCTCGTATTTTTCCAGGGTCTCCTTCACCGTATGGTGACGCCCGATCAGTTTCAGGGTGTTTTCTTCAAAACTTTGCGGATTGATGCTGATCCGATCCACCTGCCAGCGACGGAGCAGATCCAGTTTTTCTTCATCCAGCGTATCGGGCCGACCGGCCTCTACAGTCAATTCCCGCACCTGATCATATCCGGGGATGGAGACCTGCAGCCGGCGGAAAAGTCCCTCCAGCTCTGCGGTGGTGATAGAAGTCGGGGTGCCGCCGCCAAAGTAGATCGTAGTCACCGGCACCTGATTTCGTTCCAACCAAGCTCCCACGGCAGCTATCTCTTCATGCAATCCCGCCAGGAATTCATCCACCGCGCCGTTCCGCCCCCGAATGGCATACGCCGGAAACGTGCAGTAGGCGCATTTAGTGGGACAGAAGGGGATCCCGATATAAAGGCTGACCCCCCGGTCCAGCTGATACAGATCCGGCAACACCGCAGTCTGTCGTTGGACGATCTCCTGCAACAGATCCACCTTGTCGGGCAGCAGCCGGTAGTCCCCTACTAAGACCTCTCTCGCCTTTTCTGCCGACAAACCATCTAAAAACAGCTTGTGCAGCAGTTTTGTCGGACGAACACCTGTTAAAATTCCCCAGGGTTGGCGGACTCCTGTCGCCTTCTCCAGCACCTTCAGCAACGCACGGTGAACCGCTCGTTTTAAAAGGCGGTTCTGGTCCTGGGCAGTCGCTTTGGCCTCCTGTTCATCATCGCCAAACCAGGTCTGATCTTGGGCGGGATCGGTCAGGGTCACCCCTACCCGAATGCGTTCCGAAGCATCGACATGAAAAGCAACCCACCCATCGGCTTCCTGTCGTTGTTGCGTCACCTTCACTTTAGGATAAAAAAGTCCGGCAATCCGCTCGATATCCTGATGAAAACGGAGTGAAACGCCGGAAACAAATATTTTTCTCATAAAAAACCGCGCATTCCCCACCAGCCGGTGTGGCTGCACGTCCCCCTTTCCATCAGCCGATCCGATTCTCTGAACACAGTTTAGCTTACTGTACCTCACAGATCAATGTGCAAAGAAGTCTCTTTTACGGGAGGTGAAGGACGCTTTTCTGCGTCAAGTTTCTGGAAATCGGATCTCCTCCCAGAGATACAACGCCATGATCCGACTTCGTCTGCTCCTTGCGTCTATAACCGTCTTAGCAGGAGAAAGAAGCAACTTAGAGAGAAGCACTGGCATACAATCAATCCTAGCGGGAAGGGGGAATCAAAAATGACGGCTGGATGGGGGCTTGCGTTGATCGTCATCGGATTGCATCTGGTGGGAACCGCCATTCCGACCAGCATAAAGGGAGAAGCCACCGGATGGCTCGATTCCCGCCCTCCAGGGAAAAAAGAGGAGTGCAACAGTAGGGCACCTGCTTTTGCCTGGTGCGGAGGCGCGTTGTTTATAGTCGGCCTACTGCTTTTGTGCATCTAACCACTTGTCCGGCGGAAATCGAATCCGTCGGACTTTTTCGTGTTATGATTTAGCCGTTTACAACAACAGACTACGAATGGTATTTTTATAAGGCATTTATACTAAATATGCATTTCACAACGAGACTCCACCTATCAGAAAAGAATGACAACAACGTTGAAATCGTTTTTTATACATAATGGGAGAAACATTTGATATTTCCTGCAATTTAATACTACAATGTAAACGTCGTGAATCCGCTTTCATCAAAATAACGAGGTGACATCGATTGAACCCTCAAGAGCAATCCTATCCCGTTTCCGCTTATATGAAGTTTCTATTGCCCTCATTGATCGGCATCTTCCTGTTCATGATCCCCATCCCCTCCAAAGATGGGGTGACGATCCCGGTGGCCATTATGGCTGCTTGGGTTCAGGAGAAATTTGGCGACTTTCTGCCGGGTATCTTAGCCATCATTCTCCTGATCACTGTCATCGGCTCGATTCTCGCCAAGACACTGAAACCCGCCTGGATCATGGACCGCCCGTTCTTTCAGGGACTCTTTAATGTCAAACCCATGTGGCTGATCGCACGGATTCTCGGCCTCCTCTTTGCCCTATCGGCTCTGTACAAAGTGGGGCCGGAGCCGGTCTGGTCGGAAAATACCGGCGGACTGCTCCTATTCGATCTGCTGCCGGTTCTCTTTTCCGTTTTTCTCTTTGCCGGCCTGTTCCTCCCCCTGCTGATGGATTTCGGGCTATTGGATCTGTGCGGGGCGCTGCTGACCCGGATTATGCGCCCGGTCTTTACCCTGCCGGGACGTTCCTCCATCGACTGTATCGCCTCATGGGTGGGGGATGGCACCGTCGGTGTGCTCATCACCAGCAAACAGTATGAAGAAGGGTTTTACAGCAAGCGGGAAGCAGCCGTGATCGGAACCACCTTCTCCGTCGTTTCCATCACCTTCACCATTGTGGTGTTGACGGAGATGCGGCTGCAAGCTTACTTTCTTCCCTACTATTTGACCATCATTCTGGCTGGATTAGTGGCCGCTATTGTGATGCCGCGCATCCCCCCTCTTTCCCGAAAGCCGGATACCTACACCAACGAAACCCAATCACAGTTGAATGAATCGATCCCGACTGCCTACACTCCCTTCACCTGGGGCCTTCGGCAGGCGGCGAAACAAGCACAGGGCAGAAAGCTGAGCCGGATCTTGCAAGGAGGGCTGCAAAACGTCCTAGACATGTGGATGGGTGTCATCCCCATTGTGATGGCCCTGGGGACGATTGCCCTGATCATCGCCGAGTACACCCCTTTCTTCTCCTGGATCGGCGCTCCTTTTGTCCCGCTTCTCTCCCTGCTTCAGATCCCGGAAGCCGGCGCAGCGGCCCAAACCATGGTGATCGGGTTTGCTGACATGTTCCTCCCCTCGGTGATCGGGAGCAGCATCGAGAGCGAATTAACCCGGTTTGTGATCGCCTGTGTGTCGGTGACCCAGCTCATCTACATGTCGGAAGTGGGCGGACTGTTACTCGGCTCCAAGATTCCTGTCAACATGAAGGATCTGTTTATCATTTTCCTGCTGCGCACCTTGATCACCCTGCCGGTGATCGCGCTGATGGCCCATCTGATCTTTTGAATAAAACACCAAAAAAGCCCCCGGCGATGTTTGGTCAAGCCCCCATTTTGTAGACTCTTGGAAAAAACCCGGGTTAAGCGACAAGTTGGCGTCTGTATTCCACAGGCGTCAACTTTTTTAATCTCCGTTGAATCCGTTGTTCATTGTAAAATTGAATGTACTCCTCAATACACCTTTGCGTTTCAGTAATATCTTGGATACCATGGAGGTACAGAGCTTCTGCTTTCAAGTGGGAAAAGAAGCTCTCGATGCAGGCATTGTCAAAGCAATTGCCTCTC
>NZ_FMZA01000006.1 GCF_900102685.1 Melghirimyces thermohalophilus
GCATCTAAGCGCGAAGCCCCCCTCAAGATGAGATTTCCCACTGGCTAGACCAGGTAAGACCCCTTGTAGATGACAAGGTAGATCGGTCCGAGGTGTAAGCGTGGCAACACGTTCAGCTGACGGATACGAATCGGTCGAGGACTTCTCCTGAGTCGCTTCGACTGGTGACAGGTTCTCATTCCGCATCCGGTTTTCAGGGTGCAACCCTGAATGATATAGGGTCTGGTGATGATGGCGGAGGGGACCCACCCGTTCCCATCCCGAACACGGAAGTTAAGCCCTCCAGCGCCGATGGTACTTGGGGCGAGAGCCCCTGGGAGAGTAGGACATCGCCGGGCAGACCATTGTTTCCCTCGATCCCCACCGGACCGGGGGAAACGTTTTTTTAGGGTTATAAAACTCCTGCCAAATAGACAGGAAGGAGGAGGTTAATGGTCGGCGGCCCGTAATTGTTCCGGCGGTTGGATAAAGAACTGATCGACTGCCCCCTCCTTTTGAATGATATCCGATAGCTTTTGTTCAGCTGATGGGGTCACATGGATATTCAAACGATGTTCACTCCCCCGTATATCCCCGCCCGTATATGATAGCCGTTTTGATTGCAACGCCATAAAGAGAAGAAAAGTCCTTGACAGAAATGCTCATCCATCATATAATAAATGATGTCGCATTCGAAAGCGCTCTTTAAAAATTTATGGAGAGGTGTCCGAGAGGCCGAAGGAGCACGATTGGAAATCGTGTAGGCGGTATCCCCGTCTCGAGGGTTCGAATCCCTCCCTCTCCGCCATATTTACCTTTTTACCTTTTGCAGGTTGAGAGAATGGATCCAAAACAAATCTTGACTGATACGGACTTGTTTGATAAAATCATGGCTGCTGTGGTTCGGTAGCTCAGTCGGTAGAGCAGAGGACTGAAAATCCTCGTGTCGGCGGTTCGATTCCGTCCCGAACCACCACTTGTTTTTCGCCGGTGTAGCTCAACTGGTAGAGCAACTGACTTGTAATCAGTAGGTTGGGGGTTCAAGTCCTCTCGCCGGCACCAAAGAGCTTGTAGGGGCGTAGTTCAATGGTAGAACAGAGGTCTCCAAAACCTCAAATGCGGGTTCGATTCCTGCCGCCCCTGCCATTTATCTTTACCTTTGCTGTAATTCCTTTTGGAACCGCCGCTCCAATTGATTGATCTCGGATTGTGCCCGTTCTGTCCATTTCGCATTAACTTTTGCATCTTTATCGGCAGGTTCAGCAAACTGGTTGACAGAACCTGAAATCAAACCGGCTTGAGCTTGTTGATTGCCTCCATCTTGATAAATATGCTTTAGCACGAAGGGTTGACCGATGCGAAGGGTTGCTGATCGTGTGCCGATGCTTCCTTCAACAGCAGTGACGGGTATGCGGAGATAGATACGGTGTTCCCGGTCGTTTTCCCAATCAAGAGCCTTATCGTAGTAACCGTGATCGTACTCATAACCGCCTCCGAGAACAAACCCTTCTTCATTAAAAAGGCGGTCCAATGGAATGAAGTCACCTTCCTGGTTTTCCAGGCTGGATTGTAAAGGGATCATGTTGTTCACTCCTTTTTCAACTGACTTTATTGTTTGTCTCCTGACTGCATTTCATTCTTTATGGCGGCATAGCCAAGTGGTAAGGCAGAGGACTGCAAATCCTTTATCCCCGGTTCGAATCCGGGTGCCGCCTCCAATCCCTCTTACATTTTAAAATAAATACTGCGCGGACGTGGCGGAATCGGCAGACGCGCTAGATTCAGGATCTAGTGGTCATTGCGACCGTGGAGGTTCAAGTCCTCTCGTCCGCACCATTCTATGCGCCCTTAGCTCAGCTGGACAGAGCGTCTGACTACGGATCAGAAGGTCGGGAGTTCGAATCTTCCAGGGCGCACCAAAGCACCGGCCCATTTGGACCGGTGCTTTTTAGTTTTCCTTGTGTGTGTATAAAAAACCCTTGACTATTCAAGCTAAACATTATAGAATAAGATGTGTTGACGGAAAATAAATTGTTATGCGGACGTGGCGGAATCGGCAGACGCGCTAGATTCAGGATCTAGTGGTCATTGCGACCGTGGAGGTTCAAGTCCTCTCGTCCGCACCATTCTATGCGCCCTTAGCTCAGCTGGACAGAGCGTCTGACTACGGATCAGAAGGTCGGGAGTTCGAATCTTCCAGGGCGCACCAAAGCACCGGCCCATTTGGACCGGTGCTTTTTTGTGTAAGGTTCATGATAACGGGAGAAGGGATGTTTTATCGCTTGTGTAACCTGATCTTATTGGCCCGATCAGTCCTTAGGGGATGTCAGTATTTCATTTCTTTTTTGAAGGTTTTCTGTTTTCCTGTTCGATCATTCGCCAAATCTTCGGGTCTTCTGCACCCAGGTACCAATGGGTGATACCTCCGAGCTTAGGGTATTGCTTTTTAAGAAGTTGAAACTTGGTGCGGTAGCCGATGGCGTCTTGATAATACCCGATCCAGGTTTCCCCGTCATCGCGATAGCGGAACCAGGGCTCCCCGCTTTTACCCCTGTGGACATTCAATTGATGGTGACGAATCAAACGTTGTGCTTCGCTGTAGGATAGGGGGGCCAATTGATCAGGATCGGACCAGATGTATCCATGTCCGGAGAGGCTGACGTTGATTTTTTTCGCAGGGATGGTCTGCAGGGCATAATTGAGCACCTGTTCCATCCAAGAAAGCGGGGCGGAGGGGCCTTCCTTGTTCCAACTGTAGTGATAGGCCATGATTTTGACGCTGTCTGCTGCCTCTCCGAGACTTTTCCAGTCTTGGGCTTGTTGGACGGGGGAAATTCCGGCGTCATTGGTTTTCGGATGCACTGCGATGCTTAACCAGCGGTCCTTCTCGTGAAGATGTCTGGATAAATTTTGGACAAACTCAACGAAGGATTTTCGATCCTGTGGCAATAAGGGTTGAAATTGAATTTCAACTCCGTCGTATCCGTAATGTTCTACCCACCGCAGGATTTCCCGGGTCAGCATGTCCCTTTTCTTGGGATCCTGCAGTAACCGATGAATCTGTCCGGGTGCGTATTGGGAGCCGATTACCGGCAGTTGGCGCATGCGGTGTTTGTCGACGATGGAGCGGATACGTGCGGGAAGCTTTTCAGACCCGTGACGAAGCCGGAGCGTGCCATTGGCTTGTACATCCAGCCATGGGTAGTTGAGTTCATCGATCTGCTCAGCCATCTTCTCTAAGCGGTCCAAGGCTTTTTTTTCATCCCAGTAGGGAAAACGGACAGACAGCTGCATCTGACGATTGTTGGGGGAAGCTACAGGGGAAAGGTCGGGGGGATGCAGACGGGCTGGAATATGGTGTTCCGGTGATTTTCGGGGAGAAAAGCTGTGGTGACGGTTCATATCGGGGTTGTGCCAGTTGTTGTGGGGAATCCGGTGACTCGGCCCTGTCGCCGGGGGAGCTTGGATTTTCTGATCGCGAGGTGTTTCCTTTTCCGGATCCGCCTGAGCAGCGGTGTTAGGATCTGACGGATCCCACCAATCGGCTGGCTCCTCATCAGAGGAAGTGTCACGGCTCGGATGATGTTCCGTCCGCTTTTCAGCCCTTTGAAGTGTTTTTGACGTCTCCCTTTCTCCGTTCCAATGAAAGAAACCGTCCGCCCATCTTCCGCCGAGACCGACGAGCAAAAATAAAACGATGAGGACAGTCAGGATTCGTCGGTTCCGGCGGCGGCGACTGGATGGAGCCGGCACATCGGTTTCAGGTTTCGATCCTTGGAGATGGTATTGGTTTCGCAATGGGCCGGAACCCTCCCTTCTATTTTGTTCCATATTTTATAGCAAAGAACCAATCATTAACAGGTAAAAGCGGTTAAAAGCCACCTTTGGTTGGATTTAATTAGATCATAGGAACTATTTTCAATACAGGGATATGTTGAATAGCGTAAAAAACGGTTCCGGTGGCCCACCGGAACCGTTGGCTGCACATATTAAAATGTGGATTCAATCGTACCCCCGCCTAGGCAGACATCGCCATCGTAAAATACTACCGCTTGTCCAGGTGTGACCGCCCGCTGGGGTTGATCAAAGCGGACACGAAGAGTTCCATCTTCCGACGGCTCCACGGTGACCCCTTCATCTTTTTGCCGATAACGAACCTTGGCTGTGCAATGGAAAGAGTGGTTATGCTTTTCTTGATCCACCCAGGAAATATTACTGGCGATGAGACCATCAGAGAAAAGAGCCGGATGATCATGGCCTTGCTCCACCAGCAGCACATTGCGCTCCAGATCTTTGCCGACCACGAACCAAGGCTCTCCGGTGCCGCCACCGCCGATGCCCAAACCTTGACGCTGTCCGAGTGTATAATACATCAAGCCGTCGTGGCGACCTTTTACCTCCCCGGACAAGGTTTGCATTTCCCCGGGTTGGGCCGGCAGATATTGACTAAGAAATTCTTTGAAATCCCGTTCGCCGATAAAGCAGATCCCGGTGCTGTCCTTTTTGTTTGCAGTAGGCAATCCCGCCTCTTTGGCGATGCGGCGCAACTCGGGCTTATTCAGGTGTCCCACGGGAAAGATCGTTTTGGAGAGAGCCTCCTGTCCCAAGGTATACAGGAAATAGGTTTGATCTTTATTGGGGTCGGCCCCCCGGAGCAGTCGGTATCGCCCATTCACCCGATCCACCTGAGCGTAATGGCCGGTGGCTATATAATCAGCCCCCAATTGGAGGGCTTTCTCCAGAAACTCGCCAAATTTAATCTCTTTGTTGCACATGACGTCAGGGTTGGGAGTGCGGCCGTTTCGGTATTCGTCCAAAAAATAATTAAAAACCTTGTCCCGGTATTCCCGTTCAAAGTTGACGGAGAAATAGGGGATTCCGATGTGATCGGCAACGCGCCGTACGTCTTCAAAGTCCTCGGTGGCGGTACAGTTCCCCCATTCATCGGTATCATCCCAGTTTTTCATGAACAGGCCGACCACGTCATAGCCCTGTTGCTTCAGTAACAGAGCGGACACGGAGGAATCCACGCCGCCGGACATCCCCACCACAACCCGTGGCGCTGATTTAGTCAAACTGATCCACCTCCGTTTCTGATATTTGGTGATTTGGCATCCTTGTTATATGGGGGGCTCCGTTGTAATCTAGAAGATATTCATCCCAAAAGCGGAATGAATCCATCGAAGGGACTCCATTCTATATATTATAACATGTCCATTCGATGGAAGGGAATTTCGTCATGGCTACCAATAAGCGGCGAATCCGTTGGACGCCTCCGCGAGTTCTTGTGGTCAGTTTTATCATTACCATAGTGACTGGAACCCTTTTGCTCTCCCTTCCGATCGCTACCGAAGGGAAGGAGCCTCTTTCTTTGTTGGATGCTCTATTTACCGCTACTTCAGCGGTTTGTGTGACTGGACTGGTGGTGCAAGACACGGCGCGCACCTTCAGCACCTTTGGCGAAGTGGTGATCTTGGTATTGATCCAGGTTGGGGGATTAGGTGTGACGGGCTTCGCCACCTTTTTTGCGTTGCTGGTAGGGATGAAGGTAGGCGTCAAGGAACGGCTGGTCCTTTCAGAAACGTTTAATTTGGAGCAGCTCGGTGGAGTGGTGGAACTTTTAAAATCCATTTTGTTGATCTTTGTTATCTTTGAGGGAGCGGGTACCCTCATTTTGGCTACGCGCTTCATACCGATATGGGGATGGGGAAAGGGATGGTACTACGCCGTCTTTCACAGCATTTCTGCCTTTAACAACGGCGGTTTCGACCTGAACGGAGAGTTTGGCAAATTTAGCAGCCTGACCCCCTATGTGGAAGATCCTGTGATCAGCTTAACTGTGGCTGCGTTATTTATCGCAGGTGGTCTCGGGTTTATCGTCGTCGTGGAGCTTCTCCAGTATCGGTGGACTCAGCGACTGAGCCTCCATACCAAGCTGGTGTTACTGGCCAATGTGCTGTTAATTTTTTTGGGGGCTGGAGGGATCCTCCTCATTGAGTGGGGAAACCCGGATACGCTTGCCGGCCATTCCTTCGGAAACACCCTCGTCGCCGCTTTCTTTCAGGGAGTAACTCCGCGAAGCAGCGGACTCACAACGCTGGAACTGGATGGTCTTTATCCCGCATCCAAGTTTCTTATCATTTTGCTGATGTTTATCGGGGCTTCACCGGGTTCCACAGGGGGCGGGATTAAAACCACTACCTTTATCACCATTTTACTTGCAGTATGGAGCATGATGCGGGGGCGGGAGGATGTGATCACCTTTCGCAGAAGGGTGCCTCATTCTCAGGTATATCGGGCGTTGACAGTTACGGTGCTTACCATGGGACTGGTGGTCGTGGTCACGATGGTATTGACCATTACCGAATCTTCCGATGTGATGATCGTTCTTTTTGAAACGGTTTCCGCGGCGGCTACGGTAGGCCTTTCTCTTGGGATCACTCCCGAATTGTCCTCTTTAGGCAAAGTTCTGATCATCATCACTATGTTTCTCGGTCGATTAGGGCCAATGACAGTAGCATTTGCTATCGCCCGAAAAACTTTGCGCGAGCGTTATCGTCATCCAGAGGAGAAACCACTGATCGGTTAAATGAAAAAGGCCTCCGACCTCCAACTTATTGTGTATATCGGAGGCCCCCAATGGGCTGAAATCGGCTTTGTACTGAAGCGGTATTATCATAAAGGGGAGATTTGTCGTAAAATCAAAGAAGGAAAGAAGTTTTCGCGTTCTATGGGAAGATGAAAAGATGGGGTAGCTGTCGCTTCGACAAAACTTCGCATGACGACCTAAAATATCCCAAAAAATCACCTCGACCTGAAATGGCTATTGTTTTACAATTCTTTTAAGTTGACAAACAGTGAATAAGGAGGTTGGGGCATGGGACAGATTCCCTTATTCGACGAGTTGGGACATCTGATCTGGACCGACCGTGAAGAATTTCGCCATCATGTGATACCAGAAAATATAAAGGCCGATTGGGACAACGCGCAAAATTTGTACAGCTTTGTGGTTCAGTTATATAAAGACGGTTTTCTGGAGGAAGCGGAGCAGGGAGCCGATCGGTTGCTGGAACTGAGTAACCGTGAGGAGGAAGCCCTGCTGTTAAAGGTGCTGGTGTTGATGAAAAAAGAGGAGAATGAACAGGCCCAGGAATTGCTTCAGGAGTGTATCGACCGTTTCCCCGAGCGGGGGGTGGCCCATACTTATCTGGCCAGGCTTTATGCCCATCGATCCCAACGGGAACAGGTGATCGCTCATTTGCAGGAAGGTTTGAAAAAAGAGCCGAACCAGGAGACGGGCCTTCGCATGTTATCGGAATGGATGGGAGATTCGGAGAAAGTGATCGCCTTTTTAACCATGCTAACAGAGCAGGAGGAAGCTTGGTGGCCCTCGTTGGAACTGGGACGGCTGTTCCTTCTGGAAGGTCGATCCGAAGAAGCATTGGAGCAGTTTTCCCAGGCGATGATCCGGACCCGGGCGTATCGGGAAGATCCTGAGGGGTTGCCGGAGTGGGAGGAGGAAGTGGCGGCGATGACCGCCTCCGCCCTGTTGCGAAAAGAGGGGCGTTTTTCTGAAGTGCTGCGATTTTGCGAGCAATTTTGGACCCCGGCCTATGTAACCCCGTTCCATGGACTGGATTATGCTCATACCCTCGATGAATCGGGGCAAACCCAGAAAGCAGTGGAGGTACTGTCTCGGATGTTAGAATACCTCGATCCCGAATATACCAATGTGGTATCGATGCGGATCGAACAATTCAAAGGAAAAGCATTGAGCAAAACCTGAGGTTTTTCCCGTCTTCCCCATCCGGGAGGAGCATCCTCCCGCTTGTAACGGAATGGATGTCGGTTTTGATAAGGTTATGATGGACAGAGCGGGGTGAACGGTATGGGGCAGCCTTTTTCGTTTTTTTTCGATGAACGGTTGGAGGTGACGCGCCCGCTCCTCCACGTGGAATATGAATCGATGCCTACAGAAGTCCGCCACCAGTTTGAACTGAAATGCCAGCAGATCTGCGCCACCATTCCGGAAAAACTGAAGGAATGGGAGCGCCGCTATCTGGAGCGGTTTGAAGCGCTCAACCAGGCGGAGGACGAGGCAGAATTTGATCGACTCTGGGAAGAGATGGACCGGATATCCAGCCGCATCGCCGATTTGAATCTTCTGTATCTGCATATTGAGGGCAAAAACCTCGGAGCGAACGTTTTCGCATAGAAAAACCCCGCGAGTAACCGCGGGGTTTTTCTGATCACAACACCTGTACTAGGTGGGGGGACCTATTTGGTAAGTTAACCCAAGAATAAAAGAGATATACATGGCGACAGCATTGGCATGCAGTGGGAATTCGCATGATCGTCTATGGTTCCGGGTACGCTGACAGAAGAGAAATTAGCTAAACCGACACGAAAATTTCTTTTCTATCAACAGAAAAACGATTATCATAAGATGTGGTTGATTTGATTAGAAAGATGGGTCGTCGCCCGTCAATAAGGGGGTAACCGAATTGTTTTTCAATCGGTCAAAGGACTCCGTCTTCTACCAGACGCTGGTAGAAGCGGCCGGTAATATCGTGGAAGCGATGCAGCTTTTTCGACAAAATGTCGAGACGCTGGAACACAAAGAATCCTATGCGGAAAAGCTGAAAGACCTTGAAAACAAGGGGGATGAATACACCCATATTGTGATTCGTGAATTGAATCAAACCTTCGTGACACCGATGGATCGGGAAGATCTGCTTCAACTGGCTGTCAAGTTGGATGATGTGCTGGACGGAGTGGAAGCATGCGCCTCCCGCTTTGTTTATTGTCATGTGAATAAAACCACACCGCATTTGATGCAGTTTGCTGAAATGCTGGAGAAATGCGCCGAATATCTGCAGGAAGCCTTTATCTCCTTGGAGAAACGAGATTTTAACAGCATCCAAAAATATGTGGTGGAAATCAACCTCTTGGAAAACCAAGCGGATCGCCTGATGCGGGAATCGGTCGGCGGTCTCTTTGAAGAGCAGAAGGACCCCATCGAGTTGATCAAGATGAAGGAGCTCTACGAAACCTTGGAAGGTGTCACCGACAGCGCGGAGGATCTGGCTAACGTGCTGGAAAGCGTGGTTATGAAATATGCTTGACCCGACCGTGCTGATCGTTTTGGTCGTTGTCCTGGCCCTCATTTTTGATTTCACCAACGGTTGGAACGACTCGGCCAACGCGATCGCCACCGTGATCGGGACGCGGACCCTGACCCCGCTGAAAGCGGTTTTGTTGGCTGCCGTGCTCAATTTGGCTGGTGCCTTTTTTTCCACTGCCGTTGCCAAAACGATCGGGGAAGATATCGTCGACCCGAACCACGTGACCATGATGGTGATTGTCGCCACCCTTTTGGCGGCTATTATCTGGAATACAGTGATGACGCTGTTGGGACTTCCGGTTAGTGCTTCTCACGGTTTGATCGGCTCCTTGATCGGAGCGGCCATCGCTTACAAAGGTTTGGCTGTGATTAAAGCCAGCGGTGTCGGGATGATTTTACTCGCCCTCTTGATTTCTCCTTTGTTAGGGGGGGCTTTGGCGTGGCTTCTGATGAAACTGATTCGGGAAGTATTCCGCAACACCGCTCCCTCGAAAGTGAAACGGATTTTCCGTCCTCTTCAGATATTGTCTGCTTCCTTCATGGCCTTCAGTCACGGGACCTCTGATGCGCAGAAAGCAATGGGAATCATTACGCTGGCCCTTTTTGCCGGTGGGTTTGTAGACAGCATCGAGGTGCCCTTCTGGGTGATCCTGTCTGCCGGTTTGGCGATGGCCTTAGGAACGGCGATCGGCGGCTGGCGGGTGATTAAGACCTTGGGTATGCGTCTCAATCACCTGGAGACGCCTCACGGCTTCGCTGCGGAAACGGCAGCGGCTGCCCTTTTGGCCACCATCGCCAAAGTGGGAGTTCCGGTGAGTACCACCCATACCATTACCGGCTCCATCATCGGGGTTGGCGCAGCGGAACGGGTGAAAGGAATCCGCTGGGGTATTGCCGGGAAGATTTTGTATGCCTGGATCTTTACCCTTCCGGGTACAGCATTGATGGGTTGGCTCTTCTATCAGGTGCTCAAAGTGTTGGATTAACAGGGAAACGAACAGGAAAATCCCTCCCCTACGGGAGGGATTATTATGCTCAAACGAGAGGTTCGGCGAGATGATTCGTCAGATTGGCATCGCATGCTTTCCCCGTATCATAGGAGATGTTGCCGATGGTTCGCTCCAGGGTGGATAAAGGGAGCGTCCCTTTCCAGTAACTGTCGGCCTGTCGGAGGAAGAGGACGGCCTCGTCGAGAGCGGTTGCCCACAGGTCAAGGAAACTTTCTCGATGTTTCTCCCCAGGGATCGCAGGGTGGGACCACTCCCGACCTGATTCGTTTAGATAGTCGGTGTCGGTGCGAATGGGTCGATAACGGAAGGGGCCGATCTTTCCGAAAGTGAGCAGCCACTTGATGCCCAGAGGGTCGTGAAAGAGGCGGAGGGCTCGTTTCATATCCCGATAGGCTTGATTCCAATGGGTGGGCAAAACCATTTCTGTCTCTTGCGGAAAATGCTGTTGAGCGATTCCCGCCAAAACCTCCACCCATTGTCGGGGAAGGGATTCGCCCACATCGATGCGGGTGAAAGCGGGGGTTTTCCAGGTTTGAATGCCTTCCATTCGCTCGGCTAGCAGGGTGTCAATAATCACCTCCAGTTTTTGATGCTTATATCTGCGATAGCCGGCCCAGTAATGGATATAGGGATGGGTATTCCGGTCCAGCACGTGGTGTGTCAAAAAGCCGGCCACATAACTGCGCATGCCGGGGTGCTCGCCAACAGCCTGAATCAAGTCGACCAGAAACGGTCCACAGTGATTCCGGTGAATGGCGAAGCCCAGTCTTTTTACCGCATCATTCCGCTTCCAAGGCCAGAAGTTATGGTAGAGGAGAACATCTGGCCCTTGGCATCCCAGCTCAAAGGGGCCCCAGTGTTTGGGTTCGGAAAACCCTGCTTCACTCAGCGCCTCTCTGCCGAACAGAATGTGGCTCCACAGATAGGGCATGGGCATCACTCCTTTGTTGTAAAGGGTGGAACCTGCTTGGAGATGGTGCTGTAAAATTTCGACCCTTCAGTATTCGGTCCCTTTTTTCATAGGACCAAAAAGGGATGTCCGGTTGGGTCGAGTCTGCTAAGCATGGTATATTGATAAGGATATTCCAGTGACATGGGAGGGCATGCATGTGACAACGTTGGAGACGGCCATTAACGCAGCGCGAGAGGCTGGGGCGCTGATCCGGGAAAAAGCGGCAACAACCAAGCAGGTACAGTTTAAGTCATCTGCCCATGACCTGGTAACTCAAGTGGATCAAGCGGCGGAGGCGATGATTCGGAAGAGGATTCTGGAGAATCATCCCGAGCATGCCATCCTGGGAGAAGAAGGGGTCGCAGCCGGAGTGGATGCCTCCAAGGCCGCCCTGGAAGAAAATCGATCCCATGAACACTTGTGGATTGTAGATCCCATTGATGGGACAACCAATTTTGTCCATGGGTTTCCGATGTTTTGCGTGTCGATCGCCTATGCCCATCATCAAAAAGTGACCACAGCTGTCATCTACGATCCCATGCGAGATGAGCTGTTTACCGCAGAGAAAGGGAGGGGAGCTTTTCTCGGGAACCGTTCGATCCAGGTGAGTTCCGAGAAGGTACTGGAAGAAAGTTTAGTGGCGACTGGCTTTCCATCCGGTGATCGAGGAGTTCGGAGGCGGAATGTGGAGAGGATCCTGAAGATATCTCCCCGTTGCCGCAATCTGCGGGCCGGGGGATCGGCCGCTCTCCATCTCGCTTATGTGGCTTGCGGTCGGTTGAGTGCATTTTGGGAACTGGAGCTGAATGCCTGGGATCTGGCCGCCGGCAGTCTGTTGGTGGAAGAGGCCGGCGGAAAGGTGAGCGATACAGCGGGGAGCCCCTACGATATCGGTGTCCGCCATATACTTGCCAGCAACGGCCGTATCCATTCGCTGTTGTTAGATGAGTTGAAAGAAGCGGGTGCCACCGGGTTTGAAGAGCTATGAAGGATGAGAAGGAGGAACGGGATTTGTCGATCGCATGGTGGAAGGAGATCGAGGTGTACCGGGAGCAGATGATGGAGTGCCTGACAGAGTTGTGCTCCATCGAGAGTGTATTGGATGAATCCACCGCGGGTCCGGCTGCTCCCTTCGGAAAAGGGATCGCTCAAGCCTTGGAGGTTATGCTGCAACTAGGGGAGAAGGAAGGTTTTATCACCAAAAACCTGGACGGGTATGCTGGACATGTGGAGTACGGTCAGGGGGAGGAAATCGTCGGCGTCTTGGCCCACCTGGATGTAGTCCCGGCAGGGGATGGGTGGACTTCACCGCCTTTTGAGCCGGAGATTCGGGAAGGGAAGTTTTACGCCCGAGGAGCCCAAGACGACAAAGGGCCAGCGATGGCCGCTTTCTTCGCCCTGAAGTTGGTGAAGGATTTGGGACTCCCCCTTCATCGGAGAGTGCGCCTTATCCTGGGTACGGATGAGGAGAGTCGTTGGCGGGATATGGATCATTACTTCCAGCATGAACCGATGCCGGAGTTGGCCTTTACCCCAGACGGGGATTTTCCGATCATCCACGCGGAAAAAGGTTTGGTCGATCTGACCCTGTCCGGTCCGGTGGACAAGGTGTCCCAACTGGAGGAGGGTCAGTGGAAACTGGCCCGGTTGGAGGCCGGGCAGCGGGCGAACATGGTGCCTGATTTAGCAGCCGCCCGCCTGGAAGGGGAGGAAGATGTTTTTGGACTGAAAGAGGCCTTCCAGGACTATCTGATCACCCATCAGATCCGGGGGTATGCGGAAGAGGCGGACGATCACCTGAAGCTGATCGTGGAAGGGAAAGCCCACCACGGATCGGAGCCGGATCAGGGAGTCAACGCTGCTTGTCAGCTGGCCCGTTTCCTGGGACAACTCCATCTCGATGAAGCGGGTGCCCGCTATGTCTCTCTGATAAACGACTGCTTGGACGGTGGTTGGTTCGGAGAAAAGCTGGAGATCGCCCAGGAGGATGATCGGGTGGGGCGTCTGACCGTCAATCCGGGGGTTTTTCGCTATGAGCCCGGGGAAGGGCAGTATCTGGAGCTCAATATTCGTTATCCCATCGCCGCTGACATGGAGACGATCCGGAGAAAAGTGGAAGAAAAGCTAGATTCCTACGGGCTGTCTATCACCGATGTGGATCACAAGCCGGGTCACTATGTCGAGCCCGATCATCCCCTGATCCAGACGCTTCGCAAGGTGTATGAAGAACAGACAGGGGAATCAGGAGAACCCATCGCCATCGGCGGAGCCACCTACGCTCGGGCCCTTCGACCTGGTGTCGTGTTCGGCCCCCTGTTTCCGGGCCATCTGGAGCGGGCTCACCAAAAAGATGAGTTTATCGATGTGGAGCAACTGATGCAAGCAGCTGCTTTGTACGCCCAGGCCATTTATGAATTGGCTAATAGAGGGAAGAACGATTGAACGTGCACAGGGGAGCTGGTCTCCACTCAGGTGGTCACCCCCTGATCTTACTACTCCCTGGATAGCAACAAAGCTGGACTCGCGCGGTCTGCACAGCCGGCTTGAGTCCCGGTATGGCTGGGAACGACCAACCTGGAGGGGGATGAAGAGGCAGACCGCAAACATCACGGCGGCCCAGTCAAAGCGGTTCTCGTCTATGCCCTCCGTCACTGCGAAACATAGCGCGAAGAATGGAGCCGACCGGAGATAGGGATCGGCGGCTTTGGCGAAAGTTTCACTGGTGGACGGGCTGGATGAGGCGGTGGCTCGGTGACGCCTTGATGCAGGTGGCCCAGGCTCGTATTCCTTGTTGGAAGCTGGATCGCCGCTGGAGGTTGGATAACCTGGAGGTGTGGCAGACCACAGAAGTGGGGTATCAGCGACTGTTGGATGGAAGCCGGACTGCCGATCATACTCCTTGATCGCCCAGTGACGGTTCGGGCTGTCAACGTATCCTGCACAAACATCACCGGGAGCGTGAGGCGATGCGGATAGCGCCAAATCCTGCACGCCCGCCTGGGAGAAAATCATGCTTAAGTGATCGTCGTGGCACGGGAGGAGGTGGATATGTTTTGCCGGAAGATCCTGAAGGTCCGGTAGAAATGCTGGACATTGTTGACGCCGATTTAAATATCGTCGGCACCGCCGATCGGGAGCAGGTCCATCAGGAAGGATTTTGGCACCAGACCTTTCACTGTTGGCTCTTTCGCCGGGAGGAGGGAGCGATTCGCCTCCTGTTTCAGCTCAGACACCCCCATCGCATCGCCAACCCGGATCGCCTCGATGTGACCGCAGCCGGTCACATCGTTCACGGTGAGGAGCCGAGGGACGGTGTGCGGGAACTGGAGGAAGAGCTGGGCCTTCGTGTCGATCCCGATGAATTGATCTCCCTCGGTGTCTGGGCGGAGGAGATGGATCTGAACCAGGGGTGGATCGATCGGGAGTACCGTCACGTCCATCTGTATGAGTGCCGTCAGCCTCTTTCCACCTTCCATCTCCAACCGGAAGAGGTATCCGGTCTGTTCGAAGCGGATCTGGAGGAAGTCCGTCACCTGTTGACCGGGGAACAAAAGACGGTCGACCTTTCCGGCTGGGTACTGCGGGAAGACGGGAGCCGACAGGAAGAAACCAGGCGGGTGACTAGTCAGGATTTTGTCCCCCACTCGCCCGGTTATTACCGGATGGTGTTCGATGCTCTCCGCCGGTACGAATAAGGATTCCCACACAGACACCGTACGAGTCTCGAATGGTGTCTGTGCTTTATTTTCAGGATGGCGAGATCGGGAGTATGATTTTTGGATGGATAGTCGGTGCTGTGATAGTGGTTTCATGAGCGACGGGTCCGGTGGAGGCCGTCTTCGTCGTTTGCCCGTTATTCAAATTGACGTTAAATCAAGGAGCATTGTTGGCGGCGATGTTACGCGTCGTGGGTCCAGGGGCCGATCCACAACATCTTCGGTCCTCCGTAAGTGTGGTAGGCGTTCAACGTCCACCAGCCGGGGGACACTCAGGTACTCATCGTAATAACGAGGCGTCCGTTTATCATAGGTAAGCGAAGCATCAATATAGGGTATTTGCCATCTCTCTGGGGCCGGTAGACATCGGCACGGAGAAGGATGCCATCGGATAATCGACAATCGACATCGTATTCGACGAAAGCATCACGTTTGCCCCTGTTGTTAAGCACCTGGCAGAACGCCAGGTGCTTGATGATCGTCACACTTTGGAAGATTTGATGGGATGAAATTTGCGTTCCAGCCAGCCCATCAACAAATCGGCGATGATCGCCATCAAGGCAGTGGGGAAGGCTCCGGCTAAAATGATGGGGGTGCCGTCGGTGGCGTTGGTGCCGCGCATAATAATTTCCCCCAAACCGCCGGCACCGACGAAGGCACCGATGGCGGCAATCCCGATGCCGACGACCAGTGCGGTCCGCAGTCCAGCCATGATCACACTGATGGCCAGCGGTAGTTCAACCATCCGCAAGAGTTGAAAACGGGTCATTCCAGTGGCATATCCCGCCTCGATAACCGTTTTGTCCACTTCTTTCATACCGACGTAGGTGTTTTGCGTGATCGGCAGGATGGAGTACAGCATCAGCGTCACTACGACGGTGGTGGAGCCCAGCCCCATCACAATCATCAACACGGCCAGAGCACCCAGTGAGGGGATCGTTTGAATGATATTACCGAGAGACAGCACCCAGCCGCTCAACCGGCTGTATTTGGCAATCAAGATGCCCAGGGGAATGGAAATCAGGGCTGCAAAAAATACCCCGTATGCGGCCATGAGAAAGTGGCGGATAAATTGTTCCCCGATATATGCGCTGTTCTGTGAAACATAGATGATCAGTTGCTCCCAGGTTTCCATCAGGAATCTTCCCCCCTGCTGCCTTCAAAATAATCGTGTTCCTCCAGAAACTGCCGGGCCACTTTTTCTGGGCTCTGCAATTTCACATCGACGAGATAATTCAACTCCTGCATTTTTTCCGTGGAGATGGTGCCGGCCAGTTTTTCGGTGATGTCCCGAATCTGCGGATGCTCTTTGAGCACTTCGTTTCGGATCACAGGGGACGCGTCATAGGGCGGGAAAAACCGGCGGTCATCCTTCAACACTTTCAGGTCGTACTCATTGATGCGGCCATCGGAGGAATATGCGAGCACCGCATCCATGTGGCCGCTGGCCACCGCCTCATAAACCAACCCTACACTCATCGGGTACACTTCCCCGAAGGAAAAGTAGGTTTTCTTAAAGCCATCATAGCCATCCCCTTTTCGGTTCACCCAGGCATTATCCACCCCAAATCTCATTTCAACAGCATAGGGTTCCAGGTCGGAGATGGTTTCGATCCCTTTTTCTTTGGCAAATTCTTTGGTGACCGCCACTGAATAACTATTTTCAAACCCGTAGGATTTCGCCCATGTCTGGTCAAATCGTTGCTGGAACTCCCTCTGTACAATATTCATCGCCTTATCAGGGTCGGTGACCGGATCCATTCCCAGGGCACCGGCCAGATCAGTGCCCGTGTAACGGGTGGCGGTGATGTCGAGATCATCGGTGGTCATGCCCTGATGTTGGAGAATGGATGATCCCAATTGGGTGACCAGTTCTGTATTTAAATCGGTTTCCCGTTCGATCATGATCGACAACATTTCGCCGAGGATCTCCGATTCGGCTGTACCCAGGGTCCCGATCCGAATCGTATTTTCCGCGGAGCCGGCAAGTCCCGGAAGGGCACAGCCTGATGTGATCAACAAGGTGAAAGCGGTGAATAGATGGAGCAACTTCTTTTTCATAGATGTCAACTCCCGTTATCAAAGGGTTTGGTAGGTTTCTTTCCAACCTTTCGGAGTCAGTTTCTTTTCGATTACGGACAGAAGCCCGTTGGCCAACAGAGCCAAAATCGTCGCTGGCACGGTGCCTGCCACAATCAACTCCGGCTGGTAAAGGTTCATGCCGTCAAAGATAAAATCGCCGAGACCACCGCCGCCGATAAAGGCAGCGAGGGATGCCCAACCGATCAAATAGACGGTGGAAAGACGAATCCCAGCCATGATCACGGGGAGGGCCAGGGGAAGCTCGATTTTCACGATAGATTCCCATTGGTTCATGCCCATTCCTTTACCGGCTTCCAGCACATTTTGGTCCACATTTTTAACTCCGGTATAGGTGTTTCGCAAAATCGGAAGCAGGGAGTAGACGAACAAGGCGATGATCGCAGGAAATTTACCAACCCCCATGAGCGGAATAAAGAAAGCGAGAATGGCAAGGCTGGGGATTGTTTGCAAGATCCCGACCAAGGAGATGAGTCGATCAGCCAGTTTCGGTATCCTCGTAAAGAGAATGCCGAGCGGAACAGCTACAAGAACACCCAGGAGGATCGCTATGCCGGAGATGGTCAAGTGTTCCCAGGTTTTGATGAGCAGCTCCTGGCCATGTTTTGAGAAAAATTCCATCATGACAGCTTCCCTCCTATTCTGCAGCGGCAGCGATGGGTTCTTCGATTTCCAGCCCGTCGCCCCAAATGGTGTCATAAACGATATCGGCCAAGGATGCTCTTGTAACGATTCCGACGAGACGATGTTGATCATCGACGACCGGTACATACTTCAAGCTGCGGCGCAAAATCTTGTGCAGGGTATCCCGCAGCAGGCTATCCTGAGGCACGGAGAAGATCTCAGTTTCCATCACCTCAGATACATAAGTGGACTTTTTCCAGTTCCTATCGATCATTTCCACGTCGATGACGCCTTTGAGCCTTTTCTCTTCATCCACGACCAAAAGCGAGTCGACGCGGGATTTACGCATCATCGAAATCGCTTGTTTTAGCGATTCACCTGTCTCGACCGTGACCGGGGAGCTGCTCATAATCTGCTTGACGGTGGTGACATCGGGACGGGCCTGGATGAGGCGGTCCTTGCCGAGGAACTTTTCAACAAATTCATCGGCGGGGTTTCTCAGAATCTCTTCTGGGGTGTCGGCTTGTACAATCTCGCCGTCCCGCATGATAACGATTTTGTCAGCCAGCTTGAGGGCTTCGTCCATGTCGTGGGTGACAAAGATGATCGTTTTGTTTAGTTCCTTTTGCAGCTTTTTAAACTCTTCCTGTAAGGAATCCCGGGTGATCGGGTCGAGGGCGCCGAAGGGTTCGTCCATCAGAATCAACGGTGGGTTGGCCGCTAGAGCGCGGAGGACCCCGATCCGTTGTTGCTGTCCGCCGCTCAGTTCATGGGGGTACTTTTCCAGATACTCTTCCGGCAGATTGACCAACCGGATCAGTTCTTTGGCCCGTTCATCTTTTTTCTGCTGGGACCACTTCAACAGGGTACCGACGAGCACGATATTCTCTTTGATCGTCATGTGCGGCATCAGACCAATCTGTTGAATGACGTAGCCGATGGAGCGTCTCAAGGCCACCGGATCCTGTTTGGTGATATCCTTTCCGTCTACCAAAATGGTCCCTTCCGTGATATCGATCAAACGGTTCACCATTTTCATGGTGGTGGTTTTTCCGCATCCGCTCGGTCCGATAAAACAGACAAACTCTCCTTTATCGACCGTGAGATTCAAATCTTTTACCGCGGTTTTTCCGCCGGGATATCGTTTGGTCACATGCTGAAATTGCAACAAGTCAGCGCACCTCCGTGTTGAATCTTGTCGTAGGGAATAACTTGTCCGAGTATAAGTAAAATAACGGTGAAGCGAAAATAGCAAATATCGGCCTTAGGTTGTAAGCTTTGTGCAAAAAAAATTTCATGAAGTTTACGGTCCCTTTATCGTAGAATTCCTCGCTATATCTCACGTTAATAGGTTGGTCTGGTTTTTTATCTATCAGCTAGATGCATGTTAAAGTGACTTTCGAATGTTGGTTGAGGAGGGAGTGGGATTGAGTAAGCTTTCGGAAAAAGAAGTGCTGGCCGAACTGGAACGGGCGGAGGACCAGATCACCGATCGCATCGCAGACAATATGAAGACCTTTGGGGTCTCTTCGACTGTTGGTCGGTTATTGGGGATTATCTATATGAACCGGAAACCGATGACCCTGGACCAACTGGCGGAGGAGACCGGGATGAGCAAAACCCGGATGAGCCAAGTGATGCGGCAGATGATTGCGTTGAATATCGCGGAAAAAGAGTTTGTCAGAGGGAGTCGCAAAGAGCACTACAACGTGGAAAGCGATTATGTACAAACCTTTATTTCCCTGTTCACAACCAACTGGAAAGAAGTGGTCAGTAAAAACTCCCTGCTCGCTAGACGCCTTCAACATAAAATTGCCCATCTGGAACATCGGCAACATGGGGATTTTTCGCCCCGGGTACAGGAGAAGATCGATGAGTTAAAGCAGGAATTAGAGGAATGGATTCAATACTATGATTGGATTCGACGTTTAGTGGATTTTTTTGAGAGTGGGAAAATTCTGGACGCTGTGCCTGTGGCTTCGAAGGATCCCACAGACAGCAATAAAGGAGGCCGATCAGAATGAGGAAAAAGACCATCATCACCGCAGCCTTGACCGGGGCGGGAGATACCACCGCGAAGAGCCAACACGTTCCGGTCACACCGAAGGAGATCGCCGATTCAGCGATTGAGGCTGCCAAGGCCGGCGCCGCCATCGCCCACATTCATGTGCGGGATCCCGAAACCAGCGGGATCAGCCATGATGTGGAGCTGTTTCGGGAAGTGGTGGAACGGATCCGGGAACAGGAGACAGATGTGGTGATCAATATTACCTCCGGCGGCGGAGGAGATTTTGTCCCTTCCCTAGAAACCCCGGAAAGAGGCGGACCGGGTACCGATATACAAACACCGGCGGAGCGGCATGAACCGGTGGAGGAGCTGTTGCCGGAGCTTTGCACGCTGGATTGCGGCAGTCTCAACTTTGGTGATGAGGTGTATCTTGGCCCGGCACCGTGGCTGAGGGAACAGGCGAAGCTGATTCAGGCTAGCGGGGTGAAGCCGGAGTTGGAATGCTTTGATACCGGCCATCTGCGTATGGCCAATCAGCTGGTAAAGGAAGGGCTGATCGATGGGGATCCGATCTATCAATTTTGTCTCGGGATCCCCTGGGGAGCGGAAGCCGATGCGGAGACGATGATCTATATGCGGAATCATATCCCGCAAAACGCCCACTGGTCGGCCTTCGGCATCGGACGGATGCAGCTGCCGATGGTGGCGCAGGCGGCGCTCCTCGGCGGCAATGTTCGTGTGGGCTTGGAAGACAATCTGTACTTGGAAAAAGGGGTCTTGGGCACGAATGCGCAACTGGTCGACAAAGCCGTCAACCTGCTGGGAGGTCTCGGCATCGAACCGATGACACCGGTAGAAGCGAGAGAAGAACTTTCCCTAAAAACACCATGTTAAGACAACAGGAGGATAGGATGACCCAACAAAAAACATTGGCCGTGATCGGAACCGGTGTCATCGGAAACGGCTGGATCGCCCGCTTTTTGGCGGGCGGGCACCAGGTGATCGCCTTTGACCCGGCTCCGGGAGCAGAAGAGAATACTGTCAACTTTTTAAAAGAGATTTGGCCGATGCTGAAGACCCACGGATGTTTGGGAGCGTCTTCCATCGACAATCTCCGTTTTGCCTCCACAGCAAAGGAAGCGGTCCAGGATGCGTATCTGATCCAGGAAAACGTGCCGGAGCAAGAAGAGCTGAAAAAGAAGGTGATCGCGGAAGTAGATGCGGAAGCGCCGGCAGATGCGATCATCGCTTCCAGCACATCGGGCTATAAGCCTTCGGTCTTACAGGAAGGGTGTCACCATCATCCGGAACGGGTGATCGTCGCCCATCCCTTTAACCCGGTCTATCTGATCCCCTTGGTTGAGCTTGCGGGGGGGAAACAGACGGATCGCTCATTCCTCGAGCAAGCGGAAGCCTTTTACGGCTCCCTTCACATGAAGCCTTTGGTCATGTCCGGGGAGATTGACGGTCACATCGGCGACCGGTTGATGGAGGCGATCTGGCGGGAGGCGCTCCATATCGTCAACGACGGCGTGGCCACCACAGAGGAAGTGGATGCCGCCATTGTATACGGCCCAGGCCTTCGTTGGGCACTGATGGGGCCTTTTCTCACACTCCACCTGGCCGGAGGAAAACAGGGCATGAAACATATGCTGGAACAATTCGGCCCCGCGCTGAAACTACCTTGGACTCGGCTGGTTGCTCCAGAGCTCACTCCGGAACTGAGGGAAAAAGTGATCCAGGGAACGAAGGAGCAGTCGGGAGAGGTTCCCGTATCGGAATTGGAACAACGCCGCGACCGTTTCCTGATCAAACTGATGAAGCTCTTGGAGGAAGAAAACTTCTGGCCGGCGGAGCGGGTGGGCCACCATGGGTAATCCGGTGTGGCAGGGGACGGTTCCGCCGGATTGGGTCGACTACAACGGCCATATGAACGATGCCGCTTACGCAGCGGCCTTCAGCCGGGCTTTGGATGTATGGATGGAGCGTATCGGTATCAACGAATCCTTTCGCGCCGAACACCACTATACGGTGTTTACCTTGGAAACCCATCTGTTGTACCTGGCAGAAGTACATCAGGATGACGAGCTCACCATCTGCGTCGACTTGCTCGATCGGGATGCCAAACGCGTTCATCTGATGTTTGAGATGAAAAACCAAAAGGGAGATCTGGTCGCCACCAGTGAACAGATGACCATGGGCATCGATCAGAAACAGGGGAAGCCGGCCCCATTTCCGGAGGAAATTGAGCATCGTCTCAGCGCTCTGCCTCCGCTGGAACGGGATTATTGGCCTCGATATGCCGGTCGTACCATCGGCATCAAGAAAAAATGATCAAAGAAAGCCGCTTTTTCCTGTTCGGAAAAGGCGGCTTTCTAGTTTACGGGTTTCCTTCGATTGTCGTCACAACCACTGATATCGATGGTGTTTCCTCCTTTTGATCAAGCCAGTTTCAACCCTACCACACCGGCGATAATCAAGGCGAGGGAGACCAGTTTAGACGTGTTGAGCGGCTCCTGGAACCAGAGGATGCCCGCTGCGGTCACCAAGGCGGTCCCCACCCCGGCCCAGATCGCATAGGACAGACTGAGGTCGATCCGTTTCACCGCAAAGGTGAGGGCAGTCAGACTCAGTCCGTACATCACGAACATGACCAGTGTCGGCAGGAGACGGGTGAAGCCATGGGAAAACTTCATCGTGATCGTGCCGGTGACTTCCAGGACAATCGCAAGAATAAGGAACACCCAACCCATAGCGATCCCTCCTTATCCTAACGATATCCTTTTCCCAGTCTTTTGTTGAAGGAAAAAGGCCCTCCGCTGTCAGGGAGAGAACTTGTTTTTCCTCCGCTGGTGGATCAACTTCCGCAAGATATCCGCTTGGGCTTGGAACGAGGTTTTTCCCGCGGTCAAAGTACCGTTGCATCACCAGGCCGTTGATTACAACTAGGATGAAATCGACCCGTCATGGTCAATGACTTTGGGCATAGTTTTATTATAACAAACGTTCGATATAAAAATAATGAGCAGATGCGGTGAGTATAAAAAAAGCCGGGGTCTTCCGGCTTTTTTTCATTCGGTATCCGGCTGGTGGCTTTTGCGGTTCCTGAGGAGGAATAGGCGATAGGTGTGGCTCACCACCACCTTGAGGACGGCGTAAGTGGGGACAGCTAGAAGCAGGCCCAGAAAACCGCCGAGACTGCCTGCCACCAACAACAGCAGAATGATGGTGAGAGGATGGATATTGAGGGTGCGTCCCATCACTTGCGGAGAGATGACGTTTCCCTCCAGCTGTTGAGCGAACACAGTGACCAGCAGTACTTTCACCACCATAAAGGGGGTGTCGATAAAAGCGACAATCACCGCAGGGATGGTGCCGATCAGTGGTCCCACAAAGGGGATCAAATTGGTAAACATGGTGACTAAGGCCAACAACAAGGAGTAGTCCAAACCGATGATCAGATATCCGATGTAAACCAGCACGCCGACACAGATACTGACCAACACCTGACCCTGAATATAGGAGCTGATCGCCCGGTCCATATCGGAAAGAATCCGTCGACCCTCTGAACGCTGAGCGGCAGGTAGAAGCCGCAGCACCTGCTTGGGTGCGGCTTCCCCTTCTTTCAACATGTAGAAAAGAATGAAGGGAACGGTGACGAAGACGACGATGATGCTGGTCAGGATGCTGAAGAAGTTGGCGATATTGGTGACGATGGTCATGATGCTGCTGGAAAGGTAATCGGTGAAGTCCCGGGTTATCTTCTCCAGGTTTTGCTGCTCAAAATATTGTCCTACCCAAGGATTGTGCTGGAGCTGTACCAATTTTGTCTGCAGGCTAGCGATCAGGTCATCGAAATTTTCCACCAGGCGGGTGACCTGCTTTTGCAAGGGAGGGCCAGCCAGGAAGACGATGAGCACAGCCAGGCCGATAAATAACAGGTAGATGAGCAAAATGGAGATCACCCGCGGAACTCCTTTTTTCTCCAGGAACCGGACGACAGGGCGAAACAGATAGTAAAGCACCCCGGCGACCAGAAAGGGGAAAAACAGGGTTTGGACCAAGACCACCAAGGGTTTAAAAATAAAATCGATTTTAGTGCCTACGAGGATGATCAAAAACGCCAGTAAAATGCCGTACCCGATCCGAAAGGGTTTTGACTGTGGCAACGGGGCAAACCTCCTTTATCGGTGCTTTCCAGGCCGTTCCAAGAACTCCGGCATCAACAAAGTAACCAAGTCGGCCCCTCTCTAAACCTGACGGGACATGTGGCAGGGTACAAAAAACCCGTAAACCGAGGGTTTACGGGATCACCAGGTGTGGGGCCCCATTCAGTTCTTTGCCAAACCTCCAAACAACCGATCCAACAGGCAGGAGTTGGATTCTTCATCTTCTTCGGGCTTTTGGGAAGGCTTGTCCTGATCAGGAGTTTGCCCTCCTTCTGGTGAATCAGCGTCCTCTTCCGGTGAATCGGTGTCCTCTTTCGGTGGTTCGGCCGGTTCGCCTTCCTCAGGGACATTCTCTCCCTTCTCAGGAGGCTCCTCCGACGGCTGTTTGTCAGCATCTTCATCCGGCGTGGTTTCGGTTGGATCTTCTTCTTTTTGCTCTTTCTCTTCCTTCTCCTGCTTCTCCGAAGCTTCTTCTTCAGCCTTTTCCTCCGACTTGGGGTGGCTCATCTGTTGTTGGGTGGTGGTACGAGTATGTACGGCCTCGGAGGGGGTCGACTCCGGCTGTTTCAGTTCTCGGCTGTCAGCGACCGTATCCGTCTCTTCCTCAACCGTAGGCTCCTCGTCCTCTTCCTGATCACTTTTTGAAGCTAGGCGGGTCTCCTTTTTAGATTCCGCCTGGGTCTCATCCGATTGACCAGTCACTTTTCCCCACCAACTCCAACTGTCACCCTTGGGTGCTTGGGCCACCGGAGGCGTGATAAATTCGGAGACCATCAGTACGCCAACAAAACTGAACAGGGCCAGTTTTCGCATCTTTTGGGTTCGGTGAAATTTAAAGTGCATCTTCTCCCTCCCTTCTATCATGCCGCCCATAAATTAACCAACTTTAGTGTAACAAATATCCACAGGCTTGTCTGTATAAAGTTCGTCAATTCTACCTGATTAAAATAGAAAAGGATGCGAAAAAAGAGAAAAACCCCGGTCTTCAGGAGGCGGGCAAGCGAGAGCGCAGGTCGCGGATGGCGTCTTTGAGCCGCTCGACCAATTGGTCGATCTCCCATTCCGTTGTATGGTGCCCGAGGGTGATGCGCAGGCTTTGATACGCATCTTCAGCGGTTTGTCCCATGGCGACCAATACGTGGGAGGGTTGCTGTTTGCCAGCGCTGCAGGCAGAACCGCTGGAGACAGCTACATTTCGACGGTTCAATTCCAGCATCACCGCTTGTCCCTCCACCCGGTCGAAGCGGAGGTTCAAATTGTTGGGGAGGCGGTGGATGGGGTGTCCGTTTTGCTTTACCCCTCCGATTTCCCGTTGGATCCTCTCCCAGAGGTGGTCACGGAGGCGGGTGAGGCGCACTTCGGTTTCGGCGGCTTCCACGGCGGCGAGGCGACAGGCGGTACCCATGGCAGCGATTCCGGGCAGGTTGAGGGTTCCGGGGCGTAAGCCGCGCTCCTGGCCGCCACCGAATAAAATCGGTTCTAGGCGAACCCCTTTTCGTAGATAAAGAGCACCCACTCCCTTGGGTCCGCCGATCTTGTGTCCTCCGATGGAGAGGAGGTCGATGCCCAGCTTCTGTACATCGAGTGGCACTTGACCGAAGAGCTGGACAGCATCGGTATGGAAGAGGATGCCCCGCTTCCGTGTCAGCGCGGCAATCTCACGAATGGGCATACGGGTTCCCACCTCGTTATTGGCCGCCATTACGCTGACCAGCACTGTCTCTTCAGTAAGTGCCTCTTCTACATCCCGGGTCCGAATCAATCCGTGTTCGTCCACAGGGAGCTTGGTCACCTGGAACCCTTCCCGCTTCAATTGGCGGCAAGTTTCCAAGACCGAGGGGTGTTCCACCGGGGTGGTGATCACATGGTTTCCCTGTCTCCGCCGCTTACGGGCGGCGCCAAGAATAGCCAGGTTGTTGGATTCGGAACCGCTAGCGGTAAACAGGATTTCCCGTGGAGAAGCGCCCAGGGATTGGGCTACTTCCGCCCGGGCGTATTCTGTCCGATCCCGGGCTTGTCGTCCCGGGTCGTGCAGGCTGGCGGGGTTGGCCCACTCCTCCTCCATGATTTGCACCATCGTCTCTCGGGCCTCCGGGCGAAGTGGTGTGGTGGCCCCGTGATCAAAATAGAGGGCTTTCATCAGCAACCGACCTCCTTAGCTTTATCCCCCTCATTATAACGAAAGGAGTCTTTTTTTGTGATTTATTTCTCAGAAGAGAGAATTTGGCAGTTGACAAAGCACGGATTTTTGGGAAAATATAAGTGATTTCTCACTGACCACATTGTGAAAGGAATCACATTTATGAGAGAGCTGGAGACCGATTTTGCCGTCGTTGGAAGCGGTTTGGCTGGCTTGCAGACTGCCTGGTGGTTGGCATCATCTGGAGAGGTGTTGCTGTTTACCCGATCCGGGATGGAAGCGGGCAACTCTTTCCGTGCCCAGGGAGGGATCGCCGCTGCGGTAGGGGATGGAGATTCTCCCGACCTGCACCGTGCAGACACTCTCCGCGCCGGCGCTGGTCTGTGCAGGCCTGCTGCCGTCGATGTACTGGTCCGGGGAGGAGCGGATGCCGTCGATGACCTCATTGGGCTGGGTGCTCCCTTTGACCGAGTTGGGGAGGGTTGGGCTTTGGGAAAGGAAGGCTCCCACAGTGTGGCTCGCATCCTTCATGCGGCAGGGGATGCCACGGGGAAAGTGTTGGTCCGGACGCTGTGGTCCCAGGTGGAGCAGCATCCCCGGATCCATCTCCTTCCCTGGACCCGGGTTACCGGTCTGATCGCCGAGGAAGGGGAGTGTTACGGGCTGACGGCGGTGAGCGGGGGACATCCCGTCCACTGTCGAGCCCGGGCGGTGGTGCTGGCCACCGGGGGTTGCGGTCAGCTGTTTCGGTACACCACCAACGATCCCGCAGTGACTGGTGACGGGCTGGCTCTCGCCAGCCGGGCGGGTGCCACCTTGGCCGATATGGAGCTGGTCCAATTTCACCCCACGGCGCTGGCGGTGGAGCAAAACCCGATGTTTCTCATCTCCGAAGCCCTCCGGGGAGAGGGGGCCGTGCTCGTTAACGACCGCGGGGAAGCGTTTATGAGCCGATACCATGATTGGGAAGACCTCGCTCCCCGAGATGTGGTTTCCCGGGCGATCGACCGGGAGATGCGGGACGGGCGGCGGGTGTATCTGGATGCTCGCGGTTTGAAAGACCGCTTCGCTACTCGCTTTCCTACGATTGACGCTCGCTGTCGGGCGTATGGTATCCAACCCGGGAACGAGCTGATTCCGGTCATTCCGGCGGCCCATTTTCTGATGGGGGGCGTGCGAACGGATCTGTTCGGGCGCACCAGCCTCCGCCGACTGTTTGCCGTGGGAGAGGTGGCTTGTACCGGTGTACACGGGGCCAACCGGCTCGCCAGCAACTCCCTGCTGGAGGGGGCGGTTTTCGCCCGGCGGGTAGCTGGGGCAGCCGCATCCCTTCCCCCGCCGACGCGGCCGGCTCAGAGGGTGGTTGTCCCAAGGATGTGCAACGATGAACAAAAGGAGACAGCTATCATCGATGACCTGCGTCGGATCATGTGGGAACACGCGGGAATCATCCGGAATAAAGAAGGATTATTGACTGGTTTGGATGCGCTTACACGACTGCGAAAAAGGGTGCCGGAAAACGGTTTATCATGCCATTTCATGATCGAAGTTTCACAAATGATCCTAAAATCCGCTCTGATGCGGGAGGAGAGCCGGGGCGGCCATTATCGGTCCGACTTCCCGGAACCGCAAACTCGTTGGACTTATCGGCGGATTTATATCCAGAGGGGGGAGCCGGTTGAATCAGTTGCAACTGCAAACCACGGTACGTGAAGCATTGAACGAGGATTTGGGCTCAGGGGATGGAACCACCGAGGCCTTGGTATCGGAGAGGGATCGCACCAGCGCGGTTCTGCTGGCCAAACAGGAGGGAGTGGTAGCGGGATTGCTGGTGGCGGAGGCCGTGTATCAGCAGTTAGATCCCACCCTGCAGCTGCATAGAGAAGTGGAGGAAGGGGAGCGGGTGACACCGGGCACCGTTCTCGCCCAGTTGGAGGGAAGCACTCGGGCACTGCTCAGCGGAGAGCGGGTGGCCCTCAATTTCTTGCAGCGCTTGTCGGGGATCGCTACCGTTACCCGGCAGGTGGTGGATGCCTTGGCAGGATTGGACTGTCAGGTGCTGGACACCCGCAAGACGACACCGGGATTACGGATGTTGGAGAAGTACGCTGTTCGCATAGGCGGCGGCAGCAACCACCGCTTCGGTCTCAGCCATGCTGTTATGATCAAAGACAATCATATCGCCGTCGCCGGCAGCCTCGCCCGGGCGGTGGCCCGCGTACGGGAATACAACGGGCCCCTGGTGCCGGTGGAAGTGGAGGCGGATACCCTGGAGCAGGTGGAAGAGGCGGTCGCCTTGGACGTGGACGCGATTCTGCTGGACAACATGGACCCGGCCACTCTGCGCCAGGCGGTAGAACGGATTGACGGCAGGATCTGGACGGAGGCATCCGGAGGCATCACACCGGAAACCGCTCGGCAAGTGGCGGAGACCGGGGTCAACGGAATCTCCCTGGGCTGGCTGACCCATTCGGTGGACGCTTTGGATATCAGTCTGGACATCCAGCATAAGGAGGAATCCATATGAACGCGGAAGGTTTCACCTTGACCCATCCGGCACTGCCGGACACTTATCGGAACCTGTCCCATCGAGAGTTGGGTCAGCGCATCCAGCAGGCGAAGGAGCGACTGGGCCGTGATCTGGTCATCATGGGCCATCATTATCAACGGGATGATGTGATCCAGTTTGCCGACTTCACCGGGGACTCTCTGGAGCTGGCTCGGATCGCTGAACAGCAGCGGGATGCCCGTTCCATCGTCTTCTGTGGGGTTCATTTCATGGCGGAGACCGCCGATATTCTAACAGGGGAGGAGCAGATCGTCATCCTTCCCGACATGCAGGCGGGTTGTTCCATGGCTGACATGGCGGACATCGATGAGCTGGAGGAAGCCTGGGAGGTGATGCAGGAGGAGCTGGGCGATACGATCCTTCCCGTCACCTACGTCAATTCTACTGCCGCCATCAAAGCTTTTGTCGGCCGCCACGGCGGCACCACCTGCACTTCCTCCAACGCTCGCGGCGTGCTGGAGTGGGCCTTCGCTCGCAAGAAGCGGATCCTGTTTCTACCCGACCAGCACCTGGGTCGGAACACCGCCTACGCCATGGGCATCCCCCTGGAACAGATGGCGGTCTGGGATCCCATTGGCGGGGATTGGGAGGCGGTGCAGGGTCCGATGGAAGATCTCCGGGTACTCCTATGGAAAGGACACTGTTCCGTTCACACCAAATTTACCGTCGACCAGATTCGAGAGGTGCGGGAGCAAGATCCGGAGACCCGGGTGATCGTGCACCCCGAGTGCACCTTTGATGTGGTGCAGGCGGCGGATGAAGACGGCTCCACCAGCTACATCATCCGCCAGATCGAATCTGCCCCTGCCGGCAGTAAATGGGCCGTCGGCACCGAGGTCAACCTGGTGCAACGCCTCGCTCAAAACCATCCCGAGCAGGAGATTCGCCTGCTCAGCCGGACCATGTGCCCCTGTCTCACCATGAACCGGATCGACCGTCCTCACCTCCTGTGGGCTTTAGAAAGTCTCATCGAAGGGAAACCGGTCAATCGGGTAACCGTTGGCCCGGACACCGCCTACTGGGCCCGGACTGCGTTGGAGCGGATGTTAGCCATCGTGTGATAAGTAGAGAAGGATGGGAAGCAACCCGCCTCGAGGGTCAGAGGCGGGTTGCTTATGATCTGTATTTTGCCCCGAACAACCATCGAACCTTTTTCTCACGATGTGATTTCACTGGACAGTTGGATGCTTCGCCTGTAACCAGCGAATGCAATCCCGATAAATGTCCTCTTTGTTTATCTCAATGAGTATTTCGTGACGGCCATCCTTGTAAAATTTACCTTTTTAACCCTCATTAGATTTATTGAAAAAATGGGCCTCTATTGAACCGATTCACCGGAAAAGTAAAAAGCTTTTCCCACTGTCGGTAAATATCCTCACAGCTTTTGGATGGGCTTTCAGACAGAAGGTGAAATTGCGGCGGGAACATCCCGCGTATCCCCCCTGATTGACTGATTGTCGTTCTGGCACCCTTCGGAAAATATGTCCTCTGTCAATTATAACGACAAGATGGAGCAAAAGCTTCTATTCATCGATACGAGAAATTCTCATAAATAGACATGGGATGGAGAAGAAAGAAAATATAGAAAAGGATTTTTAACCAGACCCATCCAATTCATAAGAGGAAGGGCGATGGGCTCCCATTCGCCGATCGGATACGATGACGACGAGAAGGAGTTAAGGAGGATGCCCCTGTTTTCAAGATACGCATTGGGAATGGAATGGTCCGATTCGTTGTTTAAACTGGTGGAGATCAAAAAAGGATTTCGCAAGATTCGGCTGACCCAGTATACGGTCCACCCGCTGTTGTCAGCCTGGAGGGAAAATCCGTCGGCGATGGAACGAGAGGAGCTAATCTTGTCGGTCCGGGATGCCTTGGCCGGGCGTCGTCTAAAAACCAGGCGCGTCCACCTCGCTCTGGGCGCTCGGCACGTGGTGACCGGTATCTGGAAGATCCCCCGGATGCGCGCCTCCCGGATGCGGCGCTGGATCCGGGACAAGCTGATCCCTCGATGGAATCTCCCCTTTGACGACCCTTATTTTGATGTATTGCCGATTCCTTCGATGTGGCGGGAGGGGGATCATCAGGAAGTGGTGGTGGCTGTGGTCTCTCGTGCTTACTTGGACGAACAGGTGGATCTCGTCCGTTGCTGCGGCTTGGAACCGGTGCGGATCGACCTGTCGGCACTCAGCCTGCAGCGCTGGATCGATTTTGCTGAGGAAGGCTTTCCTCAACAGCCGGCCACCTTTCACTTTTCCCATAACGGGGTGGAAGTCAACCTTTTTCACCGAGGCGTTCTGCAGGGGGGTACCTATCTTCCGCTGCAGATGGATCGATTTTTGGAACCGGAGGATCGACCAGGGATGGAACCGCTCACTCCGGTGCTGACGGATTCGGACCCGATTCGTTCATATGGAACTGCGCTCCTGGAAGCGTTGAGAAAGGAGGGGCCGGAATGGCTGAATCGAGAGCTGTGGAAACGGGGTCGAATCTGGATACTGACCGGGGCCGGGATCGATCTGAGCCAGCTGATGCTGTGGATGCAGTCGCAACAGACGCCCCCGCTAAAGATGGGGACGGGGCCCCAGAAGCTGATGGAGGAGGATCTGAGCCTGCAGTCGTCCCGATGGCTGGGAAGTGCCTTGTCGATTCCCCTGGGGGCGGCATTGTCCGAGGTGCTGGACGAATCAACCTGATGCCCCCGGTTCCTTCAGGGAGACGGTACTTCCACTTTGCCCTCACCTTGATCATGTTGTGGTTGCTTCAGATGGTAGCCTTGGCCGGTTGGTATGTCTACGAGCAGGTCCAGGAAGTGAGCCGAGTGAAAGCGGCACACGAACAGCGAGAGGAAACTTACTTTGAAGCCCAGAAAAAAGTGGCCGACCACCAAGCGTTTATGAACCGTTATGGCCCCGATGTGCGCTATCGGGAGGCGGTACAGCAGCTGGAGGAAGGCCGTCTCCTCTGGTCCAATGGTTTGCAGGTGGTCAATCAAAAGCTGCCTGCTGGGACGGAGCTTTTCCGGGCGGAGGTGGATGCGCGCCGCATGGATGGATGGGCGGTATTTCCCTCGGGTGATGAAGCAGCGGCGTTTCTGGAATCATTGCAAAGCGATTCTCGGGTGAAGTCGGTCTTTCTCGACTGTCTTGGCGATTGCGGGGGGGACGATGCCCTGCTGGATCCCGATGCGGAAGGAGAAGAGGTGCTCCATTTTCATTTCACGCTGAAACCGAGCGATGATGGGTCGACGCCCCCGCCCTCCAGGGACTCACGTCCCCCATCGGAGGAGATGATGCAAGCGAAGGGGGATACCGATGCGATGGAGTAAACAACCGAAACCGATCCGCCCCCGCGGCCAATGGAAAAACGGCAAAACCCTGATCGGGGTTTGGGTTGGGGGGACCTTCCTGATCCTCTCGGTGACGCTGGCTGCCTTGTATCCGGTTCATTCCCAGCTGCGGGAAATGCAGGCGGAGGAAGCGGAAGCTCGGAAGTTCATGGAACAGCACCAACAGGTGTTGTCCCCAGAACGGGAACAGCCGGAAAAGCCCACTGAGGGGGAAACGGCCGCCCTTCGGGAAAAAGTGCCCGTCACTCCAGAGCCGGCCCGCCTAACCACCCAGCTGCAACAGGCCGTTGAAGACGCCGGTGCTCAGTGGATACAGCTGCGCATGGCGGAGACGTCTGCAGGATTGACCCCGTCGAAAGAGAAGGAGGAATCGAAGCCGGCGGAAAAAGAGCCGGAACTGATCCCCCGCACAGGGAAAGATTCCCGGCTGAAGCCCTATTGGGCGGATCTCCGCGTCAAAGGAACGGAAGATCAGCTCCTCTCCCTCTTTGGCAACCTGCACGGGATGAAGCCGATCGTTTCCGTCCAGGGATGGGAATATACGAGCAAACAGAAAAAAGCCGGCGACATCCGAATCCGCCTCGCATGGTTCGTCTACGACGATCCCGAGCTGAAAAAAACCGGCCAAAGGCCGGAATCGGCGGCTGATTCATCCTCGTGAAATACGGAGGCTGGAAAACAGCCCCGATTTTTATCTAAACTCTTTAGTTATGAGCGTTACGATTTGTACCCGGGTTGAAGTCGGGTTGGGTGAGCCATTTCTGGTCCAAACGAATGGCACTAACCTCGCGATCATCGGTTCATTCATAAAGTCGGCATACCTGCAGTCGCCCTTGCGATTCCGCTATCTGGCGGAGTCTCTGGAGGAGGCTCGAAAATATGCTGAAGCGGATCCCTTTGTAAAACAGGGCGCCCGTCGGATGGAGATCCACGAGTGGGGGATGGTTGACGGTCCATTGAATGGGTGATCATCTTTTGAAAGAGGGAAACAGTTTGTTGGTGGTGGCTGCATATACCTCAAATTCTTCTCCGTATCGTTGGCTGAGGTAACGGTCCAGGATGGGGATTTGGTAGAACTGAAACCCGAGCAGCATGATCAGCGGGATCAGGAAGGCCCACGGGCTGTGGGTGAGCAGGGCGAACCCGGTGGCCCAGACGAGGTCGCCAAAATAGTTGATGTGCATGCTGTACCGGAACCAGCCGTCGGTAAAAAGGCGGCCTTGATGTTCCGGTCTTTTTTTAAATCGATGGCGTTGCCATTCGGAAGCGGTGTTCAGATAAGATCCAAGCAAAAACAGCGCCAAAGCGACCCCGTCCACCCACCCCACTGGGCTCGATTCCTTGCCGCCGAGTAGGGCGAAGGTGAGGTGGATGATCCATAGCCAAATCGCTACCACCACCGCTTCATCCCAACCGAACTTGCGGCGGAGGAAGACAAAGCCGGTGATGATCATGCGGATGAATAATACCAGGGAGCAGCAAAAGAGCAACCAGCGGCGAAGGTGGTTTCCGGCCGCCGCATCGGGTTGCAGCCAGGCGGGTAGGTGGGCCAGACCCGATCCCAGGAGTAGCCAGCCGACGGTAAAGATGGCCAAGCTATGGAGAATCGTCCAGGCCCATTTGGCCATCGTCGATTTTGCATATACGCCATGCATGATTAAACCTCCTTTCTCTATCCTATCACAGGACCCCTTTTTTGGAGAGATTCGCCTTCCAATCTACATAAAAGGGGAGTACTCGTCTGGCGATGCACTCCCCTATAACGTTATTTCTTCAACCCATAGGCGTCGGCGATTCCGCGGGCATAAGCCTTGGCCAGGTCCCACAGGAAGTCGTCATCCTTTAACAACCCGTTCTCCTTGGAGTTAGTGATAAAGAGGTTTTCAAAGAGGATGGCCGACATCTCGGTATAGCGGAGGACGTAATAACCGGCTTCTTTTTTGCCCCGGTCCTGGATGCCGTGATCATTTAGGAGGCTCATCACGTGCTTGTGGATGACGTCCTGTCTTCGGGCGGCGTTGGTGTTATTGTCTCGGGCACCGTAAACGACGTAGGACTCGTAGCCGTGGGCATCGGGGTCGTCAAAGCTGTTGCAGTGCATGGAGATAAAGAGGTCGGCGTTTCGCTTATTGGCAAACTCACATCGTTGTTCTAGGCTCAGATAGCGGTCGTCCCAGCGAGTGAGGCTGACCTGAACCCCTTCATAGGGGCCGAGGGCTTTGTTAACCAGTTTGGACAGTTTCAGCGCTACATCTTTTTCTTCCAGTTCGTCAGATGATCCGCCGGCATCGTGTCCGCCGTGACCCGGATCGAAGATGATATAGACCAATCCAATCACTCCTTTTCATGATACCGAAAGATTCGGTCAATAGAAGAAACGGTGTCTGGACACCGGAGGTGTCGGAGTTGTTCCGTTTCCTGAATGATCGGGGGGAGCGGCAGGAATCGAGCGGTTGGTTGGTGAAAGATAAAAGGTTAGGATTGTAAAACCGAATGGTTGGTAAAGGAGGAAGGCATGGCATCGTCATTCACCTTGGTACATACAGCGGATCTGCACCTGGATCTGCCGGTGCAGGGTTGGAAGGATGCGGAGCGGCTGGCGGAGCGGCGGCTGGATTACCGTTCCACCTTCCGGCGGATCATTGATTTGGTCCAGGAGAGGGAGGCCGCTTTTTTGGTGATCGCCGGCGATTTTTTGGAACACGGCTATGTGGACCGGTCGACTCTGGATTTCGTCCAGGCCGAGTTGGATCGCATTCCCGATACTCGGGTGATCGTGGCCCCGGGAAACCATGATCCCTGGCGTCCCGACTCCTGTTACCGCACCATCCGCTGGCCGGAGTCGGTTCATATCCTGTCCGGGGAGTGGGAAGAACACGTTTTTCCCGAGTACGATTTGTATCTCTACGGTAAAGGCTTTACCGATTTTGTAGAGCGGGAAAAGAGCCTCCCTACCCTGCGGGGGGATGGCGGGCGGCGGTTGCTGGTTGCCCACGGGACCCTGCTGGAACAGGAGGCGGTGACGGATTATTTCCCGCTGCTGATGCCGGAGCTGGCCCCACTGGAGCTGGATTATGTCGCCCTGGGACACATCCACCAGCCGGCCACCCGCCGGCTGGATAACGAACGGCGGACCTGGATCCGTTATCCCGGATCTCCGGAGGCGTTGCGCTGGAAAGAGACCGGGGAGCGGACCGTCACTGTCACCACCTGGGACGAATCGGGGGTGCGGCTGGAGCAGGTGCCTGTTCACAGCCGCCGCTACGAGGTGGAAATGGTCGATGTGGAAGGATGTGAAACCGACCGGCAGGTGGCCGCCTTCATTGCCGGCAACATCCCGCCAGGACAGGAGCGTCACCAGTGTCTTCGCTTCATCCTCCAGGGTGAGCGGCCGCCCGAGACGGAATTTTCCCCGGATCGCATCGCAGCCGAGCTGAAGGCGGAAGGTTTTTTTTATGTGGAATGCCTGGATCGGTCCGTCCCGGGCTTTGATCTGGAGCGCCTGCAGGCGGGCGACGGGCTGGTGGCCGCCTACATTCGCCGGATGGAAAAAAAGATGGAGACGGCGTCACCGGAGGAACGCGATATCCTGCAGGCCGCTCTGCATAAGGGGTTGGCCTTGTTGATGGCGGAGGTGGAATCGGGATGAGACTACATCGCGTCCATTTTCGGGGATTTGGCCGCTTTCTGGATCGTGATTTCTTGTTAGGGGAGGGGTTCAACCTGATCGAAGCCCCCAACGAAGCAGGGAAATCCACTCTGATCCAGGGTTTGCTCGCCTTGATGTACGGTGGGAAAAAGGAAGGATTGCAGCAACGGAAAAAAGCGGACTGGTACGAGGATTATCGCCCTTGGCAAGGGACCGCGTACGGAGGCGAGCTGGACTTTTCCCTGGGAGAGAAGGAATACCGGCTGATCCGCTCCCTCCGATGGGAAGAGGAGCACGAGCAGTTGGTGGATCGGAAGACCGGCCGGGATCTGACACCGCTCTTTCCGATGGATCGGCGAAAGGACCGGCAACTGATTCCCCGCTTGACCGGCTTATCCCGGTCCCTGTTTTCTCGCATCTGCTGTTTTTCCTCCTCAGCCCGCGCCGGGGATCAAGAGATGCTGGAAAAGTTGCAGCAGCTGATGGGGAAAGAGGCTCGGGTGGAGCCGGTGCTGAAAAAGCTGAAGGCCGAGGTAGACGGGATCGGGGTGCGGGCTACCGGGCAGAAACCCTATGCCCTTGCTTTGGCTAAGCGAAAGCGTCTGCGGGAAGAGATGGAGCGAAAACGGGCCGAATACCGGCAGCTGCAGCAAGCGCGGCAAGAGCTAGCCCGGCTGGAGGCGGAGCGGGACCGGCTGGCGAGCCGCCTCCGCTCGGCCCGAAGTCAGGTGCAGCAGGTGAAAGAGCAAAAACAGGCGGCTCAGGAGCGGGCGGCTCTCTTGCGGGAGCAGGCTTATCTTCAGGGCCACTGGCAGCGGGGGGAGACGATACGGAAGCGTCTGGAGGCCCTGCGTGAGGAGAGGGAAGCTATCCTTCCGCCTGTACTTTTGTCTCCTGCCGAAGGGGAGAGCCTCCGGGAGTGGCTCCGTCGCCACAGCGATCTTTCTGAGACGAGGAAGCGGTTGGCGGAGGAGATCAGACAGGTGGATGAAGAGCTTCAGCGTTTTCAAAAAAAGGCCGGTCACCTGCTGGCACTACCCCTGGGCAGCATCTCTAGGGCGCAGGAGCAGTTGCGTCAGGCGGCGGAGCTGGAGGGGGAGTTGGCGTTTCCCACTCCGTTCCCTTCCAGTGAACGACAAATCTTGGGAGAGGATGTAGCACGCCTTCGTCGTCTCGGAACGGAGCGGGAGGCTGTGGAGCGGCAGCGGGAAGCCTTGGAAGGGGAGTGGAACCGACTGCACCTGGCGGAGACAGCAGAAAGACGTTCCGCTCCCGTTCTCCGGAGTGGGATATGGTGGGCAGCGGCTGGTATCAGCGGCTTTGGTTCCTTTTTTCTCTTGTTTGAGCAGCCATTGATCAGCGGGTTACTGCTGGCTGCTAGCGTTGCCGCCGCTTACCAAGGGACTCAAAGGTATCGACAGCCAACCGGTGAGAACCGGGACCGCTGGGAAACTGCCGCGTCGCATTTCCCCTATGAGGAGACGGAACGGACGTTAGAGGAGGTTCGGGAGGAGTGGCGTCGTATTCGGGACCGGGAGCGGGAGATTTTGGAACGGTGGCGGGCCGCTTCTGTCGCCGATCTATTCACCTTGTGGCAAGACCAGTCTGCCGATGCGGAGAGGCGGGGGGAGATCCGCCGCATCCATAGAGAGGTGCAGGAGTGGGCGGCTCCTCTCAAGGGGAGGCTGGGTTCTTTTGAACCTCGACGGTGGCAGATGGAACTGGAGCGGATTGAGGAAGAGGCGGAGAGGGCTCGGGAGACCCGCCGCACCTTGGAGATCCGCCTCGCCGCTTTGCGGGAAACCCTGGCGGAGAAGGAAGAGGAGAAGGGCCGGATCGATCAAGAGGGTGCGGCCTGGCGGCAACAGCTGGGCACCGAACACCCAGCCCTATGGGAGGAATGGATACGCAACAGCAACAGGGTCCACGAGTTGGACCGGCAGATTGCAGAATGGACTGAACGCATGGAAGAATGGGAGCGCAAGCGGCAGGAGGAAGACTGGGAGTGTCGCAAGGAGAAACTGGAAGTGAAGTTGGACCATGCGGAAAAGCTGCTTCAGGAGATCAAGCTTCCCGAGGATCCCGCGGCAGCCGCAAAGGAATTGGCGGATCGGTTGGCGGAAGCGGAAGCCGATAGCCGTCGATTAGAAGCCGACTACCACCAGGTGAAGGAACGAGTAGATCGTCTCACAGGTGAGTTGAGCCAGTCCGGGGATCTATCCCTGGGGGATGTGGAGACGATGCTGGAGGAAGCGGAACGGGAGGTGGAGGAACTGGATCGGAAACGGACCATTCTGGAGGAGGTGCGGGCGGGCATTGAGGAAGCTGCCCGGGAGATCCAGGATGATCTTGCACCCTGGCTGCGCCCCCAGGCGTCCACAGCGATCCGGGAAGTGACCGGGGGGCGCTATGGGGAATTGATGGTTAACCCGGCTCAGGACTTTGCCATGCGTGTTTTTGTGCCGGAAACCGGGGTGTCCCAACCGGTGGAACAATTGAGCCGGGGGACCATCGATCAGATGTACTTCGCGCTGCGTCTGGCTTTGATCCGCTTTTTTTCCGACCACGCCTCGCTTTTTCTCCCCTTAATTCTGGATGACAGCCTGGTTCACTTTGACGAAGACCGATTGCGGCAGGCGATCCGTATTCTGGGAAGCCTCTCCCGCTCCCATCAGGTGATTTTGTGCACTTGCCAGGATCGGGAGAGGCGGATGCTGGAAGACGAAGGGATCCCGTTTACCCGGATGCGGTTGGACCTATCGTGATATCATGAGCGGCGGCATATCAGGAAGTGTGGACCTTTTTCATCCAAGCCCGTAAAAGGGACTTGAAAAAAAGGGAGCGTTCATCAGAGGATGGAGAAGACAGGTTTGATGTAAGGAGGTGGTGCGGGTGTCTGGAACGGTTTACTTACATAACGTCTCCGATGGGGAAGTCGGCATCGGATTGGAACGGCTTCCCCGCGAGAGTGGAATCCCCTGTGTCGTGCCCAGTTCCCGATTGGTACGGGAGTTGAAGCGACGGTTTCATCAAGGGGCTGAGCGGTTTTTTACCTTTGACCAGTTTGTGCGTTGGCTACTCTCCCTGAGCTGGGAGGATCCGATGACGATGGTAGCCCAGGAGTTGCTGGTACAGCGGGCAGTTGCTCGGGTGGAAGAGAACGGCGGTTTTCACTATTTTCGTCGGATGACGGCACGGCGGGGGTGGCTCAAACAGGTGGAAGCCCGGATCGGAGAGCTAAAACGGGCAGGCGTGCGCCCCGAGCGCCTCGATCAATTGTGGGCGGACCGAGGGGAGAAGTACCGGGAGCTGATCCGGGTTTATCAGGCCTACCAAGAACTCCTACGCCGATATGGATGGGTCGATCAAGAAGAGCCCTATTTTCAGGTTTGTGAAGCGCTGCGTCGGGAGGCGGGGTGGAAATCGCTGCCGGAGCAGGTGGTGGTGGAGCAATTTACGGAACTCACTTTTATGCAGCAGCAGGTGCTGATCCAGCTGGTGACAGCCGGCGTCGATGTCTCTCTCCACCTGGTTTGGGATGAAAAGCGACCCCGCCTCTTTCGGGAGACGGCCCGAACCGTGGAGCGTCTAAGGCAGCGGGGTTTTTTTGTGCGAAAGATGCCGCAGAGGTTGCAAGTGACGGAAAAGGCGGCCCCTCTGAATCACTTGGAACAGCAGGCTTTCGCCACTTCCGCTGCCCCGGTGTCGGCGGAGGGAAAAGTAGAGGTGCTTGCGGCCTCCGATGTGGATCACGAAGTGGAACGGGTGACCGCCCGCTTGCGGGAATGGCTGCGGGACTCGGGAGCGGCGCTGTCGGAGGTGGCTCTGGTTTGCGCCGATCCGGAGCAGTATGAGTCCCGTTTGGTGTCTAAACTGCAAAGGGCCGGTCTCCCCTGTGAACGGGGACAGTCCATTTCTCTGTACGATCACCCCTTGATGCAAACTCTGCTGGGGGCACTGTCGGTGCGGCAGGGCCAGGAAGAAAAGCGGACCGCCTTGATGGAAAGCGCCTATCTTCCCTGGGTAGAGGATGGGACCATGCGGAGCCGCTGGCTTCGGGGGTACCGCCTGTTAGGCGAGCCCCGCAGTGAAGCTGATCTCCTTCGCCGCATGGAACAGACGGCGGCTTGGCGGGAGTGGACCGCCGCCGATGGGGAGGGTTTGCGCGCCTTATATCGCTGGGTAGAGGAAATCCCCAAGAAGCGTCGGTGGCGAGAGTGGGTAGAGTGGTTTGCCCGTTGGTCTAAGGTGTTAAAGCGGGAGGACGCCTGGGAAGAGATGGGTCGGGATACCGATCTTCTGCCGATGCTGGTCGGGGAAATTAACGCTTGGGAAGCCCTTGGCGAGGTACTGGAAGAGTGGAAAACGGTGTTCGATTCCACGGACCTGGGCGAAGGGGTGTGTGATCTCCGTTCCTTTATCCATGAGTTGGAACGGGCAGCGTCAGGGAAAGAGGTGGAGCTGACTCCGGGTCGCCGGGGCGGTATTCACCTTCTTATGCCCAACCAGATGGGAGGAAGACGGTATCGGGCCGTCTTTATGCTGGGGTGTGCTGAAGGGGACTGGCCCCGTCCCATTCGGGAAGATTGGTTGATTCCAGACAGGGAGCGTCTGCGGCTGCGTCGGGAGGGCGTGATACTGGCCACTTCGGCGGAACGGCGGGCGCAACGGCTGCTCCCCTTTTACCAGTCCGTCCAGGCGGCGACAGAGCACCTGGTCTTCTCGTATCCGTCGATGACAGCGGAAGGAAAGGGGAAACTGCCGTCTCCTTTCCTAGATGAGTTGCTGGGCCTTTTGACCCCGGATAGTGTGGTACAGACCTCGTCTCAAGCGGGCGACCTTTTGCCGACCCGTTGGGAGGATTGCTTATCCCTCGCTCACGGGGTGGAAAAAGCCGTCGATACGCTGCGCCGAGGTTCCGAGGAGGAGAGTGAAACCCGCCGGGCTCAGGAACTGCTTCACCGTTACCGCCGGGTCTATCCCGGGAAATATCGCTGTCTCCGGGAGCGGATTCAGGTGGAACGACTCCGCTGGAGCAGTCGTTACACCGCCTTTGACGGCGTGCTGGGCTCTGCCGGGTGGTTCGGAGAGCGGGCCCATGGACTGAAAGATCAGGTGTGGAGCGCCACGGCACTCAACGAGCTGGTCCAGTGCCGCTTTCACTACATGGCAGGGCGCGTGTGGGGAATTCAGCCCCGGGAAACGGCGGAGACCGGAGTCTCCTCCTTGGAGCAGGGGGAGATGTTTCACCGGATTTTGTCCCGCTTCTGGGACCGTTACCGGGATGGGGGTTTCGATCCCGACCGGGAGGAAGCGATGCGGGAGCATCTGATGCAGGTGGCGGAGCAGGTATTTCAGGAGGCAGAAGAAGTCGGCGGGTGGAAATGGCGGGATCCCTTCCGTGTCCGCATTGAGAAGAGTCGGATCCGCCAGCAGCTGATCCAGCTGTTGGCTCACGAATGTTTCTGGCGGCGAAAGGTGGAAAACCCGCCGGCGCCCCGCTTTTTGGAGCTGGGCTTTGGGATGGCGGCGGATCCTGCCTTGGTGCACCGGGGAGAGATCGACCCCCGGACCCGGACCTCTCCGGCGGAGTTAAAGCTGGCCGAGGACTGGACCTTGCGTTTGCGGGGAAAAGTGGACCGGGTCGACATGGATGCTGACGGATATTATGCCTTGTATGACTATAAATCGGGCGCCGCCCCTTCAATGGAAGCGATTCGGTCAGGAGACCAACTGCAGTTGCCCCTTTACTTGTGGGTATTGCAGGAAACCTTCGGCCTTCATCCGGACCAGGCGGTGGGTGCCGCTTATTACACGGCGGCAAAGCGCCCGGAAGAAGGGACTGCACCAACAGACAACCGAAACCGGGGACTGTGGCGCAAAGAGCGGGCGCCCCTGGCGGGAATCGGTTCCCGGGTGGGGAGCCTTCTGGAACAGCAAGAGTGGGATCAGGTGCAACAGAGGATCCGCCAGCGGATTCTGCAGCAGTTGGAACGGGCGGCCCAAGGGGATTTCGCCGTCGCTCCGGCCCGGGAGTGCCCTCTCTTCTGTCCCCACCGGACCGTCTGCCGGATCGACAGCCAGCGGATGGCGAGAAAAGTGAATTTGGAAGAAGAGGAGGAGGATCAGCGGTGAGCTTGGGGGAGATTCGCCTGACACCCTCCCAACAGCAGGCCGTCGATTCCCTGGATGTGGACTGCATCGTCTCCGCCGGAGCCGGTTCAGGGAAGACGCGGGTGTTGGTGGAACGGTTTCTCCACATCCTGGACCGAGAGGGGGATGAGCCGGATATTCTGGAGCGGATCGTCGCCATCACCTTTACGGAAAAGGCAGCTACGGAGATGAAGAATCGGATTCGTGACGGGATGAAGCGACGGCTGGAACAGGCCCAAAAGCAGGGGGACCCGGTGGAAGAACAGCGGTGGTACCGGCTGCTGACGGAGGCGGAGCGGAGTCGTATCACCACCATCCACTCCTTTTGCGCTCGTCTTTTGCGGGATCATCCGGTGGAAGCCGACGTGGATCCCGGTTTTTCCATCATGGATGAAGCGACGGCGCGTACCTTGCTCCGGGAGACAGTGGAGAAGGCATTGCCCCAGGTGGTTGGAGCCGGGGAGACGGATGAAGGTGCGGCGCTACAGCGGTGGATCACCGGTTGGGGAACGGAGGGTTGCCTGCCGTGGGTGGCTCACCTGTACACCCAGATGGCGGGAAACGGTTGGGAGCCGGAGGAGCTCTCCCGCCGGACACGGGCTCATCAGGAGCAAGTTGCCGAGCAGTTGCGGCGGGAATGGCAGGTGAAACTGGATCGTTTGCCGGGGCTGGCGCAACCTCTGTTGCAGCTTTCGGGCGGGAAAAGGGTGAAAGCGTTCCAGTCTGCCTGGCCGGAACTGGAACAGGAGTTGACTGCTGCCCGGGATCCCGAGGCGCTTCTTCCGCCCTTGCGGGCGATCAAGGAGTTGCTCAAAGGAAATTGGGGGCGCAAGGAAGAAATCACTGGACCTCGGGATCAGATGAAGGAGCAGGTAGACCGCCTCCTGCAGGTGACGACCAGTCTTCTTTTGCTGCCGGAGGAACGCCAGTTGACGGAAGGGTTGCTCTCCTTGCTGACGTTGGTTCACCACCGGTTGACCCGGACCAAAGGGGAACGAAACGCTGTCGACTTTGACGAACTGCAGACCCGGGCGGTCCGCCTGCTGCGGGACCACCCGGAGGTGTTGCAGCAGGTGCGGCAATCGATCCGTTACCTGATGGTGGATGAATTTCAGGATACCAACGATGCTCAGAAACAGCTGATCGATTGTTTGTGCAGTGGAGAGGAGGAACCGGGCAAATTATTTGTAGTGGGCGATGCCAAACAGTCCATCTATCGCTTTCGCGGGGCGGAGGTGAGCCTCTTCAGTCAAACCCGGGAAGAGATTCTCTCCCGAGGCGGGCAGGAAGTGGCCCTGGTGGACAATTTTCGCTCCGATCCCTTTCTGGTCGATTTTGTCAACGGGTTGTTCCAGCGGTTGATGTCCTCCGATCCGACATCGCCCAACCATTACCGGGAAACGGTGGCCCAGAAGGAACGGTTGGGTGAGGCGCGGGTGGAATTTTTGCCGGTGCCAAAAAAAGAGGCGCTGCCCGAAGGACAGGATCCTCGTGATGTGGAAGCGGAGAGGATCGCCTGCCGGATCGAAGAGCTTCTGAAGGCGGGGACGCCGCCAGGGGAGATCGTCTTGCTGTTTCAGGCGATGACCCATGTGAAGCGGTATGAGCAAGCATTGCTCCGTCGAAGGATTCCTTTCCACGTGGTCCGGGGGCGGGGCTTTTTTGATCGGCAGGAGGTGATCGATGTCCTCCACTACCTCCGCTGGCTGGTCGACCCGGGTGACACCCTGTCTCTGGTGGGTCTGTTGCGTTCTCCCTTTTGCGGCATCTCTGACGAAACCCTCCTGATGATGACCCAAGAGCCGGGCTGGGAAAAGGCGCCGGAGCGCTGGCTGGAGCTGGCGGGGCTAACCGTTGGGGAGTGGAGCAAGCTGGAAGGCTTTATTCGGCAACAAGCCTGGGCCCGCCGCCAGCTGGGCCGGGTCTCCGTCGCCCAGTTGGTGGAGGGATTGCTGGAAGACTCCGGCTATCTTCAGGTGTTGTGGGCTACTCCTCAGGGAAAACAAGCCCGGGCTAATCTGGACAAGCTAATCCATCGGATCCGAGAGGAACAAGGGGAGCTGAGCTACTCCTTGGATGCTTTTCTCCGCCGGGTGGATGAGTGGCAGCGGGTACAACAGGAAACGGAAGCGGCGGTGGAGCCGGCGGAGGGGAACAGTGTCAAGCTGATGACCATCCACCAATCCAAAGGATTGGAGTTTCCTGTGGTCATCCTCCCCGATCTGTCCCGCTCTCCCACTCCCCATAACGCCGATGTGGAGGTGGATCGGGAAGCGGGGCTGGTGGTCCGCCTGCGCGGCATGACCCCTATCCAAGGGGAGCCGATCCGTTGGCTGGAGTGGAAGGAACGGGAGAAGGAGCGGGAGCGGGAAGAGTTTGTCCGTCTCTTCTACGTGGCGGTTACTCGGGCCAAATACCGTCTGCTCCTGAGCGGGGTGCCGTTAGAACATAAGGGCGTGAAAAAAGGGGAAGGATTACTGTCCGCCGCCACCTGGAGTGAGTGGCTGGATGGGGTTTTCAGTTTCGACCGTATCGACGACGAGCAGGGGGTCTGGGAGCTGGAGGATCCGGAATTGACCATTCAGGTGAGGCTGCCTGCCGGAGAGGCAGCGGCGGTGATGCCGGAAGAGCCATCACTGTTGGATACCGGTGGGTGGGAGCCGCCATCGGACCCCCTGCTTTCTGAAAAGCCCCTGACTCCGCCGGCGGTGGCGGTGATGGAGCCACGGGGCTGGCTTCCCCTGGATCGAATGGAGATCAGCGTCAGCGATCTCATGTTGCTAAAAAATTGTCCTCGGAAATATTACTACGCCCGGGTGGCCGGTCTCTCCTTCCCGCTCACAGAAGAAGGCGACCCAAAGTCCCCTGCAAACTCCGAAGGGTTTACCCTGTCCCCTCAGCAGCGAGGAGAGATCGTCCACCGTTTGATCGAAACCTGTCCTGCTCCATGGGAGAAGACATCCATCGAATGGGGACGGATCCTGGACAACTTCGGCGTTCCCCGCTCCAGCCAGCTACAGGTGAAAAAACAGGTGCAGCCGCTGTTTGAGACTTACCTGAACAGCCGGCACCATCTGACGTTATCCCGACAGAGTGGAGTGAAGAGAGAAGCGCGCTGGCTTCAAGTTCTGTCGGGGTTGGAAGTGGAAGGGATCATCGACCGGATGCACCGAAACCCGGATGGCACCTGGGAACTGGTCGACTACAAAACCAATGAGGTGGAACCGGGACAGGTGGAGAAGACGGCGGAGGAGTATCTTCCCCAACTGCAACTTTATGTTTTGGCCGCCAAGGAGACCTGGGGGATCGCGGTCGATCGGGCCACCCTGTTTTTCCTTTCTCCTGGGGTGGAGAAGACCTGGGAAGTGGATGACGCATGGATCCATCGAGCACTGGGTGATCTGGAGGAAAGTGCGCGCATGCTCCATCAGGGAGAAGGTATCGACGATTATCCTCCCCGTCCCGGCTACCGCTGCGGTTATTGCGAATACCGCAAGATCTGCTCCGCGGCTGATCCAAGTTAAAACGGTACAAAAAGAAGCCGTTCTACCGGCTTCTTTTTATGGTGGCGGGAGGGAGGTTTCCCGGGATCAGTCTTTGATCAGTCTTTCATCAGCCGTGCGATTTTTCCCGTTCCCGTTTGATACGAAGGTCCAGTTCTAAGCGAGCTGGACCTTTTTCGATCGTTTCCCGTTCCTTTTTCAGCGCTTCGATATCGTCGATCAGCTCCTGGAGCCGCTGTGCTCGGGTCATATTCGATTCTCCTTTTTTCAAAATAACATTTCCTTATTCATCATATCTTTTCGTTTCTTTTTCACCGGGAAACAGCAGGTTTTTTCTCTCAAAACGGAGAAACGAAGACAGTGGACGCTCGCGAACCTAAAAAGCACCGAGGTGGTTCCATGTGGTTGAAAGGTTTTGGACTTTTTCTTTGTTTGTTGCTGTTAACCATGTGTACTCATGTGCCGAAGGTGTATGGATCCCCGGATACGCTTCTGTTCCTGTGAGGTCGTCAGCAAATAACCCCCACCGAGGGGGGATGCAGACTTACTCCCGGTCCTGATCCGAGGGATCAAAGCCTGGGGAAGCTTCATATTCGGCGGGGTCTTGCGAATAGGTAGCGGCTACTTCCTGCATGGCCATCGATGCTGTCTCCCAAGCATCCCACTCGTGGAGGGGAGGTACCCGGAAGTCTTCAGAGGCGGCCAGGTTGCGTGCCCGACGGGCTTCCCGTTCCAGACGGAAAGCGAGCTGGTTGAAACGGGCGCGGATATTCTGCTCCATAGAGCCGTTGGCTTGTTGTCGGCAGTAGTTTAAACAGTTGGGACACATCATCCATTTCAAGCTGCCTTCCACGTAGATATCAGCAAAGATGGCACCGGGGTAAAAATGGTCGTCGATTTCGCAAAAGTCACAAAACAATTCATTTTTTCCGGTCATAAAGCCCAGTTTGACGCTGACTTGACGGTCGACTTTCTCTTGCCGGACCTCGTCTCTCTTTTTCTCGTCAATCATTTGGAAAAATTGACCGATCCACTCCTTGAAGCGGAGCCGGGAGAGGGGCTTTTTCATCTTTTCCAGTTGAGCCGTCGCTTTTTCAAAGGCTTCTTTCCAGCGTTCCCCGATCTCGGATCCCCCGTCGTCTTCTTGCCGATGCTCCTGGTGGTGAATGGGGATCACGTCTCCCTTTGTCTCCTCTTCCGCAGTCGCTTCCACATGTGGAGGGTTTTCTGGGTCCGTCTCCCGAAGGATCTCCTTCCCCTCTCCATCCTGGGGGACAGCCTCCTTTTCGAGCAAATCCCGTGCTTGATCTAGCTCCTCCTCTCGAATCCAGAAAACCCCGTCCTGTTCCATCCCTTGCAGCTGTTCAGTCAGAACCAGGTCTTGCACCCTTTTCATCGGAACGCCGAACCGCTCGGCAACATCATCCACCGTGTACCAGCGCTCCCTTGGGTCCACTGGGGTGACACGATTTTCATCCATATGGGAAAACGGCATCCTATGGCCCCCTTTTTGGCTGAGTCGATTCGTATTGAGTACTCTTTCTCATAAGGAACCTATTTTCCTCCCTCTATTACAAAAATAGACAAAAGGTCAGCCTCCTCGACAAACCCGGTGCATCTTCCGGAGCAAATGATTTTTGAAATAGAAAACCCAAAATTTCACTGCTATAATGAAAAAGCAAAACAGGAATAGAAATCGGATGTTATCTAGTCCCGCCAAAAGGAGGAGGCCATGGGACATCGCCATTTCGCGGCTGGATTGCTTCTGATCGGACTGTTGCTGATGACGGCAGCCTGTTCAGGGGAGGAGGGAAAGCAAAAAGTGAGAGCGATGGACCCCTTTCAACAGGAGCAGGAAGAACAACCTCAGGATACCGGTGTGGAGTTGGAAACTTTTGTCCAAAGGATGAGTGCGGTATTGCCAGATGATGTTGACCTCGATCCTCAAGGGAATCAATATTCGGACATGAACGAGGGACGTGCGGTGTTGGATGCTCCACTTGGTGAAAAAGGACATTTTTACGCGGTAGTGGATCAGAAAAGTCATCATCTGGTAGAACTCAAAATCTCCTGCCGCGGATCCGTCGTTCCCTCTTGGGGAAAGGGCGTTCTTCGTGCTTTTCACCCGGATCGATCGGATCGGGAAATGGAAGGGGAAGTAAACCGTTTGTTCCCGGAAGATGGCGGGAATAACAGGGTTCATCACCGCTTGGGCCACATGAAGTATGTGGTGCATCGGTCGGCAGAGGGCTGGGCGCTGGTGGCCCGACCTCAGGGTTTGGCTCAGTCGGTACTGGATCTTGCGCTTCACCCCGAGGCGGAAGGGGATCCTTCCGGGAGGAAAGCTGATACCGGTGACGGCGGGGGGACAGTGGTATCCAATCCCGCGTCATTCACCGTTTTGGTCAATAAGTCCCATTCATTGCCTCCGGATTATGTTCCCCCGGACTTGGTGATTCCCCAGGTTCGTTTCTCCTTCAATGGATACTCACCGAAGAAAAACATGCGGCGCGAAGCGGCACAGGCTTTGGAACGCCTATTTGCGGCGGCGGATGATCGAGGTTTCAGGCTGTTTGCCCAATCCGGCTACCGCTCATACCAACGACAGCAGGCGATTTTTGCCTTAAAAGCCGACCAAGTAGGGAAGAAACGGGCCAACCAGGTGAGTGCTCGTCCCGGTCAAAGCGAACATCAGACTGGGCTCAGTATGGATATCACCAGCCAGTCGGTGGCCTTTCAATTGGTGGAGTCTTTCGGTCAAACTCCCGAAGGACGTTGGGTGGCGGAAAATGCTCATCGGTTCGGATTTATCATCCGTTACCCCAAAGGGAAGGAACAGGTGACCCGGTATCAATATGAACCTTGGCACCTCCGTTATGTCGGGGTTTCCGCCGCCGGCGAGATGTACCGCAAACAGCAGACGTTGGAAGAGTATCTGGGCAAGCGGGACTGATCCGTTCCGCGGCGAGCTTTTGTTGATGAACGAGAACTCCATGTTCTATTTATCCGTTGGAAAGGATGATACAGATAAAAGCGGGAGAAAGATGTGTGTTTGACGAAATCTTGTTTGACAGGGAGGACTTTCTAAAACGGGGAAGGCGTCTAAGGCGAGCCCCATCAAGAATCGCGGGGAGGAGGGTGACTTGGGGATCCACCATCCTCTGATGATTGATTGGATTTCGAAGCAACAACCGAAAGAATACCAGTCCGAAATCGAGGAAGGGTTCGGAAGATGACGGAAGCATGTGCGAGATGACTCCATATCGGAGTGTGGTTAAACATGCGGGCTCCGAGGGAACATCCCCGGAGTCCGTGGTTTGTTTTTGCTGGCTGCGGGTAAGAAACAGGTACGGACTCAAGGCCGGATCGGTCTTTTTATTTTGCACCGGGTTAAAGGGGGGCGCACCAGGATGATCGGACTACCAAAGATCCCGTCCAAAAAGGATGTGTTTGTGGTCAAACGAGCCCAGGAGAAGGAGTCGGGCCATCCCTTTGTAGCCAAATTAAAATTTGAAGATCGGAACCTCCGCTTTGAAATGTGTCTGACCGCGGAAGAGGCGGATATCTACCAAAACGCCCAGTCTACATACGAAAAAATCAAAGAATCTCACCCCGATCCGGCGGAAGTAAAACATTGGAAAGAACAGAAGTTTATCAGCTTGCACGAACATTTTGGGGAGAAGATCCGCCGTTACAGCAGCATGGCCCAATACGATCCCGCTTTGAGACAATCTGCGGTGGAAACTTGTCAATTGCAGATCCAATTTGCACCGGTGGCTAAAAACTCGTTTAAGAATGATCCCTATACCGATGAACTTCCGGAACACATGGGGTTACAGCTGTTTGATCCAATGGATGGAAGAAGAAGGTAAGTTTGGTGAGGCCCTCTACCTGACCCGCTTAGCACGGGATGAAGGCTGGCGTGGAAATTGGAAGGAAATTGAAGAGCGCCTCCGCAGGAAGATGGATGGATCCTTCATCGAATCGGATTGAGCCGTTCCCGAGTATGGTCGGGAACTTTTTTATGGGTGATACCTGGTTGGGATTCCTCTGTTCCTCTGGTAAAGTAAAAAAGGATATAATTGATTTTTTCACGGAGGACCAATGGGGAGGCGAGAACATGTACAATACCATTCTGTTTGATGTAGATGGCGTTTTACTGAGCGAAAAGCGCTGTTTTGATTCCACCTGTCTATCTGTGTGGGAGCTTTTATACAGTCCTCAAGCTCTGGGACTTGCCGGGGATCGATTCGATCCGGAACCGGATGATGAGACGATCGAACGGGTTCGTCAAGAGATATTTGATCAGGAACAGATCCTTCATTGGCTCAAAGCTAACGGAGTCAACTCCAACTGGGATATGGTGAGTCTCCTCTTCGGGTTCCAACTCCAGGAGCTGTTAAAAGAACAGATGAAGAAGCGTCCGGAGTGGGTGACTGCGGTGCTGAAAAAACCCGTGGACCGAAAAGCCCTGCAGCGGATCGGTGATATGATCCGGGACGAAGAACCGGCCTTTACCCCCCGTTTCGGGGAATTGAGGGAACGGCTCAAGGATGCATCTGCGGACGGGGGGGATCTGTCGGGGCAAGTCAACCGTTTAGCCGAAGAATGGTCCGGGGTACGGACTGATGTATTTACCCACGGCGGTCCCTTGTGGCAACTGGGCCGGGAAGTGTACCAGGAATGGTATTTGGGCCGGGAACGGTTTGAAAGCCAGGAGAAAAAGGCGGCCGTTCATCCGGAAAAGAAAGGTTTCTTGGAACAGGAGATCCCCTTGGTTGAACCGGAAGCCATCGGGTCGATGCTGAAAGAGCTGGCCAAACACGGGATCACCCTCGGTATCGGCACGGGACGGCCGGCATTGGAAACGGAGGTGCCCCTGACTGCCCTGGGGCTCTGGGACCTCTTCCATACCGATCGGATCGCGACGGCGAGTGACGTGCGGGCTGCGGAAAAGATTTACCCGGATCAGGCTCCCCTTGGCAAGCCGCATCCCTTTACCTATTTGAAAGCTTATTTTGGACGGGGGAGCTCCGATACGAAAAGTGTGGCGGCACGCCTTCCGCTTACCGGTGGGGACCGGATTCTCATCGTCGGGGACTCTGTGGCGGATCTGATGGCTGCCCGGCGGATGGGGTGCCGGTTTGCCGCCGTACTCACCGGCCCCACCGGTCAAGAGGCGCGTGGGAAATTTGAAGAGCTGGAAGCGGACTATATTTTGGACGACGTCACCGAGGTTCTTCCCCTGATCGAGCGGCTGGTGGCAGAAGAAACGGCTGAAACCGAAGAAAAGGTGGACGAAGCCAACTGAAGAAGCTTCTCCGGGTGCGGGTTCCTTGACATTGATAATATCCGGTGTTTTTTGCATAATAGAAACGGGTAAAGGTATAGATGAAAGGCGTTGTACGGTTTTCGCACCCGCCTTTATTCCCAAAGACTACATATAGGAGGTATACACATGGCAAAACACGAACTGCCGCAACTGCCGTATTCCGCTGATGCGCTGGAACCTCATATCGATGCGCAAACTATGGAAATCCATCACGGTCGTCACCACAAAACCTATGTGGATAAGCTGAACGCGGCTCTGGAAGGGCAAACGGCGCTGCAGGAAAAATCGATCGAGGACCTGCTCAAAAATATCGATCAAGTTCCGGAAAGCATTCGCACCGCTGTTCGCAATAACGGGGGTGGACATGCTAACCATACCTTGTTCTGGCAAATCATGAGCCCCAACGGCGGTGGCCGGCCGGAAGGCGAACTGGGCAAAGCGATCGATGAAACCTTTGGCAGCTTCGAAAAGTTCCAAGAAGAGTTTACCAATACCGCCGTCGGCCGTTTTGGCAGTGGCTGGGCTTGGCTGATCGTGAAAAATGACGGCTCTTTGGCTGTCATCAACACCCTCAACCAGGACAGCCCTTATATGGAAGGGCATACCCCGATCCTGGGCCTCGATGTGTGGGAGCACGCGTACTACCTGAAGTACCAAAACAAGCGTCCCGACTATATCAAAGCCTGGTGGAACGTGGTCAACTGGGAAGAGGTCAACAAACGTTACCAGGAAGCCAAAAAGTAACCTCCGTTTCTCTTTGCGCAACGGCACAGCCGTTGCGCTTCTTATTTGTGCGCCGTTTAAGGGTGTGGAATGGCGGATAATGGAATCGATTCTCTTGTATGGGAAACTTTGTTTATTGATTAAATACCAGATCCTCCGTATAATCCCCTGTGTGCAATCAGCGATGCACACGGGGACGGATTCTGTCCATCGAATCCAGTCCCGCATGATTCTGATGTGGGAGGAGGGAATTTCGATGATCAAAAAATGGTTTGCCATTGGTGTGGCAGCCGTCATCGGAGTCACCGGTTCCGTGATTCCCGCAGGAGCCCAAACCGCAGAGGCGGCAGCCCCGACCACGGTCTACTATGGCAGTGAAAACGGGGACGTTTGGGATCTGCAAGCCCGTCTGAACCAACTGGGATACAAAACCGAATTGGACGGAATCTATGGTTTGGAGACCGAATCAAAAGTGATCCGTTTCCAGACCGACCATGGTCTGCGGATTGACGGGATTGCAGGACCGGAAACCTGGTCCCATTTGAAAAAACAAACAGAAGGGACCACCGGGGAAACTTCTGACGCGGCGGGCCTTTCCTTGAGCAAAAAGGACAAGACGTTGATGGCCCGCGCCGTCTATGGTGAAGCCCGCGGTGAGCCTTATAAAGGGAAGGTCGCTGTAGCGGCTGTGATTTTAAATCGGATCCAATCGGATGAGTTTCCTGATACAGTAAGAGGGGTCATCATGGAAAGCGGCGCCTTTACTGCCGTGTCTGACGGACAAATTTGGTTGAAACCGGACGAACAGGCTTATAAAGCTGTTCAGGATGCCATAAATGGCTGGGATCCCAGCGGAGGAGCCACTTACTACTTCAATCCCGATACGGCTACCTCTGACTGGATCTGGAGCCGAACACAGATTGACAAAATTGGGAAACACATCTTTTCCAAATAAAAATGGTCCGTCCTGCGGGACGGCTTTTTTCTTTTGGGGAAACTACCTTCAAAGGAGGTGGTTCATCATGGCTCGCAGGCGTCGGAATCAATTGCTGGTTCCCGAAGCTCGTCAGGAGATGAAACGTCTCAAAAGCCGGATCATCAGCCAACAGTTGGGATGGCCGGTGCAAGGCGACCAACAGATGAAGGCGGAAATGGCCCGTCAGGCGGGCGTCCCCTATCAGCCCCAAGGTGACAATGGTGAGATGACCACGGCGGAAGCCGGCAAGATGGGCGGAGCGGTAGGCGGTCAGATGGTACGGGAATTGGTACAGATGGCTCAGGAGCAAATGACGCAGCGTAAGCAAAAATAAATATTTCGTTGAAATCCGGTGAATTCTTGGCCTCATAGGGGAATCATCCGTTATCATGATGGGGAGAATGGGGGTGCAGTCAATGGAACGGGTACTGCTTGTGACGATGGGCTTCGGCACCGGGCACAACGCTGCCGCCCAAGCCGTCGAGGAAGCGGTCCGCCAGCAAGGGACGATGGCCAAAACGGTGGATCTTTTGGAGATGGTCCCTGGGACTTTCCATCCTTTACTGCAATCCGGCTACAATCGGATGTTGACCCGCTTTCCGTCCTTTTATCATGTTCTTTACGATGGAACGTCCCAATCCCGTCTCCTTCGCTCCGTCTCCCATCAGCTAATTGAAAAGATGGGCTGGATGATCCGCAAAAAACTAAATCAGCTCTTATCCACCTTTCAACCGACCCGTCTCATCGCTACCCACCCCTTTTCCCTGTGGCTGATCCCGCCAGAGTGGAGACAGCTTCCCTCTACCGGGGTGGTAACCGATTATGATATCCATCCCCTGTGGCTGATTCGAATGCCAGATCTCCTCTGTCTGCCTCCCGGAGTGATGGATCGAGAGGGAAGAGAGCGCCTGCGACGGCAGACGGGGAGTCAGGTGCTGGAGACGGGAATCCCTTGTGGTACCCAGTTTCAAAAATGCACCTCCCGGCAGGAAGCGCGGACCCGATTGGGGTTGGATCCTGAGATCCCGATGTTGTTGGTAATGGGTGGCGGTCTGGGACACGGTCCCCTCTACGATATTGTCGGCGCCTTGTGTGAGATCTCTTTTCCCCTGCGCATCCAGGTGATGACCGGGAAAAATGAGAAAATGTATCAGGAGCTGACTTCAACCCCTTGGAAAGGGGATGTGCATGTGGAGGGGTACCGGAAAGATATTCATCTGTGGCTGGATGCGGCGGATCTCCTGGTGACCAAACCAGGCGGGATGAGCATCACGGAGGCGATGTTGAAACGGGTTCCTCTCCTGTTGTTTCAGGCATTGCCGGGTCAAGAATTCGCCAATCAGCAATATCTGGTGCGACAGGGCGGTGCCTTAGCCGTGCAGCCGGATACGGTGCAGCGGCTAGTGCGATACCTCTTCGCCTATCCCGATTTACGCCGTTGGATGGCCGATCGGTTGGGTCAATTGGCCACACCGGATGCCGCCCGCCGGATCGCAGAAGAATCGCTACAGGCGAAACCTTTTCCCTCAGCCCTTTGAAACGGGTCAGCACCCCTCGGAGACGGGGGTGCTTTTTTTAAAAAGGCTTGCTGAAATCAATCTATCGGAATATGCTGAAAAAAGGAGGGGTGATATGGATGAAACTGGTTACATACCTTGTCAAAGAGACGGAATTGACCATCCGTGAGCAGATGGCGGCGTCTCGGGTCGGGTGGCTGCAGGGTGGGTGGATTGTAGATATCGGCTTTGCCCAGGAATGGGCCACGTTGAATAAAGGGATCCCTATCACCCGTGTCCTTCCTGTGGATATGTTGGGCCTGTTGGAAGCGGAGACGGAAGGGAGGCAGATCCTCAACCAGGTGGCTGATGCCCTTCGGGGGGAACGTCCCGACTCCCTTCATGTGGAAGGTGAACCGGTCGCCCTGCCGTTGGCAGAGGCGAAGTTATCGGCTCCTTTACCAAACCCCCGCAGCTTTCGGGATTTTTACGCCTTTGAACAACATGTAAAAGCCACCCGCGGCCGCAGGGGACTGGATATGATCCCGGAATGGTACGAGATCCCGGTTTTCTATTTTTCCAACCCTCACTCCATTCACGGTCCCGACGTCGAGGTGGAGAAGCCGAAAGCGACCGAGGCGCTGGATTATGAACTGGAGGTGGGTTTTGTTATCGGTAAAGAGGGAAAAAATATTCCGGCGGAGCGGGCATTGGATCATATCGCGGGGCTCTGTATCTTAAATGATTGGAGTGCGCGGGATCTGCAGCAAAAAGAGATGAAGGTGGGGTTGGGTCCAGCGAAAGGGAAGGATTTTGCCACCTCCGTCGGCCCCTGGCTGGTCACGTTGGACGAATTGCAGCATCGCCGGGACGGCGATCGCTTTGATTTAACCATGACCGCCCGGGTCAATGGCCGAGAGCTATCCCGGGGAAACGTTGCCGATCTTCATTATACCTTTGCCCAGATGATTGAGCAGGCTTCCCGTCATTGTACCCTGAAACCTGGGGATCTGATCGGCTCTGGCACAGTGGGAACAGGGTGCATCCTGGAACTGGGGACGGAAACCCACCGCTGGCTGCAGCCGGAGGATGAGGTGGAGCTGGAAATTGAGGGTCTGGGTGTCTTGAAAAACCGGATCGTTGCGGAAAGAGATACTCAGTAGAGTTGGAAGATAATTGCCACCGCCAGAGCGCTGAAGGAGATACCGAGGACGTAAATCAGGACCAGGGCGCCGAAGTTATAGGAGTACTGCTTCGATTCCCGCTCCTGGTTCCGTCCCAGAACAATGGTTCCGATCAAGGAAAGAATGCAGACGATCAGTGGGATCACGATGTATAAGTTCATGATTTGCCCCTCCGTAGCTATGATTTGTCGAATAACTTTATCATATCGGCTCTCCTGAAAAATGTCCAGAAAACCTAGTAATCACAGGCTTCTCTGCTCTTCCCTCCCGTCTGTCTAAGAGGCCGGTGTGTGGAAAAAGGATGACAGGGGGTGCTGGTGGTACTGATTGCTGGTCCATGGCAACCGAAGCGCACCCTGCGTGTCCCAACGCTTTAAAAAGCTCCCCGACTCCGCCATTTCCGCTGTCTGAATGGATTGGATGCTGCGGGCTGCCTCATGGCCCGTCGGTTTCGACTCTTTGTGCCCATGGCTGGGGTACGTTCTTTCCCCCACCAAACCCATTTCTCTCCTTTCCCTCATCATTCGATTCGATGTCCACAGCGTGTACCTCCTCTCAAAAAAACAAATACGGGAACAAATGTTCTAAAACCGCTATCAAGGGTGGGAAAAATGTGGTAGGATAAGGGTGGCAGGAAAGAGCAAACCCCACCCTGCCTGGGTCGAGCTTTTCGACCAAGGGGGTGGGGCCTATTTGGGAAGCCATTTCTGCAATCGCGGCTTTGCTAAGCGTCATGGTGGCCTTTTTGAGGCTTTGTTGCGAATGGCAAAATAAGCGATAGTCCTCTCACCTGTTGTTGGCTAGGCCAGTATAAACCCTGTTGCGGATGGCGGTCCACAACAGGGCTTCGCCGACCCACGGCAGGGTGGGTTCCCTCGGCTCTTCCTGCCACCAGTATATACACGAAGGGAAACAAATATCAAGAAAAACACCAAAAAATGGACGTTCCATCTGAATAAAATGATAGAGGGATAAAAACACCCCTTCTTTCACGGAGGGGTTTTTTATGGTCTTAGGAGAACAGAAGGCCTATCGAACGTCGCCTAGAATGAGGGGTAATGCATCGTTCATAGTCCAATTGATCCTTTAGATAGAAAAATGATGTATAAAAAGCGGGCCCACGCAGGACTCTCGGTGTGGGTCGTTTCCGAAAAAAGCGGATCAAGTGAAAAAACGGTTTCAACAAGGGAAGTCTCCCAAAGAACTTGGCTTGATCCCTGCGGAAAAACACCAACGAGAAAGCAAACATTGAGTATCCGTCAGTATGCAGTGCGATGGGATTTCTGAATACCGGGACTGCCGGGGAGATGATTCCCCTGATACCCGAACCTTGGCCCATTGGCGAAATGATAGCGAAGGATCCACCCTCTTTGACTCAGAAGCTCCTCCGGTAACGGGTGGAAACAAAGATCAGGTAAGTTATTCAAAAGTGCACAAAAAAAGCTGCCCTTCGGGCAGCGGATACAGATCACTAAAGGAGGAATGCCTTCCAATCGAAGATGGGGTGTAGATATGAAAGGTTTGATCAACCGTCAAAGTCAAGTGGCGCCGGGCGGGATATGGTTATATTACACCGGGATTCCCCCTTTGACTATCGGGCGAAGGGAGCGTTTTCGGGATGGTACCCATGTGTTAAGCATAGTCGTAATGATAGGATGCAAGGTCAAACCTTCCCCCTAAACCGGCATTTTTTAAAGCCGTCCGATTGCGGGCGGCTTTTTTATGGAATCGATGATTTCATCCATACACCAACCGTTATATAGATTCCCCCGATAGGTTTTAATCCCCGCATGCTTCCTGGACTCCGTTTCGACAAAACGGGCTCGGCGAGATGGGGAAAACAAATTACTTCCTTGTTTAGTAATTAAATACCAAAAGGTCCTTTGTTTCAGGAAAGAGACTTACAAAAAGATAGTCCTTCCTGCCAATACACAAAAGACCCCTTTTCTTTTACAATCAAACTTGTCACATTCTTGAAAAAGGGTTTTGTTTTTGAAAGGACGGTTTAGTGAAGGCCAACAATTGATCGAGGATGGGGAGTCCAGGAGACAAGCCAACTCTCCTTAAGGAGACCACCGACGATAAAAAAAGCGGTCAATAGCCCGACACCGCTACCAGTTAACGATCCTGGCTGCTGATCGGTGCGGCTCTCTGGAAGTAGAAGAGGCGACGCAAAACAAACAATTAAAGTACTTCCGGAAAACCACTCCACGTGTCAGGGAGCGACGAGGCTCCCTTCTGTGCTGTTCAGTGTATATCCCCCACATTGTCAGGAGGGCATCCACTATGACCAACTTCGAAATGGACCTCTATTACTTGTACGGGATGAAAGAAGAGAAACAAACCCATGCTTCGCCTCAGCAAAAGCGTGACAAGGGGGGAGAGCATGATCCAGCCTACCGATCTGGAGAAAAATCTGAGACAGATGACTCCCGATGATGTCCTGCTCATTCCCCATCAGAGAAATTATCCGCAAATCATGGTTCGTTGTTATCAATGGAATCGATCTCGGCGTTGGAAGGTAGCACAAGGCTCGCACGAGACACCAGGATACTTTAGCGATGTGAAGACCCTCTCAGACTATCTATTTCGGATCCGTCCAAAAGAAAAGCTGTCGATTCTTTTTATGTGGCGGCCATCGGTCTATTGGCGTTCGAAAAGAAAAAAGAAGCCGATTTTATAGAACACCGGAGAGGTGAAACCATTGGACCATCGTCACCATCGCCAAGAATTGGTGGAAAAGCTGGATGAGATGGAAACGAACCAAATGCTCGTGTTTCCTCATCAACGCAATCAGCCTCGGGTCACGATCCACTGTAAAAGACGAGGTGAATATCGCCATTGGTGGGTGGTTAAAGGGTTGGAAGAAAATTATCAGTCGACCAACATCCAGGCGGTGATCGACCATCTGTTGCAAATCCGTCCGCTGGAGAGTTATCAGGCATCGATCACCTTGGCGCGGGAAGAGGTCTCGATGGGAAATGTGTTCGACCTTTATGAGACGGAAAATCCGCTTGCATAAAAGAAAGAAGCCACTCGGGTCAGGGTGGCTTTTCTTTACGGAATATATCATCGGATTTTCAGATGGTTATTCATGATCAAATGAATGACTTTTACTCTGAGGTACGCCGCACGTACTGTGTAGGAATGGAAACGAAGTTCTACTTGATCACTTGTTGACGCAAATTTTTGCCTTGTATATAATATGGGCTAATTACAATCGAACAGGTTGATCTGCTCGTTATCCAGAGAGGTGGAGGGACTGGCCCGATGAAGCCCGGCAACCCGCCTGAGAATGATCCAGGCACGGTGCCAAATCCTGCAACGCTTGGGGCGTTGAAAGATAAGGAGTGGGAGCTTTAGTGCGACGGATCGCATCAGATGGGCCCCCTCTTCACGAGGGGGCTTTTGATATAAAGATGGGGGGATTTAGGCAGTGAAAGGGATCGGAGTCGGGCTGTTGGGATTCGGTACCGTAGGTGCAGGGGTGTTTCATGCCTTGCGAAACCAGGAAGATGTGATCCTGAAGCGGACAGAATCCACCTTTGAAGTGCGGGCCGTCTTGGTGCAAAATGCCGACAAAAAGCGGGTGAAAGAGGTGGAGCCTCTGATCACGACCCGGTTTGACCAGGTGATGGACGCTGACGTTCAGGTGGTCGTGGAAGCGATCGGGGGGATTGAGCCGGCACGCACCTATATCGAACAGGCGATGGTTGCCGGCTGTCACATCGTCACCGCCAATAAGGAGCTGGTGGCCAAACACGGCCCGGAGTTGGAACGGCTGGCGCGGAACAACGGGGTTCAGTTTCTGTATGAGGCCAGTGTCGGGGGCGGGATTCCTGTGCTGGGCACTCTGCTCCATCTGCTAAAGAGCAATCGCATTTATCGGGTATCGGGGATTCTGAACGGGACCACCAACTATATTTTGACCCGGATGGCCGATGCTGGGGTTTCCTTTGACCAGATACTTGCGGAGGCGCAGGAAAAAGGCTATGCGGAAGCGGATCCTGCGGCCGATGTAGATGGATTCGATGCGGTTTACAAACTGTCGATCCTGGGACGGTTGGCCTTTGGAGCCCATATCCCGGTGCCGGAAGTGCGGCGAAAGGGGATTCGGGATGTGACGGCGGCAGAATTGGAGCTGATCGCCCGTTTGGGTTATCGGCTCAAGTTGCTCGCCGTCGGGGAGCAGTATGGGGAAATGGGCCCGATCAGCCTCGGTGTGGAACCCACCTTACTTCCATCCTCCCATCCATTGGCTTCGGTCAACGGTGTCCACAATGCGATCCACCTGGAGGGGGATCTCGTACAGGATGTAACCCTGGTGGGGCAGGGCGCTGGAGAGAAGCCGACTGCCAGTGCGGTGGTGGAAGATCTGTGCAACCTCTCTCTCCCGGTACCGCGGCGCTCCCTAGATGAGGATCCGCTGTTGTTGCCGGCGGCAGAGTCGGGAGGGACCCGCTTTGTCTTTTTGAATCCCCGAAATACGGGCATCCTGGATGCGGACACTCTCCGTCAGCGGCTGGAGTCGATCGGGCTGACTGTGGAAGGGACGGCGGTCTCTTCCCAGGGAGGAGCTGGCTTGATCCTGCGTCGCTGGGATCCCTCCTTTGCTTCCGTGCTGGTAGCGGAGTTAGGGCTGGATCTTTCCAACCTCACGACCCGTCCCGTTTTCGGCAGCCAAGGGGTGCAAGCGGACCAACAGCAGCAAGTGGGAAGCGGCGCGGTTTAACTGATCGGGATTTGTCGGTTTGCGGCGGGTTTCGGTACAATGAGTGCAAACCTTGCTGCGACAGAAAAGAGTGGACTTATGAAGAAACACATCTATTACAACGGTAACATCGTCACCCTGGACCCATCCCTCCCTCGGGCCGAAGCCCTGCTGGTGGAGGAGGGGCGGGTGGCCGCTGTCGGATCCACCGAGGAGATTCTGCTGCAGGCTGGCCAGGCCGGCGTTACCCGCACCGATCTGGAGGGAGCTTACGTCTACCCCGGTTTGACAGACAGCCATCTCCATCTGATGGGCCACGGGATAAAGTTGTCTTTGTTGGATCTTTCCGACATCCGCTCCAAGGAAGAGCTGCTTCGGGAAGTGGGGAAACGGGCCCGGGCCACCCCGGAAGGAAAATGGGTGCTGGGATTAAATTGGGACGAAAACCGGTTTCCCACTCCGGAGCCTCCCACCCGGCAGGAGTTGGATCGGATCGCGCCGCATCAGCCGGTGATGTTGACGCGGGTGTGTCACCACGTGCAGGCCGTCAACACGGCGGCTTTTGAAGCGGCGGGAATTTCCCGGGAAACGCCAGACCCCCCGGATGGAACCTTTGGCCGGGACGAAAGGGGCGAGCTTACTGGACTGGTTTATGAAAATGCCTCCCAAGTTTTCATGGCTGCCGTTCCGCCCCGGACCTTGGCGGAGCGAAAGGAATGGACCCGGGTTGCCGCCCGGGAGGCCTTAGCCAAAGGTTTGACCGGCGTTCATACCGAGGATCTACGCTCCGCTGAAAGCGTGGATGCTTTAATTCACATTTATCGGGGGCTGATCGAGGAGGGGATTCTGCTCCGCACGCACCATCTGGTCTACTATCCCTATCTCCCCTCGTTCCGGGAGGCGGGTCTGGCCTTTGGCTCCGGGGACCGTTGGTTCCGTTTTGGAGCGGTGAAGCTGTTTGCTGACGGTTCTTTTGGCGGCCGGACGGCCTTGCTCTCCCGCCCCTACGCCGATGATCCCTCCACCTGCGGGTTTGCCGTCCATGAACAGGAGAAGTTGGAGGCGTTGGTGCAGGAGGCAAGGGAAGCCGGGATGCCGGTAGCGGTTCATGCCATCGGGGATGGGGCGGCGGATCAGGTGCTCCAGGCTTTGGAAAAGCATCCGTTGCCGACGGGAGCCGCCCCGGACCGGTTGATCCACGGTCAGGTGCTCCGGCGGGACTTGCTGGACCGGATGGCCCGACTCCCCCTGGCCGTCGATGTACAGCCTCGGTTTGTGGCCAGCGATTTCCCCTGGGCGGCGGATCGCTTGCCCGCGGCGCTGCTTCCCACTTCCTATGCCTGGAAATCCATCGTTCAAAGGGGGATTCCCGCCGGCGGTGGCAGCGATGCTCCCATCGAACCGATCGATCCTTTGCTGGGGATTCATGCTGCGGTCACTCGCCGGCCGCCGGAAGCGGCGGACCATCCGGGCTATATACCGGAGCAGAAGCTGACTCCCTATGAAGCCCTGTGGATCTATACCGTCGGCAGCGCCCTCGCCGCCGGGGAAGAGACGGAACGGGGCCGTCTGCAACCGGGAAAATATGCCGATCTATCCGTCTTTGACCGGGACCTGTTGTCCGGGGATCCCGATGCCTTATTGGAAGCGAAGGCGCTGATGACGGTGGTCAACGGCACGGTCGCCTATCGTGTCTGAGTCCACGAGGATTGCTGGGAACCGATTCTATCGGTTCTTTTTTGTGTCTGCAGAATAAAGTGAATTCGAGGAGAGGTGGGTTGGATGGCACGGGTGAAAGCGACAAGCAAGGAAGAAAAATTGCTGGACCGCTTGATGCGGGCGGAATGGCGGGTATGGTCATGGTGGGCAATGTGGGCGTCAACCGAGTGAAGGCCTGCTGTCTCGATTTTGAGGATATCCGTCAGATCAAAGAGATGATTTTTTAATCGCCGGGAGGGTTTGAGGCGGTTCAGCAATCTTTTTTCTACCGACAGGCACGACAGAAGGAAAGGCGCCTCGCTCGACGGGTGATCAGAGGCGAGCGGCGGGATCCGGCTCCCCACACTCTCTGGTTTTACCGCCTGGAGGAAGATTGTCCTCTGACCTGGTTTGACCAGTCTCTCAGCGGGCGATACAAGTCCCACTGTTTCTACGCTCCGGAAGCGTTACAATGTCCGGCGATCTGTTGAGAGGAGGCGTGATGTTGTACTGGAATCCACAGCAAGCCTTTTACACATCTGCGGAAAGTGGGACCAACCAGCGGCAGACGCGATATTATACCGAGGATCTGCTTCACAACAACATCGGAAAAGAATTGACGATTCACCTCACCTATGAGGAAAACCCCCGCTGGAACGCCAAGGTGCTGACAGGAACCTTGTGACAGGTAGGAAGGGATTTTGTTCTGATCCGGGATCGATAAACCGGAAAAGATCATCTGTTGATGAACATCAACATTGATTACTACGTGTTTGAGAATCAGCCCGCTGAGCTGTTGCCGCAAGGGAGACGATAATACAGAACAAAAACCGGCCTTCACCAGGCCGGTTTTTGATCGGGATTTGTCTATTCCAGTACGTATGCCAGTGCATCCAAGGCTTGATCCGGGGTTTCCACAACGACTTGGGCCCGTTGAGACAGCTCTTTTAGAGGGTGAACGAGCCCTTCGGGACGGACCAGGATCAGGGGTTTGCCGGCTTCAATGGCGACGGCTGCATCCATGGCGGTGTTCCACTGCCGGTATTTTTCTCCGAACAGCGCGATCACCACATCCGCTTTGTTCATCCAGATCCGGGTTCGCAGGTTGTTAATTTCCGATGCAGCCTGGTCCCGATACACCTTGTTTGGTTGCTCCCCTTTGATCCGTTCACCGATATCATCGGAGAGATCATGATTTTCCTGCGGTCCCTTAAACACGAGAGGTAGCCCGCGCTCCTCGGCTTTTTTCCGCAGCTGGTCGCGCCAATCATCATGAATCTGTCCGGCCAGGTAAACAACCAGTTCCATATCCAGTCTCCTTTGTTTCATTATTTTGAGTATGCGATCCAATGCTATTGTAACAAAAAAGGACTGAAAAGACGCAATCGTTTCTCTGAAGTGGATCAGCGGGATTTGACGGTCTTGTATCAAGAATGGAGACATAGGATAAATCGATGGGTTATCCAAACACCACAGATCGAGATGACGAGGTGAAGAAGATGCTCAAAAGGCGTCCCCGTTTTCGCAGCCCTCGCAAGAAACGCTATTGGATCATCGCCCTCGTCGGTCTGCTCCTGTTTGCGGCGGTTTATCAGCTGGAAAACAGTGTGGAGAAAACCTTGCTGAAGCTAGCTAAAACCCGAGTGAAAAACATATCCCAGCAAGCGGTGTCGGAAGCGTTTGAAGAGGTGGAAGCCTCATTGGGCCCCGATTTGGATCAGTTGATGAACATCAAGCATAACGAAGATGGCTCGATTGCTTATATCCAAACCGATGCAGAAATTCAGGCCAAGGTCTATCAGGTAATCAGCAACCAGATTCAGCAGGAACTGCGAAAGTTAGAGCAGCAAGATAATGGAATTCCCTTGGGCGCCGTTTTGCAGAGCAGCCTATTTTCTGATGTGGGTCCCGATGTCCCCTTGCAAATCTGGCCGAAGGGTTCCACCAAAGTGGATGTGGTGGCTGCCGCCCAGGATAAGGGAATCAACACGGTGCTGGTTTCTTTCTATTTACGGGTAAAAAATGAGATGAGTATCATGGTGCCGATGAACTACGACGATGTCATCCCTGTCGAATACCATTATCCCCTCGACAGTGTCGTCATCAACGGCGAGGTGCCCGAGAATTATTACTACTACAACAATGAAGGCAAAGGAAAAGGGATGGAGGGGCCGATCCCAGTGGTGCCCGCCGATCCCGGCAAGAACAGTCGCTGACGTTTTCATGTCCTGCACCGGCCCATGGGGAGCCTGAATCAGCCTGTTGTCGATTGGATAGGGGGTAAATTGCGTCTCTCAGCGATTTCCATGTTTCATTGACAGAAATCCTACGGAAAGAGTGACCTTCCGAGGGGGGTTCGAATATGGAAAGAGGGGGAGGAGGTTTATCGATGTCTGATCAACACCACGACCGTCCCCCTTTGGACGGGGGTCAAGGTTTGACCGAAGAGGTGAAACAAGCGGCGAAGGATCTAAATGGGGCCGATCCGCAAGTGATCCTGGAGTGGGGGTCGAAACGCTTCGGCAGGGCCCTGGCGCTGGCCTGTAGCTTTGGCTATGAAGATGTGGCTTTGGTCCATATGATGCACCAGGTGGATGCCGATGCGAAGATCTTTTATTTGGATACGGATCTCTTGTTTGAAGAAACCTATCGCACTCGGGATCGATTGGCGGAAAAGTACGGGATCCGCTTTATCCGTGTCCGCCCGGCGTACACCCTGGATGAGCAGGCCAAACTTTGGGGGGATCAATTGTGGAAACGGGATCCCAACTCCTGTTGCATGGTACGGAAAGTGGAACCCCTGCGCCGGTTTTTGAAAGGGTATGACGCCTGGTGTACAGGGATCCGTCGGGAGCAGTCCCCCACCCGGGCCCACACCCAAGTGGTGGAATGGGATACCCAGTTTCAAATGGTCAAACTAAACCCGCTCGCCCACTGGAAAGAAGCCCAGATTTGGGATTACATCCACCAACACCAGATTCCTTATAACCCTATGCATGACAACCGTTATCCCAGCATCGGCTGCATCCCCTGCACCCGTCAGGTTCAACCGGGGGAAGATTCACGGGCGGGACGGTGGTCCGGCACCAACAAAACCGAGTGTGGTCTCCATCCCTCGTCCACCGGCGAGCAGGGAGGCGATCTCACATGAGTATCCTCCCCCATGGAGGGGTGTTGGTTCATCGAATCTGTGGAGCTGAGGAGAGACAAGAGTGGCTGGAACGGGCAAAGACCCTTCCCACCCTGACGATTTCCAGGCGCACACTCTCCGATCTGGAATGCATCGCCACCGGCGTCTTTTCACCGTTGACTGGATTTATGGGGGAAGAGGATTACCGATCGGTCCGGGATCAAATGCGATTAGCCGACGGGACCGTATGGAGCCTTCCGATCATCCTGCCGGTACCGGAGGAGGCAGAAGGAATCCGGGAAGGGAGCACCGTGGCGCTCCGGGGAGCGGATCAGCGTGTTTATGCGGTTATCGAGGTGGAAAGCTTATATCGGGTGGATCCGGAGCAGGAGGCGAGAGCGGTTTTCCAGACGACGGATCCCGCTCACCCGGGGGTGAGCCGGTTGTATCAAACATCGCCGCTCTACGCCGGGGGTCCGATTCGCCTGCTTTCGACTCCGGATCATGGCGTCTTTTCCGATGATTGGTATGAGCCGGCACAGACCCGAAAACTTTTTCGAGAACGGGGCTGGAAGCGGGTGGTGGGTTTTCAAACGCGCAACCCGGTGCACCGGGCCCATGAATATATTCAAAAATCCGCCTTGGAAACGGTGGATGGTCTGTTTTTAAATCCATTGGTGGGAGAGACGAAAGAAGACGATATTCCGGCAGAGGTCCGGCTGCAGAGTTACCGGGCGATCTTGGACCACTATTACCCGAAGGACCGGGTCTTTTTCGGAGTGTATCCGGCGGCGATGCGTTACGCGGGGCCGAGAGAGGCGCTCTTGCATGCTTTGGCACGGAAAAATTACGGTTGTACCCATTTTATCGTGGGCCGGGATCATGCCGGGGTGGGAGATTATTACGGAACCTATGATTCACAAAAAATATTTTCCCAATTTCGGGAGGAAGAGCTAGGGATCACCCCCCTCTTTTTCGAACATAGCTTTTTCTGCCGTCGTTGTGATGGGATGGCCTCCTTCAAGACCTGTCCCCATCCCGAAGAGGACCATGTTGTGCTGTCGGGGACCAAGGTGCGGAAAATGCTGAAGGAGGCGATCCAACCACCGCCTGAGTTTTCCCGGCCCGAAGTGGTTGACGTCTTGATTCGGGGATTGAAAAAACGGATCATAAATTAAATTCACATCCATAAGGCATCCTGCAAACCGGAGAGTGATCTCCGGTTTTTTTTGTGAAGTCCGTCCCCTTAAAAATAGGTGTTGGAAGTTTTCCCCTTTTCCGGTATGATGAGTGCGAAATCGATTTTGAGCCTACGGGCAGGGCGGGAGGGATAGGATGCGGAAGGAAATGGTTACTACCAGTGGACGGGGAATTCGGACAGACTCCTTACCGTACCGGTTGTTTAGAAAAGCGAAGGTTTTGGGAGTCTGGGATCCGGAGGCGATTGATTTTAGTCGGGACCTTCAGGACTGGAATTCATTGACCGAGGGGCAGCGCCAACAAACCTTGCGATTGATTACCCTGTTTCAAGGAGGAGAAGAGGCGGTCACCCTGGATCTGCTTCCGCTGATGATGACCATCGCCGAGGAAGGACGAATCGAAGAGGAGATGTTTTTGACTACCTTCTTATTTGAAGAAGCCAAACACACGGAGTTTTTCCGCCTCGTATTGAATGTATTGGGACAAACCCAAGATTTGTCCCACCTGCACAGCCCAACCTACCGCAAGATTTTTTATGAGATTTTGCCCGAGTCCATGAACCGACTCAAACGGGACCAGAGCCCGGAAGCGGTGGCGGAGGCATCCACTGTCTACAATATGTTTATCGAAGGCGTTCTGGCGGAGACGGGGTATCATTCCTTTTACCAGGGTCTTCACAAGGCGCAAAAAATGCCCGGCTTGATGGAGGGCATCGGTTACATCAAACGGGATGAATCCCGTCATATCGGCTATGGGACTTTTCTGCTGCAGCGGCTCATTTCCGAACGTCAGGAACTGTATGAACGGGTGGAAAAAAAGCTGGAAGAGTTGGCGCCTCTCGCCTTCGCCTTGAACCAGGAAGGGATGGAAGGCGAGACGGAGAGTCACTTCGGCGTTCCCCTGGCCGATACGCTTCAATTTACCGAAAGACAGTTGGCGGTTCGGATGGAGGTTCTTGCCCGTGCAAAACATAAAAGCGTCGACGAGATCTACAAGACGAGAGAATCGGCTCTCGGCGTTGAATGAAAGGTAGCGGCTGACCTTTAGGAAGGTCAGCCTTTTTGTGACGCTCCGTCCCAGTCGGACTCCAGGTATCTCATATGGATGGGGGAAACTACAACCGAATCGTCAACGATTTGGCACCTCCGCGATCAACCGATGGTGCTGAAGCGATACTTCTGTGGAGGTCCAAGGGTTACGGATCCCAAGCTGCGGTGGGACGCTTCCGGTAGTCTTCACGAAAAGAAGACCCGCCCCCGGGAAGATGGGGGCGGTATGTAGCTGCTTATCTGCCATTGCCTCCTCGGGTATTGCCTCCTCGGGTGAAGAGACTGCGAAACATGCCCGTTTTGCGTTGCCGTTCTGGCGCCGTCTGAGCGGGATCGGGGCGGTTTTCCGGTGCAGGGGGGCGCACGGCTGGAGTTGCAGAGGCTGGGGTCGTAGCGGTATGGGGTCTCGACACTCGTGAGCGGGATCGCAGGATATGGTTGAGGTGTTCTGCTTTGGACATCGCTTCCATGTCCTGACGCACTTCTCCCTGAGTGTTCCCCTCTCCGATCACGTAGTCAAAAAAGGTCATATCCATAAAGTCGCAGATCCAGTGGAACTGTTGGACGACAGTTAAGCCTTTGACCCGCGGGTTGTCGCCTCCGGTGATCACCAGGAGCACTTCTTTTTCCGCCATTCGTTCCTTGAAGTTGTGATCATCAAAATACATGGTCCACCGGTCGATAAAGTTTTTTACTTTCCCCGGGATACTGTACCAGTGAAGCGGTGTGGCAAAGACAATCATATCATGGTTGAGCATCTCTTGGACTAGTTGGGGATGGTCGTCGTTGATCGGTTGAAACCCTCCGGGTTCGTACCGCTGGTCTAGGATCGGTTCAATCGTGTAATCTTTCAGGTAGACCCGGGTACAGTTCAAACCGTCGGTGATGATGTTGGTCAACAAATCCGAATTCCCTTTTCCCCGACTGCTCCCGTATATTGCAAAGATACGCATAGTGTGACACTCCAGACTTTCACGTGAAAGTATTCAAGGATCCTATCCTTATTATAATAGATTACTTGAGTGAGAAAAGGACAAACACAAATAAAAATTTCTGAATGATAGACAGAAAATGGTTTCAACCGAATGTTGTCTTTTACCCAAAAAGCCCAAAGGATTCTTTCTTAGGCTTTTCGTATCTGTGTACATTCTGTAAAGCTCGCTTATAGCGGTTGCGTGCGTAAAAATACCTTTCCTATAAATTTGGACGGAAAAAAGGTTGGTTTTATATACCTAGTACCCTTCGAGGAAGAGACGCATTGCCGGAACCATTCCTTTGATATAAAAAAAGGAGAAGTCGTTTCCATTTTAGGTCAAAGCGGCTGTGACAAAAGTACAATTCTTAACTTGATTGGCGGCTTTGAAAAACCGACAGACGGTCAAGCAAGTAAAAGGTCCAGGAAGACATTGTGTGATGCTGTTTCAAGATTATGGTTTCTACCTTGGCGTTCTGTTCTCAAAAATGTGGAACTCGATTACCCCCTTCCAGTGAGGGGGCTTTGTGTTGAGAGAGCGGATTACGCTTTACGTACACTTTTTATCAGATGCTGGAAGAACTCCTAGAAGAGGGTCACCGGACCAATTGTACGGTAAGCCTTCCTGATCGGAAACTGGAGCAGTTAATTCCGTGATAAAAGGTCATCTGCGTGCCAGTTCAAATTTTCCCTTCCCATCGGAACGGACTTTTTCAGCGGAGTGATTCGGAGCCGCCATTGGTTCGAAAGACGTCACGACAACTGATTTTTCCCGGATTCCCCCCGATCTCTTCTGAAAAAAAGCCCCCGGCGGTTAGCATGGGGACTCCAACGTCTGTAAAAGGTCTTCTATCGGGTTCATCTAAACAAATCCAAGAACCGGTCCCAGAATCCCTTTTTCTCTTCTTCTTTTTGTTCATCATCCTGTTTGTCTTCCTCTTTTTTTATGCTTTCTGTTTTGATGACAAATTGTACGGACTCAACCTTTTTATTTTTGGAGGAAACAAATGAAACGGGGTCAAAATCCGATTTATCATATTCATCGATCATCTGGTCGATTTCGGTTTGCATTTGATCCGGTAGATCATTCGTCGATTGAGCCAACTGCGATGTACCATCATGGAGTTCATGGGCGCCAGTTTTTAATTCTTGTGTTCCATTTGTCAGGTCGGTGATGCCACCATGTAACTCCCCATATGATTTTGATAATCTGGCTACCCCGTCAGTATAATCGACCAACCCGGAATGGAAGGATTTATAATTGGATGATAAAGCATGTAATCCTTGCTGCAATTTCTTCATCGATTCATCCCAATTCGTTTGGTCCAGGCTTTTGTCTAATTGATCGGCGATGGTTTCTATATAGATTCTCATGCTATGAACGGAGCTTGTAACGTCTTTAAGCGCTGGGTCCACTGCTTGAAGGTTTTTTTTCACATCGGAATAGGTATCCTTGGTGGCACGGGCGGCCGTATAGGTTTTGACCAGTTCGTCGACAATCTTAGGATCTGCATCGCTTTCTTTTAATTCCTGTATCTCTTCATCGGAGATATCGTAAGCAGGAATGGCCGCGATTGATTTATCCAATGCATCGTAAGCGTCCGTATATCGATCCCGTAAATCAGCCAAGTGATTTTCTGTTTCTTTCAACCTGTTTGCCATGTCCGTCAGTCTTTTTTGTAGTTCCTGTAATTGGCTCACATTCATCTGATCCGAATGACTTCCTATAGACTGACTCAACTGTTCTAGCGACTCATCGATGGACTTAGATCCTTCAATCAGTTCTGCGGAGCCTTGATCGAGTTCATTGATTCCCTTCTTGTACTCCTGTGACCCTCCGTGCAAGCTCACGGCACCCTGATGCAATTCTGTGATCCCTTTATTCAGTTCATCAACGCCTTCATCAATGGCTTCCGTCGCATCGGATAGCGACTTCATATCGTCTGTCATGTCATCGGAATTGGGCGTGTCAATGGACATGGAGGCTGGTATGCCCGTTATTTCTATACTTTCCATTTCTAAATCCGTAACATCAGCTTTTACAACAAAGCTCTCTTCTTTTTCAGGCATGACGGTAAAGGTTACTTGTTTATTTTTACCTGCATTGGCGATCGTTCCGTCTGGAGCCTGGATATTTTGATAGATTTCTGAGCTTAAAGGAAGAGATATCTGCAACATATAGTTCTTGAAAAAGGGATTATCCTTTTCCTTCGCTTTGGTATCGATGTGAATCTCCAGTTTGCCGTCTTTACCCAACAATTGTTCAGGAGGTAAGGTTTCACCATTTAATTGATAGGAGACATCGATATCCCATGGTAATGATCGACCCTCTAGATTCCCTTGATAATAAAATGGATCTTCTGTAGCTGTAAACCCAACTTGATGATTATTTAATTTCATCTCTGTTAAGTCGGTTAAATTTTTAACTCCGGTGTAAGGTCCATAGTCGATAATTTTTCCAGGTTGATCGATTGAGAAATTGTTGACCACATACATTTCTTTTTGATCGCCATTGGCCTCTAATGTGGCATATACGACTTCACTTTTCTCTGAATAGGATCCTTCGCTCTGGAGTTTTTCTTCTTGTGTTGCCGCCGATACGAAATGCGTCGGTATCACAAGAAGGAAGGCCGTGAATATGGCGCCCGTCCGTTTAAACCTCATCAGCATCATGCTCCTTTTCCTTTATAAAAGTTGGCTCGAAACGTTGTTTTCTCAATCACTCGATCAAATATGACCAACATAGCTGGCAAGGCGAAGACGACCATCACAAACGCGAGTAACGCGCCTCTACCCAGCAATAATCCAATTGAAGACACAATGGGATTTGTTGATGTGAACGATAAAATAAACCCGACGCTGGATAAAATGGAAGCGGAAATCAATATCGCGAAGATCTTGTCGTCGATTGTTTTCTTAATCGCCTTCATGGCAGGCATTTTTTGACGAAGGTGTCGATAGGTTTCCGTAAATAAGATGCCGTAATCGACTGTGGCAGCCAGTTGCACTGTACTGATGATCAAATAACCGACGTATACCAATGACGAATCTGTGAAGTATGGGACGGATAAGTTTAGCCAGACCGCCGATTGAATCGTCAGTAATAGGACGATCGGTATCGAGATCGATCGGAAAGTGATGATAAGCACGATGGCGATCGAAATAACCGTCAGCATGTTCACAAGGGTGTTATCTTTTTCCACGGTATTTTTGATATCGTACAGTGTCACACTCTCACCAAGCAGATGGACCTCATCATAATAGGATTCAGCGGTCGTTCGAACTTCATCGATCAATGAAAAAGCTTTATCCCCCTCGGAATCGGTCTCGGTGTTCATCGTGATTCGCGTGTAGTTCTCTGAATAAAATGGTTCCGTCGCCGATTCCTCTAAATAGTCAGGCGGAATGGCCGAACTGACGGTGTTTACGTATGAAGTGACACTCGACACATGAGGGAGTTTCTCTAAGTGTTGAACCAGTTCTTCTTCCTTACCCGTATCTCCTTTTGGGACAAGTAGCACCATCGAAGTGTTCTTTCCGAACTCTTCCTGTATAGCGGCTGCATCAGCACCTGCCCGGGTTGTTTCCGGCTGTTCGCCAACTCCGTATATAAAGGAGGTTTGGCTCTGTGCTAAAAATGACGGCACGATCAAGAGCAAAAGCAAAAATAAACTTGGAATGCGAAGTTTCAATATCCGCTTTCCGACCCCATTGAAGCTCGGAAAGAATGGTTTATGTTGGGTACGATCGATCCATTTGTAAAACATCAGCGTTAAAGCGGGTAAAAAGACGATGACGCTGATAAAGCTGAGGGCAATTCCTTTGACAAGGTTTAAGCCTAAGTCAGCGCCGATCCCAAAGTTCATAAATGACAGTGCGATGAAACCGAAAAATGTTGTCGATGCACTGGCTGCAATAGCGGGGGATGACTGTTTGATGGCTCGACGCATCGCTTCTTCGGGATCCGATACTCGTTTGCGATAGTCTGAAAAACTATGAAGCAAAAAGATGGCGTAATCCAGTGATACAGCCAGTTGTAAGATCGGTGCCACCGACTGTGTCACAAAGGATATTTCACCGAGAAAAATATTCGTTCCCAAGTTAATTAGAACGGAAATTCCGATGGCCGTTAAAAAGAATAACGGTTCAATCCAAGATGTAGTGGATAGAATTAAAATGATGATAATGATGGGAACTAACAAAGCGGCAGCATTCAAAGACTCTTGACCAGCCATTTTTTGAGATGTTGCCGTATCGACTGCTTCGCCAGAAATGGCGTTTTCCTCACCGATCAAGTCATAAATTTGGTCGGTCGTCTTGACTTCATCACCCTCACGGATATTTAACGAGAATAACGCCTTTTCATCTTGGTAATAAGGTTCTACTGTATCCGGATCAGCCATCTCGAGGGGCTTTTTTAGATCGATGACATCATCCAACCAGGTTACTCCGGTGACGCCATCGATCGCTTCTAATTTCTCTTTGTATGCTAAAGCTTCGGTGATCGAGACATCACGAACCATCACTCTCGCATTGGGAATCGGTTCATCAAATTCGTCTTCCATTAAATCCATGGCTTGCATCGATGGTGCATCTTCGGGTAAATAATCAACCATATTGTAATTGACTGAGACAGCAAACTGCGCAATCGTGCTGATCAGTGCAAGAATCACAACGGTTATCACAATCGGTTTTTTATGTTTTATAATTTTTGCTGAGAAGTCAATAAGGCTTCATCCTCTCTTGATCATAACCTTTAGACACTTTATTATTTTAGTAGACACCGTGTCGGAAATACAACAAACAGTTTTGTAAAGTTTGTTTGCTTTTCAACATTTTTTTAGATGGTGTTGGATTTAACGAAATATTAGCAAAGGAGCTTATTGGATTGAGTAAGAAATTGGATCGACGCAAAAAATACACACGCAAAGTATTAAAAGAAAGTCTCGTTGCATTACTAGCCAATGGCAAACCGATATCCGCCATCACGGTAAAAGAAATTTGTGAAATGGCAGATATTAATCGCTCCACGTTCTACATGCATTATTCAGATCCGTATGACTTACTGGATAAGATCGAAGCGGAGATTATCGAGGATATGAATACGTATCTGAGCAGTTACAGATTTACAATTGAAGAAGAATCATTAAAGATGACCCAGAAATTATTAGAATATATCACAAACAACAAATTTCTTTTTCAAACCTTATTAACTAAAAATAGGGATCCTGCTTTTGAACAACGGCTGATGGATATCGCGCAACGTTTTATGATGAGTACCGTCCATCATTTAAAAGAAGTTAACTCACGGTATTTGAGTACGTTCGTGGTAAGTGGAGCGATCCATGTGATTAAGGATTGGATGAAAAATGAAATGGACCTCTCTCCAAAAGAAATGGCGATCATGATCAATCATTTCGCAAACTACGGGATGTCTAATTTAGACTGATGTTATCGGCTAAAAATGAACCTCGATCACTCCGTCAGGGCAGAGGGTAAACCAACATCATGGATCGGGCGGGAGCCAAGCGTGACCGGTGGGTTTCACTCCGAATTTTCCCGGTCTGGTATCAAATGGGTTCTTCAGACCAGTCGCTATATAATGTATTCGGGCCGGATCAGCTTCAGATAAAGGATCTATATACCGGGGGATCCGCATCGCCTAGACAGAAACGGCGATGGGGTCCCGTGTGAAAGTCTTCCAGCTAGTTAAAAACATAAAAACCACCCCTCCGGCCGCTGTTGGTGCTAGTGGGGTGTTTCCCATGATCCGAGGAGGCCATCGAACCGTTGCCGCGTACCTGGACCCACATGAGCGCCATGGTGTCGCATTGAGGTGTACCTGACGAACCGCGGCTACACAAAAAACGCTTCGTGAGTGCGCTAGGAAGAGAGAGTGCTCACGGGGCCTCAGGCTGTTTTAGAGACAGCTCGAAAAAAAGAATCGTTAACCCGGTAGGGAGGGTGGGGGGTTCCATGGAGTGCCTTTGGCTCGCCAGGAGGAGTACAAGAAAACAACAGGATTTGATAGCAAATTAATTGAATGGATTAAAATTCGTGCCTCTCAAATTATTGGTTGTGTACGCTGCTTGGATATGCACGCAAAAGGATGCTCGGGTAAATGGTGAAACTGAGCAATTACAACCATTTGGAAAACGGTGTACCGGATGATCTGTATGAGCGGGTTCGCAATCATTGGAATGAAAAACTAGCTCGTTACCATCATGGTCACAATCAACGCCTAGAACCGGTTAAACATTTCATGAAATTTATACCCGGAGAATACAAGCCTACTACACAAAAATAAAAACATCTTTAATTTGATACTTATTGTACCATTATACTTATAGATGATAATAATTTCTGATTTTCGGAAAGTGGATGATGACCCTCGTATATTTGCCTTCTTCCGATTGTATGGAGAGGTCATGTCCTAATTTAAGGGCCATTTGTTTTGCAAGGTAGAGGCCGATCCCGGTAGATTTGGCATGATTTCTCCCAATAGACCCTGTAAATCCCTTTTCAAATACGCGGCTGATATCCTCCGGCTTAATCCCAATGCCTGTATCTTGAATCAGTAACCGCTTTTCTTTTCGATCTGCCTCAAATTGTACGGAGATTCCCCCGCCTTCACCTGTATATTTTAAAGAATTTGAAAAAACTTGGTCTATAATAAAACCAAGCCATTTACTGTCGGTATGGACAATCTGTTCCATATCGTCCATATGAAAGCGAATTTGTTTGTTAATAAAGGATTTGGCGTGTTTCTTGACACTGTTCTTAACGATTTGATCCAACGCGACTTCGGTAATAAAGTAATCTTTGGAAAACGAATCAATGCGAGAATAGTAAAGGGCCTGTTCCACGTAATGTTCGATTTTATCCAACTCATCTTCAAACTTGTCCACAAGGGATTCAACCGTTCTACCACGACTGTTTTCCATAAGCAGGCGGGCAGCCGCAATCGGAACCTTGACTTCATGAATCCAAGAGGTAATAAAATCTTGATGGTCCCGTTTTTCGTTATACAACTTTTGTAGTTGATCGCCATGCACGCCATTTACTTTCTTTAATAAGTCAAGATATATCTGCTGTTCGTTGTTTCGCGGTTTAGGTAGCGTTGCGAGAAATTCTTCATGGCGACTTTCAACCAACTCATGAAGTGCGCGATAAAAATCCTTGTTGAAATAGTATTGGACGATGACGTAAAGTGCTACAATCATAAAGATCACGACATTGACATATACGATATCGTTGACAGCGTATCTGGAATCTGCACTCACCATCATCATCAAAGAAACGAAGCACATCACTATCACGTATAACAAGAAAAAGGAACGTTGATCTTTCAGATACTGTAAGAAACTCATTGGATAATGTAACCCTGTCCTTTCTTAGTCGTTATAAAGTGTTCCTTTCCGAGTTCGGCAAGCTTTTTACGCAGGCGAGCAATATTTACCGTCAGTGTATTTTCGTCCACGAAATTTTCGTCCTTCCAAAGGGTGCGCATCATTTTCTTTCGGCTGACGATCGTCCCTTTGTTTTGCATGAGAATTTTCAAAATCAGAAATTCTGTTTTCGTGAGTTCCGATTTTCGATCTCCATGTAAGGCCACTCCGTCCTCAAGGTTTAACACAATCCCATCGTGTTCGATCGTCTTAAACTGTGTTTCCATGTAAGAATACGTTCTGCGAAGGAGCGCCTTTATTTTCGCGATCAACACATCTGTGTGAAAAGGTTTTTGAATATAATCATCTCCCCCCATGTTCATCGACATGACGATGTCCATCGGTGTATCACGGGAAGAGAGAAAGATCATGGGGACCTTGGACACTTCTCTAATTTTGTGACACCAGTAAAATCCGTCAAACGATGGCAGATTGATATCCATGATGACAAGGTGCGGTTCATGGTGAAGAAATACCTGCATGATTTGGTCAAAGTCTTCGACCTTAACGGTTTCAAATCCCCATTTTTCTAATGCTTCCCCTACCATATTGCGAATGGTCACATCATCTTCCACAATCATCACTTTCATCCTCTTCCCTCCAAACATTCATCGTGCTTCATCATCATTTTAATTGAATCTCGACTAAACAAACAAAAACAACTTCACGTTTAAAGGTGTTTTTTGTCAATGTGACAAAAATGTAAGGTTGTACGATCAAGCTGTAAGTTTATATTAAGGGTCCCTATTGTACAATAAAGCCGTAAAACAAATCAGCACGAAACGGAGGATTTATACATGAAAACGGTCGTCGAAGCAAAACAAATAAAAAAAGTCTACGGTTCAAAGGGAAATGTTTTCTCAGCCTTGGAGGATATCGACTTAACTGTCATGGAAGGTGAATTCGTCGGCATTATGGGCCCCTCAGGTGCCGGTAAAACAACGTTACTAAATATTTTGGCAACGATTGACGAGCCAACTTCGGGTGACATCGTCATTGACGGAATCAATGTGACCAAGATGACGGAGGAACAACTGTCTGCCTTTCGCCGTGACAAACTAGGTTTCTTGTTCCAAGACTATCATTTATTAGACACCTTAACTGTGGAAGAAAATGTGATCTTGCCGTTAGCACTGGCCAAGATGAACGTCAAAGAATTGGAACGAAGGGTCGATGAAGTGGCAGATACGTTTGGGATTCGCGACATTTTAAAAAAGTATCCGTATCAAATTTCCGGGGGACAAAAGCAACGTACGGCAGCATCGCGCGCGATTATCTCAAACCCAAGCTTAATATTGGCAGACGAACCGACAGGTGCATTGGACTCAAAGTCCGCAACAGACTTGTTAGAATGTTTAAAGGATCTGAATGAACATGACAAGGCGACCATTTTAATGGTCACCCACGATGCTTATGCGGCAAGTTACTGTAATCGCGTCCTTTTTATTAAAGACGGCAACATCTTCACAGAACTTGTGAAAGGGGAAAGATCCCGCAAAGCCTTTTTCAACAAGGTGTTGGATGTGTTATCCGCGCTAGGGGGTGGTGCACATGACGTTATTTAGTTTAGCAAAGAAAAATATAAAGGGTAACTTCAACCATTATTTCGTCTACTTTGTGACGCTCGTCTTCAGCATGGTGATTTATTACACGTTTGCTGCCCTACAACACAGTGAAAACATTCAGGAAAGCATTGAATTGTCGGATACGATGCGGTTCATGTTTGGGGTATCATCGGTTATCCTCATTTTATTCGTAGCGGTCTTTGTTTTGTACTCCAACTCATTTTTCACAAGGAAAAGGAAGAAAGAAGTCGGATTGTACGCCATACTAGGTTTACGCAAGAAAACGATTGCAAAAATGTTGTTTTACGAAAACTTGATGATGGGCATCATCGCATTAGTCATTGGGATTATTCTGGGCACCTTGCTGTCCAAATTGTTTGCAATGATTTTGGTCAAACTCATGGGTTCTACTACTGAGGTGGATTTCGGAATATCGGCTATGGCGATTATTCAGACAGTCATTGTCTTTATGGTCATTATTTTGTTTACTTCCGTTCAAGGTTATCGCTTGATTTATCGTTTTAAACTAATCGAACTATTCCACGCTGAGAAAAAAGGAGAGCCCATTCCAAAGGTTTCACCTATTTCCGCTGTCATCGGCGTTGTATTGCTTGTCGGGAGTTACTGGCTCATATTGCGGCCACTTCCTGACGACTGGACGACGGAATATTTATTGAGAAATGACGGTGTTGCCTTTTTGGCTCTCGTTATCGGAACCCATTTGTTTTTCCGATCCGTCACGGTCTATTTACTGAAGTTATCGCAAAGAAACAAGTCACGCTATTACAGAGGAACAAAATTAATTGAAACATCCCAGTTACTGTATCGCATTAGAGGAAATGCCCGTACCTTTACAGTTATAGCATTGTTGAGTGCTGCAACGATCAGTTTTTTCGGTGCAACTTACGGTGGATACTACAGCAATGAAAAAAGCGCTAAGGAAGTTGTCCCGTTCAGCTACTCGTTTTTGTCAAAAGGCCCAGAATTTGATTCACAGGTGGAAAATATAATTGAAGCAGATGATCAACATCCGATACAAGCCCAACTGGAGATACCCGTAATTCAGATAGAAGGAACACTCTCATTTCAACTGGATTACGACATAAATCCTGTAAAATTAATCTCTGCAAGTACCTTTAATCAAGCAGCGAAGGCTTTAAACCGGGATGAAACGGTCTCACTTACCGGGGATGAAGCAGCCGTAATCCAACCAAGGTTTACGGAATACACGGAGGCGACGTTTAAAGGGGAAAGCGTGACGCTGCAATTGGATCGAGGAAGCCGTCAACTACGACTTGACCATATGGTTGAAGGAAACGTGCTCCCCTTCGATTATCCCGATTTCTATGTCGTGGTCAGCCATGACGTGTTTGCTGAGATAGCCAGACAAGAGGCACCACTCACTTATAACGTTTACGAAGTGGAAAATGAAACGACGGCACAAGCCACGTCGGAAAAAGTGAATAAACTGGTTGGAAACGATTTTCAGGTTTCTTCATCGTTTTATACGGAGTACAAGAAAGGAAAAGAAGGAAACGCCCTGACTCTCTTTATTTACGGATTTTTGGGGCTTGTGTTTTTAGCGGCGACCGGAAGTATCATTTACTTCAAACAGTTGACCGAAGCGAATGAAGCGACAGGGCACTACGAAATCCTCCGAAAAATCGGTGTCAGTAAAAGGGACATACGCAGATCAGTAAAAAAGCAGTCATTATTCGTGTTCGGATTGCCATTAACCGTAGGCATATTGCACAGTTGTGTGATACTGTACTTTATTAGCAATTTTATTTCAGATCTCATTGGAGTCAATCTTATGGTGCCGATTCTAACGGCCATAGCCGTTTTTATCATCATCTATACGGTCTATTATGCATGGACTGTGAATACGTATAATCGAATTGTGAATCGATAATCGAGAAACATCCCTCGACAGGGGAAGAAATTCTCGGAAAGGTTTCGTCAACTAGCTTGACTCCAGTTATTATTATTTCAGCAAAAAACACACAAAATACTAAAATGGATAACTTACGATCTGGCGCAGATGATTTTATTTTAAAGCCATTTGATGTGGATGATGGAAGTTAACGACTCATTTTCCTGATTGTGATCATTCTACATAACTCAGACTCTACAGGTTTCTATCGCCCCGGTAAATTCCTCGCTCTTTGATTGAAAAAGGATTCGAGTCTGGACAGATTGGGTTCATCCTCTGATGTCCGTATCTATAGCAATTTCCAACCAGGGTGGTACGTTGTTATCCTTCAAACCAGTGATGTTTCAAGGCATGAATCGCCGCTTGTGTGCGATCCTGTACCCCCATTTTACCGAGAATGTTTGTGATATGCGTTTTAACGGTTTTTTCAGTGATATGAAGTTCTGCAGCGATCTCCTTGTTGCTTTGCCCGTGCGTAATATGCTCTAAGATGATACGTTCTCTTGGCGTCAGATCATGGTAGCTGGAATGTTGCTCTTCTCCCCTAGCCACATGCGTCATTAACTGATTCGATATTTGTGGATGAAGGGAGGTTTCCCCACTCATGACGGCGTTCAAGGTTTCTTCCAGTAAGCGAGGATCGACATCCTTGAGTTGATAGCCGCTAGCTCCAGCACGGATTGCTGGTAAAACATGATCTTTGTCAGAGGAGCTAGTGAGGATGATGACCTGGACGTGAGGGTGCTTCTCTTTTATACGTCTGGTTGCTTCGATGCCATCCATGTTCGGCATCAGCACATCCATTAACACGACATCCGGCTGGCATTTTTCCACTTGCTGTAGCGCCTCTTCTCCATTTTGCGCCTCACCGACAATGTGAATATTGGGTCGTGTTTGCAAAAAGAAACGCAATCCTTTTAATACGACGGGGTGATCGTCTACAAGTAGGACGTTCAATGAACATCACCTGCCTTTCTCATGGAGTGGAACACGGACGGTAACCGTCGTGCCCTTACCGGCCTCACTATTAATATGTAAAGAACCCTGAAGTTCTTTGACACGTTCTTTCATGCTTGTAATGCCCAGTGATTGATCCGTCTCCAGGACACCTCCAGACCCTTTGTCTATAATGCGCATTGTCAGCTGATGACGATCCTCCTGCAACAGGATCGATGCTTTGGATGTCCCTGAATGTTTCCGAATATTGTTTAATGCTTCTTGGCCGATGCGCAATAAGGCTTCTTCATAGCAACGATTTAATGACAACTCTTTTGGTGCATGTATGGATAGATCAACCCCGATTTTTTGCGCATATTCGGCGAGTGAATGGGTCAGGCCTTGATCAAGGTCAACGGGACGCATCTGCCAGATCAGACTGCGCATGTCAGTGAGTGCTTCCTGGGAAAGATGTTGCAGATCCTGGATCGCCTCCCTGATGGTTTCCTCATTCTCAGTGACCATCGTTTGCAATCCTTGTGATGTTAAGGAGAGGGCAAACAATTTTTGATTGACGGAGTCATGCAAATCTCTCGCCAGTCGATTCCTTTCCCTTTCGATGAGCAACACTTCGGGTTGTTCATGCAGGCGAACGCGTTCCACGGCTAAACCTATTTGGTAAGCCACTGTTTCTAACAGAACGAGCTCATCATCTTCAAAGCGTCTGCGGCCGGGAGAAGCCAGATTGAGCAGGCCGATCTTTTTCCCACGGATCGTTAATGGGATACTGGCATGATGGGAAAGTCCCCACGTTTCACCCATAGCGAGTTCTACTGCCGCTTCAAGCCGGGCACATTGCATCTGATTGACGGCCTGTTTCATCTTTCCTGCCCAATAAAGCTGTAAACAGGAACAATCGGTACAACCTTCGTAACAATGCATCAATTCTTCCCGATTGTCATCCAGGGCAGGAGGGAGTTGCTGGTAAGCAACCAGTTCATAAGAGGTCGTATCCTTTATTAAAAAAATCCATCCCGTTTTCAATTCCATCAAGTCAAGCAGTCGTTCCAAGGTTTGCTGCAAAATATCATATAAATCCGTGCTCTTATTCAAAGTTTCAGAAATTTCCCTTTGTATCTGCAGGGCTTTCTGATATCTGGACTGATGGTCCAGCATCGGTTTCATCCTCCTGTACACGCTGTTGAAGCGACTGGGTCTGTAAAGGAATCATACATCTAAAAAAGACTATCTCTAGCGATTATCTTAACGGATGGAGAAAGGGTAGGGAAGAGAAAATCATAATAATTTTCCTAAATATCCTTAATCATCTTCAGACACCAAATACAGAGCCAAAAACGAAGGATCTCCGACCATAGTCGTAGCATGGGGTCTTAGTATCACTAAGGCCTTTTTTGTATACCAAGTTTATACAATAGATCAATTTATGCAGAAAAGGGACGTGGCACAATATGCATAAGGAGGGAGAATAGACAATGCAAAAATTAAACATCGGCGTTATCTTAGGAAGCACACGTTCAGGGCGTGTAAGTCCACAAGTAGGATACTGGATCAAAAAGGTGGCGGACAGACGAGGAGATGCAAACTATGAAATCGTAGATATAACCGACTTTAAATTGCCACTTTATGGGGAAGGAAGTGGGAAAGAACCAGGATTAAGGGCTTGGTCGGCAAAAATTGCCAACCTAGATGGATTCGTGTTTATTGTTCCCGAATACAACCACAGCATTCCTGCCGTATTAAAAAATGCATTAGATTCAGCGTACGAGGAATGGAACAACAAAGCAGCAGGTATCGTAAGTTACGGCTCAACAGGTGGGGCTCGTGCAGCCGAACATTTACGTGGCATCTTAGGAGAGTTAAAAGTGGCGAGTGTCCGTGACCACCCAACATTATCCATATTTACGGATTTTGAAAACTATACCACCTTTCATCCAGCTAAATTCCATCTGGACAGAGTCCAGTCGATGTTAAAACAAACGGTCGCTTGGAGTGGTGCATTAAAAACTTTGCGACAAACTGCACTCACTGACGATGATATTTAGGTTGTGCACACCAAAGAGGGGTGATTTTTCCCCCTCGGACAAAGCAAGGACTGATGTTGCTGATCCTTCATGGACCTTGTGTAAGAAAGGAGTTAGGAGATGAGTAATGTCAGTCGAGATAAACGTGTTGAGAAAGTCGCTAAAGCAACATGGCGGGAATGGTTGGGGTTGGGATCCTTGACTTTGGCGGTTTTCATGCTCTCTACAGATATGACTGTCCTGTTTCTCGCCATGCCATCCATTCTGCCGACTTAGCACCGAGCGCCTCACAAATGCTCTGGATTATTCATATTGGTGAATTGCTGGCCGTAGGGTTTGTATTAACGATGGGACGTCTGGGAGACAAAATTGGAAGAAGACGTCTGCTTGTGTTCGGAGTAACGGTATATGGAATCGCCTCTCTTATGGCGGCATTTTCAACCGCTGCCTGGATGTTGATTGCCGTACGGGCCTTCCTTGGTGTTGCCGCTGCCACAGTGATGCCGTCCACCATGTCATTATTGCGGAATCTGTTTCTCGATCCAAAGCAATTTTCAGTAGCTGTTGCTATTCATCTCAGCGCATTCTCTGCGGGTGCGGCCTTAGGCCCTACAATGGGTGGTTTACTCTTGGATCACTTTTGGTGGGGAGCGGTATTTCTCATCAATGTTCCGGTTGCCATCGTACTTTTAGCGACATCTCGGCTTCTGCCTGAGTTTCGAAATGCGGATGCCAAACGTTTGGATGTGATCAGTGTCTTGTTGTCCTCGCTAGCGTTGATAACCTTGATTTTCGGTTTACAGGAAATGGCTCATGATGGTTTCAACATGCTCTACGGTGGATCGGTAGTTATGGGCATAGCCACCGGGGGGCTGTTTATTCGTCGACAGATGAAATCGTTAGACCCACTGTTAGATTTGCGCATGTTTCGGATCCCCGTTTTTAATTTTTCATTGATTGCTTTAATGCTCATATTGCTTGTGACCAGTGGGGCAGAAATGCTTTTTGCTCAACATCTACAGGCGGTTGTGGGATTATCTCCGACCGAGGCTGGGTTCTTGCTGATCATCCCTGCACTCCTATCAATGGCCGGCACCTTAATGTCCCCCGTGCTTACTCGGTGGATGCGACAGGCTTATGCCATGGTATCCGGCCTTTTCGTTGCTGCAGGTGGGGCATTGCTAATCATGTTGACCGCACATGATGCGGGGCCATTGATCTTGATTATTGGTGCCTCCCTTCTAGCGTTTGGCGCTGGACCAACGCTGACGATCGCCAGTGAACAAATTATATCTAGCGTTCCGCAAGAACGTGCTGGTTCTGCTTCAGCCATGAACGATGTCAGCAGTGGACTTGGTTATGCACTGAGCATTGCATTCATTGGAAGCTTAGGAATGTATGTATACCGTCAGTCATTAGCAAATTCTATCCCAGCAGGAGTCCCCTCGGAAATAGTCAATTCGGCTATGGAAAGCATAGGTGCGGCCGTTGTAGCAGCAGAAGGGGTCCCGAAAATGCTTCAAGCGGTTCAATCGTCTTTCACAGTAGCCATTCAAACAATATATGGATTAGCTGCCATCGGTTTATTTGTTTTAATGACTATTATCATTTGGAAGCTCAGACATGTCAGGCAAGAAGATACAGTGCCTGCTGAAAAGGTAACGGTCGCTTTGAAAAGAGAGACACTTACAAAAGAATTTCAACGTTACAACTGAGGAAAATGACGGTACCATGTTTTCCTTTGATATGCTACTATCATCGGACTGATTCCGTTATGGACCGGATTTCTCATTCGGAGCTTCTTTCTTTGCCGGTGGTATGATGTGGGCAGAATTCAAATCTTTCCTCAGCCGCTTCTAACTTTTCAACTACAGTATGAAAGGGCACCACTCGGAAACTGGAGGAATCACTCACAACTGGACTCGCACAGCTCTGGATGAAGATTTACCATCCGAACGATTCAGACGCAAGGGATGTCAGGCGCGATCCATGTGATTAAGGATTGGATGAAAAATGAAATGGACCTCTCTCCAAAAGAAATGGCGATCATGATCAATCATTTCGCGAGCTATGGGATGTCTAATTTAGACTGATGTTATCGGCTAAAAATGAACCTCGATCACTCCATCAGGGCAGAGGGTAAACCAACATCATGGATCGGGCGGGAGCCAAGCGTGACCGGTGGGTTCCACTCCGAATTTTCTCGGTCTGGTATCGAATGAGTTCTTCAAACCAGTCGCCATATAATGTATTCGGGCCGGATCAGCTTCAGATAAAGGATCTATATACCGGGGGATCCGCATCGCCTAGACAGAAACGGCGATGGGGTTCCGTGTGAAAGTCTTCCAGCCAGTTAAAAACACGCCGCTGTTGGCGCTGGCGGGGTGTTTCCCATGATCCGAGGCTACCGAACCTTTGCCGCGTACCTGGACCCACATGAGCGCTATGGTGTCGCATTGAGGTACAGTTAAATGAGACGTTTCCTTAATCCTATGTGAAAGCACCCTAAGGGATTCTTGTTTACATGTTAGCGGGAGTGAAACATGCTGCTTTGTGTTTCACTTCCAATTGTAATGTTAACTATACAAAAATGTAGGTTGACAATAGTCAGCCTCTTTTTTATGCTGAAACCATTGCTTGAACTTATCGAATAGAGGTGGTTCCCGTGACCCGAGGAACAGCCCGCATACGAAACATGGCTTATGCGGCTCTATTTGCCGCCCTGTTGGCCGTGTCGGGGCAGATCGCGATTCCTCTGCCGCCGGTTCCGATCACCCTGCAGACGCTAGTGGTGATGCTGGCCGGATCGGTGCTTGGAGCGAGACGGGGTTTAATCAGTGTGCTTCTGTTTATTCTGTTGGCCGCATTTGGTGCTCCCGTGCTCTCCGGTGGCAAGGGCGGGTTGGCGCAATTGGTCGGGCCCACAGCGGGGTACATCTGGAGCTGGCCGGTGGCCGCCTATCTGATCGGGTGGATGACGGAGCGCTCTCTTCACCGCCTCCGTTTTTGGAAACTGCTGATCTACCATGTGGTGTGGGGAATCGGATGGATCTACCTTTGCGGAGGGCTGTGGTTGATGGTCGCCGTCGGCATGGACGGGCAGGCGGCGTTGATCGGGGGTGTGCTTCCCTTTCTTCCCGGGGATGCAGCCAAGGCGGTGGTCGCTTCCACAGTCGCCCTCACTCTTTCCCGAGCCTATCCCATCATCCGTCCCCGATCGGCCGAGAGCGTTCGAGCCGCCGAATAAGCGAAGGCGCCGCTTTCCAATACAGGAAAGCGGTTTTTTTTTGCTGTTTCTATATCAGTAATGGCTAGGTTGTAAATGGTACATATTAACTGAAAATAGATGTCCGGGGGTTCGCCATGTCCTATAAGCGATTGATGAATCGTCTGTTTAAAAGAAGAAATCAAGCCAAGCAGCAAGAAACGGATATCGATCTCATCCCTATTTATAAACGGTTGGATGACAATTTGGCCTTTTTGAAAAAAACCTTTGGCAACTCCATGGATTTAGCGATTTATCACGCACAGATCGGAAAGCCATCTGTCAAGCTGGCCGTTATCTACCTGGAAAGCATGGTGGAGGATCAATCGATCAACCGCTTGATGACGGACATCTACAATCAGGATAACGGCGAGGGGTTCACCTCCAAAGAGCATACCTTTGACTGGCTGAAAGAAAAAGTGGTCAGTGTCGGGGAGGCGGAGCGCTTATCTAATCTGGACGATATCTGTTCTAAAGTGACTTATGGCCATGTCGTCGTTTTAATGGACGGTGTGACCCACGCGATCAGCGGGGACACTTCAGCCCCTCCCCATCGGAGCATTTCAGAGCCGACCACGCAGCGGGTGACGCAGGGGCCGAAGGAAGGGTTTACGGAAGATATTGCAACCAACCTGTCACTGGTTCGGCGGCGGATTCCCTCTACCAACCTGCGGTTTGATGAAATGAAGGTGGGTCGAATCACCCGGACTCGAGTGGCGGTAACGTATGTCGATGGCATCGTTAACCCTCAATTGGTGGCGGGAGTGAAACGGCGACTGCAAAACATCAATACCGACAGCGTGCTGGACACCCGCGATATCGGCGATTGGATCGAGGATAACAAGTTTTCCGTTTTTCAGACGATGCTCTACTACGAGCGGCCTGACACAGTGGCGGCCAAGATATTGGAAGGAAGAGTGGCGATCCTGGTCGAGGGGACCCCCTTCGTACTGATTCTCCCGGTGACCGCTTTGGAGACGGTGCAAGCGCCGGAGGATTATTACCTCCGTTACGATATCGCCACTTTTTTGCGGGCCATACGGTTCATAGCCTTTTTCCTGGCCTTGCTATCCCCGTCCATTTATGTGGCGTTAGCCACCTTTCACCAGGATATGCTACCCACGGATATCGCCCTCAATATCGTGTCCCAACGGGAAGGAGTGCCCTTTCCCATTTTTGTGGAGGCCCTATTGATGGAGCTTACCTTTGAAGTGTTACGGGAAGCGGGAGTGCGGGCTCCTCGAATCCTGGGGGTGTCGATCACCATTGTTGGGGCGGTGATCATCGGACAGACAGCGGTGGATGCGGGGGTGGTTACACCGATCAAGGTGATCATCGTCTCGGTGACGGGAATCGCCAGTTTTGTGGCTCCAGAATTCTCCATCAGTGTCTCGGCCCGTTTGCTGCGCTTTGCCTTTCTGATATTGGCCAGCACCTATGGTTTTTTTGGGATCGGGATCGCCTTCATCATCATGGTCTTTCACGTACAGAGTCTCCGTTCCTTCGGGGTTCCTTACCTGGCCCCCTTATCCCCCTTCATTGGGTCGGATTTGAAAGACGTGATTTTTCGGGTTCCCCATTGGGCGATGACCAAGCGCCCCGCTTACCTCCAGTCCATGATGCCGCGGCGAATTCGCTTTCAGACCTCACAGGGAAAGGTTCGATACGATGATTAAAGGAAGAGTCGGATGGGTGTTCCTGTTGCTGATTCTTTTATGCGGGTGTGCGGACCGACAAGATATCGATACTCTGGCCTTTGTGAGCGGGGTGGCTATCGACCGTATGCCCGACGATGAGGAGTATCAGGTGACCTTTCAAATCATCAACCCCGCCCAGATTTCGACTCAAACGGGAAAAGGGGGATCCGGGAGAAAAAGCACGGTCACCTCGTATACCGGCAGGGGGTCCAGCTTGTCAGAGGCGCTACAAGAGGCCCAGTCCAAATCGCCGCGCAAACTTTTTTTTGCCCATCGTCAAATCTGGGTGATCGGGGAACGGGTGGCTCGGCAGGGGATTCAAAATCTGATTGATATCACGTCACGTTTGCAGGGGGGGCGGCTCAGCATGAGCATCGCCGTCGCTAAGGAAGCAATGGCCAGTGATGTGCTCGATGTACTGACGGCGATGGAACAGATCCCGGCTTTTAAGCTTCACAGAACCCTGGAAGAAAAGGCGAAACAAACCGGAATGGTGATCCGCACCGAGTTGGATGATGTGATTCACGGGCTTGTTGACGAGGGGGTGGAACCCGTCATCAGTGGCGTGGAGATTCTGGGACAGGCCAAGAAGGGGGAGACGGAGGAGAATGTGACACAAACGAAGCCGACCGCCGTTGTAAAAGCTGATGGGATGGCCCTGTTTCGCCAGGGGCGTCTCCGCACGTGGGTAGCCGGCAAGGAGGCACGGGGGGTCAATTTTATCAAGGACCGAATCGAAAACACCCTCATTCAACTCCCCTGTCAGAAAAATGAGGATGCGATCGGCATTCAGATTACGCAATCCAAAGCGAAGATCCGTCCATCCCTGAACAAAGGACAGCCGATGTTTACCATTCAGGTGGATACAGAAGGGAAGATAATTGAAGCGAACTGCCAGGTAAACCTGGAGGAAAATACAGAGATCCGGCGTTTGGAAAAGAAAACGTCCGACGAGATCGAAAAACAAATTCGAACGGCCATTGGAAGCGCCCAAAAGGTACGCGCGGATGTTTTCGGCTTTGGCCAGACGCTTCATCGTAAACATCCAAAAGAATGGACCCGAATGAAGCAGCGGTGGCCACAACTTTTTAAGAAAGCGCAAGTGCAGGTACAAGTGAAGACGGAGATCGAAAATACCGGCCTGCGCACCCAGCCATTATTGGAGCTGACTAGATAGGAGGGATCCGATGTCGCAGCGTCCGCAATTGGAGAGATACCAGGGGATCAAGGCCCATCAACTGTTCGGATTGGTGACCATGTTCATATTGGGCAGTGCCATCGTTTTTGGACTGGGTATCAAGGAAGCGAAACAGGATGCCTGGTTGGCCTTCCTGGTGGCGATGGGGGTAGGACTGCTCCTCTTTCAGATCTACGCATGGTTGTACCGGGCCTACCCGAAACTCACCTTGGTACAAATCCTGCAGCAAAACTTCGGGACATGGCTGGGTTGGTTCCTGGGGTTCCTTTATGTTTTGTATTTTTTTTACATCGCGGTGCGTGATGTCGGTGATTTTCTGGGATTGCTTAAAATCGCTTACTTTCCCCAATCCTCGCTGTGGATCACCGGAGCCTTGCTGATGGTGGGAATCCTGTATGCGGCGACGAAAGGGGTTGAAAATCTGGCCGGTGCGGCATTGGTTTTGTTTTTACTGACAGGGCTCCTTTTGGTATTAGTCGACCTGTTGATTGTCATCTCCGGAGAAGTGGTATGGAACCGACTGGAGCCTCTGTTAGAAGGGGGAGTTCGCCCCATTTTCCAAGCGGTGTTCCCCAATCTGCTAAGCTTTCCCTTCGGTGAGGTCATCGCTTTTACGATGTTGCTCTCTTTTTATACCGGGAAACCGCAACGGGCACTTCTCGCTTCCCGTCTTGGAATACTGGCCGGGGGGTTCGGTCTTACGATCGCCACTTTATTAAATATCGTGGTATTGGGTGATGACATCGCGGTCCGCTCCCCCTTCCCTTATCTGACGACCTTGTCAAAGGTGGAGTTAGGGAGGTTTTTGCAACGGTTGGATCTAGCTGCGATTATGGTATTGGTCACCTGTGGCTTTATCAAAATCAGTGTTTTTTTCCAAGCGGCGCTGATCGGGATCCGCCAGTTGTTCCAGATCAAAAAAAGAAACCATCTGTTGATTGTAGGGATGGGCATCATCATGTTGTACACTGCCGTCCAGTTATCACAAAACTATGTTCAACATATGGAGGTGGGTTTTCGCTGGGTTCCGCTGTATCTTCATGTGCCGTTTCAAATGGTAATCCCACCCCTTTTGCTCCTCGTCCATCTCCTGCGAAAGCGTTTATCCAAAAAAGGATCCTGACAGGATATCAGGGTGTGTATCATGTGGACGAAACAGGCTGTGTAAGTTCCGCTGCTGTTGGCAATCCTGTCCCTGATCCGGAGATGGGGAGGAACCGAAAACTAAGTTCTCCTATTAAAAAACGGGTACCGGTGCTCAGCGAGTGAAAACAGGTACCCGTTTCGATGGAATTCCTTGTTGATCAAGTAGGGATCGAGACTAAATCCGTGTGTCGCTTTACATGTTCAATAAAGCGGTCTGTCAGGGGGACCAACAGGTCAGTCGCTTCTCGTTCAAAGCGACCGTTTCGATTGATCAGGTAGATCCGATGGGCGGAAATGCGGTAGTATTGATTGGTGAAGAGTGGACGCACCTCCGTCTGGTCCAAAATCTGAACCCCCTGTACCCGTTCCGGCTGGAACGGGACGATCCCCATTGTATCGGAAAGCATGATTTGATAGGATGCGTGTGGCTTTTGAAAGATCAGTTCCCGGGTGGTCAGCGTGCACCCCAGACGGTTTCGCTTCTGGTACAGCAGGAGCTCGCCTTCCATCCCTTTCACTTGAATAAAATCCGATTCGGGCATGGGTCACACCCTTTATTTCATGATTGCCACCTATTGTATCACAGTTTTTGATCCCGTACGCAAGGGGGCTGTGACGATCGGTTAAAAAGCGGGAGGTGACCGTTGATGGAGAAAGATTCGATCCGGAATATGGCGGATGTCCGGAAGTTGCTCAAAAATTTTTCTTTTATGGTGTATACCGGTGATCGTCTGGGGGATTTGGAGTTGATGGAGGAGGAGTTGTCCGACCTGCGGCAGTCGGGGCTCTTGGAACAGAAGGCTTTCCTGCAAGCTCGGATGGTGATCCAGCAGGAAAAACAACGCGAGGGCTTGCATACGGAAAATTGCGACAGTTAGAATGAAAAGGGATCTTCCCAATTTCGATTTGGTCCGTGCCCCTTCAACAACTTTGTTCTACTTCTCTGTGCTGTTCGGGAGATGGGGTATCCCCCTTCTTCCGTTCCACCTATCTAAGTCTTCCTAAACGCCCTTGCATGTTGATTCCCCGTTGAGTGGGATGTCTTTATCTGCTGACGGGTGTCAGATCATGATAGGGGTACATGAGCGTCTTTTTGCATATGAGATGAACATTTACCGAAAGGAGCACAAAGCCGGGGAACGAAAACTTTGCCTAACTCAAGGGGGAAATGGGATGGAAGTGCAAGAGCTGATCTCCATCGGGATTTATCTGTTAGCGATGTTGACTATCGGTTATTACGCTTATGGAAAAACATCGGATCTGTCCGATTATATGCTGGGGGGACGGAAGCTGGGGCCGGCGGTGACAGCGCTCTCCGCCGGCGCTTCGGATATGAGCGGGTGGCTGTTGATGGGGTTGCCTGGAGCCATGTTCGCCACTGGTGTGGCGAGCGGTTGGATCGCAATCGGGTTAACATTGGGCGCCTATCTCAACTGGCTGTTCGTGGCGCCGAGATTGAGGACTTATACAGAGGTGGCCGACAATTCGATCACGATTCCTGATTATCTGGAAAACCGGTTTCACGACCGCTCCCGAATCTTACGGATTGTATCGGCACTGGTCATTTTTATCTTCTTCACCTTTTACACCTCATCGGGGATGGTGTCCGGCGGTGAGTTGTTCAGATCCTCCTTTCAGTTGGACTATACGTTGGGGGTCTGGCTGACCGCCGGAGTCGTCATCCTGTATACCCTGTTCGGCGGCTTTCTCGCTGTCAGCTGGACGGACTTTGTGCAGGGGACGATCATGTTTATCGCTCTGATCCTGGTCCCGGTTGTCACCATCATGGAAACGGGGGGCATCGGTCCCACATTTAACCGGATCGAGGCGATCGATCCTACACTGTTGCAGTTGTTTAAGGGGACCAGTGTGATCGGCCTCCTCTCCTTCCTGGCATGGGGATTGGGATATTTCGGCCAGCCCCACATCATTGTCCGCTTTATGGCGATCCAGTCCGTCAAAGAGGTGAAAAACGCGCGCCGCATCGGCATGGGATGGATGATTTTCTCCCTGATCGGCGCCATGTTTACCGGGTTGGTCGGAGTCGCCTTTTTCAACAAGGAAGGAATCAACTTGAAGAATCCGGAAACGGTCTTTATCGTGTTGGCGGATGTGTTGTTCCATCCGCTGATTACCGGGTTTCTGTTGGCGGCTATCCTGGCTGCAATCATGAGCACGATCTCGTCCCAGTTGCTGGTAACCGCCAGCGCCTTGACGGAGGATTTTTACAAGGCTTTTTTCCGCCGTTCCGCCTCAGACCGGGAATTGGTGTTGGTGGGGCGTCTGTCGCTGTTGGGTGTGGCTCTGATGGCCCTCTTGCTGGCTTTAAACCCTAATGAGACGATCTTGAACTTGGTGGGCTATGCCTGGGCTGGGTTTGGTTCCGCCTTTGGACCGGTGATCCTATTCAGCCTCTATTGGAAGCGGATGAACAAGTGGGGGGCACTGGCCGGGATGGTGGCCGGCACATTGACGGTTATCATCTGGGAGCAGATCAAGGCTCTGGAGGAAGTGTATGAGATCATACCCGGCTTTATCGCCTGCGCCCTGGCAATCGTCGCCGTCAGCCTCCTGACGGGGAAACCCGGCCGGGAGGTGGAAACCCAGTTTGACGAAGCGATCAAGCAGAGTGGAGCGTGACCGACTGACAACTGAAACAGACCGCTGACGGATCAGCGGTCTGTTTTTTTATGTTCCATTTTAAATCCAAGTCTGTCGGGATAGTATACCGCCGTTTTCTCCGACGCATCCATGTTCACGTGTTGTGTGACCGGTTTTCTTTCTGTGTATCGAAGCGGTACTGGCCGATAAGGAGTTTCGCCACGTGGAGGAACATCTCCCGACGGTTGACCAAGCCCGCTGTAAAGATCCCCACTGCTCCCTCATGACTGCGGACTCCGGTACGTGAAGTGAAAGCCTCCATCAATTCTCCCAGCTCCTTTCCCTCTTCAAGCGGAGTGGAAAAGGAGCTGGGTAGGGGGATGCGGGCGCCGCCGGCCACCCATTGTCGGCTGCTCTGATCGACGAGAGCCCCCCAATTGATCAAAAACAGACCGGCAGATGAGTCCACAACGCCTCCCTCCAGACCAATTCCCAGGTCCGCCGCTGCCTCTTCCCGAGCGCGGCGAGCCCGGTTGATTGCGCCTTGCAAGGTTTCTTCGTCGGATAAGGGTTGGGGCGAGACCCCGGAAGGGACGGGGACCGGATGAAGCACGGCACCCCATCCGATCAACGCGCTTTCAACAGCCCCCACTTTGGCCGCATTTTGTGAGCCGATTGCAACCTTCATTTTTACTACCACCTGTTTTACCCATTCAGATCTTAGAACCCTAACACCCAGCGGGTGTTTCTCACGTAGCTCTGGCCGACAGGAAGGATGCAACCAGCGGGTTCCTTGAGTTTGATCAGCAGGCGGGAAGAGACATCCCGGTAAATTTTTTCAATATAGCCGATGTTGATGATGTAGGATCGATGGATACGCAGGAAGCGTGGAGGGAGCCGATCTTCCAGGGATTGAAGGGTGAAGGCGGTACTGTATTGATGAGAGGCCGTGGTAAACCAGGTTTTCTTTTGGCTGCTCTCAAAGTAAGCGATCTCTTCTACAGGAATCGGCTGCCAAACATGTTCCCGGTAGCCCGTGACAAACTCCAGGTTGGTGACAGCTCGCTTATTGGGGGGGAGAATCACCGTTAATGCGCCTACACACCCTTCTTCCGTTTCCAGGGGATAACCTATGCCGTAATATGGCCGGCCAAAGACAGAGTTATCCACATTGCGGCCGATATGCCGTTTGTATTGGAAAACCAGGTTGGACACACTTCCCTGGGGAACCGGCTGTCCAGGTTGGATGTTGATATCATATTGCCCGGCAAGGTATTCGGTATACCGGGATTGTTCAGCGATTGCCACCGAGGCTTCGGAAGGAATCCAGTCCTTAAGAAGACTGGTCACAAGCGACAGCATCGATGATTTCATCATCAGCCCTCCACTGACGAAAATGGTTTCTGGTTCGTTGTTTAGTATAACAAAAACCGGCAAAGGGTGGATGGGACGTTGGGAATCATTATTTATGATTCGTCAGGAATAATAACCGTACATCTGTAAATGCGGACAAAAGAAGAAAGAGTCGTTAAAATAACTTCTGAAAGCGGTTTCGGATACCGGAAAGAGGAGGGAAACCTTCATGGAACACCGTATTCACAACCCTTCGCTGCGTTCGCGAATCGTATCAGCTGATGAAGCGCAGAAGTGGATCCGTGATGGAATGAACGTCGGTGTCAGTGGATTTACCCGAAGCGGGGATGTGAAAGCGATCCCCCGTGCCCTGGCTGAATATAAAAAGAAAATGGGAGATACCCGGCGAATCAACCTCTATTCTGGGGCGTCTCTGGGTGAAGCGGATTCTGACCTAAGTTCCCAACACCTAGTTGGACGGCGAGGCCCTTACCAAAGTGACCGTGACACCCGTGGGGCGATTAACCGAGGTGAGATTCAATATATCGAACAGCATCTCAGTCATACAGCAGAATGGGTCCGCAATGGGGAGCCCATCGATCTGGCCATTATTGAGGCGGTGGCGATTACGGAAGATGGAGGCATCGTTCCGACGACTTCCGTTGGGAATTCGCCTATTTTTGTACAACAGGCGGAACAGGTGATCGTGGAAATTAACATGGCCATGCCGGAAGAGCTGATCGGAGTCCACGACATCTATATTCCGGAAAAGCGGCCTGGCCGTAGCCCGATCAACATCACCCGCGTCGATGACCGGATCGGGAGAGCATCGATCCCTTGCGATCCGATGAAAATTGTCGGTATCGTTTTTAACGATGAACCTGATTCCCCCTCTACCATCGTTCCCCCGGACGGGGAAACGGAACAGATGGCCGGATATATTTTGGAATTGTTGGAACATGAGGTGAAACAGGGTCGCTTATCCGAGCGGCTGGCCCCGCTTCAAAGCGGTGTCGGTTCTGTTGCCAACGCAGTGTTTAACGGATTGGAGCAAGCTCCCTTCGACCAGTTGGAGATTTATACCGAAGTGATGCAGGACGCTGTGTTCCACTTATTCGATTCAGACAAGGTTTCCTTTGCATCCGGGTGCTCCTTTACCCTTTCCCGGGAGATGAGGGACCATGTCTTGTCCAACCTGTCTAAGTATCGGGATCGGATCGTATTGCGGCCGCAGGAAATCTCCAACCATCCGGAAGTGATCCGCCGACTCGGAGTGATTGCGATCAATGCCGCCCTCGAGGTGGACATTTACGGCAATGTCAACTCCACCCATGTGAGCGGAAGCCACATTATGAATGGTATTGGAGGCTCCGGCGACTTTGCTCGCAACGCTGGGCTGACCATTTTTGTGACGAAATCGACAGCCAAGGACGGCCGGATTTCCAGCGTGGTCCCCTTCGTTCCCCATGTCGACCATACGGAGCACGATGTGGATATCCTTGTAACGGAGCAGGGGATTGCTGATTTGAGGGGCTTGTCTCCCCGGGAGCGGGCTCGGGTGATCATCGAAAACCTGGCCCATCCCTATTATAAAGATGCTCTCCGCGACTATTTCAAACGGGCCTCGCAAGGAGGAGGTAACACGCCTCACCTGTTGCAGGAGGCCTTCAGCTGGCACAACCGGTACCAAGAGACAGGCGACATGCGCCAGCGAGAATTGGTTCTCCTGTAATGTATCCCTAACCCTGAAATGAACATCACTTTATCCCTATCCCTATCCGTATCAAGACCGCTGACTCTGTCAGCGGTCTTTTTTGATGTGGAAAAAGAAGAGTCATCTCCGTAGCAGGGGTAAGGTGCAGCAGCGAAAAGCACCTCCGGATTTGACGATCTCCGAGAAGTTGACTTCCAGTACGGTGAAATCATGACGGCGCAGCCTGGCGTTCACCTCTGGGTTGCTCGGTTGACTGATCAATTTTCGGTTTCCGATGGACAACACATTGGTTCCCAATTGAAACTGTTCCTCTTTGCTGACCTCGATCAAATGATAGCGGGCGGCCAAACGGGCGAGATCCGAATCGACAAAGGCGGGAGGATAGATCAGCGCTTCCCGGGGGGAGAGGGGATTGAAGATACAGTCTAAGTGAAGGTATTTTTCCGGAAAGGGGAGACTGATCACCTCCAGGTGGGGAAGCCTGCGACGGAGTTCGTCAATCGCTTTGTGGGACGTCCGGCCACCGTCCCCGATGTAGATCTTATCCCCATCCACGATCACATCGCCACCTTCGATATGTCCGGTGTCGACGGAAGTAAAGGGGATCCCCTCATCCTGGAGCCAGACCTCCAACCGGGTCTCTTCCCCTTGGCGGATCGGCTCATCCATGCGGGAGATAAACATCTGCGGCCCTAGAACAAAGCCGATATCCCGGGTGAATACCTGCTCGGGAAAACGGGAGTCAGGCTCCAGCAGCACCACATCCACCTGATGATCCCGCAAGGTATTGACCAGGTTCCGATGTTGGCGTTCCGCCTGTTCCCGATCGATATTTTTTCTGGCGAAGCGGCGTTGGGTTTGGTTGATCACCTCCCGGATCTCCATAAACCGAGGGGGGCAGAGAAGCACCCGCTGCAAGGTATCGTATTCACTCCAACAACGGGTGAGGGGAGGAGCCTGAGTCATTCCCATGATCATATAACACCTCTATTCATCGATCTCGGAGGGATCCTTTCCTATAACCTTTCCCCAAAACTGGAAACCATGTATTCACGGTTAGGGACCCATCGATTTCTCATTCATCCCAATACGGGTCACCTTGACAGGGGGGCGACTGTTGAGGGGGCCTTTTATTTGGAGGGATCAAGTGTCACTCATCTGGATGTTTAGGGAAGGATCGATTCAAGATATACCTATACAGGGTGTCAAACATACCTCATAGAGGGATGCTGTTTGACACAAAATACCTTAGGGGGGTATAGTAAAGTCGAAAGAGGGGTGAGGGTGGATGAGCGATGAGATGATGTCCCATAAAGAGCCCTTGGTTCCACGCTCGGATCGGGAGCGGACGGCTCTGCAAAACCGGTTGAAGCGGATTGAAGGGCAGATTCGTGGTTTGCAAAACATGGTGGAGGAAGATCGCTATTGTATGGACATTCTGGTCCAGATCACCGCGATCCAATCCGCGCTGAAACAGGTTGGCTTTTCTCTGTTGGAACGACACAGCCGCACTTGCCTGTCTCATGCGATTCAATCGGGGCAAGGGGAGGAATATATCGAAGAGCTGATGAAAGTGATCAAACAGTTTAGCAAATCATGAAGGAAGGTGGGCAGCAAGATGGGCCGGCAAAAAGAGTTGACGCTGGGAATCACCGGGATGACTTGCGCGGCCTGTTCCGCCCGCATTGAAAAAAGGCTTAATCAAATGGATGGTGTTGAGGCCCAGGTCAATCTGGCGACGGAAAAGGCGACGGTAAAATACGATGAAGACCGGATCGATCCCGGTCAGTTAATAGATAAGGTGGAAGACTTAGGCTACGGCGTGGAGCGGGAACGAGCGGAGCTGGATATTCAGGGAATGACCTGTGCCGCCTGCGCAACCCGGATCGAAAAGGGATTGAGCCGGATGGAGGGCATCCAATCCGCGGCGATCAACCTGGCTGCAGAATCGGGTTCGGTGGAGTACACCCCCGGTCGCGTCTCCATCGATGTCATTACGGACAAGATAAAAGACCTGGGTTACCAAGCCACGTTGAAAAAAGGAAGAGAGGTGAAGGAGAGCCGCAAAGAGGAGGAGCTTCGACGGAAAAAACGTCTTCTGGCCCTGTCGATCGTGCTTTCCCTTCCCCTTCTGTACACGATGGCCGCTCACTGGCAATTGAATCTGCCGATGCCGGAGATCCTGATGAACCCCTGGTTTCAGTTTCTGCTGGCGACGCCGGTTCAGTTTTATATCGGGGCTCCCTTTTATCGAGGTGCGTACCGTGCCTTGAAAAACGGGAGTGCCAATATGGATGTTCTCGTCGTCCTCGGCACCTCTGCCGCCTATTTTTACAGCGTGGCTGAAGGGATTCGGTGGTTGATGACTCCCGGTTATCAAGCCCAACTGTATTTTGAAACCAGTGCCATTTTGATCACCTTGATTCACGTGGGTAAGTTGATCGAAGGGATGGCCAAAGGGCGGACCACCGCCGCCCTCACGCAGTTGTTAAACTTACAGGCCAAGGAGGCCACTGTGGTTCGGAACGGGGAAGAGGTATCGATTCCTGTGGAAGAGGTGCGAGCAGGGGATACCCTGGTGGTGAAACCTGGTGAAAAAATCCCTGTGGACGGGTTCATCTTGACCGGAAATACAGCTGTGGATGAATCGATGATTACTGGGGAATCGATTCCGGTGGAGAAGAGTGCCGGGGACCCGGTAATCGGAGCGACGATCAATACTAACGGAACCTTCACCATGGAAGCGAAAAAGGTGGGTAAAGATACCACCCTGGCCGGTATTATCAAGATCGTGGAGGAGGCCCAAGGGTCCAAAGCCCCGATCCAACGGATGGCCGACGTCATCTCCGGAATCTTCGTTCCCATCGTGGTCGGGATTGCGGTGCTCACCTTTCTGCTCTGGTACCTGTTGGCAGGGGACTTGACCGCCGCCTTGGCAGCATCGATCGCCGTGTTGGTGATCGCTTGTCCCTGTGCCTTGGGATTGGCCACCCCGACCTCGATTATGGTCGGGACCGGCAAAGGGGCGGAAAACGGAATTCTGTTCAAAGGTGGAGAATACCTGGAACAAACCCAGCGCATCGATACGGTCCTGTTGGATAAGACCGGAACCATCACCAAGGGAAAACCGGAGGTGACTGATTTTGTCTCCTTCCAGGAGGATGAGCGGATGGTGTTCACCTACCTGGTGTCGGCGGAAAAACCCTCCGAACACCCTCTGGCCCAGGCTGTTGTGGCTTACGGAAAAGAACAGGGTGTCGAAGGGTGGGAGGCGGAAAATTTTGCGGCTATTCCGGGCCATGGGATCCAAGCGGTAGTGGGCGGCCGGCACGTGACTGTGGGGACCCGCCGATTGATGGACCGGGAAGGGATCGACTGCCGAGATCATCGTGAGAAGATGGATCGGTTGGAGGAAGAAGGAAAGACGGCGATGATGATTGCTATTGACGGAGAATTGGCCGGAATCGTCGCTGTTGCCGACACCGTGAAGGAGCACGCGAAGGAAGCGATCCGTACGCTGAAAAACCTCGGGGTCGAACCTGTGATGGTGACAGGGGACAACCGACGGACCGCCGCCGCTGTGGCCCGTGAAGTGGGGATCGACCGCGTCTTCGCCGAAGTTCTGCCCGAGGAAAAAGCGGATAAGGTGAAGGAACTGCAGGTACAAGGGAAACGGGTGGCTATGGTTGGGGACGGGATCAACGACGCCCCGGCGTTGGCCCAGGGTGATATCGGCATCGCCGTTGGAACGGGGACCGACGTTGCCATTGAAGCCGCCGATATCACCCTGGTGGGAGGCGACCTGACCCATCTGGCACAAGCGGTTGTCTTAAGTCGGAAGACGATGCGCAATATCCGGCAAAACCTCTTCTGGGCCCTGTTTTACAATACAGCAGGAATTCCGATTGCTGCCCTCGGGCTTTTGGCCCCATGGATCGCCGGTGCGGCCATGGCCTTCAGTTCCGTGTCGGTGGTGACGAATGCCCTGCGCCTGAAGCGCATCCGCCTGTAAAGGAGGTGATGATGTGGCAACCGTGACCCTGAAAGTGGAAGGCATGAGCTGCGGTCACTGCAAGAGCGCCGTGGAGGGTGCCTTGAATAAAGTGAAGGGTGTGGAGCAGGCCCAAGTCGATTTGGAAGCGGGGACCGCCACGGTGAAATATGATGAACAGAAAACCGATCTGGAGAAAATGAAACAAGCCGTGGAAGATCAGGGATATGATGTGGCCTCGTGATCGAACATGGGGCATTTCTGACACACATATAATGGAAGCGTCGAAAAACCAGCATCTGTGGAGGATGCTGGTTTTCAAATGGAAAAGGGTTTCGGTCTTTTATATCGAAAATTTATCGAGATCGGCTATAAAAGGAGGATATTTCCATGAAAGAAAAACAAGTTAGTCTTACCGCGATCATGACCGCCTACCTACGAGGCTACCATGCCACAAAGGATACCTCCAAAATTTTTGATGACTTTCTGGCCTATCCTTTGATACCGGAGGAGAGACGCAGACTTATTGAACAAGGCTTTTCCAAGGCTGTTGAGAAAATCGTTCCTGAAAGAGACTCCGCACGCTCTGAGCAGGTGACAAATTCTTTACCGTCCTTATTGCAAGCCATGGGGTTACCCCATGTTCTCAGCCGTTCAAGATATATGGAGGACAACCTTGATCAGGCTGTAAAACAAGGAGTGAAACAATATGTGATACTTGGAGCTGGACTGGACACCTTTGCTTTTCGTCGGCCGGACCTCCGTAGTCAGGTTCAGGTATTTGAAGTGGACCACCCGGCTACCCAAGCCTTCAAACTGGATCGACTGGCTGAATTGGAATGGGATATCCCATCAAATCTTCACTTTGTACCTATGGATTTCACCAAGGAGAATTTGGCTGATGCACTCAAAGGAACTGCCTATCACTTGCAGTCTAAAACTCTTTTCAGTTGGCTGGGCGTCACTATGTACTTAGCTAGAAACGAAGTGCTCGCAACGTTGCGTTCAATTGCCGATATGGCTCCCGTGGACAGTACGGTTATTTTTGATTATTTTGTACCGGAAGCAGTTACTTCATATTTGAAAGAGAACCAGGAAGATTTACAACGGATAGGCGAGCCGATTCAAACAGTCTTCGATCCATCAACATTAGCTTTTGAATTGGGGAATTCAGGGTTTCGTCTCGATGAGAACCTAAGTCCATCGGATATTGAGGAACGCTATTTCCAAGGTCGAAGGGACGACTATCATGCGAGTCAACATGTGCGCTTTGCCAGAGCAGTCGTAGAGTAAAGTGGAGGTATTCGATGAGACCGAGGATTAGCGTCATTACATTGGGTGTGGATGATTTGGAAAGGTCGTTGGCATTTTATCGGGATGGACTCGGACTCCCCACACAAGGTATCGTGGGGAAGGAGTTTGAACATGGAGCTGTGGCCTTCTTCGACTTACAAGCAGGTATCAAGCTCGCTATTTGGAATCGCAAAGATATCGTTCATGAGACGAAAAATCCTTTGACTGCACCCAATCCTGCTGAATTTACCATCGGCCACAATGTAAACAGCAAGAAGGAAGTGGATCAGGTCATGGAACAGGCAAAGAGAGCGGGAGCGAATATTACAGTTCCTGCTCACGAGACTTTTTGGGGTGGATACTCCGGCCATTTCCAGGATCCAGACGGACATTTGTAGGATGTTGTCTGGTATTCGCGTTGGGGATTGCTGTAAGATGAGGTGAAAAAGGAGACTGCCGGGGTGGCAGCCTCCATCCTGTGGGAAGGGCTCAGCTGTTTTGAGTTACTGTCGTCCGGTAGTAATCCGGGAGGCGTTCCTCATACTTCCTGATCAGGTCATCCTTTTGCAGGGTGATGGCGATATCATCCAGTCCGTTCAGGAGGCAGTAACGGCGATAAGGCTCCACCTCGAATTCGGCAGTAAAGTCGTTTTGATCATCGATCCGGTTGTTTTCCAGGTCGACGGACAGAGTTTGGGTGACACCGTCTTTTACCCGCCGAAATAAAGTGTCCACTTTCGCTTCCGGCAGCCGGATCGGCAGGATGCCGTTTTTAAAGCAGTTGTTATAAAAAATATCGGCGAAAGTGGGGGCGATCACCACCCGGAATCCGTAGTCCAACAGAGCCCAGGGAGCGTGTTCCCGGGAGGAACCGCAGCCGAAGTTAGTCCTGGCGAGCAGAATCGAACCGTCCCGATACGCCTCTTGATTTAGTTCAAAATCCGGGTTGGGATTTCCCTCAGTATCGTAGCGCCAATTGTAAAACAGGAATTGGCCGAACCCGGTCCGTTCCACCCGCTTCAGAAACTGTTTTGGAATAATCTGGTCGGTATCCACGTTGGCCCGGTCCAGAGGTACCACTTTCCCGCTGTGTTTGGTGAAAGCTTCCATCGCAATCCCTCCTTAGTTGGATCTAATTATGTCGCTTTAAGAGCGTACCAGCGATCTGATTTAATTGATATAAGGGTTCTCTTTCTGTTCCTGTGCTTCTAAAAGCCTTGTGAATGAATGGAAGGTCCTTGTGCGAGGGGGAGCGTTTATCCGAAAGAGCGATTATGCACCTAGGGCACGTCATTCACAACGCTCCTCAGTCGTCTAGGTTCCACTTGCGAATATCGACAAAGTGGCCTTCGATGGCGGCGGCTGCGGCCATCATCGGACTGACTAGGTGGGTGCGCCCGCCCCGACCCTGACGTCCTTCAAAGTTGCGGTTGGAGGTGGAGGCGCAACGTTCGCCGACGTTCAAGGTATCATCGTTCATCGCTAGACACATGCTGCAACCCGATTCTCTCCACTCGAAACCGGCATCCAGGAAGATTTGATCCAACCCTTCGCTCTCCGCTTGCCGCTTAACCTGCTGGGAGCCGGGAACGACCATGGCTTGGACACCTGGTGCCACCTTGCGGTTTTTGACCACACAGGCCGCCGCCCGCAGGTCTTCCAACCGAGAGTTGGTACAGGAGCCGATAAAGACGCGGTCCACTTTGATCTCCGTCATCGGCGTACCGGGGGTGAGATCCATATATTCCAAGGCGCGCCGAGCTGATTTTCTCTCCGTTTCCGTAGGGAGCGACTCGGGATCGGGCACCTGTTGATCAACAGCTGTGCCCATTCCGGGGCTGGTGCCCCAGGTGACCTGCGGCGCGATCTCAGAAGCATCCAGTTCCACCCGCTTGTCGTATACCGCACCTTCGTCGGTTCTAAGCTGCAGCCACTCCTGTTTGGCTTGTTCAAAAGCTTCTCCTTTGGGGGCGTGGGGACGCCCTTCCAGGTATCGGAAGGTCGTCTCATCGGGGGCGATCATGCCCGCACGGGCACCAGCCTCGATGGACATATTGCAGATCGTCATCCGTTCTTCCATGCTCAGATTACGGATCGCTTCACCGGTGTATTCGATGACGGTTCCGGTCGCCCCGTCGGTTCCAATTTTTGCGATAACGGCCAGAATGATATCCTTGGCGGTGACGCCGGGGGAGAGCTTTCCTTTCACATGCACTTCCATCGTTTTCGGTTTTAACTGTTGCAGACATTGGGTAGCCAACACGTGCTCCACCTCACTGGTGCCGATGCCGAAGGCGAGCGCACCGAAGGCGCCATGGGTAGAGGTATGGCTATCTCCACAGACGATGGTTTTGCCAGGGAGGGTCACCCCGAGTTCCGGTCCGATCACATGGACGATCCCCTGTCCGGGATCATGAAAATCGTAGAGTTTGATGCCAAAATCACGGCAGTTTTTCGTCAGTGTTTCCATCTGTTTGGCGGAGGTGCCATCGGTGACCGGAAGGCTGCGATTGACGGTGGGAACATTATGGTCCACCGTGGCCACGGTCAAGTCTGGCCGGCGAACCTTGCGCCCATTCAGTCTCAAGCCCTCAAACGCCTGAGGCGAGGTCACTTCGTGAACCAGGTGCAGGTCGATATACAGAATGGCCGGTTTTCCTTCTTCTTGTTCGATTACATGACGGTCCCACACTTTTTCAAACAGCGTGCGCGGTTTCACATCTCTCACCCCTTCGTAGTCCTGAGCTTGAGTGCCCGGTAAAAAAATATATTGTTGCTATTGTAGCAAAATTTCCGAAACCCGCAAGGGTGAGAAAAATTTATCGGAAGATTGGATAAAATAAACCGCCCGCCGTTTTTGGCAGGCGATGTTGAAATTTTCCCTTTACCAGCCCATCCGTTCTCGCAGATTGGCGATCTGCCCTAAGTGATGGCGGCTGTGCCAGGAGTAGAGGCGCAAGGAGTTGTCCAATGATACAAATCCATCCTCAGGGTGTACGTACCCCTTTTGAAACTGTTCGGGACGCATCGTTTCCAGCAGCCCCACCCAGCGTTGGTGTAGAGCATCCAGGAAATGGAGGGAAGGTTCCACCGGCATGTCCTGAGCATCCGGCAGCTGAGCCCACCGATCTTGGTCGTAAGCGATGATCCGAGGGCGCTCATCGGTTAGAGCCATTTTAAAACGAAGGTATCCGTTTAAGTGGCTATCTGACAGATGATGAACCACCTGTCGGATCGACCATCCCTTGGGTCGGTAGGGGGTATCCAGTTGTTCCTTGGTCAGATCGGAGACCGCCTCCCGCAGTCGATGGGGGGTTTCCGCCAGCATCCAGATGTGCCAATCCGTCGATTCTCTATGACGAGACACATCAAAACGACCGATCGGATAGCGCAAATTCTCCAAACCAAATCCCTCCTTGAAGATATTGTTCTTTTCTTCTTGACGCGAAATCGGATTGGTTAGGCTCCTTTTTTCATAATATTCCATAGATAGTGGCATGAAAAGGGAAATTGTTGCTTTGACATGTATTCGACATGGTTTTTATGGTAAAATCAGAACAAATGTTCTACTGCGGAGGTGGGCGGGATGAAAAACGGACAACTGCCGGATCGCTGGTTTCCAGTCCGGCCGAAGTCGGTTTTAAACCGGGTGACGGATAAGCGGATGCCCTTCGAATGGTCGATCAACCCTTACCGGGGTTGTGGCCACGGGTGTCACTTCTGTTACGCCCGAGCGACTCACAGCTGGCTGGGATTCCATGCCGATGACAGCTTTCGGAATAATATCTATGTCAAACGGGATGCCGCTTCCGTCCTCCGCTCCGAACTGAAACGGGGCAAATGGAAAGGTGGGGGCATCGCCATCGGGACGGCAACCGATCCCTATCAACAGCTAGAGGGGAAGCTTAAAATCACCCGTTCGATTTTAGAGGTGTTGCAGGAATATCAAATTCCTTGCAGTATCACCACCCGCTCTCCGCTGATCCTGAGAGATCTGGATCTACTTAAAAAGATGAAGATCATTTCTGTAAATATAAGCGTCAGCACTCTGGATCGTGAGATTTGGCGGAAGACGGAACCTTCTTCTCCCCATCCTCGGCAACGGATGAAAACCGTCCGGGAGTTGAATCATATGGGGGTATCCGCGGGTATTTTTCTCGCCCCGATCATCCCCTACCTGACCGATACAGAGGAACAATTGCAGCAAGTGGTGAATCAGGCGAAGCAGCACGGGGCTCTTTTTGTCGTCCCCTCGATCCTTCGCCTTTCCCCAGAGGTGAAAAGCTGGTTTTTCCGACAGGTGCAGCCGGCTTTTCCCCGTGTGTATCCTCATCTGGTTCGACTTTATGGAGAGAAGGCGATTGCTCCGGAGAGCTATCGACATTCATTGATGAAGCTGGTGGAGCGACTGACGGAAGAAGCGAGGCTTTCCGCCCGTACCCCACCTTACGAAAATCGGGAAGCCCATGCCGCCATCCGGGAGAGAGGATCCACATCACTAGAGCCGCTGGAACAGCTTCGTCTCTTTTGAATGGTTTTGGTCATACCTTAATTCCCCTGACACAAGTTTGGTGGTGGGGTTTAGGTGGATGAGACGGGAGCCGCTCTGTTTGAGCATCGGTTTTGGTTGCAGGTTTTAAGGATCACGCCAGGTTTATCCGCGATGCGCTAGCTCCAAAGGAGCAGGGGCGATCGATACAGCGAAGGGGTATGTGCGGACAGCCTGTTGGAGGTGGCCCACGGCCCTGTCTCCGATCAGCAGGCACTGATCGCCCTGGCCTCACAGGCTAATGAGGCGGCGGAGGAATTCGCCAGTTCAAATTGGACCGTTTAACTGGGATGTGGAATGGGAGATGGTCGTCCTGTTTCAGGGGTTTCTCCGGGAGTTGGAAAGCTACCGGATGGACAACGAAGTATTGGGGTGCTCCCCCCCTCTGATGGCCGATCACATGTTTCGGAGGAGTGCTATTACCTGACCAAACTGCTGTCCGCTCAGGAGTCCAGCCGCCTCCTTGCGATCCGGGCCAGCTTCGCGTGATGTCCTGAGTGAAAAAACCGCTTCCTTCCAGGAAAGCGGTTTTTCTGCTTTTACAATCGTCCCCCCATCTGTTCTAACAGTTGTTCCGCCTCGTCAAAGCGGCTGTCGTCGGTAATGACGGTGACGGACAGGTCTTCGGCCCCGAACTCATCGCTGCCGTCGGCTATGCCGCTGGAGTGGATGTCGGCTGCCTTCAGAATCCCAGGGTCCCGTCCGGTTACCGGTGCTCCGGTCAAGGTGGACAAAGAAGAGGGAGGCTCGGCGATGGGGTTATCCAGGTCGCTGGCATCCTCCTTGGGACTAAGGGAAAAACGGGACAGGTCAACCGTGTCAAACCCCCGTGCTTTCAACTGTTGAACAGCCTGCTGTGCCTGCCGTTCCGTACGGAAGAAAGCGATGACGTTTCGTTGCCCCATAGATGGTCCTCCTTATCAAAGATCTTTTTTAAGGTGAACCAGCCTGCCAGATTTATACTCAGTTGACCCGATCGATCTGGTTATCGGACTTTTATACTATTTTCAATATATTTTAGTGACTACCGTAAGAACTTTATATAAAATGAGATTATCATGGCTTATGAGGAGGTTGTATCGTTGAAGTCATTTCGAATTCTTCTTACCATTTTAGCCTTCACCCTGATCCTTACTGGTTGCGGCGATGCCAGCGGGGACGAAAAAGAAAAGGAAAAGGAGGAGAAAAAAGAGGATCTGGGGGCGGTGGAACCATCCAAAACTTATAAGGAAATCGAATTTACCGATATTAACTGGATTATGGGCGAGCCCGCATCGGAATCGGAGCCGGGCGTGTACATTTACAACAAGGAGAAGCATCCCTCCAGTCTGTCCGACCAGGATTGGGATCATAGCGATATGCTGTATGTGCAGGCCAATCCCGACAAGTATAAAGGGAAAAGTTTGTCTATCTCCAAGCTGCAAGTGATTCAAAAAGATGTGGTCAAAATTGTTGTCTCCCTCAACCAGAAATCAAATAGTGATGGAGATCCACCGGAGACATGGGTCGAAATAGAAGCCGGCGCCCTGGACGGGAAAAAGTTTATTGTGGAAACAAAAGACGGAGAGCGCGTCAAACTGAAATGACTGCACCGGCCCCCTGTGGGGGCTTTTTAGCTAGGGATAAAAGGAGGTTGGTCTATGAGAACCCGTGCCCTCTTGTCAGTACTGATCGTTTTGATGTTGGTGTTTTCAACTGGCTGCAGTACCTTGCTTGATGGGTTTGCTTCTGATTCGAACCAATCGGCCGCCGAAAAGAAAGAAAAGAAAAAGCCGAAGGTAAAAATCCCGGAGGAACTTCAACATATTCCGCTGCCGCCGGCAGGGAAGTACGCCGGGGATAGGTATGATTGGCAAAAGGTGAAACAAGAATTGAATGATATTCCGAAGGACGCCTCGGCGAAGGAAGTATTAAACCGCATGTACGAACTGGCTGCTGAAGATTATCGGCCGGTGATCCGGTATTACCAAAATTTCGATCCCTCCACCATTGAGGTGGAGCGAGGCCCGAATGGGGAGTTGCGGTTGAAGGAGTTACCCGGACAAAAGAAGGTGAATATTGCTATCCTGCTGGATGCCAGCGGCTCTATGGCTGGCAAGGTGGATGGCGGTGTCAAGATGAAGCTGGCCAAAAAAGCGGTGAAGGACTTCGCCAGCCAGATGCCTGAGGGGTCTGATGTCTCCCTGACCGTTTACGGCCACAAAGGATCCAACAACAAAAAGGATCAGGCGAAATCATGTAAGGGAATCGAAGAGGTTTACTCCCTTGGATCCTATCATGAAAAGAAATTTAACCAGGCTTTGGATCAATTTAAACCCACCGGTTGGACGCCACTCGCAGCCGCTATGGAAAAAACAGAGGACCGGCTCTCCTCCCAAACAGAGGCGGAAAACATCGTCTATGTGGTGAGTGATGGAAAAGAGACCTGTGGTGGCGATCCGGTTAAAGCGGCTCAAGCATTGCATGAATCGGACATGAAAGCGGTCGTCAATATCATCGGCTTCGATCTGGACAATGAAGGACAAAAGGCGTTGGAAGCGGTGGCGGAAGCGGGTGGAGGCGAGTACTCCTCTGTGGATGACGGCGCTTCCCTGGATCAATATTTTGCTGAGGAGAGAAGCCGACTCTATGATGCTTGGGCTGATTGGGCCAATGAGCACTATGACAAAGCAAGCGATTTGAGCAGTAAAAAATACGATCAGCTGCAGAAGAAATCAAATGAAGTCTACGATATCACCCAGCGAGAATTGAGACGATATGAGAAGATGACCGATTATCTGGAAAACGAGCGAGGATTTGAATTTGATTTTCTTCATGAAAAGGTAAATAAAAATTTTCGCTATCGGATCGATGTGATCCAAGAGTGGAATTTTGACGTGGTGGACCATTTGCAGGATAAAGTGTTGTACAACGCCGACAAAATACAGGATGAAGTGCTAGAGAAAAGCGACAAAGAGCAGGAGAAACTGTACTGACGATTAATACGCTCTGTAGTCCATCACCAGGCGATTGATCCTCGTTAGGCACCCTGAGGGGTGCTTTTTTTTTTGTCGATTAAAAAACTTAACCGTTCATTCGTCCTACGCTTCATTTTCGGTCCATAAAATGGGAAGGGAGAAAAGTTGAAAGGGGCGTTTTGATGGAACGACGTGTATGGGTGCTCTTCTTGATCACCGGTTTGCTGATCGCCTGCGTTCCTCCGGTATCCGCCAGTGCCAAGAAGGCCGATTGTTCCGGTGTTCAGCAGGAGGTAAGCCATGAAATTTATCAAATTCAGGGAGCGGGCACATCCTCTCCCATAGAGGGAGAGTCGGTGACCACCTGTGGGACTGTGATCGCCATATCGGATCAGGGATACTGGATGCAGGATACGACGGGAGACAAAGATGCGTCCACTTCAGAAGGCATCTTTGTCTATCACCCATCGGCGGATGTGGCACCAGGCCAAGTGGTGAAACAGCAGGGGACAGTCAAAGAGTACTACGGGTTGACGGAGTTATCCAGCCGCAGTGCGCCTGATACCATCGGTTCCGGCAGCCTTCCGGATCCGGTGGAATTAACCGCTTCGGTCGCTTATGATGATCTGGAAACTCTGGAAGGGATGCGGGTGACGCTGAAGGAAGCGACGGTAGTGGCGGGCAGCAATCAACACGGCGAAACTTTTGTCGTACCGGGAACCCGGACCACGCGTGTTCATCGAGAGGACACCACCACGCCACTCCTCAAATTGGATGATAAACTGGAAAAACGGGTGACAGGGGCATCCACCTTCGATAGGGTATCCGGGAACCTGACGGGGCCATTGGATTATGCATACGGTGCTTATGCCCTCCAGTGGAATCAGGGATCCGCCGATGTCGCTGATACCGGGAACACGGAAAACCGTCTCCCAGCCGACGACGGAAACCTGACGATCACGACGTTCAACGTGGAAAACTATTTTGGGGTTGGCTCGGAAATCTCTCCGGGAGATCCGGATTCTCGGGTCTCTGAGGAAGCGTTTAAAAAGAAAACGGCGAAATTGTCCATCGCAATTCGCAGGCACTTGGGCTCCCCTGATCTTTTGGCTGTGCAGGAAGTGGAGAAAAAAGAGGTGTTGGAGGCACTGGCGGACCGGGTGTCGGCTGATGGAGGCCCCCGTTACACCCCGTATCTGATGGAAGGGAATGATGGGCGCGGTATCGATGTGGCTTATCTGGTAAAAGAAGGTATCAAGGTGCGTTCGGTGGAACAGGTGGGGGAGTCGGCAACCACCAAGGTAGAGGATTGCGGTCCCTTGGATACCGACCTTCTCTTCAGCCGCCCACCCCTCGTCCTGCGTGTAGAGGACAGCGAAGGTCGGTCGATTTCTTTGATCAATAATCATTTCAAGTCGAAAGGCGGACCTGATTCTTGTCGCAATGCCCAGGCGGAGTTTGTGGCCGATGTGGCCAACCGAGAAGCAGACGAGGGCCATAGCATCGTCGTATTGGGCGATCTCAATGCTTTCCCGGATGAGCAGGCGGTTCAAATGTTGGAATCCCAGGCGAAGCTGACCAATTTGGTCGATCAAATTCCCGATCCCCGCGCCTTTAGTTATATCTACAGCGGAAAAACGCAGTTCCTCGATCACCTTCTGGTCAGCTCTGATTTGAGTCCGCGTACGGTGGAAGTCGATTCCGCCAAGATGAATCCCGACTTCCCCGTCTCCGATGAACAGGATGATAGCACCGCCCTCCGCGTCTCCGATCACGATCCCCTTCGAGTGGAGTTTGGACGGAAATAGGGAGGAACAACCCGGCTCATGGCCGGGTTTTTTTTGACCAGAGGTTTGCTGGAGAAGGGGTTCGGCAGAAGACAGGCCGGGGCTTCCAGCGTTTTCAGCAGAAAGTAGCAAGGATCCCACCATCACCTGCAGCCAGAAAGGGCCGTCAAAAATATGTTAGGCAAACTCGCCGCTTGATGTCTGTTCAAGGTCCATTGGGATTTCGAAGCAGATGATGCTTAAACACAGGAGGGATGCATCGCAAAATTCCTTTCTTTCCAAATATGAATAACTAATCCCCCCATAAAGGGCGGGGGGATCTATTCCTGGCTTGGCGGATTCTCGTCTACCGGATAGACATCTTTTGACTTTCATATCGGATTATTTTATACAATCCCATTGTCTGTGTGCCTGATGTTGAATAGAATAATATAAGAAAAGGCACTTATTTTTCGTTCGTCCAGTTCGGGAGAAAAAGGAGGGATCTGGAGATGGATCGACTCTGTTTACCCAATATCGGACCGAAGGGTCGCCGCTGGCGTTACTGGGCGACTGGGATCAACTTTGTGATGGTGGCTTTTACACTGATCGCCTCGGCTTCCGCTGACTGGGGTTTTTGGACCAATCTGACTTTGGCCGTGCCCATCTGGCTGGGCTTCCTCGGCTTTTTTCAAGCTCGGGAAAAGACCTGTGTCTTCCTGGCTGCCCGAGGTTTGCGCTCTGTCGATGACCGAAGTCTCCCCTTCATGTCCGAGACAGAACAGATTGAAGACAAACAGGAACGGGCTCAGATCAAACGACAAGCTAATCGAGTCCACCTCCGGACGTTGGGTGCAACCTGTGTCCTGATGACCATCGTTATCACCATTACAATCCTCTAATAGGGGCCTTTCTTTATCTGTTTTATTCTCCGATGTGCTTGAACCGGTAAGTAGCAGCAAACGAGAAGATGGAAAGGGAAATCTATGCGTTATGAACGGTTTCAAGTGGAAGATGTCCTGACTTTTATCTCCCACCAACTGGTGCAGGCCAAGACAGTGGATGGCAAAGAAGTGTACATGCAGGAGCTGGTCTCCACACGGCCGTTGCCACCGTATACGCAAGAACTTCTGTTGAATATGAGACTCCCCCATGTTCCGCCGGTAGTCGATGTGATGGTGCAGGGAAACCGGATTACATTGATCCATCCGCCTTTCTCAGGGGACCCGCTTCCCCTTGTTGTCAGCCGAAAGGATCCGATGAAGCCGGAAGAAGGACTCAAGTTATTTCAAAAATTGTTGCAAACGATGGAAGCTTTGGAGCAACTCTCCCTCCCGTTGACCACGACCTTGGATCCACGGAATATCTGTATAGCAGATGAACCCTACATACTTTTCTACTGGTTGATGGATGAAGAAGAGAATCAACCCGATGAAAAATGGCGGGAACTGCTGTTTTATGTGTGGACCGGTTCAGCACCGGGCAACCGGGTAGAGCGAAAGCAACGGCTTAAAAAAAATAAAAAGCTTCCACCGGAATATCAACAACTGGCATTGGAGTGTTTCGATCCGGAAAAAAGCCGCTCTGAGATTTTGCAACAAGTGAATCAGCTGTTGGATCAAAGGGCGTTTTCCCGCAAAAAAAAAAAAGAAACCTCCCTTCGAAGACGGGCGATCCGCTGGACGGTTTCCTCTCTTCTTCTCTTTTTAGCCGGGGGAGGGATCGGGTATGCTGCCGCCTATATCCAGCACTGGATAGGCGAAGAAGGGAAATTTCGTCCCACTGCATCGGCGGAGGTTCTCCGGAATATGGACCGCGACAAAGTGTTGCCGGCATCCAAGGTGGAATTTTCCACATCTCAACCCACCTATCAGCTGCCGGCACTTCAACAAGGAGCATCTCGCCTCCAGACGGAATTCACCCTGGCCGATCGACAACCCTTTTCCATCTCCTTTCAGGCGGAAAACCGGAAGGATTTTTACGAGGTTCGAATTGACAACGAGGGGCAGGTGTTGGTGATCCAGTATACGGAACATCAGCATCAAGTCGTATCTCAAAGCTCCCCTTACCGCGTTGATCCCGACCGAAAGTACCGTGTTGAAGTGGAGTACCTGCCGGGTCGATCCTTTCAGTTGTCGATTCATGGAGAGGGGGAATCGAGGCCGTGGCGAGTCGTCGGACCGGCGCCGCCAGAGGCTTCTTACCAGGTTGCGTTCCGGGGGAGTACCGGAACGGTTTTGTATCACCCAGTTTTGATCCCCCCGAAAGAGGGATGATCGGCTGGAAAGGAGGTCATTCCATGTATGAAGCAAAAACGTTGTGGCTGTACGGATCGGTGATCTTATCCATTCCACAATTTTTTAACTGGCTGATATTTGAGATGCATCCGTCTATTCTCGTCTCGGTGGTGCTCGCCGTTTCTGTTGGAATGTATTTTTTGACCAGTTTGTTCGACTGGATGGATCAACGGAAACAGTCTCGTTTTGTATCGGAAAGAGAATGACAGATATGACAAGCCCCGCCTGCAGCAGGCGGGGCTTGAGGTGTCGAGACGTTTCTGGTCAGTGAATCTTTTTCTGTGTGACGGCTTCGTTGTTGGAACGGGCCGTTTTTTTCTTACGCTTCAGCAGGAAAAAGGGAATGATCCCCGCGGGTACCGGAAGTTCTTCTGTTACAGGCAGTGGTTTCTTCCTACGCATCCGCAACCCCTCCTTCAGCAGGTTGTTGACCATAGGACCAACGTTAGAAGGAGTTATACTCCCTAACCTAAAGATAACGCGTTTTATACAGTTGTCAATAGAGTAATTTAACCGAATAAGGTGGATTATGCTCCAATTTGCCAGAAAAATGGAGAGTGACGAGGGGGATCAATGAAAAAACCTCCCGGGTTGGGAGGTTTTACGTTCTTATGGAGTCGTCTCCGGATTGCCGGTTGTGCCATTCGGCGCTTGGTTCTCTTGGGAGGGAACACCATCGGAACCTTCGGTCTCGGAATCCGAAGAGGGAGGTGGATCATAGGGCTGGCCGTCCAGGGTTTGGGTGGGGAGATCCAACTGCTGGCGGATCACATTGCTGACTCGCAGGCGTTCCTGGTCGGTAACGATATAATACCAGATCCCTTGCACATTATTGTTGCTGTTTTCCCCGTTAAGCTTGATGGTTTCGATTTGATCTTTGGGGATGTTGCGGTATAGCTCCTGAAGAGCGATAAACTGTTTCATCTTCATATTGTGCGTCACATTGTTGCCGACGGATTTTAAGATATCGTCGATTCTGGTGACAGAATTGATGCTGACGATTTGGTCCATCAAGCTCTGGATCACTTCACGCTGCCGCATATTGCGGCCGAGGTCCCCCCGGGGGTCAGATTTTCGCATCCGAACGTAGCCAAGAGCCCGTCTGCCGTCCAGATGAGCCGGCCCCTTTTCGTAATGTTCCATTTTGTTGAAGAGACGCATCGTAAAATCGAAAGGAATATTGACATCGACACCGCCGACAGCGTCTACCACTTCAATAAAGCCATTAAAATTGACTTTCACGTAATAATCGATCGGTATATTTAAAAAGTCCTCTACAGTGGTGATCGTGTTTGTCATCGGTCCGACTTCGGCTTGTTTCCCGTAGTAAGGAGCCGAATTGATCTTGGTTCGAACCCCGTTGCTGTTGGAAATTAATACTTTGGTATCCCGAGGGATACTCACCATCTTGATCGACTTGTCGTGGGGATTGACGGCGGCGATGATAAGCACGTCGGAGCGCCAATTCGTATCATCCGCACTGCGCACATCGGTTCCTACGAACATGATGGTGAAGGGGTCCTTCATGGTCACTTGTTCCTGCCGTTTATCCGATCCTTGGCGGTTGAGAGGATCGTAGGATGAGTCCATAGCGCCCCAGACCTGATAAATAAAATAGCTGGAGGCACCGATAATTCCCACAGAAAATAAAATCAAAACCCGAAACCACCATTTTCGGCGTTTCTTCTTTCTGACGTGTTCCAATCTGGATTCGATAAGCCATACCCCGCTTTTGTATCCAGTACATTACTTGACTTGGTTTTTTTCATCCGTTGATCCCTGTTTATATCTTTGTAGGGTCGGATGATAATATATTTGATATCAGGGCTCATACCCCACTCCGGAATAAGCAAACGGTGAAACCCCCTCTTTCTGTTTCAAGTCTTTGTTACGATCCTTTCGCACGGGAACGGCGGTATCGCCATAAAAGCAAGGCCATCACCAAAATCCCCGTTCCGGTGATTCCCCATCCGACGGGATTGGGAAATTCAATCTCAACATAAATCGGATTGGTAGTACCTGGTTTTAAATGCCAACCCAAGGTTTTCCCATTCTGAGAAAGGCGATCGGCATTGTGTTGGTCCGTTTTTATTGGAAGGCTCAATTTTAAGTTGAGATCCAACTCGTCCACCCAGACCTGTTCCAAAGGGTTATCTGCCTTCAACTGAGTGAGGTCAGCCTCGGTGTCGAGAGTGATCCGGTAAAAAAACCAACTTTTGTTGACTTGAACAGGACCGGTGGTGCGTTCTTCCGGAAGGGGGATGAGTCCCGCCGATTTCCCGGCAGGGGTCAACGCCTTTTTTAAATCTTCACCGGGGGGTTCCTCGACCACGTTGTCCACTTGTTTTTCAGCGATCCACCCGATCTGATCGCCCTCTTCTGTTTTTCGGATCTGATAACCGCTCTTTTTGATCTGAGCCCGAAGCGGGTCCAATTCCCTCAGTAACAGCGGTTGGGTCAGGACCTTCAAACGGTAAAGGCCCGATCCGTCCGGGTTGACGGATATGTGGTAATCCCCATGGACGCAACCGGTTAACAGAATCAGCACAAAGAGGACCATCGTGGCTGCCCTCCGTCTAACAGGCCTTCGCATCCTCCCTCCTCCTTAGGGTCCACCCGATGAACCACGAAAATCTAACATTCCATCATAACACGTTCATAAGTTCCATGATAGGTTTTTGTATGATATAAGGGATGTAATATCAGATTAACGTATAAGAAGTCGGAATGGAAAGAAAAAAATCGAATCAGGAGAAAAACCGGTATAATGGATAGGGGAAATAAACCCAATTGACTAATCCCTTGGTTCGGTTGTATTTTCAGGGCTATCAATTTAACATGGATTATCATAAGTGCTTGGACAAAATGTAGCGGCCGGAGGTTCGGTCGTCTCTTTCCTAAACGAAAAGCGGGGGAACGTGAGTTGAAACGCTTATGGATAGGTCTCGTCTTTTTTATGTTCCTGGCCGCTCTCTCCGCTTATGTCTTTATAGATCATGATTCCGAGGCGGATGCCGATAAGCTGGGCCATCCCCAGGTAGGGGAAACGGCTGCCGGGGAGAGCAAACCGAAGGATCCCTTTCAAAGTACTGACGGCAAAATCATCGATAAACGACAGATTTCTACAGATGCAGCATTCCGGAAAAAGGTGGAGTTGTTCCAGATCCGCTATATGAGTGAAGGCGTAGAAGTGGCGGGATTTCTGGCGAAACCAAGGAAGGTGAAACAGCCGCTTCCAGTGATTATCTATAATCGCGGCGGGATCGTAGACAGCAGTCAGATCGGGGAGAAAACACTGAAACATATCGTCAAGCTCTCTTCCCGGGGATATGTGGTGGCAGCCTCCCAGTACAGAGGTTACGGAAGCAGCGCCGGCACGCGGGATATTGCCGGAAAAGATGTCCAGGACGTGATCAATTTGATTACGCTGGTGGAGAGCTTGCCTTATGCGGCTGGAGACCAAAAGGTGATGCTCGGGTTCTCTCGAGGCGGGATGATGACTTATATGGCCATCCGGGAGGGAGCGGATATACGGGCAGCTGCGGTAGTAGGCGGCGTCACGGATTTAACGGACCTGTACAAACATAGTGGGGACGCCTTTCAAAACCCGCTGAACCGGTGGGTCGGAGATCCACTGCTGGATGAGGAGGAGTACATAAAACGTTCCGCAGTGGAATGGCCGGAAAAGCTGAAGGTTCCCCTTCTCCTCATGCACGGGTTGGGAGACCGGACGGTATCGCCGGAGCAATCGCAACGGTTGGCCGAGCAGTTGACGCGACTGGGTTATGAACATCGTCTCGTGTTAATCCCCGGGGGCAGCCACTATCTGTACTCCCACCCGGATAGACGGGATCAGGAGATTCTTAATTGGTTCGCCCAGTATCTTCCCTAGATGCCACGTATGATGCCGGGGTCAAGGAATGGCCTCCGCCCTTTCCTGCAGCAGATATTTGGCACAAAGTCCCGTGGATCAGCATGGAAGTGGAAGAGTTCGGGTAAAATACCATCGCTTTTATGATAGGAGTAAGATGGAAGGGAGTGAACGCAATGAAGATGAGGCGCCTGATTCTCTTGTTAAGCGCACTGACGTTGATCGTCTCTATAGCTGGGTGTGGCAACGGCGAGGAAGAAGAGCCATTTCAAGTGGGGGTGGTTCCTGCTCAGAATAAAGGCGACATGAAACAGGCGATGGACAAGCTGGAGAAAAAGCTTTCTGACGGAATCAACCGGCCGGTGGAGATCAAGATCCATTCCGATTATCAGGCCGTGGTGGAAGCTTTAAAATATAAGAAGATGGATATGGCCTTCCTCGGTCCGCTCACCTTCGTCCAGGCCCGGAATGCCACGGGGGTGAACGCCATCGTCACGCAGTTGATCGACGGCAAACCCTACTACCACTCGTATATCATCGTTCCGGAGGATTCTGAGCTGGACTCGATGGAGGAACTGGTGAAGAACAGTGAAAACGTGCGGTTTGCCTTTGGCGATCCCAACTCCACATCCGGCTCCTTGATACCCAGTATCGCACTGAAAGAGCGCGGGGTGTTTCAAAGCAACCAAAAGCATCAATTTCAGGAGCTCACCTTTACCGGATCCCATGATGTGACCGCCCTGTCGATCCAGAACAAAAAATACGATGCCGGGGCCATCGACAGTGCCATTTACGACCAATTGGCAGAGAGCGGAAAAATCGATAAAGATCGCATCCGGATCATCTGGAAATCGGAAAAGCTATTCCAGTATCCCTGGGCGGTTCAAAAAGAGGTGGATCAACAGACCGTCGACCAGCTGCGAAAAACCTTTCTCTCGATTAAAGATCCGGAGATTTTAAATGTCTTCGGTGCCAGCGCCTTTACCAAAGCGGAAAACAGCGACTATGAAACGATCCGAAAGGCGGCGAAGGAAGCGGGGCGCCTTGAGGTAGGCAGCACGGGTGAGTGATGATGGCCGTGCGTAGAAAAGTGCTTCTGACGTTGCTGTTGGTGCTGGTTGCCGTTATTTTCAGTGTGCAGGATGCAGAGCTGAACTTCGGAGAGATCGGGGAATTATCTAATTCCGCCGATTTTTTGGCTCAGATGTGGCCCCTCGATTTTTCCATGCTGGGTCATTCTCTGGAGGAAACCCTGATCACCGTGGAGATCGCCTTCCTGGGTACTTTGGCAGGATTGGTGGTCTCTTTTCCGCTAGCTTTTCTTGCCGCCAGAAACACCTCTCCCCATCCCACGGTGTACAATGGTGTGCGCTCTTTTCTCACCTTTCTTCGCTCGGTTCCGGAATTAGTGCTGGCTTTGATCTTCGTTCCCACCTTTGGGCTGGAGCCGTTGACGGTGATCATGGCCCTCTTTTTGCATAATGGGGCCGTATTGGGCAAACTGTTGTCCGAACTGGTGGAGGCGGCGGAACCAGGCCCCCAGGAAGCGGTCGCCTCTACTGGAGCCCGGGGTGTTTTGGTTGCTCTTTACGGGATCGTGCCCCAGATCTTTCCCAACATCCTCTCCCATTCTTTTTACCGTTTTGAAGTCGGGGTCCGTTCCTCCCTCTTGTTCGGGGCGATCGGGGCCGGAGGGATCGGGGATGTGTTGTATCTCCACTTTAAAACCTTTGAGTATGCTGCGATGGCGGTGGATGTGCTGTTGATCATGGTCCTGATCTGGTTTTTGGATTATATGGGTTCTTACTTCCGGGCAAAGGTGATCTGAGATGCTGCAATTTGTTGATGTCAGCAAACGATACGCCCATGGTGCTCCCCTCGCTCTGTCGCAGGTTTCCCTGGACGTGGCAGAAGGGGAGTTTGTGGTGGTGTTGGGGCGGAGCGGGGCCGGAAAATCGACGCTGATCCGATGCGCCAACGGCTTGGTTTCACCCTCTTCCGGGGAGGTACGCTGGAACGGACGCAGCGTCACCGCAGCGCGCCATCGGGAGTTGTTGGACCTCCGCTCGGAAATGGGCATGATCTTTCAGCAGTTCCACCTGATCGACCGCCTCGATGTGCAGACCAACGTTATGGTGGGCCGGTTTCACGACCTCCCCTTGTGGCGCGTGCTGATCGGTTCTTTTCCGGCGGAGGTACGGGAACAGGCCCGGCAAGCCCTGGCTCGGGTGGGGATCGATCACCTGGCGGAACAACGGGCCGACGGCCTGAGCGGCGGACAGCAACAGCGAGTGGCCATCGCCCGGGTGCTGATGCAGCGGCCAAAGCTGCTGTTGGGAGACGAGCCGGTGGCCAGCCTCGATCCGGTCACCGCCGATGTGATCCTGAAGCTCTTGAAAGAGATCCACCAGCAGGAGCGGATGACCACGCTGCTCAACCTTCACGACGTCCGCCTTGCCAAACAGGTGGCCACCCGCATCGTCGGCATCCGCTCCGGCCGGGTTGTTTTTGACGGCCCCCCCGACCAAGTGGATGACGCCCGCATCCGGGAGATCTATGGCGCCGCGGAATGAGTGAATGGTAGATATAGCGAAAACCCGCCAAATGGCGGGTTTTTATATGGAAACGTTTTTGTGGATTTAAAATAAAACGCTTTCTCCACTAAAGGGGGTGGTTTTAAATGGAAACTTACAAATTGTATCCAGCGGAAGAATATCAGTCTTTGTTGTTTGCGAAGGATGAGGTTCAATAAATGGTATGATTCATACTGGGGAATACCCGTCAATAATTTATGGACTCCATATATGCTTTTGTTGAGGAAGGATCAGAGTTGGATCAATTCGATGATGGGGTGATCACCTCCATCGATAAACACGAGTGTATTGATGAGCGGGTTAAGAAGCAATAGAAAAAATAGAAGTTCAGTAGGATCTATTCCTTTCGCAGAAGACCTTCCAGCTGAACTCATCATCCCGATACTTCCCCCTTCCGACTAAATTAGATAAAAGGTCCGGTGTTCATCGGCTGGCGGGTTTGATACATTGGGTCATGTATTGATTCTCGTCATAACATAGGGGCTCCCGCACCGAGAAACCTGTGGATGGTAAAAGGAGCGAATGGGTGATGTTGGATTCGATTATATTGATTCCTCTGGCGGTTTCCTTCGGACTGGGGTTGATACTGGGCCCCCTGGTGATCCCGATTCTGCGCCGGCTGAAGTTTGGGCAAGCGATCCGGGCGGAAGGGCCTCAAGGACATCAAAAAAAGGCCGGTACGCCTACGATGGGCGGAGTCATTTTTATGATGGCCCTGGTGCTGACGTCGATCCCTATTGGGAACGCCGTTCACGCCGGCTTGTCCGATCTATTTTTTCTGCTGTTTGCCATGCTGGGATACGGCATCCTGGGCTTTATGGATGATTACATCAAGGCTGTCATGCGCCGAAATCTAGGCTTGACTGCCGGACAGAAGCTGTTGGGACAGGTGTTTATCGGAGTGGTGCTGTTCTGGATCCTGTGGCAGGTTCGGGTGGTAAGGGGCAGCCAGGAGGCGATCTCCAGCATCGGGATTCCTGGTACCGACCTCTCCTTGGAATTAAATTGGTTGTATTTTCCTTTGTTGGTGCTGATCATGATCGCCGCCTCCAATGCAGTCAACCTGACAGATGGACTGGACGGGCTGGTGGCAGGGACCGCGGCGATTGCTTATGGGGCTTACGCCATCATCGGCATGGTTCAAAACAACGTGGGCGTGGTCATCTTTTCCACCTGTGTCTCCGGTACTCTTCTCGCCTTTCTGGTGTTTAACGCCAATCCGGCCAAGGTGTTTATGGGGGATACCGGCTCCCTCGCTTTGGGAGGCGGGCTGGCGGCACTGGCGGTGGTTACCAAAACGGAGCTGCTCCTCTTGATTGTCGGCGGGGTGTTTGTCGTCGAAACCTTGTCGGTCATGATCCAGGTGATCGCTTTCAAATTTCGGGGGAAGCGGATCTTTCGTATGAGCCCGCTTCACCATCATTTTGAACTGAAAGGTTGGTCGGAATGGCGGGTAGTGGCTACCTTTTGGTTCGCCGGTTTTCTGTGCGCCGTCTTGGGGATCATTCTATTTATTATCTGAACATCGAAAAAGAGTTTCGGCCTCGGTGGCGAAACTCTTTTTTTAAAAGGGACCTACAACCGGCCCGATTTGTAGATGGAATAGATCAGCCACATCAGCATAAATACAGCGATCACAAAGCCGATTTCGATGGCGGGTACTTTCCACAGCAGGGTTTGTTGCCGGGTCAGTGAGGAACCGATGATTAGTCCACACATGATGATACTGAATGAGAGGAGAACGATACTGTAGGACAGCCGGTTGACGATTTGGTCTAGTTTTTGCAGGAAGAGATTGAGCCGGGGAACGCCTACGTCTACCTGTACCCGCCCTTTTTTCATGTTTTCCGCTAGCTGGCGCAAGTGCTTGGGAAGTTCCAGCAAGCTTTCACCGAAATCGAAGGCATGTTTCCAGGTTTCCTGAGTGATTCGCCGGGGATGGAACCGTTGTTTGATTAGCTGTTCACCAAAGGGGCGGGTGATCCGGGTGATATTGATTTCCGGGTCTAGCCTCTTCACAAGGCCTTCCAGGGAGAGGATGGTTTTTCCCAACAGGGTCAAGTCGGCAGGGATCTGGATCCGGTAGCGATAAGCTAGATCAAACAAATCCTTCACCGCTTCCCCGATACTGATGTCGGAGAGAGTGATGTCGTAGTATTTATCGCCTAATTCGTCCACGTCGAGCCAAAATTGTTCCCGGTCGATGTCATCAGGCACGATGCCCATCCGCAGCATGGCGCGAACCGCGCCTTCGGTGTTGCGGTGCATCATGGCGATCACCATTGACGAAAAGTGGCGTTTCATCTCCGGGCTGAGGCGACCGACCATACCGAAATCGATAAAGGCAATGCGGTTTCCCGGAAGGGCGAACAGGTTGCCCGGATGGGGATCCCCGTGAAAAAAACCTTCCAACAGGATCTGGCGGAAGATGGCCTGCACCAACCGTTCGGAAAGAACTTTTCGATCTAAACCGGCTTCCTCCAACCCCTCTGGGGAGCTGAGCCGGATGCCGTGCACATATTCCATGGTTAGAATGCGGTGGGTGGTCAGCTCCCAGTCCACCTGAGGAACCACCACTGGATCCTCTTCTCTGAACTGGTTACGAATCTTTTCCATGTGGCGGGCTTCCGCAGTAAAGTCCAACTCCTGCCGGACGGCTTTACTCAGCTCCTCCACCATTTTTCCGATCTGATAATGCTCTCCCCATTCCAGTCGCTGTTCGGCAATGGAAGCCAACTCCCGTAGAATCGCCAGATCCCGTTGGACCAGGCCGGCGATCCCAGGCCGTTGAATTTTAACGGCGACGGCTTCTCCGCTGTGCAGTACAGCACGATGGACTTGGCCGATGGATGCGGCAGCGATCGCTTCTTCGTCGAAGGTGGAAAAGAACTGGGTGTAGTCTCCCAACTCCTGCTCCAGTACCTTTTGAACCTCTTCAAAGGGTAGAGGGCGAACCTCATCGTGCAGCTTTTCCAATTGGGCGATCACATGGCTGGGCAAAAGATCGGATCGGGTGCTAGCCACCTGGCCCAGCTTCACGAAGGCCGGGCCAAGTTCTTCCAGCGCTTCCCGGACGTGCTTACCCACCGAAACGGGGTCTTGGTTGACAGGTTCTGATGCGGCGGGTCTTTTAGGGATGGACAGTTTGGAGAACAGTCCCATCTCGTCCAGGAGAAAACCGAACCCATGCCGGGCGAAGGTGTAGACGATTTCCCGGTATCGATTGAGGTTCCGCATTTTATTCCTGAGCATCTCTCGCACTCCTTAGCAGCAAGGTGATATCGTTTAACAGGTCATCGCCTCACGTATCCAATTTTAATTAGTCGCCGCGGGTCTCCCTCTCATCCGAGGAACGAACGAGTGGAGATAACTTGTCGAGGCGGTGTTCCAGTATCCGAATATGTTGCTCCAGCTGTTCCAGGTCTTCCTGCGTGGCGACCTCCATTTCGTTCAGAATTTTTTTCATCCGTTCCCGCAGCTGTCGATCCAGTTGTTCTGATTCCTGTTCCCCACGGGTGATCAGTTTGTCCAGGAGTTCCCGGGAGGCTTGGGGGCTGATCTCTCCCCGTTTCACCAGATCCTTCATCGTTTTTTCCGCACGCTCTTTACTGATCACGGCCAATCCGAGTCCAGCGGTAAACCCTTTTTTCACAAAGTCTCTCATGGCTCGTTCCTCCTTTATGGTACCATTCACCATGGTCCGCTTGATCCCCTTTTTCCCGGCTTTTCCTGGGAATAATCTCATCACGGAAAAAGTGAGAGATGACAGGCGCATAGAATGGGAGAGACCGGTTTAGTCTTTTTTCATACCTGTGTGGATTCCCGGGACCAGCGTTGCGCATCCGTAGGTCGAGGCGTACCGGTGGTTCCTTTTCTGTTTTGGATCGGCATCTCACGGTCTTTCCCTCGATTGACATGGCGCGTCCCGCGAAGTATATTGGTGACGACCCGCTCCGATCCGAGGGGCCCGATAAGGACGCCGGAGTGACGGGCCTTTACTCTGGGTAAAGGCCTCTTTTCCTCGATATATATAAGGGGGCGCTTCATGTTTTGGCAGCCGATCAAACCGCTGATCGAAAAAATTGAGATCCAACCCAACCCCGGTAACCAGTTAGTGACGATTCAATACATCCCGGAAGAACTGGAGAAAATCGGTGTCGGCACCGACGCGGTTGTCGTCCGTCATCCCGCCCATCCCGGGGTCGTCTTTAAAAGGTATGTGAAGGAAAGGGATCAAGTCCGGCAAGACGAGGAGGAGGTTTATCGCCGTTTGGGCGATTCGCCTTATTTTCCCATCTTCTATGGGTCGGAGGATCATTTTCTCGCTCTCAGTTATGAACAGGGACCGACCCTGTATGAATGTCTAGTGGAAGGGATCCCGATTCCGGACCGTGTGATCACCGATGTTGAGGAAGCCCGCCAATACGTGCGAAATCAGGGACTCAATCCCCGGGATATCCATCTGAAAAATGTCTTATTGCAAAATGGCCGCGCCAAGCTATTGGACGTATCCGAATACATGAAACCCGGGGATGATGGCCGGTGGGATCATTTGGTGCAGGGTTATCGGTTGTTCTACCCGCTGATCGAGGGACGAAAAATTCCGGTGGATTTGATTGAACAGGTTAAACAGGCGTACTACGACCAAGTGAAAGGGGATGTTTCCCTGCTCGAGTTCGGCCGCCAGTTTCTTCAATTATGGCGAAACCGAAAACAATCATAAAAACGCCTCGATGGGCGTTTGCATCACATTTGGTGCACGAGTAAAGCTATAAGTAAAGCTTCGAGGGAGTGGCGGGAGATCGACAAACATCAGGTCAGCCCCCGCATTAAACGGAACATATTGCAGGACATGATATTCTCTACGCGGAGTACGAGAAAAGAATCGAAAAAATTGGAAGCGGAAAAAGTCCCGTGAGGATGAATACGAAAAAGCGAAACGAGTGGAAAAAGATGCACGAGATGAATGAAACCGTTGCCGTAAGGGACGGTTTTCTTTGTGTACATTTGTTTTTCCCTTGCTATGATAGAGGGGGAGGTAAGATCAAAGGGGGAAATGGTTTTGGAATCCGTTAAAGAGTTTATTTTGGGGCTCGATGTGTTGTTGATTGCGGCGATGGTTTTACCGGTTCTGTTTGTTGTTTATCTGTTTTTTTACGATCGTCGGCAATCGGAACATTCGGTGCTGCGAAATTATCCGATCTTAGGAAAAGTTCGGTATTTCCTGGAAAAAATTGGACCTGAATTACGGCAGTACCTTTTCGATAACGACAGTGAAGGACGCCCTTTTTCCCGCAGGCAGTTTGAGAATATCGTCAAACGGGGCAAGTATCTTCATGACTTAATCGGATTTGGCTCTCAGCGGGACTTTGAAGAGAGTGGTTTCTACATTAAGAATACTCTTTTTCCCAAGCAACTGGAAGAGCTCGATGTAGACGAGGAACCGAAGGTGAAGACGAAGGCGTATACCATCTACCATGATGGGCTCTTCTATCGAAAAGAGAAGCGGGGCGACGTGGAGGAATCTCCCTGGCTGCTGCGGGACGAGGATGCGGTGGTGATCGGTGAAGGGTTGGCGCATCCTTTTCGAGTCAAAGGGCTGATCGGCATGTCGGCGATGAGTTACGGTTCCCTGGGAGAGCGGGCGATTACCGCTTTGTCTCAGGGACTCGGCCGGGCAAAAGGCGCCTGGATGAACACCGGTGAAGGGGGGCTTTCCCCTTATCATCTGAAGGGGGACGTGGATCTGATCGTTCAGATCGGTCCAGGTTTGTTCGGGGTTCGTGACGAAGACGGGAACTTTGATTGGCAGGAGCTGGGTCGTAAGGCAGAGATTCCGCAGGTACGCGCCTTCGAGTTGAAGTTGGGGCAAGGCGCCAAACTGCGAGGGGGCCATGTGGAAGGAAGTAAGGTAACCCCGGACATCGCGGAAATCCGGGGCGTCAGACCTTATCAGTCCGTCGACAGTCCGAACCGATTTCGGCAGTTTGACGATGTGCCGTCGATGATCAACTGGGTGGAGCGCATTCGCTCCTATACGGGGAAACCGGTCGGCATCAAGATCGTCGTAGGCGGATATGAATCGGTGGAGCCGCTGGCCCGTTATATGGCGGAATCGGGACAGGGTCCAGATTTTATCACAGTAGACGGGGGAGAAGGCGGTACCGGCGCCTCTTTTCAGGAGTTGGCCGATTCCGTCGGTTTACCGAATAAAACCGCGCTGATGTTGACCGATACCATCCTGCGAAAACACGGCGTTCGGGATCGGGTGAAACTGATCGCTTCCGGAAAGCTGGTCACTCCCGATCAGGCGGCGATCGCTCTCGGCATGGGAGCCGATCTGATCAATATCGCCCGAGGGTTTATGATCAGTGTCGGCTGTATTCAGGCTCTCCGCTGTCACAGCAACGAATGTCCAGTAGGGGTGGCCACCACTGATCCCGATCTGCAGCGGGCGCTTGTGGTGGAGGAAAAGGAGTACCGTGTAACCAATTACGTCTTGTCTCTCCGCAGAGGGCTATTCCGGCTCGCAGGCGCCGCCGGGTTGAGCTCCCCGGTAAAGTTGGGTCATGAACATATCATTTACAAGGACCGGTCAGGCGCGATCGTTCCCTTGCATAGGATCATTCAAAACCTGGAACAGGAAACACTGTCGGAAAAGGCTGCGATCTGACTTTTTCCGTCCACAACCCTTTTATAACCGGACACGCATGTGTCCGGTTTTTGTTTATGCCGGTTGAATCACGCCGCATCCCAGGCGTTTCCCCGCATCACCGGCCGGCTGCGTCCGGTAGTCATCGGGATATTGGTGGATGATCACCGCTTTACCGATGACGTCCTGGGGCCGGAAACGGTTGTTGAAAAAACACATCCGGGCATATCCGTCGTTGGAAAACAAGACGGGGAAGTCACCGGCATGGTTGCCGTGAGGCTGCTGATCAGGGTTCCAGTGCTCACCGGCATCTTGAAAGGGGTCCTGAGGATTTCCCACTTGGCAAGAGCCGTTTTCATGAATATGAAAACCGTGGGGACCGATGGGGTTTTTTCCTTCCTGTCCCGGTTGATAGCGAGGAAGACCAGTCACCTCGGCACATACCTCGGTCCCGCCCTGGACTTCCTGAAACCAGACGGTTCCTCTAAGTTGACGGGCTAAAGGTCCCCCGGTGATGTGAGCGACAGCCGCCCGCCCCTGGCCGGGGTAGGCGGGAGTAGTCGGCTGCATCGGATAGGGCTCTTGTTGAATTTGCGCAGGAAAAGGCAGAGACCAAATATTTCCTATAAACATAAGCGATTTCCTCCCTAGGTTGAATGCTGGAATCAGTATATGAGAAAGGCCCATAGGCGGTGATCAGGGGAGGACCGGGGAGACTGTTTCCGTCTAGGGGGAAAGGCTGAAAAACGACGGATCCGCTTTTTACCATAGCTGCTCCGTCGTTTTACTAAATTAGGTCTGTTCTTGCGAAAAAGGACATAGGGTTAATAAACGGAATCTTTAAAAAATAGGCTTGGGTTGGAGAGAAGAGGGTAGTTTTTTCTAAACCAGGTGAGGGAAGGTGATGATGTGGGTTTATTCCCTAAGGGAAAAGAGAGGAAATCCTCTTATGAAAAAATCTGTCATGAAGTGGATCAAATCCATCAGGAGTGGGAATACGCGAAAAGGCAGTTGGACGATGTGACCGATCCCGATTTGGTGGACAGCGCCATCTATCACTTAAAAGCAGTGGAAAAACGATACATATTTTTAATCAAAGAATTGAAAGCGTACAAAAGCCAAGCGATGTAAATCATCCACACCACAAAAAGGGCTGCCAACCAGCAAGACCGCATGTCAGACCGAGGAGAGGTAAAAGAAGGGTTGGCAGCCGTTGTATGAAGACGATTGATATATTCAATGATATATCTAATTTCATTATAATAATCTGCTACAAGAAATAAAGAGCTTGTTTTTTCCAGCATTTTTGCCGCTCCTTTCTTCCGCCGCAAACTTGCGATATATTATGGAAAAAGGAGTGGATGTCCTTGCATCAGAATCCGGATCAAAAGACGATTCGCCGTCTGCTGAAAGAAGCGAAACATATTGCCGTGGTGGGCCTTTCAGACAAACCCGATCGAACCAGTCACATGATCGCCAAAGCGTTGCAACAGGCCGGGTATCGTATTTTCCCGGTCAATCCCATGCTGGATGGTCCGGTTCTCGGGGAGCGACCGTACGCTTCTGTTCAGGAGATTGAAGACGAGGTGGATATCGTCGATGTCTTCCGCAGAAGCGAACACTGTGTGCCTGTCGCAGAGGATGCCGTCGCTGCAGGAGCCGGTGCTATTTGGTTTCAGGAGGGGGTTATCAACGAAGAGGCGGCGGAGATCGCCGAAGAGGCCGGTTTGACGGTAGTGATGGACCGCTGCATCAAGGTGGATCACGCCCTCTTGTTGGGGGGGAAGGGTTGAGACTGGACTGGGGGAGAAAGTGGCCGATTACGGGCTTATCATTGACAACCCAACAGGAGTTGGCGTCATAATATAAAGATAAACAAACACCGTCAGCTGCTTGCACCAGAACGCTCCTAAGAGGTGATGGCTGTGCAAACCATTAAGTTGTCTGCTCTGATACTGACGGTTTCACCAGAACTGTATGATCTGCTCCGGCAAGAAGAGCTGGAGTCGGAAGTGATCGTCAGCGATCTTCGTTCTCTGAACCAGGAGGATGTCAGCGAAATTATTGAACAGGCTATAACGCACCACCATCGGGCTCCTTACCATTAATCCAGGTTTTGACTCTCCCCTTCACCGTCGTGAAGGGGTTTTTTAAACCAAGCTGTAAAACCTTTGCGTCAAGCAGGATTTTGGAAAGGAGGAATCACCCATGCGGAAAAGTACGTGGTGGTGGTCAGGGATAGTGCTGGCATTACTGTTATGGGTGCCGTTTTCTGTTTGCGGAATGGGGGTGGACCAGGAACGGAAGGTGAGCGTGCTCACCTGGAACATTCATCACGGCACCGATCACCAAGGCCGTCTCGATCTGGAGCGGACAGCAGAGGTGATTCGGGAAAGTGGAGCGGAGCTGGTGGCATTGCAGGAGGTGGATCGACATTGGTCGGACCGAAGCCGCTTTACCGATCAGGCTCGGATCCTGGGGGAGAAGTTGGATATGTGGGTCTGCTTTGCCCCGATTTATTCTCTGGATCCCCAAAAAGAAGGCGAGCCTCGGCGGGAGTACGGGCTGGCCATACTTAGCCGCTATCCGATCACATCCTTTAAAAATCACGAACTGTCCCGGATCAGTTCGCTAGAGCCGGAACGAGGAATTCAATCCCTGCCGGGATTCCCCGAGGCGGTGATCAATCTCAAGGGGCAAAAGGTGCATCTGTTTAATACTCATCTCTCCTGGATGGATGCTGATCTCAGGCTAAAGGAAGCGGAAGAGATGTTGGACATTATGGCAAAGGCGGATCATCCCGTGATTTTGACCGGTGACATGAATGCCCTCCCCGGCACACGGGAGATCCATCGGTTGGAGCAAGAGATGACGGACACCTTCGAGGCAGCTGGGGAGGGGGACGGGTTTACGTATCCGGTGTTGGATCCCCGACGGCGGATTGATTTCATTTTCTCCAGTAGAGAGATAAGGGCGCTGGACAGCCGGGTGATCCAGGATGTTGGTTCCGACCATTACCCCGTGCTCTCAGTGCTGGAGGTGCCGAAGCAAATCCACTGACTCGGCGGAAACCTTACGGCTTCAGGATCACCGCAACCGTTCTTTTTTTGTGAAGATTTCATGGGCGTGTTCCGCCTGGTCCAAGGGGAGAACGTGGGTCATGATATCGGTTGGATCGAAGGCTCCTTTTTCGATCATCCGGGACAACTCCGGCATATAATGGATCACCGGTGCTTGTCCCAATTCCGTGTGATATTGCGGGAGAAGAAATCACCCAGCGGAAAGGCGTTGTAATGCATTCCATACACTCCGACCAGGTTGACCGTCCCCCCTTTGCGAACCGCCTGGGTGGCATTCTGGATCATTCCCATGGAGCCCCCTGCAGTTTGAGAGCGGTTTGGACCAACTCCAGGCCGGTCCTTTTGCCATCCATCCCTACACAGTCGATCACGACATTGGCCTCGCCCTGGGTTATCTCCTTCAGAAGAGCCTCCACATTTTCGTGCCAGGTGAAGTCGATGGTTTCCTACGGTTGCTCTTTTTGGTACGGTCGAGTCGGTAGGAGATGTAATCGACGGCGATCACCGCTCCGCTCCCTTCATCCAGGCGAAGATGGAGCAAGATATTGATCTTGAGGAGGTGTTGCACCGGTCAAAACATGCTATACTGGGGCAAGCTGAATGATTGTAAGCATGTACCATCTCAAGGGGGTAACAAAAGGTATGTCTCGGGAGCAGACCAAGGAGCTGTGCCGACTCACCCGGGAACGTCTCAAGATGGCCAACAGCTTGTTACGCGATTTTTTGGACTTTCACCATCTTCCGCTGCTGCGGGAGGATCGGGGGAGTGAACGGAAGGATGACCTCTATTTGCGTGAATGTCTGGAAGATTTGAGGCATCTGTCGGTCTATTGTGATCTGGGGTATGAACGAGTGAGTCTAGCTCTGCGGCGTGCCCGGTTTAACGAGCCGTTTGCTGAGAGGGTGCTGACTGAAGTCGTCCACACGTGCATCGACAAGTTTTATCATCCCCGCAACGAGGTGTATGAAGAAGAGCCTCATTATATCTACACCAACCGGGATAAAATTCGGTTTCGGGAAGAACCGCCCGCGTCCGTGAAGGAGTTGACTCTTCGCCTGGCCGGGATCTTCGAGGAGTTGCGGATGGAACTGGAAGCGTTCGATTCGGATATCCCCACCCGAATTCCGGTTCGTTCCCACAGCGCCACATCATAAACGCAAAAAGGCCCGCTGCGGAAAGCGGGCCTTTGATATTGTTTTCTCAATCAGCTGGTTTGGCGGTTTTCCTTCCGATGATCTTCTTCATCCCGAGAGAAGAGCAAGGCGCCCAATTTAGGCTGGACGAGGGGACGAGTCCAGCGATAGACCCAGTTTGAGGAGAGGAAGAAGGTGAGACCGATCGCCGCCAGAATGACCAACAGATGGTCGAAGAAGGACAAAAACTGCTGCTGGGGGTTCAACGCTTTAAAGGTATGGATAAAAAAGCCGTGCCACAGATAGACATACAGGGAACGGGTTCCCAGGCGGCTGATCAAAAGTTTCCGTCGGGGAACTAGCGCCAGAAAACAGACTGAGGCAGCCACGGCCAGGACATAGGTGATCAAGCGGTACACAGCGGCATACCATTCAGTGTGGCCCAGCTCCGCATAGGGAAAGGAGTAGTACAACCACCGGCGCCAGTCGAGATCCAGCACCACGGAATGGTATTCCAACCAATACATCAGGGCAAATATGGCACCGGCGCCCACGACGGCCCATACCCGTCGTCCCTTGGACAAGAGGAGATCAAAATGATGTCGTTTCAAATAGAAACCGGCAATAAAAAAAGGGAAAAAGGCCGCTGTTCGAGCCAGACTCAAAAAGCTGTCCATATCCTCCATATAACCGGCCAGCAGCGCCAGCACTACAGAGGTGATGATCGGGTATTTTAACGGAACGAAATAAGGAAGAATCATTTTCCAGGTAAAAAGGCTGAGCAAGAACCACATCAGCCAGTAAGGATCCAGAATCGACAGGCTGAAGTCTTCAAATTCCCGCGGCAGGGCATCAAACACGGAGTAGAAAACCTGGAACAGCAGGTAGGGCACCAAAAGGGATGTGATCGTCTTTTTCGATTGGCCCTCTTTTTGGTAGTTTTTGGAGAAATAGCCGGATATTAGAATGAAAAGTGGCATGTGAAAAGTGAAGAAGGTGAGATAAAGGGTCATCATCAAAGGGCTTTGGTTGACAAAGGGTCGGATGGCGTGACTGACCACCACCAACAAAATCAAGAGAAACTTCGCATTATCAAAATAAACATCCCGTTGTTTTCCGTTTGTGCCCAATAAAAAAACTCCTTGTTCCTTGCTGTTTTTCTCAGTGGTTTGGTTTAACTCTCCTTTAAAATTTACAATACCCTCGAGCTCAAATAAAACCCCCGATTTGGATTAATTTTGGAGGGATGAATGGGAAGAGTTTGTCGAAATTACGTGACAAAATATGTCGAATGCGATAAAATCAAAGCGTTGTTATAGAACACCGGTAAGGTGCTGACGGAACAAAGGATCCAAATTTGGGAGAAAGGGGAGTCCGAAATGCCTGGAATCACAGCGGCGAATGATGACCCAATCATGGACACCGGGAATTCGAGGAATGCGGAAGCTGATCGCCAATGTGAAATGGCTCGGATCAAAGTGAGGAAGAAAAGGTATTCCGAAGCTTTGGATGCCCTGGAAGGGGTGCTGAAGGCGGACCCGTTTCACGCCGAAGGTCTCCTGCTCCGGGCCCGGGCTCTGGAAGACATGGGTCAGTTAACAGATGCCCGGCTTTCCCTGGAAAAGGTTCTGAGCCAATATCCGCAATATAGCCCGGCTCATCGGGAATACGGCCGATTTCTGCTCCGCGAAGGCTCCCCTAGGTCGGCGGAGACCGAGTTGTTGCGGGCACTGACTATCAACCCACAGGACGCATATGCCCATGCTCTTCTGGCTGAAGTGTATGTATGTACTGGTAGAAAGCAACAAGGCTTGCTTCACCTGGAGATCGCCTCGCGTTTCCGGACAGAGGAGATTCGCTATTACGAGGTGTGCGCCAGGGTCCTCACCCGTTTGGGGGATACGTCGGAGAAAGTTCGGTTTCTGAAGCAAACCGTCTTTTCCCATGCCGATAACCGGGCGGCCAAAGCTCGATTTCGCAGGGCGATTCGGGCGGAGCGCCGGGGAAAAGACCGGCCGGCTTTCCGTCGGTATTTCCGCAGAGTCTGGTCGTAAATTTGTTTCAAAAAAATGCAGAAAATATCCGAAACAAACATCGACAAATTTCGCCGATTATGGTAAAGTAACAGTGTAAGCGAGGTTGACCTCCTTGCTTATGCTACCACGCTTCTTAACTCCTTAATCTTGACCCTCTTTCATGTGGCCAGGGATTATCCTGGTCTTTTTCTCTGTTTTCATTCTCTTTTATACATTCCACCTTCCGAAACACTTTAACCCCCTCCTTCGGCGGAAAGGGGGATTTTTTGTCCGCTTTTGGTTTCATTGACGAATTCACCTGCTAACGGTAAGCTGGGAGAGGAATGGAGAACAGCCGCAACCGGCTGAGCGCGAGGTGAACACGGTGTCTGTGAAGGTATTTCGGGGCCGATTGGTCCTTGCGGACGGGATGATGGAGGATGGGATGGTGATCACTGAAGGGGATCAGATCCGTTATGTGGGTGAGCCGATCCATGTGGAGTCCCCTGAGGAGGAAATCACATCATCCGGCTATATCTGGCCCGGCCTGATCGATCTCCACGTGCATGGTGCGGGAGGCGCCGACGTGATGGACGGAACCCCTCAAGCCCTACAAAGGATTTCCCATACCTTGGCTTCCTATGGGGTGACCGGGTTTTTGGCTACCACTGTCACCATGGACAAACCCCACTTGGAAAAGGCTCTGGCCAATGTGAGCGATACCTCGTCGTCCCTGACTGGAGCCCGCACCCTGGGCGTCCATCTGGAAGGACCCTGGATCTGTCCGGCAAAACGAGGTGCTCAAAATCCGGAATATATTCAAGACCCTCAACCGACAGACGCCGACTGGGCGATGGAAGCTTCTCGGGGAAAATTGCGCCTCGTTACAATGGCCCCGGAGCGTTCCGGCGCTGCAGCTCTGATAGAAAACCTCCACCGGCAGGGGGTCGTGGTTTCCGCCGGACATACTTCGGCCTCCTTTGAGCAGCTGATGTCGGCGGTGGAGGCGGGCGTCTCCCATATCACCCATGTCTTCAACGGCATGACTGGCTTGCATCATCGGGAGCCGGGGGTTGCGGGAGCGGCGATGGCAGATGATCGTGTCACCGTGGAAGTGATTGGAGACGGCCTTCATGTTCATCCGGCAGTGATCCGTCTCTTGTGCCGTACCAAGCCCGAGGACGGTCTGATCCTGATCTCCGACGGCATGCGAGCCGTCGGGCAGCCGGATGGTGTATATGATCTCGGGGGATTGGCTGTCACCGCTCAGCAAGGAAAAGCCACCTTGGAGGACGGCAGTCTGGCCGGGAGTTTGTTGACGCTGGATCAGGCGGTCCGCAACACCGCAGATTATGCTGATATTCCGCTGTGGAAGGCGGTGCGGATGGCGTCACTGGCACCGGCCAAACGGCTTGGACTGGCTGATGAGCTAGGAAGCCTCCAAGCGGGAAAACGGGCGGACCTCTCCCTCACCGATGAAAGAGGTCACATCCTGCGTGTCTTTTCTGGCGGCAGAGAGATTGCGTCAGCACGGGAATGACAGAGAGATAAACAAGGGGATTCACTTCAGAGCGAGGTGGCTATCCTCTTGTTTTTTTATTTTTTGCATCACACCAACGGTACCGGCTCCTGACGCCGTTCTATCAGAGGTTTATCCAGGTGATTGCGTGAACCCTGATGGGGAAAGGGTCGATGGTTTTCGAAGGATCAGCTATTTTAACGCTCTAGAGCCGAATCATGGTCATCTGGACTCAATGAAACCCGTCGTCGTGGGAGAGATCAGGGTGGAGAGTATTCGGCTGAAGAAAAGGTTTGGCAGGTTCCAAGCCTTTTTTCTTGCAATTTTAAAGCAGAATGTCACCTTCCTCCTGTCCGCCCAATAATATATATACCGATAGAATGCTGTGTAACAAAAGGAGGTTTTGACATGAAAGGGCGGCATTGGACGGAGGAAGAAGACCGCTTGCTGGCGGATACGGTTCTCCGGCACGTCCGGGAGGGAGGCAATCAGCTGAACGCTTTTGAAGAAGTGGCTCAAAAAGTAAACCGAACTCCAGGGGCTTGTGGTTTTCGTTGGAACGCCGTCATCCGCAAAAAAGAGGCCGATGCCTTTCACAAGGCCAAACAGGAACGGATCGCCAAGCAGCTGCGAAGAAAGCAGAATTCCACTCTATCATTAAAAGATGTTATCCGGCACTTGCGAGAATTTGAATCGGAATATCGAATGGCGTGGGACCGCGTGTCGGAGTTGGAACAAGAGCTGGCGGAAAAGAAAAAGAGATTGCGGGAAGCTGAGGCAGAACACAGACGCCTGACCGAGGAATGGAAAGCCTTCGAAAACTTTCAGCATGAAATCGAAGATCGCTACACCAGCCTGCTCCGCTTGTTTCGAACCGCCCGTCGGTGGGAGGAGCAGGGTGTAGATGCACAGCAAGAACCCCTGGATGCCTCCGTAGAAAAACCCGAATACAAACCGATCGGGTCAGATGCGGGGTCGGAAAAGGAAGCCAACTCATAACATGGACATATAAGACGGCACAAAAGAAAGAGGTGCGAGTCTTGGCAGGTCCCTGGAATGGGGAGGAAGATCGGCTGTTGTTGCAGTGGATTGCCCAGTGTCAGCGATGGGGATGGAAACGTGCTGACTCCTTCTCTTGGATTGCTGAGCGATTGCGAAGAAGTGAGAGCGCCTGCTATGAGAGGAGGAATACCTTGCGAAGAACCGCCTATACCCATGCCCGCCGCACCGATGCGCGATACCTGACGGAACGGATCAAAAAGTTGGAAGAGAAGTTGGAAACCAGCCAAGACGAGATAAAAAAGCTGATCGTGGAAAATCGGAAAATCCGCGAGGAGATGCGATTTTTCGAAACGATGTTGTTGGAGGAATACCGACTGCTCAACTCTCTTATGGACAAAAGAAGACCAAAATCGAGGATTCATCGGTTATAAATACCGTAACGACTGAGGGAACCTATCGGGGTTCCTTATTTGTTTGACCGGATGATCCGCGGTGCAAAATAGGGTATGATCGAGAGAAAGAGATGAAAGGAGTAGAAGGGTTTGGCACAATGGACAGAGATCACGGGACTGGATGAGTGGAACCGGGTATTGGAAAAGTCCAACCAGCATCCGGTGTTGGTGATGAAGCACAGTACCCGCTGCCCCATCAGCGCCGATGCATGGGAAGAGTTTCAGCAATTTGTCGCTGCCCATGAGCCGGATGCGGCAGAGTTTGTGATGGTGAAGGTGATCGAATCCCGGGAGGTTTCCGACCGCATCGCCGAAGAGTTGGATGTGCAACACCAGTCTCCGCAGGTTATCCTTGTTCGCGATGGTCGAGCGGTGTGGAACACCTCCCACTGGCATATCAAAAAACCGGCTTTGGAAGAAGCGATGCAAGCCGTCTGATGATTTTTCTACAGCAAACCCGTTGACGAATCGGTCAACGGGTTTTTCATGAGATCAAACATATCCTTTTTTGCGCTTTTTGCGATGGGCTGCCCGTTCCTTTCCTCGTTCAAATTGGAAGTGTTCTTCCTCTGTGCTAAGCTTCATCGGGGGAACCTCGACCGCTTTCCCTTCTTGATCGACAGCCACCATGGACACGAAACAGATCCCGGTCACATGTCGGTCTCCGTTTAAAAGATCTTCCCCCTCCACAATCACTTGGACTTCCATGGAGGATTTGCCCACCCAGCGCAAAATTGCGGTCAGAATGATGCATTCTCCCACTTTGAGGGGAGAGATAAAATCCATGCTGTCGAAGGAAGCGGTAACCACTGGCCTGTGGGCGTGGCGGGTGGCACAAATGACGGCGACGCGGTCGATGTAAGACATCACCTCGCCGCCGAAGATAGTGCCATGATGGTTGGTTTGGGGAGGCAAAATGATATCGGTCAAAACGGTCTGTGATTCAGCCGGAGATTTTGGTTCCACATCGATCACCTCACCTCCCATTCATTGCCGATTTGGTAGACGGCTATACCTCGCGCCGGAGACGTTCCCAGCGTGTTGCTAATCGACAAATGGAATCCATGGGTGGATCCGATTTTTTTGTCGATTTCGATAGGTGATTTCCAATCGTGGGATAAAGCGTTGGTAATAGACCAATCCCGACAAAGCGTGATTCTTAGGTTTTTGTCTTCCTAAAAATTGAATCGCCCCATCATGAGGATCCGGGATGGATAGGTAGACCCCCATGGTTTTTTTCTCTTGTTTGATTAAACGGCTTATCAGCGAAGTGACCGTAAGGGTAATAGGAGTTTGAAACACCCGTTCTCGACGGGATTTGGTGATGGGAATCATTTGAGGTTCACTTTCCAAGATGAGGGTTGGATCTACAGGATTGGTTGGCGGCTCCTTGCGGCTGAAAAATTGGCACATCATCTGAGTGGACTTGGTGGGGCAGACGGCCAGGAATAACTTCAACTGTGCTTCATATACCTCCAACCCCTTCAACAGGCTGGATTCCAGTGAAAATAACAAACCGCTGCGATATTCCTTCTTTTGGAGAGCACCCGGCTTTCTTTTGACGATCAGATAGGGAGCTTTAATGAGATGTCCATTGGGAAAGGTGGTGGAGAAGGTGGAATGGGCGCGAATTTCCTGTCTTGGGAATGGAGCGAGAAACGAGAAGCTTTTCCTTTTTTTTCGTTTAGGCCGCAAGTGCTCAGAAGCGATACTCACCATCTCCCGGACCCGATGTGCGTAGGTGTGGTTTTGATGCACCCATTTTTGACCCTTTGTCGCTATCCGTTGTCGCGCCAGTCTATTTTGAAGCAGGAACTGAGTTCGGGCGAGGGTCTCGGCTGGTTGATGGCTGGTTAGCAGATGAAGGCCGGGTTGAAAATGGCGCAGAACCGCGGGGGTATGATTGGTGATCAGCAACCCACCTGAGGCTATACATTCCCATGTTCTGCGGGTTAATAGCTGCTGATGGTTTTGGATTCCCAGGACGATTTTTGAAGCAGCATACACGTAAGGGACACGATTATAGGGAATCGATCCCCGTATGGCGCGATCCGGAATGGGAAAGGGCAGGTACTGCCTTCCGTGTTCCCAACCTTTTCCCCAGATGGATATCGCATAATTTTTTCGCAACAAAGGTTCCAACAGAAATTTGAGGCTGTTGATTCGCCAGCTGTCCATGGTCGCGTTGGAAAAATTGGCTACCAGGGCGATGTCGGACTGATATTGGGGCAATGAAGGGAGTTGGCGATGAATGGCCGGATTGCAGGCAAAGGGCAGATAGTAGGAGGGGGTGCCCCTCTCTTGGTACATGGGCGGCGCATCGTAGGCATGAGTCAAGACGACATCTGGCCGGCCGGTTTCCAGGACATACATCCCCCAGTAATCTGTATGAAGGGGATCTTCTGTGGACCAGAACACATGGAGGCTGTTGGTCTCTTCACAGTACTGCCGAACCGCCCGGAAGTAGGGCTCCCGATGAAAAGGGGTCCAGCCGTTGGTCAAGATCACATCGGGGCGGTACTGCTTCAGTTGTTGCACCAATTGATGAGGCGTCAGGTCAGGTGGAGGTATCATCAGCGGAATTTGATTCTCTTTAAATCCTGTAGGAACCGTCTGAATATAGTTGGGGATATTTTCGAGATAGTACCATTTCACAGGATCCCCCCCTTATAAAAAACGATCTTTGTATTCATGGAACACGGATCGATAAGGCATCAAATCCTTCACCATCCGGGATATCCCCTCCCGAAGTGAAACCGGCTGATCGGCGAGGAAGTGGTGTTGGAATCCTTTGTTCTCCATCTTCATTTGATGCGTTTCATTCTCTTTGCGCGGATTGGCAATGTGGGTCACCTCAGTTTTGAGGCCTTGCTCTCGTCCCGCTTGTTGAACCTCTTCCGCTAGTTGTTTGGGGCTGGCTAACAAAGTCATCTGGTTAAATACTTGGAACGTTTGCGGCGGAGAGTAGGAAGCGGCTTTGGCTAACGAATCGACGGCATCTTCCAAAGCGATCATCGGTTTCTTTTGCGCGCCTTTGCCGTATAAGGTGATGGGATGGCCGGCCAACATCTGAGCGCAGAAACGGTTGGCGACCACACCGAAGTAAAAATCGAAATCGAATCGAGTCGTCAGGTCCGGATGCAACCGGGTCTCTTCCGTGCCGGTTCCAAATACAATAGCGGTCCGTAGATCGGTGATCGTCAATCCCCACATCTTTGATGAGAGGTAGAGGTTGTTGATGTCGCCCACTTTGCTCATGTGGTACCAGGACGTGGCCATTCCGGGATAAGGGATTGTATCCGAGCCGGTGGCTGTTTCAACCTCGATGAAACCTTCGGGGATGGTGAAGTTGGGAGCGCCGTAAACCCCAGTCGTGGTCGTTTCCACTAAATGAGTTTCCCGCTCCAACCCGCATTCCTTGATCCCCCAGACCAGGTTGCGGCACATTTGGTTGTTGTTTTCTTGTGTGTAGTGCGCCAGCGGGGCGTGGAGGTGGGAATAGGGAGCGGCTGGTTGTGCAGCCATATGGAGGATGACCCGAGGTTGAAAGGTTTTTAACAACTGTAAAACCCTCTGATAGTTTGTGAGATCGGCTTCGATAAAAGATAAGTTGCGCATGCCAAAGGATCGGGCCGTCTTCAATCGTCTGTCCATCGAGGCGATCGGAATCGCGCTGACGCTGCCGATCTCCTCTACCCATCGCCGCCGTCCAAAATGGTCAACTCCGACCACCCTTTCTTCCGGAAAAGTCCGGCTCAGTTTTAACATCAATGGCCATCCGATATATCCGTCCGCTCCAGTCACCAAAATCACTTGTTGTCACTCCTTTTTACCATCTGTGATCGAATGCGATCGACCCATTTCATCACCCTCAACCCATCATGTTGCGATACTTCCGGTGGGCGGCCTGTTTTAACGACTGTGACGAACTCTTTGATCTCTTCCGATAAGGGGGAAATGTTGGGTACTTCGATCCTTTGTGTGTCGACGTGATGGGTGTACCGCCCCGATCGGGTGAAGCGATCAAGGCGTTGATGCAACAGATCGGCGACCCAGGTTTGATCCGTCTCCGTAAGAATGATCTCCCGCCGGTGTAATCCCCCGGTGCGCACCGCATGTATCGCCGCTTGAAAGGGTCCGTCGAAGGGGATATGGACCATGGCGTTATCGATGAGCTCCCGGTTCATCTCCTTTGGATAAATCACTTGGCCCGACGCCTGGATCTTGCGGGGTGAAACCTTGATTCGATTGGCGATGTGTAGCAGGAGATCGAGATCGTGGACCATTAACGTCAGCAACACATCGGCATCGATGTTTTTTCTCAACGGGGCGTACCGATAAAACTCTCCCATCACTAGCCGTTCGTATTGAACCGATCGCAACAGGGTGCGCACGACGGGATTGAATCGCTCCACATGTCCCACCTGCACGTGAACCCCATGGAGATCGGCGAGTCGACACAGTGCCGTAGCTTCCGAAACCGTATGGGTAAATGGTTTTTCCACAAACACGTGGCAGTTTTGGCGGATCGCTTCAGCGGCGACCTCATAGTGAGCGGTCGTTGGAACACAGATGACGACAGCCGCTGCTTCTTCCAACATCTTGCGCAGTTGGGGGGCCTGAGGCACTTTATATTTTGCAGCCAGGGTGTGGGCCTTGGCTTGGATCGGGTCAAACACACCGACGACATCCACATCGGGCAGGGATGTGAGATGGCGCAGGTGTTTTTCTCCCATATATCCAGCTCCAATAAGGCCGATGGCAATGTTTTTTGGGGACAATGATTCATCCTCCTTCTGGTCTTAAGGGATACCGATACGTCATAGGATGGAAGGTGAAGGAGGGAGCCGATGATACCGTTAATCGATATGGAACGTCAGCATCGATCGCTCAAAGACGAGATCCACCGGGAGATCCGTGATGTGTTGGATCGCGGACAATTTATCATGGGACGTGCCAGTAAAGCGTTGGAAGAAGAGATCGCCCGTTGCTGTCACACCCGGTATGGGATCGGTGTCAACAGCGGAACCGATGCTCTTTTCTTGGCCTTGTACGCTTTGGGTATCGGTGAAGGGGATGAAGTGATTACCAGCCCTTACACCTTTTTCGCTACTGTGGAAGCGATTGTCCACACGGGTGCACGGCCGGTTTTAGCCGATATTGAAACCGATACCTATCAATTGGATCCCGCTCAGGTGGAACAGGCGATCACCCCCCGTACCAAAGCGATCCTCCCGGTTCACCTCTTTGGCCATCCCGCCGATATGAGCACCCTTACCTCTATCGCCCGACGCCATCGGCTGGCTGTGGTGGAGGATGCCTGCCAGGCGATCGGTGCCGAAATCGATGGTAAGCCCGTCGGATCTTGGGGAGACGTCGGTTGTTTCTCCTTCTACCCCACCAAAAACTTAGGGGGAATCGGGGACGGAGGAATGATCACCACGTCGGATTCGGATCTGTACGAGAAGCTCCAATCGTTGCGGGCCCATGGAACGTATCGCAAATATCACCATTCGCGCTTCGGTTTTAACAGCCGTCTGGATGAAGTGCAAGCCGCTGTCCTGCGCGTCAAGTTACCATATTTAAAGCATTGGAATCGGCGACGAGGCCTGTTGGCAAGCCGTTACCGTAAGGCTTTTCAGTCGCTGCCGCTTAAACTGCCAGTGGAATCGACCTCGGTAAAGTCGGTCTATCACTTGTATATCGTGAGAACTTCCCGCAGCGCCTCGTTGAAGCGCTGGCTCCAGCAACATGGAATCGGATGCGCAATCTATTACCCGATGCCCATTCATCATCAAAAGGCCTGGCAGAATCGGTTTTCGGTCCCATCACTTCCTCGGTCCGAAGCGGTTGCGGGGTCCACCTTAGCCTTGCCCGTCTATCCGGAACTGACCGATGCGGAACAGGAAACGGTGATCGAGAAAGTGGCGCAATTTTTTAAGGAGGAGAAATCCCGTTGAAACCCTTTGTTCACCCGCAGGCGAAACTGGGAAAAGACGTACACATCGGTCCCTCGAGCACGATCGGTCCGCAAGTGACCATCGGAAATCACGTACGGATCGGTTCCCATGTGATCATCCACGATCGGGTTGAGATTGGCGATCAGGTGGAAATCGGAGATCATACGATCATAGGGAAACAACCGATGAAGCAATCTATATCCGATCCTGTCAAACTGGAAAAAAAGGTGCGGGTAGGGAGCAACAGCATCCTGTATCGCGGTTCGACGATCGGCCGGGGCTGTTTTATCGCCGATCTCGCCACCATCCGGGAGCATGTGACCATCGGAGAAAATGGAGTGGTGGGAAGAGGGGTCACATTGGAAAATCACATCATCATCGGCGATCGGGTCAAATTGGAAACCAATGTTTATCTGACGGCCTTTTCCCGATTGGATGATGATGTATTTGTAGCCCCCTGTGTGGTGACTTCCAACGATCCTTTTGCGGCTCGCGCTCCCCACCCGATCACCTTCCAGGGTGTTCATGTAAAAAAGGGCGGGAGGATTGGAGCCGGAGCGGTACTGCTGCCGGGAATCACGATTGATGAAGAGGGGTTTGTGGCGGCGGGCAGTGTCGTGACCCGAGATGTCCCCTGCAAAACCATCGTGAAGGGGGCGCCGGCGAAACCGTTCCGTCCCGTGCCGGAAGAACAATGGCTCTCCAATCTCCCACCCAGAACCTAGACAGGCGAAGAAAAATATGCTTCGATCCCCGCTTGGACGCTTTTCAGCTGCCGGTTCTGAAACAGCGTTTTGATTTTTTGCGTATCCAATGCGGTGAAGTGGGTTTTTTTCTCAGGGATCGTCCGCTCCTTCCGGAGGATGGGTACCGAACGGCCGAGGCATCGCTTTCCAGTTCGGTTGACTAAACAGGCCAAATCGAGGATCGAGTAAGTTTCCTCGCCGCCGAGATTGTAGATCCCTCGGACAGGGGTTGACAACGCCTGGTAGTAAGCCCAAGTGACATCGTCCAAATGAATGAAATTGCGCGTCTGCTGACCGGACCCGTAGATGGTGATTTCACGGTTGTGGAGTAAGGCGTGACAAAAGCTTTCAATCACCGTTTGTTTCGATACCTGTCCCCGGCCGTATACGTTGGATTGGCGAAAGATGACGATATCCAGGGTTCCCTTGGCTTGCTCGGCGAGAAGAAGCTCTTCTCCCCACTTCTTTAGATGGCCGTAAAAATTGCTGGGATTGAGCTTCGTCTGTTCGGTGATCACTTCCGCCTCCGGATCGTAGACGGCAAAGGAGGAAGGAAAGATGATTTTTCTTACTCCAGCTTGAATGGATTCCTGGATCAAATACTGGAGGGAGAGGAGGTTGATTTGTACCGCCTCTTTGTTATTTTTTTCGCATTGGGCGACATCGCTGATCGCACCCAGATGGATGATGGTATCGACACCGGACACCATCTGCTTCACATCATGAGGTTGGGTGAGATCCATGGAGTGAATAGGTACCCCGTCGACCTGAGACAAGCGATGGACGCTGAAGTTATCGATCGCTCGAATCGCCAGATGCTGGTTTGACAGAAAACGGACCAATTGGGAACCGATATATCCTGCGGCTCCGGTGACCAGAATCATCCGAGGACTCTCACATAGCCGATGTTTTGCATGACATAAGTGACCAAATTGGGAGATCCATAACCGGGTGGCGGAGCGGTCTGAATGGTAAATGCCGCCTCCGACACACCGACAAGCTGTCCCTGCACGGTTTCTCCTTCCGAGACGGCGACTTGAACCGTTCTACCAACGAACTGACGCAGTCGATTATCCATGTCCGTCCAATAATTCCAAACCATCTTACACTGCACCTCCTTGCGGGTCGATTGAGATGATGCTTTCGTGGTGAACCAGTGTGATGACACCTGCGGACAGCAATTCGATATAATCCGTTCCCACAGCGGTCAACTGTCCGGATATCGTTCCGGCGGTTGTCTCTACGGTGACGATTTGATTCAGATAATCTCGAAACCGTTGACTGATCGCACCGTATTCATTTCCTCCCAGGGGGCTGAAGATGGTATTGAGAATCCCCCCGACAAATTGAAAGATGTTGTTTAACACTCTTTCATCACCTCCTGGATTAATATGGTATGTTAAAAGAAAAGAAACGCTCGGGCGGCTGTTTATATTTGAGAAAAAAATTGTAATTGTGATAGAAACCATCATCTCATTAGGAGGGGGGCAGGGGGCCGAAGATACTTCCCAGTAACGACTCCACAAAGTCGAATACCCTTCGGAGGATGTTGCCGATCATTGGATTTCTCCTCACCTCCTTTCGATATCAATATGTCTTGGAAAATTTAGAGGAAAGGCAAAGGGGAAATAGCAGATCATTTGTGTGGACATCCTGTGATACATAGAAATGGGGAAGCGATCAGCGGCAGGTTCTTTAAGCGGGAGGTGCAAGGGTGAAATTCGTAAAAAAGCACCGTTTTTGGGCTCCTTTCATACCATGAAAAAAGAACCCCTGTTATGGAGTTCCTAGGAAGGGAGAGCTTGTCCAGAGAGGGATGGGACGGGGTTGCACATAAAAATGGACCCCCGGTTGGCCGGGGGTTGACTTCACCTGATCAGTAGCCCCAAATACCGACCAGGCCAAAGATAGTGGCGATGACCAGCAGGTAGAGAAGAAGTCGACGCAGGCCAAATCCGTAACTGTAACCGTAGCCCATGATTTCACCTCCTTTCACGAAGGGATCAGGGGGTCCGGTCCATCCTCAGTATCCCCCCCAGATTCCGACGAGGCCGAAGATGGTCGCAATAACCAGGAGGTAAAGCAACAGTCGACGGAGACCAAATCCGTAACCATATCCATAACCGCCACTCATGTTTCCACCTCCTTTCGAGAGAAACCTGAGATTGCGGTTTCTTTAGAATCCGAAGCAAACCAGACCGAAGATGGTGGCGATGATCAACAAATACAGCAACAGACGACGCAGGCCAAAGCCATAACCAGAACTGTATCCGGACATTGAGATAACCTCCTTTTCACGTTTTTCCTCACTCTATTAAATCTTCAAATTGACTTTTGTCCGGCGAACCGCTCAGAGCGCGATCCAGTTTCAGGGTTAACACCACCCCACCAAAATAAAAATGGTGGCGATGATTAACAGATAGAGGAGAAGACAACCCAAACCAAGACCGTAGGCACGACCGGACATGAACTTGTTCCCTCCTTCTTGGTTTTGCTACACCCTATGCGCCCTGGTTCAGTTGTGTACAGGCGGGTATCCCGATGGAGAGAAAAATTACGTGACGGATGTCATAAAGCGCCAACAAACCAAAAGATCACCGGAACAATCAGCAGGAACAACAGGAGTCGCTGTAGATCACTCCCGTAATATTGGCCATAACCGTAATAGCCGTAAGGATTCGACATATCCGCTTCCTCCTTTCGCATCTCCGTCCCCTCTAAAATAGGGACTTATTGCTTCACTTTATGAGGCACGAATCGAATCTGTTTCAGCTGTGTATAGACAATTACGTTCTCACCCGCCCAAATGAGGGAGAATTGGACGTGCGCCCGCGCCCTGGTGCCCCTAAAGGCATATGGTGAAGAGATCAACAGCCAACGGAGGGATAATATGGCGGGAAATTCTCCTTCAACGAGGGAAATGGTCCAATTGATCAACAATGTGTTGGGCCAACATGTCTTGTCGGAACAACAGTTGAATCAGATCATGAAAGGGGCAAAAAAAGCCCATGAACGGGGCGGCATGGAATCGGTACTGGAGTACCTGATGAAGGTAACCCAGGCGGATGTGGAAAAAGGTGAAGTGGAACAATTTGCCAAATCGGTTCAGAAGGATCCCCAAAAGGGGATGGATATTCTCCAGGGGAAACGAAAAGCGCCTAGAAACAGAAAGAAGTAGATGACGGCCGATGGGCCGATTTTTTTTGGCCGATTCCAGCCATACTATTCAGGAACATGGGAAGGAGGGGTGGTTTTGGAACAGTTGACGCAAATGGAATTGTTGCATCTCCAGGACCTGATCAGCGCAGAAGCCCTGGCGGTCCGTAAATACAACATGTACGAGTCGCATTGTGACAGCCAGGAAATGAAAAAGTGGTGCCGGGATGCCGCCGATCTTCATAGTCGACGGATGGAAAGGATCATGGAACAGCTCCGCCTTCATGATGGTCGGGAGCCAAGGGACGCGGAGAGAAAACACTGAATGACGGGAGGATCGATCATGGATCTGACAGAAAGAGAAATCGCCCAGGATCTTCTGATGATGGAGAAGCAGCTGAACCAATCCTATGACCAAACGGAGTCCTACTGTGCCAATCGCCAGCTGCGTCAGGCGATCCGCCGCATGCATGCCGAGGGAGATGAGCTGTACAGCCGCCTGTTTCACACCATGCATCAAAAGGGGTGGATTCAGACGCCGGTGGCGGGCCAACAGGAGATCGAAAGTGCCATCCTTTACTGGGAGCAGCAAACTGTGAAACAGCCGGAATTGGGTGGGGAGCACCCCCATGAACCATGAGTGGAACGGATTGGAAGGAGGGTAAGACATGCTGTCATGGCTGGTCAAACGGGTGACCAACGGCGTGGCGGATGCCATATTGAACCGGGTCATCCAGGACCCCTATACGGAAAATCTCTTCTCCTTCGTCACCATTGCCCAGAAACTGACGCCGCGGGCGATCGTGGAAGCGGGAATGCGGGCGGAGTCGGGAAAACCGATTCCGCGGCCCCTGGGCAGTCCCCTTGTACGGTCTCCCTGGGACCAGCTGATGTTTAACCCCGTACACCTCTACCGGATGCCCACCCAGGACGGCGTGCCGATCCGGACCGGGGTCACTATCGGTCCCCGGGCGCAAAAGCCTTTGCATTTGGAGATCCCCATCCTGATCTCCGGTATGTCTTACGGAGGAGCGCTGGGGTTAAAGGCGAAGATGGGATTGGCCCGGGGTGCGTCGCTGGCCGGGACAGCGACCAACTCCGGAGAGGCGCCGCTGGTGCCGGAAGAGCGGCGGGAGGCGAAATACTTTATCGGTCAGTACAACCGAGGCGGATGGATGAATGATCCCCACTCCCTGAGCCAACTGGATGCCATCGAGATTCAGCTGGGGCAGGGAGCCCAGGGAGCAGCGCCGATGGGAAGCGCCTCCTGGCAAATGGATGATTCCTTTCGGAAGCGGTTTCATATCCCCGAAGGGGAAGACGCTCCTATCCACAGCCGCCTGGAGGGAGTGGACCGGCCTGAGGATTTCCCGCCTCTTGTCCGCAACCTGCGGGAGACCTACGGGGTGCCGGTGGGCTTAAAAACCTGTGCCGGCCATTATTTGGAGCGGGAGTTGGACATCGCCCTGGAAGGGGAAATCGATTATATCGTGGTGGATGGAGCGGAGGCGGGAACCCACGGCGGCCCCACCATCCTGCAGGATGATCTCGGCCTGCCTACTCTACATGCACTGGCCCGGACCATCCGTCATCTGGAAAAAAGAGGGGTGAAAAGGGACGTCTCTGTGATTGCCGCCGGCGGACTGACCACACCGGGCCACTATCTGAAAGCGATGGCGCTGGGGGCCGATGCGGTCTACATCGGCTCGATCGCTCTGGTGGGAATGCTCCACACCCAATTTAACATCGGCTCTCCCATGGAACCTCCGGTACAGGTTCTCCTCTACCACGGAAAGTTCAAAGAGGATTTCAACGTGGAGCAGGGCGCCGAACACCTGGCCAAGTTCCTCAAATCCTGTGTCGAAGAGATGAGGGTGATGGCCTATGCACTTGGCAGGACAGATCTCAATCAGGTGGACCGCAGCGATCTCGTCTCTCTGGACCGGGAGCTGGCCCGCCTATTGGGCGTCGATTACGCCGGTCATCCGCGGGAAGAGCAAGCCTTCGCCTGGTCGGAAGAAGAGAATCCGTGGCGGTTTGCCGCCGAATCCCTCCCCCGCCACCCGGAAGAACCGCCGCCGCCTGCCTATCATTGATGTAAAAAGGATGGCCTGCCAGCCGTCCTTTTGGCAAAGGAACATAGAAGCATACACTTCAGGAGCGTTGTATTTGCAATTGTTTTCCAGCGGGAATATAATAAAAGCGAGGAAACGTCCCAGCGACTGTCGTCCCGCCCCAGGGCCGGCAGACCGGGTGAAAGCGGCCACTTTTACCCGGTTATAGAACATCAGCGACATCCTGAGGGATCATTGACAGCGCCGCCCGCTACCGGGTCGGCGTTTTGTTTTGTGCCAATCCAGCAACAGACGGAAGAAGCTGATCAGGACGGCGAGCGCCGCCAACAAAACCTTCACCAGCTCCAGTAGGCCCCACCCCCTTTTCGAAACGAGCTCGGTGCCGAGGGAGGGACCACGGAACGTTTCCCCGCAACTCTTATTCTAGCAAATTTTATACAATTTTGTGAGGATTGATTCCGATCCAGCCTGCGTAAAAAACCCTCCTATTCCTGTCGGATGCGGAGGGTTGGGTATCGAAGTGGACTCACTTCCAGATCTCCCGGGCCAGGTTTACCACATGGCTTAGTTTGGCCCACTGTTCTTCTTCCGTAAGCAGGTTGCCTTCTTCGGTGGAAGCAAAGCCGCACTGAGGACTTAAGTTCAACTGGTCTCCGTCGACAAAACGGGAGGCTTCGTCGATGCGCCGTTTGATATCATCGGGGTTTTCCAGCTCTCCGAATTTGGATGTGACCAGTCCCAGTACGATCTGCAGATCCCGCCGGTTGACAAAGCGAAGGGGCTCAAAGCCGCCGGCCCGGTCGCTGTCATATTCCAGGAAAAAGCGGTCCACATGGAGGCGTTGGAACAGGGTTTCCGCGACGGGTTCGTAACCGCCGGAAGCGATCCAGGTGGAGCGGAAGTTGCCCCGGCAAATGTGGATTGACAGCTCCAGGTCATCGGGACGATCCGTCACCGCTTCATTGATGGTGTTGGCATACCACGTGACTAGTTGCTCGGGGTCGTGCCCTTTTTCCTTCAATTGTTCCCGCTGTTCCCCAGAGCAGAGATAAGCCCAGGCGGTATCATCCAGCTGCAAATAACGGCAACCGGCGTCATAGAAGGCACGGATCGCTTTTTTGTAGGTTTGGGCCAAATCGTGGAAGAATTCTTCCGGATCGCTGTATGCCTCCTTGTCGATCTCTCCCCGAAAATGGAGCATACTCGGGCTGGGAATGGTCATCTTCGCCGTGTGGGAGCCGGCGATGTCATGCAAAAACTGAAAGTCTGATACCATCGGATGCTCGGTGAAATCCAGTCGATCTGTCACTTTGATGGCACGTGCCTTCGTCTGTTTCTGTTGAAATTGGATGCCGCCGCTCTCTTTCTCGTAACCTATGACCCCGTCCAGTTGTTCGAGGAAATCGAAGTGCCACCAGGCCCGGCGAAACTCGCCGTCGGTAACAGCCTGGAGCCCGATTTCCTTTTGTTTTTCCACGACCCGGGTGATCTCTTCGTTTTCGATCGACCGCAACTCTCCCGGTGTGATCTCACCGTTTGCTTTTTGTAAGCGCGCCTTTTTGATGCGTTTCGGTCGCAATAAGCTGCCTACGTGATCGGCGCGAAGGAGGTGTCTGTTCTCAGATGCCACTTTAAATTCCCTCTTTCTGTAAAAATTGGTACAGCGACTGCTTTCGACTGTGAGTGTAGCATTATTTACAGGTTTCCCAGATGGGTTGTTAAGCGTATGGAGGCTTTGCTATATATTAACGAAAAAAGAGGACCCACGTTTCAGATTGACGTGGGTCCCTTTTGTTGGGAGATACAGCGACATGCGCAAAATCTCTAATACATCTTTCCGGTTCAGCTTCTTAAAACGGCCAAAGGGGCCGTTGGCCATGGCTCGGTCTGCAATCTGTTCCAGATGGCTGTCATCGATGTCGTAATCCGCCAGCGGTGGCGGCCGAGGTGAGAACGGTTCCGAAGGGGAGGGCGTCGGTCACTTCCCCTTTGTGGGTGATAATATTCCAGATGTCCGCCTCTGATGCGGCACCAGAATCGCTTTGGTGCAGTCGATCACGCTGCCGCCGCCGACGGCCAAAAGAAAATCGATTCCATCCCTGATGACAGATCTCGATTTGCTTATTATTTGCCGACAAAACCCTTGAGAAAAGGACTGGAGGTAGATGATGAAGTAAAAGCCCCGCCAAACGCAAAAAGCAGCCTGCCGATGGATGGTGGGCTGCTTTTTTTAGAGAGTTGTTACTGGAAGCGACGTCTATACCACAACATGAGGATCACACCCAGAAGGAGAATACCGACTCCGATCCAGAGGTAAAAGGGGTAGGATACGGAGGTATCCGGCAGAGTGCCGCCGTTGTTATTATCCTTTTCCGGGGGATCCGAAGGGTTGGAACCGTTGTTGTTCCCGTTATTGTTCCCGTTGTTGTTTCCGTCGTTGTTTCCGTCGTCATCCGATGGGTCGGCAGGGACGCAGGCGTCGTTTTGTTGCAGGGTGACCTTCTGTGTCTTGTGTTTCAGAAGGGAAGTCACCCCGTCCAGGGTTCCGCCGAAGGTGACGCGGATGGTATAGCTTCCGGGGGTCAGTTTCTTTTCAGGAATGGTATAGCTGTATTGGGCTCCGCTGGGGGCCCCGGAATAATGCTTTCCTTTTATTCCGTTGTCGCCTTCATACTGAATGGTCCAGCCGCCGCGGGCGGTTTGGACTCCGTCCAGACGGGTGTCGATTTTCAGCCCTTTGTCCACGCAGGCGGTGTTGAATGCGACAACGGGATCGACGAAGGTTTGGCTGCCTCTTAATTTCACTCTCTTGCCGTCGACCATCCCTTTGAAGTGAACGGAAGCCGTGTATGATTTGCCGGGCTCGGGATCATCGATTCGGAGTTTGGCCTTGCGCATGGTTCCTTTGACGTTCTTTATGATTTTCTCCTTGCCGTCCACCCGGAAGGTCCAGGTTCCCTGCGTCTTTTCCCCTTCCGGAATCGAGCTCGTTACGACAACGACTCCCCCATCCTTGAGCCGGGGGCCAACGAACAATTTCCCCTGTTCTTCTTTTTTCGGTACCTTAAAATCGTAGGTTTGGGTTTGGGTTACTTCCACATTCCCGCTGGAGACGTGGAATTCACCGACGAAGTTGACGGTGACCTGATGATGGCCGGGAGAGACCCCTTCGAAGAAGCCTTCCGCTTCGATCGTGCTGATCGAATGGACTTTCGCATGGGTCTCACCATCCAGAATGAATTCAAACACGCCCTTGTCAAACTCCGTCGGCTTGACATCGGCGATTTGCGTGTGGAAGGTGACGTTCCGTGCTTCGTCAATGGACCACTCCGTATGAAATTCGGGGCTGTATCCGGAGTCATCATCATCTTTCGACGAAACCGTGGCAGAGCCCCCATCGCCGGGTACGGGATCCGTTACCGCCGATTGGTTGGCTGCCACTCCGGCGGGAATCAGGGTCACCGTCAGCATAACAGCCATCATCAAAGAAAAGACTTTACGCCAAAACATCTTTTTTTCCTCCCTTATTCATTTACTCTAGAACATTATTCGTACTGTACTTCAAATTTGGGTCAACAAACGAAGCCCGGTCGTTAAACGCGACCGGGCTTCACTCCGTCCTTGTTCTTGTACGGTCAACACTTGGCTTTTCTACTCACATGATAATCTAAGTCAAACGTCCACATAACGGCGAGGGGGATAACGTCATGGGTTGGTAATCACGGAGGTGGGGAAAATCATCAGTCGGCGAACCTCCAAACTGTCCTCGATTATCTGTTGCAGATCCGTCCGCTGGAGACGTATTACGCGTGGATCATCCTGGCCCGGGGAGAGGTTTCGATGGGCAATGTATTTGACCTGTATGAACAGGAGAACCCGTTCTCATAAAGGAATTAGCCACCTGCTTTCACGTTTAACGTAAGGCTATCCGCATCAGAATACATTCACTTTTGTTCCCTATTCAGCACGTCCCTTAAGACCGAAGCCCACTTCTCGGGCATATCCATGAATGATCCATGATGACCAGGGAAGGTTACAATGTCACAACCTATCCTTTCTGCCAAGATACCTGCCGCCCGTGCCAACCAAGTTTTATGTTTTAAAGCCCATTCCCCCACCCCGATAAACATGCTTACGTCATTTTCCTTCATTCTGTCGGTGTCCGGCAGATAATTTGTTACAGGAAGAAGTTCATTTTAGACGGGGCTGATCCGGTTGTATACGCTGGTTTTTTGCATACGCTTCTGCCTGTTTCTGTGCCTTTGCCAACTGCCTCACAGGAACATTGATTCCTATAACAAACCGTAATGCTGCGATGTAAGGGCCACCTATCCCGTATCCAGTCTTATAAACACTTGCAAAAAATCGCTTCCATTTTTTAGATTTAGGAAGAATGCCGGGAATAGGTGGTTCGTGTGGGATAACCACTCGACAAGCGTGTGGCTGTGTTTTTGCCATGTCCAGTGCTATGTTTGCACCACTACTGTTACCAAGGACATATGCCGAAGTTTCACCTGCCGCTTTGATGACTGCTACAGCATCACGGCTCTGTTGGCTAATCTCGAAATTTTGTGGATGGTTCATAGTACTTCGTGCATTTGAACGGCGGTCATATGTCATTACCTTAAATTCGTCACTGAGAATGTCTGCCAGTTGCATAAAATGATCAGCATCACCACCACCAGGTGAAATCAATAGTAATGGATCTCCCTGCCCACGCACCTCGAAGTATAGCGTGTCACCCTCATTCGTAATATGACCGATCTGAACATTGGTCTTGTAAATAGACATATCCGTTTCCCCTTAATTCTTTAAATTATCATGTTGGCTAATCTCGATGAAGTTTGTTGTCCTGTATATCTATGCGAGGCTTTTATCGATTTCCGCATACTATAATAAGGGTGAGGGACACACCCGAGATGGCGCAACCTTCATCAGCAAAGGCTGCGGTCCATACGACTCACAAAGGGGGAGAGTGGGATGGAGGAAAACCAATCGTGTGAGACTGTCTATGTCAATACGTTTACAAACGGTGTACTGGATCCAGCACAACCGATGCTCGGTCCTGTTCGCGATGGGGGCCATATTGTCGCGAACACGACTCCCGGATGTTGGGGGCCGATGATCACACCCAGTTTGCACGGTGGCCACGAAGTGACCCAACCGGTTTACGTAGAAGGAGCGAAGGTGGGCGACGCCATCGCCATCCGCATTAAATCGATCCGTCCGACATCACGAGTCACATCATCCGGCAACGATAAAACGATAGAAGGGCGGTTTCTGGGAGACCCGTTCGTCGCAGCGAAATGCCCGGAATGCGGCACATCCCATCCGGAGACGCGAATCGAGGGGATCGGGCAAGAGGCGATCCGGTGCATAGAGTGTGGTGCCGACGTGACACCGTTTACTTTTACGAACGGTTACACGATGGCTTTCGACAGTACCGGGGAGATCGGTGTTACTTTGAATAAAGAAGCGACTGAGAAGGTGGCGCACGACGGACGGAACTATATGGCGATCCCTGAACACTCGGTGCAAAACCCGATCGTCACGTTTGCCCCATACGATATTGTCGGTGCTGTCGCCAGAATGAGGGCCTTCTTGGGACAGTTAGGGACGACTCCGTCCCGTCCTTTTCCTGACTCGCACAACGCCGGTGATTTCGGCTCATTTTTGGTCGATGCACCGCATGAGTATGCGCTGACGAAGGAGCAATTGAAAGACCGGACAGACGGCCATATTGATGTGAACCGCGTTCGCGAAGGTGCTATTTTGATTTGCCCGGTAAAGGTTCCTGGAGGTGGTGTGTACCTGGGGGACATGCACGCCATGCAGGGGGACGGTGAAATCGCCGGACACACGACCGATGTGTCAGGGATCGTAACGCTGCAAGTACATGTGATTAAAGGTCTCAATACGGACGGTCCGATTTTGTTGCCTGTTGAGGAAGATCTTCCTTACCTCGCCAAACCGATTACGGAAAAAGAAAAGGCTAAAGCGCTAAAGCTTGCCCGGCAGTGGGGTATGGAGAAATTAGAGGAGACACTCCCTGTTTCTTTTATCGGCACAGGTGCCAACTTGAACGAAGCGACAGACAACGGGCTGCAGCGTGCCGCCGACATATTGGGCATGACTGTACCCGAAGTGATGAATAGAGCAACCGTAACAGGTTCCATTGAAATCGGACGCCACCCGGGTGTCGTCACCGTTACCTTTTTAGCACCTGTCGAGCGATTGGAGACAATCGGGATCGCCTCGTTCGTCCGCGAACAATACGCCATTTAGTGATAATAAAGCAAATGAACGCCCTGTGGTCTAAAGCCGCAGGGCGTTTTTTCCGCTGGCGTTGCAGCGGCGTCCGCACTTGAATGGCGGTCACTTGGTCATCGATGCCGTTTTTCTTGAGGCTGCCTCCGCCGTAGACGAGCAGCACCTCCTTCCCGAAAACACACTATTCCATCTCGGCAGGAATCAGAGAAGCAAAGCAGCCCGCAGACAGGGCTGCTTTTTGTGTGGACTTGTGAAAAACGCTTTACTGACGAAGGCGCCACCATCTGCCACCGAGGTATCCGTTATTTCAGCTGGTTTCTTCCGTTTGGGGGCTACGTTCTGATGGGATGGCCTTCACCCCGATGGATCTCAGGCGTATATGACGAATACTCCAAACTCGTTTTCATCAATACAACCAACCATTTGATCGTCGTAGGGCCATCCTTGGAGACTATCCCATGTGAGTCGCTATCACTCCCTGCAGCTTTGTCCCTCTCCATGCTTCCGGAAATAAAGGGGTCGACGAGGTGCTAAGGGGCGGGACTGCCAGGATACAAGGGTCAACGGGTCTCGATCCTGTCGCATGGAAGGTGAGGGTGGCGATTATCAAGCGTATTTCTCAGGTTTGACTAGGCCAAATCGGATGATCATGGACGTCCTTATTTTTCCCGGCACGCGGTGAGCTGGTTTTTTAGTATGCCATCCCGTTCCCTCTCTATTAAGGCTTGGACGAATAAGCGCTGCCCGAAGTCATACAATTACAAATATACAGGTTGTTGGAGGTGAGGGTGTGTGGTTCAGCAGACGAAGAGACGGATGGAGCGGTTGGTTCAGAGTGGGGTGGTGGACTCGGAGGCGGCAGAACTGACAGTGGAGGCGATCGAGCGTTTCCCGGATCCGTTGACCGAATCAGCCGCGTCGATGGTGGAGCAGATGACGACCCATCTGGTGATGGCCCTCACTCGGGTGTTTCGAGGGGAGGCGTTGACCGAACCCCACCTGAGTGAAGCGATGAGGGCAGAAGTCGCCTCCTCGCCCCATCGGGAAGAAGCCCGACGGCAGGTGGCGTGGCTGAATCGCCGTTGTGGGCGGGCTCTCCCGCAATCGGAACAGGACTTTTTATATCTCTACTATGTTCTGTTGCTGCAGGAAACACGCGGGAAAAGGAGGGGTAGCGATGAAAATCGTGATCGGCGGACAGGTGGATAAGCAGGAGGTGGAGCGGTTGGTGCGGATGCATAGCGGCGGGCGGGTGACGACGGAAGTGATGAGTGATTTGGATGCGGCTGTCGCTTTAAAAAACGGGGAGGCGGACTATTACCTGGGGGCGTGTCATACGGGAGGCGGGGGCGCTCTGGCCATGGCGATGGCGGTGCTGGGCGCATGGAGGTGCGAGACGGTATCAATGCCGGGGAAAAAGCCGGATGCCCAACGGATTGTGAAAGCGATGGAGTCTGGGAAAAAAGCCTTCGGTTTTACTGCCGATCACAAAGAGGCCGCTGTGGGGTCCATTATGGATGCCCTGGTGGGAAAAGGGAGATAACCGATGGAGATGATCCTGGTCATGCTGGTGGGCGCTGTGGCTGCAGTCCTGGCCAACCGAGGCATTGCTGTCTTTAACGATGGCTTGCGACCGATCATGCCGGAGCACATCGAGGGGCGGATGGACCGCCGGAGCTTGGCCCTCACCTCCTTGGCCATGAGCTTCGGGTTGGTATTGGGATTCGGCATCCCCATCTCCTTGACCGCCAGCATTTTATTGATCCACAGCATCCTCTTGGGCACAGATATCATTGGGCTGTCCGTCCCCGGTAACCGTTGGGGGACGCCGGCGGCCGCTGTCATCGGCGGAGCATATGGGGCCGGGTTGCTCTTGGGGTTGGAGGGATTTGTCCGGGTCTTTGAAGCGCTGCCGGTGGATCTGTTGCAGCCTCTGGAACAGGTGGGGGCGCCAGTGGTAGTCGCCTTTATCGCCTTTCCCGCCCTCGCTGTCGCTATCCAGTTCGGAATCGGCAAAGGGGTCTGGACTTTTGCCGCCTCAGCCTTTGTCCGCCAGTTGGTGGTTTGGGCCAATGAGCAGCAGCTGTTCAGCTTCGGGACTGTCACGATAACAGTCAATCCCGAAGGGCTGGCGCTGGTGACCGGAATGGCCTTTTTGCTGGTGTTTGCGATGGGAGAGAGCTCTTCGAAACAAGACGGGACTAAAATGGATTTAACGGCTCTGTTTAGCCACCGCGTGCAGCGAATTCGGAAGAATTTGATCTCCTTTATGGTGATGGGCGGTTTAATCGCTGCCTCCACCCATCTGCTGGTGATGGCGGGGGACCCGATCTCCCTGCAGCTTGCGGCGGAGGGAAAGCAGATGGAAGCCGGGCTCGCCGCCGCGGCCCGGGCTCTCGGCTTTCTGCCTTTGGTGGCCAGCACGGCGATCGCCACCGGCGTTTATGGCCCCGTCGGATTTACCTTTATTTTTGCGGTGGGGTTGCTCCTGCCCCAGGCCTGGTTGGCAGGGGTGGCCGGTGCGGGGATCATGATGTTAGAGGTTTTGCTTTTGAGCCGCCTGGCCCGGTTTCTCGACCGATATCCCGGGGTGCGGGAGGCTGGATCCAACATCCGCACAGCCATGACCCGGGTGCTTGAAGTGGCGCTGTTGATCGGCGGGGCCAACGCAGCCCACGCGATGGCACCTGGGCTTGGTTTTTTTCTAATCGCCGGATTTTATGTGTTGAATGAAGCGGCCGGCCGTCCGGTGGTACGGATGGCGGTAGGGCCCATCGGTGCCATCGCTGTCGGCGTCATCGCCAACCTGCTCGTCTTTGCCGGTATCATGGCCGTGCCGCAATAGCCGCATTAAGGAGGTGTTCGGGTGATTCAAACGGTGACGGGAATGATCCATCCCTCGGAACTGGGGATCTGTGCCGCTCATGAGCACCTGTCGATCGACCGTTCTCACCGGCAACAGGACCCCGATGCGGTGCTGGGGGCGGGGGATCCGTTACGGGAGGAATTGGCCGCCTACCGGCAGGCGGGAGGCGCTTCCCTGGTGGAAGTGAGCAACGTGGGCATGGGGCGGAATGTGCGGGTCTTGGAAAAGCTGAGTCGGGCCAGCGGGATCCGCATCATCGCCGCTACTGGGTTTTATAAGGAGCCGTATCTGCCGGAGTGGACGAGAGGGTGGGATCGGGAGCGATTCGCCTGCCATATGGTCGAGGAGGTGGAGCGGGGGATCGATGGAAGGGGGATTTGGCCCGGGGTAATCGGGGAGGTGGGCAGTAGCTGCGACCAGATCACCGACCGGGAACAAGCGGTGTTGGAAGGGGCGGCGTTGGCAGGGCGACAGACGGGGTTGCCGGTGACGACCCACACCACCCTGGGTACGATGGCGGTGGAGCAGGTTCGTCTCTTCGAAGGGATGGGGCTGCCGCCGGATCAGCTGATTATCGGCCATCAGGATTTGAACCGGAACCGGAATCACCTAATGGAAGTGGTCCGATCCGGGGCTTATGTGGGATTTGATACTGTGGGCAAGGAGCGCTACCGCAGCGATCATCGCCGTATAGAGGAGCTTTGTTTTCTCTTTGGCAAAGGATACGGTTTTCAAATCCTGTTATCGGCGGATCTTACCCGAAAATCCCACCTGCGACAAAATGGGGGTCCCGGCTATGATTACCTGCTTCGGGTCTTCGTCCCCGCCTTGCGGGCAGCCGGATTCAGCGAACAGGAACTGGAGCTGATGTTGAAGGAAAATCCCGCCCGAGCCTTCGCCCGGCGAAAGGGGGAGTCGGCATGAACCGGGAGACGAGGGCGACCCACCTGTTGCCGCTGATGGATCTGGCGGAAGCGCAGCAGCGACAATTTCATCTGGTGGAAGTGATCGCCCGGCACTTTCAGGGGGAGGAGATGTTCCAGCGGGGGGATGTGGGTCTTCATCCGGCGGAAAAGCGTCCCCGCTTCACCGCCAGGGTGGAAAAAGTGCTGGCGGAGGTGTTCGGGGCCGAAGACGCGGTGTTGGTGCGAGGGGCGGGTAGCGGAGCGATCCGTTCCTTGCTGGGAGCCCTACTTACCCCCGGGGCTTCCCTGTTTTTGCACCGGGCGCCGGTCTATACCACCACCGAGGAGACGCTGCGCCTCTTCCAGCTGCGGCCGGTTTACATCGATTACAACGATCGGAAAGAAGTGCGGCAGGCGATCAAAGAGCACCCGGAATGCCGGCTCTTTTACATCCAACATGCTCGACAGCAGCCCGCCGATGTATACGATCCAGGTGGGCTGATCCGGGAGGTGCGCCGGGTTCGGCCGGAGATGATCCTGGTAACCGATGACAACTACTGTGTGTTTAAAGTCCCCCGGATCGGCGTGGAACTGGGGGCGGATTACACCGCTTTCTCGGGGTTTAAGCTGTTGGGCCCCGAAGGGGTCGGCGTGGTGGTGGGCCGGGAAGCGAACGTGTCGGAAATTCGTCGGCGCAATTACTCCGGCGGCGGTCAAGTCCAGGGGTGGGAGGCGATGGATTTGCTTCGGTCCCTGGTGTGGGCTCCGGTCTCCCTGGCGGTTCAAAACAAGCAGACGGATCAGTTGTGCCGCCGCCTAGAAACAGGGGAGGTTCCCGGGGTGGCCCGTGTCTGGATGTCCAACTCCCAGTCTAAAAACGTGATTGTGGAATGGAAAGCCCCAGTGGCTTCCCAGGTGATTGCAGCCAGTGAAAAGTACGGAGCCGCCGTTTATCCGGTGGGGGCCGAATCCCGATATGAAATCCTGCCGATGATCTACCGGGTGTCGGGCAGTTTCCTTCAGGCGCGGCCGGAACTGGCGGAGCGGGGGATTCGGATCAACCCGATGAAAGCGGGGGCGGATACCGTGATTCGCATCCTGCGCCAGGCGGTGGCTGAGGTGTCGGCGATCTTTTGAAGGAAGGGAGAGGGAGATGTTTCTCGATGCTTTGCGCCGTCGCAATCCGGCACTGGTGGAAGCTTGTGTCCATTTGCATCAGCAGGGACGGATTCCCCCTAATACCGTGGTGATCGATGTGGATACAGTACGGGAAAATGCCCGACACTTGGTGGAGACAGCGGCAGAGCAGGGGATGGCACTCTATTTTATGACTAAGCAGTTTGGACGGGATTCCGAGCTTTCCCGGGAGATTGCCGCACAGGGACTCACTCGGGCGGTAGCTGTCGATCTGCAGGAAGCGCGGCGTCTTTCTCAGGCCGGGATCCGAGTGGGACATGTCGGTCATCTGGTGCAGCCGGGTAAACATGAGTGGCCTCAGGTGCTTCAGATGGAGCCGGAAGTGGTGACACTGTTCAGTTTGGAACGGGCCCGGCAGCTGTCTCAGGCCGCCCAGCGCATGGGGCGGGTGCAAGGGGTGATGCTTCGGGTGGTCAAGGAAGGGGATCGGTTTTACCCCGGGCAGCGGGGAGGATTTTCCCTGGCCGACCTTCACGCTTGTCTCCCGGAACTACTGGATCTCGCCGGTATCCGTGTGGAAGGAGTGACTTCATTTCCGGTAGCAGAGGCGGCAGCGGGTAAGGGCGGTTTCCGATGGACCCCCAATCTGCAGACGTTGTTGGAGGGAAAAGCGATCCTGGAACAGGCGGGAGTGGAGGTGAAGCAGGTGAACGGGCCCGGGATGACTTCCTGTGCGCTGCTCCCCTTCCTAAAACAGAGAGGGGTGACCCACGGAGAGCCGGGCCACGCGTTGACCGGCACAACACCGCTCCATGCCGGGACGCAAAATCTTCCCGAGCGGCCAGCCCTGGCCTATGTGACCGAAATTTCTCACCGGGACGGGGAGCATCTCTATGTGATCGGCGGCGGGTTTTACTCCCGGTCGCGGGCGGAGGGGGCTTGGGTCGGTTCCACGGCTTATGCCGCCCTGAAATGTCGCATCGCCTATCACCCTGTACCACCGGGCACGATCGATTATTACGGAGCTCTACAAGAGACGGAGGGGGTCCAGATCGGCGATACCGCCGTTTTCTGTTTCCGGACCCAGGTTTTTGTCACTCGGGCCCATCTGGCGTTGCTCTACGGGGTGGGTCGCCATCCGATACGCATCCGTCTGCTGAGGAGGGGTTGAGGTGGGAAAGGCGATTCTGCTGGTGTTAGACGGCTTCGGCATCGGAGCGATGGAGGATTGCGTCGCCTGTCGTCCGGAGGATGTGGGTGCTGACACCTACGGGCATCTTCGGAAGCGAGGCGGGCTTGATATTCCTGTGTTGGAGCGGCTGGGTCTTGCCTGGCTGACCGGAGGGAAGGGGAAGCCGGAAGGCGCGGTGGGCCGGACGGCTCTGGCCCACGCAGGAGCGGATACCTACATGGGGCACCAGGAGCTTGTCGGCAGCCGCTTGAGCACGCCGGTTCCTCGATTGATGGCCGAGGTGTACCCGCATGTGGAAGCGGGGCTGAGGCGGAAAGGCTACCGTTTTCGCCGTCCCTGGCCGGAGCGGTCGCTGTTGTTGGTGGAGGAAGCGGTGATCATCGCCGATAACATCGAAACCGATCCGGGCAATATCCTAAATGTGACCGCCGACCTGAGCCGGATCTCCTTTCCTCAAGCGGTGGCCATCGCCAAAGCTGTGCGGAGTGAGGTGGATGTCAGCCGGGTGATCGCCCTCGGAAACGCCCGTGTCTCCATCCAAGATTTGTTGGCAGCAGTAAAAGAGCGAAACCCCGGGCAATGGGGGGTGGACAGCCCCGAGGCTGGGGTTTATGGATCCGGATATCAGGTCAGGCACCTGGGATGGGGGATCGATCTGAGCCGTCAGTTTCCCGCCCTGGCAGAGAAAGAAGGACTCCCGGTTTATCGCATCGGGAAAACCGCCGACGTGATTGAAGGAACCGGCTGGGCCGCGCCGCTGGTGGAGACAGAGCAGGTGTTGGCGGAGCTGGAGAGAAACTACCACCGTGCACCGAGGGAGGCAGCCTTTCTCATCAATGTGCAGGAGACAGACTTGGCTGGCCATCAGCAGGATGCAAACTGGTATGCTTCGATTCTCAATCAAGTGGATCGCTGGCTAAAGGGTTTTCTTCCCGCGATGACTGCCGGAGATCTTTTATTGGTGACAGCCGACCACGGCAACGATCCGACCATCGGTCATCCTCGCCATACCCGGGAGTACACCCCGGTGCTGGCGGCTGGTGCCGGGGTGCGTCCCACCTTTCTGGGAACCCGGACCACCCTGGCCGATCTGGGCGCCACTTTGGCCGATTATTTCCGGTTGGATCGGCCAGAAGCCGGTAGCAGTTTCCTCAAAAAGCTGTATGGATAAGGATTGCGAATAGGTTACACACCGCCTTTGCTACAAAAATTTCGTAAATCGGACAAAAACCCTTCTCATTTTTGGAATCTCGTTTAAAATAAAGAGATAGACGATGAACATAGCAATTTTTATCCTTGATTCTGTTTCTTTCCTGTTGTTTACGGGAAGCGATTGATGGACACCGGCTCGAAAGGAAGGTAAGACCGATGGATGATCAGAAGCGAAATATGATGGCTATTGTCCTCCGCATGATTAAAGAGGTGTATCACACGACCGTCAAACTGGAAGAGGTGCTCGGTTCCAGCAGTGTACAGATTTTGTCCCGGGACTTCGATCCCTTGAATGAATTGCTGGAGGCAATGGAATATCCGCAGGAAAAGACCGATTTGGTCTATGAGCTGATCCAGGTGTACCTGGAAAATGAGATGACCCTGGAAGAAGTGGTGATGGGCATCGAAAGCGGTATGAAAGAAGTGTCTGCCGTCAACTGATTCGTACAGCCGGGGACCAACCCGGCCATTTTTATGTCCGAATTCCTCGGGTCCCTATCAGCGGTGAATCGTCAACGGTCCTACTTCTTGCCGAGAAAAAGAGAGTTTTCCATTGAGATCGGATTCCAGGTGGACAAAGCGGTAAGCAGGCCGGATGCGACTGTTTTCCCTCTCGAGGGGGGCGACGACCAGCGAATCCTTGTATGTATCGACCACCACCAGCGGTTGCCCCTGGTTGGAGACAAGAAAGTGTTCCCGGTTTTTGGCGATCATCGATCCGCTGCTATAGGAGACAGAGACCATCATCAGAGCCAGCAGGACGACGGCGATCAAGTTGGTGATCCGCTTCTGTTTTTGAGCCAGGTGGAAGAAAATGAATAACAACACCGCATGGAACAAGAACAGAAAAACGACGGTCAAAAAATATTCCCGGTTGAGGGAAAAGTTTAATTTCATGCCCACGATGACAGCAATCATCAGTGGAATCAACACCGCAAACAGGTGAGGACCGTATTTGCGGAATTGGGGTATCGTGATGCAGAGGGCGGCGATAAATAAGGTGAAGATGATCACACAGATGGACAAAACCACAGAGGTTAGATGAATTTCTACGAACATCGAGGGAATACCGAAGTGGGTTTTATAACCCAGGTCGCTCAGGTAAGAGGAAAAATAGCCTAATCCAGTGATTCCGGCCAAAAATACCCCTTCGGGAGTGTGTGAGAGCAGTTTCTGAAGCGTTTGATTCCCTTTATCGGACAATCCGATCGATCCTCCTTGTGAGATGGTGATATACAACGATTATAGACAAGATGGGTATTCTTTGAAATAAAAATAACCCCGTCCTGAAGACGGGGGGGTGACAGGAACGGTCACATTTGCAGGTTGTTCCAGACCTCCAGCTTGGTCTGTATCTTTTGGATCACTTCGTTGGTAAATTCGGTCGTGGTGGCGCTGCCGCCCAGGTCCGCCGTCCGGTGACCTTCCTTTACCGTTTCGATAGTCGCTTCATAGACGGCCCGGGAAGCGACGGTGGCCCGTTCGGTGTCGAGATGGGAGAGCAGAGAAGCGGCAGCCAAAATCATGGCCATCGGGTTGGCCAAATTTTTCCCGTACAGGGTAGGCGCCGTCCCGTGGGGCGCTTCCGCCATCACTACCCGCGGATTAAATTCCTCGTCAAAGCTCATCAGAATCGATTCTGCACCGGCGATGGAACCGAAAAGCTGCAGAACCATGTCGCTCAAGCAGTCGCCGTCGCGGTTGAGGGCGGGGATGACCAGAGAGTCACCGGTGTTGTTGAGGAGAAGGGCGTAGGTGGCATCGATCAGTTGCGGCTCGTAGGCAACTTCCGGATAGCGCTTGCTGACGGCGTCCATCTCTTCCTTCAGCATGCCCTCGTAGATGGGGCTGACGGTATATTTGGGTCCGCCGAACACTTTGGCCCGGGTCCGCTTCGCGTGGCGGAAGGCATATTGGGCGACTGCCCGGCAGGTTTTGCGGTCAATGGCCTCGGTGCGGTAGGAGATTTCGTTGATTCCTTCTCCTTCCCGCCACTCCTTGGCACCATAGGCATCACCGACAGCCATCCGGATGACAGAGATGGGGGCGAAGGCACCGGCTACGGGGCGCACACCTGGGATCCGGCGGCCGGTGCGGACAATCACCTTTCCGTCGATCTCTTTACGAAGGATGGCGTTGGGGCTGCCCACATCCCCCTTTTCTTCCGGGGTGACGGTGGCAGCTTTTAGCCCGTAGCCTGCTTCCTTCATGGCACGAGCTGCTTCATACACCACTTCGTTTTTGGTTTTGCGGCGGTTTTCCAGGCTGAGATCAAAATGTTGCAGCCGGATGTCCAGGCCGATCACTTCCGGGTCCAACACCCGCAAAGCTTCTTCCAACAATTCCTGACCGGTCTGGTCCCCTTCTAGGACGACGATCGTTTTGGTTTCTTCCAACGAGATCACCTCTTCTATTATATCCTTTCCCATTATAACCGCCTGTTGTTTCCGGTTCCACACCGCTGAAGATTCGGAATAAAAGGGGATGTTCTCCTTTATAGGAAAGGAACCCCGGGATATAATGGGAGCAGGCGGCACAACGTTAAAGGGGTGGTACAGTTTGGCCCCAATTTTGCGGGGTTTGTTGGTATTCGTGTTGGCTTTATCCGTGCTTTTGTTGCCCGCTTCCCGCCCGTTGGAAACCGGTGTGAGGTTGGATCCCTCTGTTCTCTCCGCAGGCGAAGGGGCGTCCATGAAACAAGAGATTGATAGTATGATTGGTGAAATGTCCCTTAAGGAAAAAGTGGGACAGATGTTTATGGTCGGTTTCCAAAATGGGGAAGAGCCGGCCTATGAGATCAACCGCCAAATCCGGACCTTGATCCGGAAAGAAAAGGCGGGAGGTGTGATCCTGTTCGATCGGAACATCCACTCCCCGTCAGGAGTAGGGAGATTGACCAATCAATTGCAGCAATTGGCTTTGTTGGATTCGTCGCGGATCCCCCTGTTGATTTCCATCGATCAGGAGGGGGGAAAAGTGGCTCGGATGCGCGAAGGGGTGACGCAGTTTCCCGGGGCGATGGCCTTGGGGGCGACTGAAGATCCCCGCCTTTCCTACCGTGTCGGCCGGGTGACCGGTTCCGAGCTGCGGGCGATGGGGATCCATATGAATCTGGCCCCGGTGCTGGATGTGAATAACAACCCGAGCAATCCGATCATCGGTGTCCGCTCCTTCTCCAGTAACCCTGATCAGGTGGCCAGGATGGGATTGGCCCAGATTCGGGGATATCATGACGGGCAGGTGTTGACGGCGGTCAAACATTTCCCGGGACACGGCGATACATCCGTTGATACCCATGTCAACCTGCCTGCTATCCCGCATTCCTTGGAGCGGTTAAACCAGGTGGAGCTGGTGCCCTTTAAGCGGGTGCTCGATCAGACGGACGCTGTCATGTCGGCTCACATCACCTTTCCCAAGCTGGTGGAAACCCCGGGGCTTCCAGGCACGTTGTCCAAAAAAGTGCTGACTGGACTGTTGCGGGAGCGTCTCGGCTTTGCCGGGGTGATCATGACCGATGACTTGGAGATGGGAGCGATCGTGGAACACTTTGGCCCGGAGGAAGCAGCGGTCCGGGCGGTAAAAGCCGGTGCTGACATCCTGTTGGTTTCCCACAATCTCGACCATCAACAAGCGTCGATGGCGGCAGTGCGGCAAGCGGTGAAAAAGGGAGAGATTTCCGAGGAAAGGATCGATCAATCCCTAAGGCGCATCCTCCGACTAAAGTTGAAGCGGACCGGGGGCGTCTCCATCGCCGGAAAGCCGCTGGTCCCCGTAAGTCAGGTGAAGGAAAGGGTCGGAACAAAAGAACATGCCGCGGTGGCTCGTCGAGTGGCGCAGGAGGCCCTAACCCTGGTTCAAGATCGGGAGCAGCGAGTGCCCCTCGATCGGAAGCAGGTGGAAGATGTGTTGCTGATCTCCCCCGAAGGGACCGAGAAGCTGGGGCGTTCCCTCACTTCTCGCGGCTTCTCCGTTCGGGAAGTGGCCTTTGACTCGGATGCCCGGGAGGTTGGGGAGGTGATCGCTGAAGCGCGCCAAGCCGATGTGGTCATTATCGGCACCCAGGCGGATACCCCTGCACAAACCCGATTGATCCGAACCTTAGAAGCCAGAGGGATCCCGGTGATTGCACTGGGTTTGGACACCCCCTACGAAGTGTCGACACTGCCTGACCAAACCACGTATCTCGCTTTATACAGCACCGGTGAGCTCAGCCTGGAAGCAGCTGCTGACGCTCTGGCCGGCCGTCTGACTCCCCGGGGAGATCTGCCGGTAGACATCCCGGGAGCGCATGATCGGGGTAGTGAAGAGGAGCAGTGACCGCTTCACATGGCTATCAAACTGCAAAAAGGAGGAGAGGCGGACTTGGTGATACAAATCAGTGCCGCCGTCGCTGCAACTGCTTTTGTTGTACTGGTGGTTGCGGTGGTGGTTTCTCTCCGTAAGTTGAACCAAACGTTGGATTCCGTAGATACCACCCTGAACGAAGTGCGACCCAAGGTGGAGGCTTTGGCCGATGACTCCAGGAAAACCCTGGAGGAAGCGAGACAACTCATCAACGGGGTAAACAGAAAGACCGAGCAGACCGAGCCCTTATTTGAAAGCATTCAAAGCATGGGGGAAGGACTTCGGGAATTATCCTCCAGTATTACCCGCACCGCCTCCACTCAGAAAGAGCGACTGGGAAACGTGACCGCCCTCGTCAGTTCAGGAATGGACCTCTTGCGAAAATGGCGTTTGGACAAGCCGGTTAGAAAAAAGGGTAAACGGGTGAAATAAAGGATAAAGGAGATGATCCTATGGCCAAAAGCGGCAAACTTTTTTTCGGTGCGGTGATCGGCGGAATGGTCGGAGCGGCAACCGCCCTGCTGTTGGCGCCTAAAACCGGCCGTGAAACCCGTGAGGAACTGTGGAAAAGCTTGGATGAGGCTCGTCAGTTTCTGCGGGATCAATCGGAGGAGGCTGTCCGAAAAACCGGTGAAGGGGCGGAGACCTCGGACAAATGGATTGAGTTGCGAGAAGAACAACCTACCGCCGACGCGAATGAAAGCTGGGAAAAGGAATCCATGGTAGAAATCGGCGGGGCGAGGAACTGAATCGTCGAAGGGGCGCCTCCTGTCGGGGGTGCCCCTTTATGTTGATCGGCATGTCTATCTTCCTATTTCACCGCATATACATGGGACAAACCTGTGGACGGTGAACGGAGGTAGACATGAACAGAGAACTGCTCTTTGCCCTGTTGGCGGCGTTTAGTTTCGGTGTGGCCCCGATCTTTGAAAAGCTGGGTTTGGCTCGGACGGAACCCTCTGTCGCTCTGTTTATACGGGCGGGGGTGACGACTTTGGGCATCTCCGTCTATCTTTTCTTCCTGGCCAAAGGGGGAAAAGTTGAATTCCCCGATTTTCACAGTATCGTCCATATCTTGCTGGGGGGCGTTTTTGGTGTCCTTTTCGCCCAGTTTTTCTATTTTAAAGCTCTTCAGTATGGGGAAGTAGGGCGGGTGATGCCGGTGGTCGGCAGTTTCCCGGTGCTTGCCTTCCTGTTGTCGGTGATCGTGTTTGGAGAAACGGTAACATTCACCAAGATGATTGGAAGCATCCTGGTGGTCGCCGGTGTGATCCTTCTAGGTGATTAAATGCATATCGGTCCATATAAAGAAGAAATTGATAGGAAATGATGCTGTGAGTCCATCTATTCTATCTGGAGTGGGTTGTGCTTTTCGGTGGAAAATGTTCTCCTGTAACTGAAACCGAGGTGGACATCTGTCATTGTTATTTTTATTGCTCGAGACTCTCTGGGGAGTCACTGTCTCTGGAGTGTCATCTTTTGGCGGTTGGCAGCCCCAGGATGACTTGTTACGATCAAAAATATTGACACCGAAGATAAAAATAAGTACCGAATGGGAAGCGGGAGGATCACCATGAATGCTGATAATACACAGCGAAAATCCGTGACGGACGAGTTCCTGGAACGCTTGCAAGAACATCGGCGCTATCTGTATCATATCGCCTACCGGCTGACGGGAAACACCGAGGATGCCAAGGACCTGATGCAGGAAACCCTTTGGCAGGCCCATCGCAAATCGAATAAGTACGTCTATGAGAAGTCGCTCAAAGCTTGGCTCCGCACGATGATGACCAATCGCTTCAGAGACCAAAAAAGGAAAAAAAGTTTGAAGCTGGTTGCGTTGGAAGACGCGTTTATACAATCAGAGCCGCCTCATTCCGTGAATGTCTCTGTAGAGGAACAGGTGGAGCAGCGGATGATGTTGGAGCAGGTGAAAGAAGAAATCCAGAACCTGCCCGAGATTTACCGTCGGGTGGTAGTACTCCGACACTTCCGCAACTACTCCTATGCCGAAATATCTGAGGCTCTGGACATCCCGGAAGGGACGGTAAAAACACAGTTATTCCGTGCGCGGAAGATGCTGAAAGACCGACTCTCCAAAAAGTAAGGGGATCTTGGATGTCTTCTTCTTGCAAAGATATGGATCGCCTGATTCAGCTGTATGTGGACAGGGAGATCGGGGAGGAAGAGCATCAGCGATTAAAAGAGCACGTGCAAGGTTGTCATTCCTGTCGGAGGAATCTCCAGGAGATGATCACTCTCGTTCAATCCCTGGAGGAGATTCGGAATCACCGGGAAAAACCTTCTCCCACCGTTACCGCCTTCAATCATGCGATCAAGTGGACGGCGGTCTATACGGCCATCGCTTTTTTGGTCGCTTTTGTTCCAGGGATGATGCAGCATCGGAACGCTCAGATGAACGAGATGGCCGGTGCGCCCACTCTTCCTTCCACTAACGGTCCGCAGCAGTTGATGGTGCTGGCGACGCAGGCAGAACAGGTGCATATTCCGGAAAGCGATTACATTCGGGTGATTCGTCCCCGCAAAGTGAGTGAAGGATCGCGAATGGATACGGCCTTGATCTACCCCAGTGCTATGCCGCTGTTTAAACAAGGAAAACCGGACTGGTTGAAGAGAGTGAGGCGTTGCGTCTTTGTTCAAGTTCCAGATTACGAAACGCTGCAAATGATTCTAAAAAGTTCGGGTCTCTCTTTGGATCGAAAAGTAAACCCGTCCAACTTTCCCGTATCGCTGATCCTGACTACAGGGAAAAAACCCACTCTCAAGCTCTTTTCCTTCCCTCGGAATGAAAAGAAGATCTCCCATTGGTTCGAAGAAATCGCCGCCACCCCCGCCGCACCGTAAGCCGGCTGATCCGCCGGTTTTTTCTTTTGCCTTAAATCCATATTTAACCCATGACAGAAGAATGGCTTTTCGATATAATGGACCATAAAAATTCAGAGGGGAGTATGAAGATGAGCCACGAACTGGATCGACTGCGGCAAGAAGTCGACGAGGTAAACGTGAAACTGCTGGAATTGTTGAGCAAGCGGGCCGAATTGGCCCAAGCCATTGGAGAGGTAAAAAAGGCGCAAGGAATTCACCGTTTCGATCCCGAGCGTGAGCGTGATATGCTGAACTGGGTGTCGGAGGCAAATCCTGGCCCTTTTGATGATAAGACCATCCGGCATCTGTTTAAACAGATCTTCAAAGCTTCCCTCGATTTGCAACAGGAGGACCACAAAAAAGCGCTTTTGGTCAGCCGCAAACGGAAACCTGAGGACACAGTGGTCCACGTGGGGGATCTCCCCGTCGGCAATGAACAAAAAACCGTCATCGCCGGCCCGTGTTCGGTGGAATCGGAAGAACAGGTCAGGGAAGTGGCGCAAGCCCTCAGCAAGCAAGGAGTGGCCTTGCTTCGCGGGGGTGCCTTTAAACCCCGTACGTCCCCCTATGATTTTCAGGGATTAGGTGTGGAAGGACTGCGCATCCTGCGCCGGGTCGCCGACGAATTCGGGATGAAGGTGATCAGTGAAATCGTCAATCCCTCCGATATTGAAAAAGCGGAACAGTATATTGATGTCGTCCAGATCGGAGCGCGGAACATGCAAAATTTTGAGCTTTTGAAAGCGGCGGGATCATCTCAGCTTCCCGTTTTCTTGAAGCGCGGCATGTCCGCTACGGTGGAAGAGTTTCTATTCGCTGCGGAATACATCGTCTCTGGAGGAAATGATCAGGTGATGTTGTGTGAGCGGGGGATCCGCACCTATGAGAAATGGACCCGGAACACCCTGGACATTTCCGCCGTTCCTCTTTTGAAACAAGAGAGCCATCTGCCGGTCTTCGTCGATATCACCCACTCGACGGGGCGGCGCGATATTCAGTTGCCGGTGGCGAAGGCTGCATTAGCCGCAGGAGCAGACGGGCTCATGTTGGAGGTCCATCCGGACCCCGCCGTGGCACTGTCGGACGCCAACCAGCAGATCAATATTCCGCAGTTTGAGGCGTTTATGGATGAGATTCGGCAACATGGACGAATCCAGCGGAGCGAACCAGTGCTGGGATGAGATTTTATACAGGGATTTTACGATGATGCTTGCCTTTCGCCGGCCGAAATGGCCGGTTTTTTTCTTTTTTCGGCGGGCAGACTAGGCATATAGACTCTGGGGAAACCAAAGATTGCTGAAATTGTCAAGAATACCAGTCCGTTTCCCTTTGCACGGCTAAAAATTTATCGTATTCTTATACAAATAGATCGGAAAAACCATCAAAGCAAAATTGGGTGTGAAAAATGGCAAGGAAAAAGGAGACCATCACCATCTACGATGTAGCCCGTGAAGCGGGGGTCTCGATGGCCACCGTATCCCGGGTTGTCAACGGAAATCCCAACGTCAAACCGGTAACCCGGAAAAAAGTGTTGGATACCATCCGAAGGATGGGTTACCGCCCGAATGCGGTCGCCCGGGGATTGGCCAGCAAGAAGACCACGACGGTGGGAGTGGTGATCCCGGATATTTCAAATGCGTTTTTCGCTGAATTGACCCGGGGGATTGAAGACATCGCCACGATGTATCATTACAATATTATCCTGTGTAACTCTGACCTGAAGAAAGAAAAAGAGCTGCAACTGACAGAAGCTCTGCTGGAGAAGCAGGTGGACGGACTCTTGTTCCTCGGCGGAGAAGTGACGGAGGAACACCGGGAGGTTTTTTCCGGCTCCCATGTGCCGATTGTGTTGGCAGCGACCCAGGATCAGAGAGAAGAACGTCCTTCAGTCATCACGGACCAAGTGGGATCGGCTCAAGAGGCGACGGAAGTCTTGATTCGGGAAGGCCATGAGCGGATCGGTTTTCTGGGAGGCCCTTTGACGGATCCGATCATTGGTTATCCTCGTTATCAGGGGTATAGACAAGCGTTGGAGGAGGCGGGGCGAGCCCTCGATGAATCCCAGATCCGCCTCGGCAACTATCGCTACGATTCCGGGTACGAGCTGGCGATGGAACTGCTGAAGGGGGATGCGGCGCCCACAGCCTTGTTTGGTGTGAATGACGAAATGGCGGTGGGAGCGATCCACGCAGTGCAGGATCTTGGCAAGCGGGTCCCGGAAGATGTATCCGTCATCGGATTTGACAATGTTCCGCTGGCTACCCAGGTCCGCCCGCTTCTGTCCACTGTGGCCGTTCCCATGTATGACATCGGCGCCGTTGCGATGCGTCTGTTAACCAAATATATGAATGATGAGACCGTGGAACAGAATCAGGTGGTGCTGCAAAACCAATTACAATTGCGGGATTCAACTCGTTTGCAAGAAGCCGAATAATCGGGGCGAAATGAGAAGCCCACATGGGTCCTTGTTTGGGATAAATCCCACCGGTGTCCCATGAGAAAATCCCCCGTGTGTGCGGGGGATTTTCCTTTGTTATACGGGGTAAACAGATGTTCAGGGCTGAGTCATCATCGTTCTTCCAAACCCCATGACTCGCCTCGGCCGGTCTTTTTAACGCTGTTTTTGGTGCTGTTTCAGTTGCGAGCGGAGGTCCGGCGGGATCGGTTCCGGTTTTTGGGTCGTCTGATTAAAATTGATGTAGGTGGCGGTTCCTTTGGCGCAGGTCCGCCCTTCCTGAGTCAGCTCTTCTTCCAGAACAAAACTGGTGTTACCGATTTTTTTCACCCAGGTAACAATCTCGACCGGCTTTCCGTAATAAACCTGGGCCAGGTAATCCACATTCATATTGACGATGATCATGCGCCAATCGTTAAAGGAAAGGTTCGGCATAAACAGTCTGAAGATCGGTTCGCGGGCGGCTTCAAACCAGACAGGGATCGTTGTATTGTTGATGTGACCCACCCCGTCCGTCTCGGACACCCGCGGCTGTATAGTCGTGTGAAACATCAAAACCCCCCCTATCTTTTGAAAAATGATAAACCTAAACCACTCAAGTGAAGGCACGTGTATCGAAAGATTCTTCTTTTCGCATCCTATCTCCCAAAAGGAGTGGGGGCGATGCGGGATGTTTACATTTGAGTTTTGGGGACCGGGAGAGGAAGACTTGGCCAGAAAGCTAAAGGCTGACGGCGTTGAGGTACAATCCAGCGGGCAGGTGTACCGGGCGTCGTTTCAGGATAAGAGTTCCTTTGAAAACTGCCTTTGCAATATGGAGAAGTTGACCGATCAAAGGGTCTATGTGCAGGAAGCCGATCGATGAGGTGATCTCCCTCGTTGTGTGCAGTCATTATGAGCAAACCGGCTGTCTTCGGTCGGTTTTGCTTTTAGCAATGGTTCAGGTTGTAAAAGCGCAAAATTTGCTGCACCGTGGCTTCGTTGGTGCGGGTGATCTCCTTCCGACGGGGGATCGGCGGAAACAGATCCTCGGGGTCGTCTAGAGTAAGCGGGAGGGGGACCGGGCTTTCCCCCTGCCATCGGTCTCTCCATGCGTAAGGGATTCCCTTATTCTCCAGGACGATCCCCGCCATCTCCGCCCACAGATAGGTCCAAGCCCGGGGGACGACCCGCCAGATGTCGTATCCACCCCCGCCCAGGGCGACCCAGCGGCCATCACAAAGTTGGTGAGCCCATTCATGGATCAGCCGGGGAATTTCCCGGTAAATCATCATGGTGGTGGAGAGGTGGGTCATCGGGTCCCAACGATGGGCATCACAACCGTGCTGGGACAGAATGATGTCGGGTTGAAAGGATCGGGCCACTTGGGGCACCACCCGTCGGAAGGCGTCCAGCCAAGAGTCATCCTCGGTGAAGGCATCCAAGGGGATGTTGATACTGGTTCCCCAACCGGCTTGACCCCCCCGTTCGTACAGATGACCTGTTCCGGGAAACAGATAGCGGCCCGTCTCGTGGATGGAAAGTGTACATACATCGGGGTCATGGTAAAAGGACCACTGGACCCCGTCGCCGTGATGGGCATCGGTGTCGATGTACAAAACCCGAGCATCGTATTTCTCCCGTAGGTGGGCGATGGCCACGGAAGCATCATTATAAATGCAAAAACCTGAAGCTTTGCCTCGAAGGGCGTGATGAAGGCCGCCAGCGAGGTTGAGGGCGTGATCGAAACGCCGTTTCATCACCCCGTCAACGGCTTCCAGGGTGCCGCCGGCGATCAGGGAAGCCGCTTCGTGAATCCCGGGAAAGAGGGGGTTGTCCCCTGTGCCGAGGCCGTAGGCTTCTAGCCGCTCCCGGGGGATATTTCCGCTGTCGGCCCCTTTCACCGTTTCGATATAGCCCAGGTCATGGATCCGGTTCAACTCCTCATCGGAGGCGATACGCGGCGGGCGAAGGAAGTGAGGATGCCCGATATCAAAGGAACGGATCAGGTCAAGAGTCAGCTCCAGCCGTTTGTTGTTGAACGGGTGTCCATTTCCGAAGTGATACCGTAAATACTGGTCGCTATAGATGAAACAGGCTGTATCCTTCATCGATCACCCCTCCGTCACAGCCGGGGGTTTTGTCTTGTTACAGGTCCCCCTTCTGATCGCATCAATAAAAAATACGGTTTCGGAAGCGAAGGCGGTCAAACTTGGCTAGGGAGTCCAAGGGGACCCTGTTGCCAATTCGGACCATCAAACAATTGGCGGGGTGGGACGTGATCTCCTGATCATCGGTGGAAAAGCGCTCCATCCCCACCGTGGACATCAACTTTTCCATCATCTGCCGATATTCCCAGATGGAAAGACCGGTTCCTTTAAGATCCCAATGCCAGTAATATTCCGTTGAAATCACGATGTAGTTCTCCATGTAAGAATCAGAAAAGGCGGTTCGAAGAAGGGCCCGGGCCACCCCGTCCTTTCGGTAAGGGGCTGCCACTTCGATTGCCCCCAGCTCCATTAAATCCTCCATGTTTCCGCTGGACCAGTGCTCTAAGGGATCGGGATGGAGAAAAGTGACGTATCCGATTACTTCCGTCTCTGTTCGGGCAATGAGGACACGTCCTTCGGTCAACTGCGCGATCCCGATCAGAGCTGCACGTTGTTCTTCCGGGGGACGGAAAGCGATCAAACCGGCGTGAAAGGGGTACCGCTTCAAGGTGTTGGGGAAAAGGGGCCCTTCCACAATCAGTTCGCCCGAATCCGTTTGTAAACAGGTTCGATGGTATTCCTTCCGGTGTTCCATCAGGGATTTCGCCACCTCCATGGGGGCTGTCAGCAGAGTATAACGCTTATATGAGCAATTTTTGGCATATTTGTTTTCATATTAACACAAACAACTTTTTTGGAGTGGAGTTGATTCTTTCGGCGTTACAAACCTCTCGCATGATGTTCACTTTTTTGATAAAATTTGAGGCGTAAAAACTGCAAAAACACGAAAAAGAGGGAAGTAACGAACAATTTCCGGTGACGGGGAAACGGGCCCGGTGATGGATGCTTTAATTGAATGCGCTTCCAAATCTGCCAAACTATCGACCAAGATCCATTTGCTGACCGGGTAACGGTCCGTGGCCGGATGAAATTCCAGCAAAGAGGAGGGCATCCGAAGTGAAGCAAGGAGAACCGATCAAAGTCATGACGGAAGGAAACAACTTAAAATCCTACGAAGAAGCCCGGAAAAACTTTGACTGGAAAGAGGTTGAGAAGGCCTTTTCCTGGTATGAGACCGGTAAAGTCAACGCAGCCTACGAGGCGATCGACCGCCATGCGGAGTCGGGACGCCGTGACCAGGTTGCCCTGATATACAGCGACAACGACCGGGAAGAGAAATACACCTTCCAACAGATGAAAGAACAGTCCAACCGCTTCGGAAACGTCCTGAAAAAGGTCGGTGTCAACAAGGGAGACCGCGTATTTGTCTTTTTGCCCCGGTCCCCGGAGCTTTACTTCAGCCTGTTGGGGATCATCAAAGTAGGTGCCATCGTCGGCCCGTTGTTTGAAGCCTTTTTTGAAGCGGCTGTAAAAGATCGCCTTGAAGATAGTGGAGCCGTCGCCCTGGTGACCACCCGAGAGCTTCTGGAGAGGGTGCCTGTTGATGAGTTACCTGATCTGAAGCACGTGATCCTGATCGGAGCGGAAGAGAGCGACCTCAAAGACGGTGTCTTAAGCTACGAAAAGGAAATGGAAGCCGCTTCCCCCGAGCTGGATATCCAGTGGGTGGATCGGGAAGACGGGATGATCATGCATTACACCTCTGGATCGACCGGAAAACCCAAAGGGGTGTACCATGTCCACAACGCCATGATTCAACACTATATAACCGGGAAGTGGATTCTGGACCTGCAGGAGGGGGATGTCTACTGGTGTACCGCCGATCCTGGCTGGGTGACGGGAACGTCTTACGGCATATTCTCCCCCTGGCTCAACGGGGTGACCAATGTAGTCCGCGGCGGCCGGTTTGGTCCGGAAGACTGGTACGAAACCTTGGAGAAATACGGGGTGACCGTCTGGTACAGTGCACCCACCGCTTTCCGCATGCTGATGGGGGCCGGTGCCGATCTGGTGAAAAAATACGATCTGTCCAAAGTTCGTCATATCATGAGCGTCGGTGAGCCTCTCAACCCCGAGGTGATTCGTTGGGGTCTGGAAACCTACAACCGCCGTATCCATGACAACTGGTGGATGACGGAGACCGGCGCGATCCTGATCTCCAACTACCCGTCCATGGAGATCAAACCGGGATCGATGGGAAAACCATTCCCGGGCATTGAAGCGGCCATTCTGGATGATGAGGGGAACAAGCTGCCTCCGTACCAGATGGGAAATCTGGCGATCAAGGCCCCGTGGCCGGCGATGATGCGCAAGATCTGGAACAACGACGCCAAATACCAGGAGTACTTCCGGATCAAAGGCTGGTATATCTCCGGCGACTCCGCTTATCAGGATGAGGATGGCTACTTCTGGTTTCAGGGTCGCATCGACGATGTGATCAACACCTCTGGTGAACGGGTGGGTCCCTTCGAAGTGGAGAGCAAGTTGGTGGAACACCCGGCGGTGGCGGAAGCTGGGGTCATCGGGAAACCGGATCCGCTCCGGGGAGAGATCATCAAAGCTTTCATCGCCCTGCGTGCCGGTTATCACCCCTCCGACGAGCTGAAGGAGGAGATTCGCGCATTCGTCAAAAAAGGGCTGGCTGCTCACGCCGCCCCTCGTGAAATCGAATTTAAGGATAAACTGCCAAAAACACGCTCCGGAAAGATCATGCGCCGGGTACTGAAAGCCTGGGAACTGGATCTGCCCACCGGAGACCTGTCTACCATGGAAGGCTGAGTCGAAGACAGCCGTAAAAAGCCATGCGTTCCCCGTTGGAGGGGTCGCATGGCTTTTTCGATGGGGGATGACGGACTGCCAAGGAAGGATCAAAACCAAGGAGATCCTTTTTGTTCCGGTGAATTCGGCAAAATCGGCGGAACGGCGTCGTCGGATTCCAGACCGGCCACATCGACGGCGCGGACGGTGTAGTGGTCAGGAGGTCCTTGATAAACCGGAGCTTCGCCTAGGCGGATGCTGGCTACATGCGTTCCGTTCCGATAGACGCGGTAACCGGCGAGGGTCGGGTCCGATGGACCGGTCCAGCTCAATCGGAGTTCACCTTCCGTCAGAGTCGACTGCACTTGAGGCGGCGCCGGTTGGCCGGTGCTGCTCCGGGGGTCCCTCTCTGTGGGTAGCTGTGCCCCTTGATAATATTGATAGCGTTCCTGTTCCTCTTCGGGAATCCGGATTCCTGTTCTTTTTTCCGTCAAATCCTCCGGGGTGTCCGGGTTGGCCAAATAGGTTTTACCGTTTACCTGCACCACCCGCTCCTCCCAGTGATGGAGACAGACTTCATCGGGAACCGCCTCCTCAGGGAGGATCTCCTTCACGGCGCTCTTCGCGGCGTGGCACTCCCGGGTGGCGATGTTTCCGGTCACATTGCAGATCTCCACCTCTTCCAACCCCTCGGGTCGAGAAAAGTCGATTCCCTTGGGAGATAGTTCCGGGCGGGCATCTATAGCCCTTCGAAACACTTGGGACCAGACCCGTTTCGCCCTGCGATCATTGGCGAGGGGATGGTTTAAATCATAACCCACCCAAACGCCGAGGGCGATGCGAGGTGTGTAGCCCATAAACCAGACATCGTGTCCGTTTTGAGTGGTGCCGGTTTTCCCGGCCAGGTGGTGTCCCGGAGCACGAGCGCCCACCCAGCGACCGGTTCCGCTCTTTATCACATCCTGCAGGATGTTGGTGGTGAGATAGGAGGTGCGCGGGGAGAAAACAGCTTGTGGTTGAGGGTGATGCTGGTAAATCAAATGCCCCTTTGCATCTTCAATTCGCTGGATCAAGTGGGGTTTGTGGTAAATGCCTTCGTTGGCCAACATGGCATAACCAGCCGTCATTTCCTCCACCGTAAACCCTCGGGTGAAACCGCCGATCGCCGACGCTTCCCCGTCCATGGGGTGAATGGGGAAGTCCATCTGCTTCAGATAGGAAAATCCCTGTTGGATGCCGGTTTCCCGCAACAATTTGATCGCCGGGATGTTGAGAGACCATTTGAGAGCTTCCCGGGCGGTGACCGGTCCCCGGTACCGGTCATTGTAGTTTTTGTAAGTCTTCTTTTCATGACCGTTCCCTTCGGCTTCCAGCGGCTCATCCACCAAGACGGTGCCGGGCGTTACCTCCCCCTGGTCCAAAGCGGGTCCGTAGTCCAACAGGGGTTTAATCGTGGAGCCGGGTTGTCGTCGGGACTGGAGGGCGTGGTTGGTCTGCCCCTGATTGAAATCGCGGCCGCCGACCAAAGCGAGGATTCCGCCGGTCTTGACATCCATCAGGGTGACGCCCACCTCCTCTTCTGCATTGTTAACCCTCTTCTTTTTTCCGCCTATGGTGACGGTGTAGGAGATCGGAGAGCCGTATAGTTTTTTATCGGTGGCTGCTTTGTTGACGGCTCGGTGCACTCGGGAGTCCAGTGTGGTGTAGATTTTGTAACCGCCGGTCAGCACTCGTTTTCGGTACTGCTCCAAGGTGGAGCGGTAAACCCCTTCTCGGCTTAATGCGGCAGCGTCCAACCCGTTAACTTTCATCAACACTTGGGCCGCTCGTTCCTCCACCGCCGACATCAGAAAGGGGTCCCGGGAGTAGGCGGATTGGGCGTCCTGTTTGGTCAAGGAATTCTTCAGGTCAAAGCGGGCCGCCTCGGCACGGGCTTCCGGCGTGATTTTCCCCGTCTCTTCCATCCGGGAAAGCACCGTCAGCATCCGTTTGCGACCGGAGTTGAAAGTCTCTTCCCGAAAGGGGTTAAAGGCGGTGGGTCGCTGGATCATTCCCGCCAGGTAGGCTGCTTGGGCCAGGTTGAGCTCCCTGGCATCTACACCGAAAATGCCCTTGGACGCCGCCTGCACGCCTAACAGGTTTCGGTTGTGGGCTCCTTTGCCGAAGAACAGGCTGTTCAAATAAAAGGTGAGGATTTCGTCCTTGGCAAACAACCGCTCCAACCGGAGGGCGAGTCCCAATTCCTTCACCTTTCGCTCCAGTACCTTCTCCCGGTTTTCCAGGATCACGTTTTTCACCAACTGCTGGGTGATCGTGCTACCTCCACTGGTTACCGCCTGTCGGGTCATGTTTTGGTATACAGCCCGCAGGATCCCTTGGGGAGACACTCCGTGATGCTCATAAAAGCGATGATCCTCCGTCGCGATCAAAGCGTCGATCAACCAGGGGCTGACCTCTTCTTTCTTCACCCATTTCCGGTCGGCGTCGGTCCGCATCGCTCCGATGGAGCTTTTATCGTTAAAATAAGCGTAACTGGTCTGAGTCCAGTTGTTCATCTGTTGACGAAGCTCCTCCTGGCTGCGGACCGGTTCATCCTTAAGGATAGCGGCGAAATAACCGGTCATCATTCCCACCGTCGCAAAGGCGAACAGGGTCAGGATGGATAGGAGGAGGACGACGGTGGTGACCACGCGTCGGAGCAGGCGGAAAAAGGTGGATCGCGGCGGTCTTTGTTGTCTCATATTGATAACCCCCGTATTTTTGGGTAAGATGGATTTATCCAATGCGTTTGTGCGGATACCGTATGCCTTTGCCTATTGGAGGGCCAGGCCAGTACAAACCGAACATAAATAGAGTGTGGAACAAGCCGCAGTAGCCGGGTATGTGGGCCCCTCAGAGAGCTGGTGGATGGTGCAAACCAGCGGCCCCGATCCGAGTGAAATACAGCTTGGGAGCTTTCGTCTTTCTGGAAATGAAGGAAGGCGACGGGTTGGATCGACCCGTTATCTGTCGAGAGGAAAACCGGGTTTCGGTTTTCAACAAGGGTGGTACCGCGAGCCAACCTCGTCCCTTGCCAAGGGGGGCGAGGTTTATTTTGTGGAAAAACATCCTTTTTTAACAAAGGACAGCGAGGTGAGTGAAGTTGGAACAGGAACAACAGTTGACCCCGGAACAGGAGCGACGGCTGGAAGAGCAGCTGGCTGTTATCCGCCGGGGAACATCGGAAATGATTCCTGCGGCGGATCTGGAGAAAAAAGTGCGCAAATCCCTGCAGACGGGAAAACCGCTTAAGGTGAAGTTGGGTCTCGATCCCTCGGCACCGGATATCCATATCGGCCACACGGTCGTATTAAACAAGCTGCGTCAATTTCAGGAACTGGGCCATGTCGTTCAGTTGGTAATCGGGGATTTTACCGGCCGGATCGGGGATCCGACGGGGAAGTCGGAAACCCGGAAGCAACTGACGGAGGATGAGGTAAAGGAGAACGCGAAAACTTACGCGGAACAGCTGTTTTTGATCCTGGACCGGGATAAGACGGAGATCCATTTCAACAGCAAATGGCTCAGCTCCTTGGATTTTGCGGCGGTGATCGATTTGGCGGCCAAATCGACTGTGGCCCGGATGCTGGAACGGGATGACTTCGCCAAGCGTTACAACAGCGGGCAGGCGATCAGCATCCATGAATTTTTCTACCCGCTGATGCAGGGCTATGATTCCGTCGCATTGGAAAGTGACATCGAACTGGGAGGAACGGATCAGACCTTCAATCTCCTGATGGGGCGGCAATTGCAGTACCAGTATGGGCAGGAAGAACAGGTGATTCTGACGATGCCGCTGTTGGAAGGCTTGGACGGGGTCAAAAAGATGTCCAAAAGCTTGGGGAACTACATCGGCATCGATGAGACCCCTAAAGATATGTATGGAAAAGCGATGTCGATCCCTGATGAGTTGATGCTGAAGTATTTTGAACTGGTGACGGACTTCACCTTGGAAGAGCTGGAGGAAGTGAAGAAAGGTGTCGAGGGAGGGCAGATTCACCCCCGGGATGCTAAGATGAAACTGGCCCGTCGTCTGGTGGAAATGTACCATACACCGGAAGCGGCGGATGAAGCGGAAGCTGAGTTCCGTCGGGTGTTTCAGCAAGGTGCCCTGCCCGAGGACCTTCCGGAGAAGACGGTGCCCGAGGCGGAACTCGAGGACGGGAAAATTTGGGTGGTTCGTCTGCTCAGCCTGCTGGAACTGGTCTCCTCCAACGGGGAAGCCCGCCGGATGATCAAACAGGGAGCGGTCAAGTTGGATGGAGAAAAGGTTTCCGACCCTGATGCCCAGGTTCCCGTCGCAGACGGGATGGTGGTCCGCGTGGGCAAGCGTCGGTTCGCCAAAGTGGTCAAAAAATAAATCCGGATCCATATCAAAAAGCCCTTCGCGCTCAGGCGAAGGGCTTTTTGATAATGGTCCCGATTAACGGGAGTAGTATTCAACGATCAGACGCTCGTTGACTTCGGCAGGCAGTTCATCCCGTTCCGGCAGGCGGGTAAGGGTGCCTTGCATTTTGTTTTCGTCAAAGCTGACATACTCCGGCAGGAAGCTCCGCTCTTCCAACGCTTCCTTGACAATGCCGAGGTTGGCACTCTTTTCCCGCAGGCCGATCACTTCGCCGGGCTTGACCCGGTAGGAAGGACGGTCCATTTTGCGGCCGTCGATGGTGATATGACCGTGAACCACCAGCTGACGAGCTTGGGCACGGCTGCGGGCCAGCCCCAACCGGTACACTAGGTTGTCCAGACGGCACTCCAACAGTTTCATGAAGTTCTCGCCGTGAACCCCTTTTAGTTTACCGGCTTCATTAAAGAGGGCGCGGAACTGCTTTTCGTTCAGGCCGTACATGTAGCGCAGCTTCTGCTTCTCCTGCAGCTGGAGGCCGTATTCTGAGATTTTCCGCCGCTGATTGGGGCCGTGTTCCCCCGGCGGGTACGGGCGCTTCATTTCTTTGCCGGTACCGGAGAGGGAGATCCCCAGGCGACGGCTTTTTTTCCAACGAGGTCCTGTATAACGTGCCATGTTAGACGTGCTCCTTTCTTTTCCATGCATTTGTGATGCAGCAAAGACAGGGGATGCCGATCCGCTGGAATTGCCCGGTCTTTCCGGATAGCGGCGAAAAGGGGGCACCTTCAGGCATTGACAGCCGCGGTCCCGAAGGGCGAACCGGTGAGGGTGACATTTCATCACCTGGTTTTTGCTGAGCTATCCTCAAGGTCCCTTGATGAAAGGAACAGTTTGAGCCATACAGAACCATACTATATCGAATAAGAACCGTTGTCAATGTGGGCGACGGGCCAACAAGTAGTAGATAGGCAAACCTTTGGCACTAAATTTCTGTTCGTACTCTGTGAGGATATTGCCATAGGCATAGGGACTGTGATGAAGATCCCGGGAAACCTCCACTATCTGATACCCGGCTTCTTCCATCTCTTCCATAGAAAATTGAAACAGCGCTTGGTTGTCTGTCTTGAGCAGAACCTCCCCATCAGGCCGGAGCACCTTCCGATATTGATCGAGAAAGGTGCGGTAGGTCAGGCGCCGTTTGGCATGCCGCTTTTTAGGCCAAGGGTCACTAAAATGAAGGTAGATTCGGTCGACTTCTCCTTCTCCGAAGGCTTCTTCCAACCGATTGACATCCATCCACAGAAAGCACAGGTTTTCACATTCGGTTTCGTCTGCTTTGATGAGGGCCTGGAGGAGCACTTCTTCCACCCGTTCCACTCCGATCCAGTTGACCTCCGGGGAGATTTCGCAAACCCGGGACAAAAACCGCCCTTTTCCTGTGCCCAGCTCCAAGTGAAGCGGGTGGTTGTTCCCGAAGTGGGTGCGCCATCTTCCAGCGTAGCGCTGCGGCTCCATCACCACCCGAGGGTGTTCCCGTACCCGTTCTTTAGCATGAGGATTTCGTCTTAGCCGCATGATGGTCTTCTCCTTTGTCCTTGCCCCTTCAGGTAACTTTGCTGCTGGTTCTGTCTGGGGGAGGCGTGTACCCCCACGTTCCCCGTTGTACCCATAGGGCACAAGTCTCGCCAAGTCACTCCGCTCCCGGGTCTCGCTATGTACCCATAGGGCACAAGTCTCGCCA
>NZ_FMZA01000004.1 GCF_900102685.1 Melghirimyces thermohalophilus
GGGATGATCTGTCCCACGACGCCGATCGGCTCCTTGATGTGCATGGAAACGGTCTTAGCGTCGATTTCCGATACGCCGCCTTCTTCCCCGCGGATGACGCCGGCGAAGTAGCGGAAGTGATCCGCGGCTAAGGGGACGTCGGCCGCCAAAGCTTCCCGGATCGGTTTTCCGTTATCCCAGGTTTCCGACAGAGCCAATTTCTCCCGGTTCTCTTCGATCCGGTCAGCAATTTGCAGGAGGATGCGGCTGCGCTTGGCTACCGGTGTTTTCCCCCATTTTTCCCTTGCCTCATGGGCTTTTCTTACCGCCAAATCGATATCTTCTTTCTTGGAGCGAGGCACACGGGTGAACACCTTGCCATCCACCGGGGATGGATTGTCAAAGTACTCGCCTCCGACAGGGGCCACCCACTCGCCTCCGATGAAGTTTTCGTACTGGGACTTGTACTGCACCAGACTACCTTCGGCGTTAGGCTTCTTGTAACTGGACAGAGCCACACTCATCCCATTCATTCCTCCTCTGTGCAGGATTGAGGCAAAGGGACCGTTATCATTTGTCCCACCTTTTCCTTTCGACAGCATCATGGGAACTCCTTCCCCGGAGGAGAAAATTTATTTCTACTATCACTTCACAAACCGTGAAATTTACCGATGGATCGATTGGCGGTTCTATACAGGGGATGTCCCTTCCTGTGTCGAATAGCTAGAAACGTTGCAAAAAGCTAACGGTGGCACTTACTCAATTTCATTTGAGTGACAAGCGCAGTGGCACTTCTTTTTCAAGGATTTTTAATGTTCTATAGGATCAGAGTTCATATTTCTCCGGTACATTTGAGTGGTTGATATTTGATTCGATCCGAGGAGGGTTTAAAAATGAGTGATGATCTCATCACCGGACACAACCGTTCAAATACCTCCGGTGCCTTCGACCGCGGAAGGAGGGTTTTTCTGAAGTCGCTGTTGGCCGGTTCAGCACTGGTGGTTCTGGACCAGTTGGGGGGACGCCATCTCACCGATGCGCTGGTCCGTGCCGGTAAATCCGCCACCCACTCCTTACCCCGCTACCAACCCCGCCATCATCCAGGACAGGGATTTGGCCAGTCGGTCGCCGCCGGTGATCCCACCTCTTCCGGTGCTATTCTGTGGACCCGGATCGATCCGGAGCTGGTCCCTGGAATCCGTGCCGCCGATTACGATCCAGCCCTGGTGCAATGGTTGGACGGTGCTTCCGATTCCCCGCAGGATGCGGTTCGTCGGGCCATCGACGACGGAACCTTTGTCATGGTGGAGATTGCGACCACCCGAGATTTCTCCCAGGTAGCCCTCCGGGGATACACCCCAATCTGGCGAGATTACGATAACGTAGTCAAGGTGGATACCGACGGACGGCTGGCACCACAGAAAACCTACTATTACCGCTTCATCACCAAAACTGGCCACGTCAGCCCCATCGGCCGCTTCCGCACGTTGGCCTCTAAGGAATCCCATTTGGACTCCCTCCGGTTCGCTTATGTAAGCTGCCAGGACTATACTAACGGCTATTACCATGCCCTCCGCTTTGCCGCCGAAGAAGAAGTCGATTTTGTCATTCACCTGGGAGACTATATCTATGAATCAGTAGGTGATCCCTCCTACCAAAACCCGCTGCCCGACCGCCAGATCCGATTGCCCAGCGGCCAACCCAAAGCGTTCACGATTGAGGACTACCGCACCTTATATCGAACCTATAAATCGGATCCCGACTTGAGAAAGCTCCATGAACGTCACGCGATGATCTCCATCTGGGACGATCATGAGTTTGCCAATGACGCCTACTATCCGGCGGTCGCCCCGGACGACAGTCTTAAATCCCATCCGGACCGACGCCAGATCGCCAACCGGGTCTGGTTTGAATATACCCCGGCCCGGATTCAGTTTGACCCCGGCAAAAGCTTTAAGGATTCGATTCGGATCTATCGATCCATTCAGGTCGGCAACCTAGCGGAATTTATTTTTACCGATGAACGGCTCTACCGCAGCTCCCACCCTTGCGGGGAAGAAACGTTGGACCGATATTTCAGCGCCGGCTGCCCCCGGATGTACGATCCGGCGCAAACGATGCTGGGAGCCGGGGTATCCCAACAGAAGGAATGGTTTCTCCACCGGATAAAAAACTCCGACTCCCTCTGGAAAATATGGGGAAACGAAGTGCAATTCACCCCTCTGAAAGCCTTGACCCGCTATGTTAACTTGGATGCCTGGGACGGTTTTGCCGGGGAACGGAAAGAAATCACCCAGACACTCAAAGATGCCGGTATTAAAAATTTCATCACCATCACCGGGGATCTGCACACCTTTGAAGCCAATCTAATCATGGAAGATTACCAAAAGGATCCCGACGATGCGGCAGTCGGCATCGAATTTATGGTTGGCTCCGTCACCTCCTCCAACCTGAGCGAAATGATTTACCAGGCGGCAACCAACACCGCCCTGGGAGCTCATTCCAATCCGCTTCCCTTGGAGGCGATCCAAGAAATCATCCGCAGGATCCTGGGGGTTACGACACCCTTGACCCGATCCTTAGTCGATTTTGTGGTAGACAAACTGAATGGGATCATCCAGACGGAAAACCCCTGGATCAAGTTGTTTAACAGCACCACCCACGGCTATTGCGTGATGGAACTGACACCGTATAAGGCGACCTGGACCGCCTACAGCGTCGACGACACCAAATCCCGGGATGCTGGTGACAAATCCCTTCTGTTTCAATGCGAAGTTCCCAAAGACCAGGCCCGCATCCGGATCTTGAACCCATGATCGATGCCAAAGCAAAAACCAGCCTTCCCCATCGCCGCGGGGAAGGCTGGTTTTTTACTCCGCTTCCATCAGTTTGCTCATCACCAATTTCTGAATCTGGGTGGTTCCTTCGTAAATGCTGAGGATCTTGGCATCCCGCATCCATTTTTCCAAGGGGTAATCCCGCATATACCCATATCCGCCGAGGATCTGAACGGCATGGGTGGTCACCTCCATCGCCGTCTCGGCGGCAAAGGCTTTGGCCATGCTCCCCTCCATGGCCGAAGATTCCCCCCGGTCCGCCTTTTCCGCCGCTCGCCAGACCAACAGACGAGCAGCGTCGATTTTGGTTTTCATATCGGCCAGCAGAAAGGCGATCGACTGGTTTTTAAAAATAGGTTTGCCAAACTGTTTTCGTTCTTTGGCGTAACCCAGAGCGTACTCATAGGCGGCGCGGGCCACGCCGACGGCTCCGGCGCCGACCATCGGCCGGGAATCCTCCAGCATTTTCATGGCGTACAGAAAACCCATATTCTCCTCACCAAGCAGAAACTCCCGGGGAAGACGGACCCCCTCCAGGATCACATCGCCGGTATGGGAGGCTCGCTGTCCCATCTTCCGTTCCTTTTTCCCGGGCGAGATACCGGGTCGGTCTGCCGGAACCAGAAACAAGGAGATCCCGTAAGCCCCTTTCTCCGGTTTTGTTTTGGCAAAAACCAGATAGAGATCGGCAATCCCACCATTGGTGATAAAACATTTGCGACCGTTGAGCACCCATTCGTCCCCATCAGCCACGGCCCGGGTTCGGATGGAACCGAAATCAGACCCCGCTTCCGGTTCTGTCAAACAGACCGCCCCCAACCGGGCCGCATCCGGGTCGCACAGATAGCGGAGCCAATGCCGCTTCTGCTCCTCATCCCCGAATCGGTAAATCAGCCCGGCGGCCAGCGCTGTCACTCCGAAGGAAGTGCTGATTCCCGCACATCCCCAAAATAACTCCTCGGAGAGGATACAGGAAGTGAGCAGGCTATCCACACCGCCGCCCCCATATGTCTCCGGAAAACGATAGGTGATCAGGCCGGCCCGGTGGGCCTTTTCATAGACAAACCGAGGAAAGCTCTCCTTCTCATCATATTCCGGTGCCGCAGGCCGCATTTCTTCCCTTGCAAACCTTCGCGCTAATTGAGTCAGTTCCCGTTGCTCATCGGTCAACGTAAAGGATATCATCCCGGGTTCACTCCTCCACTGATCACCTTTTCCCGGACCAAGCGAGCGATTTCCTCCTGGGAACAGCCGGCTTCCGCCAACCGTTCTTCGGTATGCTCGCCCAGTCGGGGAGCCGAGGCCACCTGGGGACCCGGTCCCTCCTCCCGCAGGGTTCCTCCATTGGGCAACAGAGTCGACGGCATCTTTCTCTCGGAGAAGACAGCCCGACGATCCTTGGCGAGACGGGAGTCAACCGCTTCGGAAAGGGAGAGTACCGGTGTGAGACAACAGTCGGCCTCCCTGCCGATCCGAGTCCACTCCTCCCGGGTTCGGGAACGGAAGAGCGCCTGCACTTCCCGGTAAAGATCCGGATCCGCCACAATCGGCGTCAACCCTCGTTCTTTCCATTCCGGGCGGTTTACCGCATCGGCAAACCGATTCCAAAACTTCGGTTCCAACGCTCCCAATGCCATATATTGGTTGTCCGCCGTCTCGTACAGGTTATATCCGACCACCCCGCCCCCCAGCACATGATTCCCCCGGGAAACGGGATGGCCCGACTGTTGCAAAGACAGGGCATAAGCTTGCCATCCGTAAAGAACATCCACCATGGAAATGTCCAGAACGGTACCCTCACCAGTCTGCAAGCGGTGCACCCAGGCGGCCAGAATTTGCTCGCTGGCCGCCAATCCGCCGGCCAAGTCGGCGATCTGAACGGAAGGGATCCCGGGCGGCTCACCGAGGCGACCCACCCCGTCCAGCACCCCTGTCAGCGCGTTGTAGTTGAGGTCGTGACCGGCCATCTGGGCCATCTTTCCCTCCTGGCCGTAACCCGTCACCGAGCAGTAGATCAAAGACGGGTTGATTTGGGTGAGAGTAGCGGCATCCAAGCCCCAGCTCGCCATCACGCCGGGCCGGAAGCTCTCCACCACCACATCGGCTTCCACCACCAGACGGCGGAGCAGCTCCTGACCCTCCGGTCTCCGATAATCGAGGGCTAAGCTTCGTTTGTTGCGGTTGATCATCTGGAAGAGAAACCCATTCTTTTCCCCGGTAGGAGGCAGGTGACGAAGAGGGTCACCTGCCTTCGGCTCCTCCACCTTGACCACGTCGGCGCCCATATCCGCCAGTCGCAAGGTGGCGTAGGGACCCGGGAGGTACCGGGAAAGATCCAACACCCTCATACCGCTCAACAGAGTTTGTCGGTGCATCACTACCGTCCCTTAAAGGCAGGTTCCTGCTTGGTGAAAAAGGCTTGGATGCCCTCTGCGGCATCTTCCGAGCTGGCAACCCGGAGCATCTCCTCCGCTTCCTGCTCCAAACCATTCTCGATGGAGCCCTCCATTCCTCGGTCAACCGAACGGAGAATTCCTTCCATCGCCAAGGGGGCAGAGAGACGGGCCAGTTGAGCGGCTCGTTCAAAGGCCGCTTCCCGCAGCTGATCATGGGGAAACACTTCATTGACCAATCCGCAAGCTTTCGCTTCCTCGGCCTGCATCTCTTCTCCACTCAACAGCAATTGAAGGGCTTTCCGTTTCCCGATCAGCCGGGGCAACCGTTGCGTTCCCCCATAACCGGGGATGATCCCCAACTTCACCTCCGGCAGCCCAATCCGAGCCTGGTCCGAAGCAAAGGCCAGGTGGCAGGCCATTTGCAGCTCATTGCCACCGCCCAAGGCACGTCCGTTTAACACCGCGATCACCGGTTTGGGGAAAGACTCGATCCGGCGAAAAAGATCGTGTGCCCGCTGTATCGCTGCCCGAGGTCCTCCTTCAAGCTGACCGAACTCACTGATGTCTGCACCGGCAGAAAAAGCTCGATCCCCGTCACCGGTCAACAAGATCACTCGCGTCTCTTCGTCCTTCTCCAGAGTATCCAGGATCTCACCCAACTCCATCAGAGCCGACACACTCAAGGTATTTAAAGGCGGCCGTTGGATCGTCACCGTCGTGACCCGCTCCCTGGTTTCCGTCACAAAGTTTTCCCACATGCGGTTATTCCTCCCTCTCCAAGATGGTGGAGATGGCCATCCCGAACCCGATACACATGGTGGCCAGTCCATAACGAGCGTCCCGACGTTCCATCTCGTTCAAAAGAGTCGCCGTGATCCGGGCTCCGCTGGCTCCCAGAGGGTGTCCCAGAGCGATGGCGCCCCCGTTGACGTTCACCTTTTCCCAAGGAATTCCCGTCTCCCTCTGCCACGCGAGCACCACAGAAGCGAATGCTTCATTCACCTCAAAAAGGTCGATATCCTCTTTTCTCAAGCCCGCTTTTTGCAACACGCGTTTGGTACAGGGGATCACGCCGGTCAACATGATCGTGGGATCCACTCCAGCCGTCGCCGTCGCCACCACCCGAGCACGAGGCCGCAACCCCAGCTCCTCCGCTTTTTTCCGAGAGGAGAGGAGAACAGCAGCTGCTCCATCGGTGATCTGACTGGAGTTACCCGCGGTTACCACACCATCGGGCCGGAAGGAAGGTGTCAAGCCGGACATTTTTTCTACCGTCGTATCCGCTCGAGGGGTTTCATCCGCTTCCATCAGGAAGGTTTCCCCGTCTTCATTTTCCGCCTCCACCGGCAGGATTTCATTATCAAAGCGGCCTTCCTGCTGGGCTTGAAGCGCCTTCTGATGGCTTTCATAAGAGAACTGATCCAAAGATTCCCGGGACAGCTCCCATTTTTCAGCGATCATTTCCGCAGAGAAACCTTGGGGAATGATCGAATACCGATCGGTCAACCGATCGCTAAAGTTGCCGCCGTCGGAGCCCATCGGCACACGGCTCATATTTTCCACCCCAGCGGCTATCGTCAGCTCCCCCATCCCGGCCATAATCTCATGTGCTGACTGATTGAGCGTCTCCAAGCTGGAACCGCACATCCGATTGGAACTCACCCCGCACACTTCTACAGGAAAACCGGCGATCAAGGGGGCCATGCGGCCGATGTTGTACCCCTGCTCTCCAACTTGAGTGACACAACCCATTTTGACATCTTCGATTTCACCTGGGTCCAGTTGGTTTTTTTGTACCAGTTTGGACAGAAGATCGGCCGCCAGTTCATCAGGACGTCTCTGGCTTAAACTCCCCTTTTTCCGCCCCATCGGTGTGCGGACAGCATCAAGGATCACCGCATCATGTGCGTTCATAGTAAAGGCTCCTTTCCTCAAAAGGTGAACAGTTCAATTCCACCGGACACATTTAGTTCAATTCCAGTGAGGTAACGAGCATGATCCGAGGCTAAAAAGCAGATGGCATTGGCAATATCCTCCGGTTCCCCCGGCTTTTTAAATGCGGTCCTCTCAATCATACGTTCCCGCATGTCGGGATTGGTCATCTGGAAAGCTTCTGTGTTAATCACACCGGGTACGATGGCGTTCACATTAATGTTGTATTTGGCACCTTCCAGAGCCATGCTCTTGGTGAAACCGATAATACCTGCTTTGGTCGCGGAGTAGCTGGCCTGGCCAAAGCCGCCCAGAGTACCGGCGACGGAAGCCATGTTAATGATCCGTCCCCCCTGCTGTTCCTTCATGATCGGCCAGACTTCCTTGGTGGTGTTATAGGCCCCGGTCAGGTTTACCTTCAGATCCCGCTCCCAAAACTCATCGTTCTGGTGTTCGATTCGCGACACATGGTCGAGGGTGCCGGCATTGTTGACCAGGATATGAATCCCGCCCATCTCTTCTTTCACTTTTTGAAACACCTCAGCCACCTGTTTCCGGTTGGTCACATCCATCTGAATCGCCATCGACCGTCGGCCCATCTCTTGGATCTCTTGGGCGGTTTTCTCCGTGTAGACCACACCGGTGGATTGCATCACTTGACTCATGGGACCAAAGCGAGCCGCCACCTCTTCATTTTCTCCGCTTTCCAGCAAAATGTCCGTAATCACCACGTCGGCTCCAGCCCGGGCCAGCGCCAGAGCATCTGCCCGGCCCAAGCCACGGGAAGCCCCGGTCACCAACGCCACTTTTCCTTCCAGTGAGTAAGACATGTAAAAACCTCCTCGAAATGAATGAATACTCAGTCATAATTAGCTAAAAAGGGTTTTGAACAGAATCGATCAGCTCTGCCCGGTTGTCGCCGCCGCCTGGGCGTCGGCATAGGCTTCTTCAATCAGATCGGCGTATTTCTCTTCCACCACTTTCAACCGGACTTTCAAGGTAGGAGTTAATTCGCCGCTGTCAACCGTCCATTCTTTTGCACACACCTTCACCTGTTTCGGTTGTTCAAAGGCGGCAAACCCTTTGGTAAGCCTTTTCACTTCACTTTCCAACAACGCCTGCACCTTGGGGTGGCCAGCTAAATTTTCCGGATCTTGCTCTGGTAAGCCTTGCTTTTTCGCCCACGGAAGCAAATTCTCATAATCAGGCACCACCAAGGAAATGACAAATTTGCGCCCATTGCCTATCAAAACAGAATTTTCGATGTATGGGCTGTTGTTGATAGCGTTCTCCACCGGTTGGGGGGCCACATTTTTCCCAGTGGCGAGCACCAGGATATTTTTTTTCCGGTCGACGACCTTGAGATAACCATCTTCATCCAACTCCCCTAAATCCCCCGTATGGAGCCAACCTTTTTGAATCGTCTTTGCGGTAGCCTCCTCGTTTTTGTAATATCCCTTCATCACGCTGGGCCCTTTCACCAGAATCTCGCCATCCTCCGCAATTTTGACTTCCAGATTGGGCAGCGGCCGGCCCACAGAACCGATGCGAGGTCGTAACATCGGGTTGGATGCGATGACAGGCGATGTCTCCGTCAGACCGTATCCTTCCAACACCGGCATATCCACCGACCAGAAGAAATCCGTGATCTCCGGGTTTAAGGGAGCTCCACCGGAAACCATCCCCCGAAGATTCCCGCCGAGGCGATCCTTGATCTTTTGAAAGACGAGCCGATTGGCCAGCTCAAATTTCCGCTTGAGTTGGGGAGGGAGCGGATCCCCCAGAATCAACTGATCGACCCGGGCGCGCAAGAGGTGTTCATAACGTTGTCTGCCCACGTCCACCGCCCAGTTGAAAATCTTTTTCCTGAGCGGTGTCCCCGACTCAATCTGTTCCTGTACACGGGCGTGCACCTTTTCAAACAGGCGCGGTACGCTGGTCAACACCGTAGGTCGAACTTCCAGCAGATTCTCCTCAATCTGATCGATCCCCTCAGCGTAAGCGATGGTCGCCCCCACCTTCAAGGGGACAAACTGTCCTGCCATCCGTTCGAAGACGTGGGATAAAGGCAGGTAGGACAAGGTGACATCCTCAGGTACCAGTTCGATCACCCAGAAGTTGACGCCTTCGGTGTTGGAGATAAAATTGTTATGGCTTAGCATCACCCCTTTGGGCGGACCGGTCGTTCCCGAGGTGTGAATGATCGTGACCAGCTGATCCCCATCGATTTGTTGCCATTCTTGCTCCCAACCGGGCAGTGGGTGATCCACCCCTTCCTTACGCAGGGAATCAAAGGAGAGCACCCGATCCCCATCGGAAAAACCGGCCTCCGGCTTCATCAAAACGATAAATTCCAGCTCCACTTCAGTGGAACGGATTTTCCGGAGCTGTTCCTTGTTTTCCACGATGGCTCCCCGGCAGTCAGCATTTTTTAAAATATAAGCGGTCTGCTCCGCCGTCTGGGTCGGATAGATAGGAACGCTGACCGCACCGATACTGGCGATCGCCAAATCGGAAATCGGCCACATCGGATTGTTTTCGGACAAGAGAGCCACCTTATCATCGAAACCGATCCCTAAGTGCGCTAGACCGGCAGCCGCTTCTTTCACCTGCCTCCACATCTCCCCATAGGTGATCGACTGATAAGCTGCCCCGCTCTTATACATTAAGGCATCCTTATCCGAAAAACGATCAACGGTTTTCGCTACCATGTCCAACAGATTTTTAGGCTTCATCATTAAGCCTCCATTCATCTTGGACTTTCACGCCTCACCAGAATTAACGATCTCTGCAGACACGGCTTTCAACGCTTTCAAATATTCCGACTAAAAAGAGACCCGTTTACTTCTTATATTGGTTCAGGACACTTTGCAGTTTCATCGCTTGACCCATGTTCCCTTTTACTTTCAGTTTCCCACTCATAAAAGCAGCCGTGGGATTCAAATTGCCAAGCAGCATCTCTTTAAAATCCTCTGCTTTCATCTGAATGGTACAGTCCGCTTCATGAGGGGTTCCCTGTTCCGCCTTGGCGCTCCCCTGGGACAACTGCAGCTGGAAAACCTCCTGCTCCTCCCCGGAAAGATCAAATTGGTATACCGTGTCCATGCCTTCAATCGGTTTCGGATCCTCCTGCAGACGGCTTTCAATTTCTGCAAACACTTGTGTCACGCTCATATCAACGCTCATGAGTCATTCTCCTTTCAAATCAGCGATTCCGTTTGATAGCGTTTTCTTTTACACACAGGGATACCCCCGGTGCCCGGATCACTACACGCACCGGTATCCGAAACTCCGAGGGCTTATCGGGAGAGGGGAGTACGGCCCATCGCCAAGGAAGTAAAAGAGCCGACTGTGATCCGGTTGAGCAGGCGGGCCACCGGCTCCACTTCTGCCTCGTCAGAAACCATCAAATGTTGGATGATTACTTCATTGATCGCACCCACCATCGCCTGGGAGGCCATTTTCATCTCCTGTTCGGAAACCGTCTCGGGAAGCACACCCCGGACGGTTTCATAGATTACCGCGGCGAACCGGTTATGGGCTTTGCGGCGGACCTCTTCCACTTCCTCGCTGACGCCCACAGAAGCGACCAGTAACACTTGTGTAATCGGTTTATGTTGTTTGCAGAGTTCCATGTAACGCCGAATGCCCGCATACCCTTTATAAGCCACGCGCTTCTCCTTCAGGATCGCCTTTTCCACTTCTTGCAGAAACTCATCGGCTAGCTGCTCAAACAGCGTGGACAACAGTTCCTCTTTGCTGTGAAAAAAATTGTAGAAGGTGGTTTTGGAAACGCGGGCTACCTCCACTACATCCAAGATAGAAGTTTCTTTAAACCCCTTCGGCGAAGCGAACAGAGTCATGGCCGCAAACAACAGTTTTTCCCTCGCATGTTCTGGCAGCTGCTTCATGGACAACAATGATTGCATCCCCTACACTCCCATCCGATACCAGTACGTATTCGTATTATAGACATGGGCCTAACGGTCTGTCAATATGAAATAGTCAAAAAATATGATCCTCCTCTTATAAGAGAAACGCCAAGGGTTATCGATCGAATAAAGTCTTCTTCCCTTCATGGAGGTGCGTACGGCTTATGGGGTATAAACACGGTTGCAAGCAAGTTTCGCTTCCTCCATATTCCTATTCCAATCTATCTCCTCCTCTTCACCCCCTTTTTATGAAGATATTGGAAAGGGGGACACATGATGCGAGAAAGGTTGTATTGAAATCCCCCCGCTGCTAAGGCGAGGGGGGATTTTTGGTTACAGGATCAATTCTCTTTCTGCCAGCGGAGCACCGGTTTGCGGGCGGCGGTCACTTCATCGAGGCGTTTCACCGGGGTGTGGTAAGGGGCTTCCTGTACCGTCTCCGGATCTTCTTCCGCCTCTTTGGTGATCTCGATCATCGCCTCGACAAAACGGTCCAGTGTTTCCTTGCTCTCTGTCTCCGTCGGCTCGATCATCATACATTCATCGACGATGAGCGGAAAATAGACCGTCGGTGGATGGATGCCGAAGTCCAGTAAACGTTTAGCCATATCCAAGGTGCGAACTCCCAGCTTCTTCTGCCGAACGCCAGACAGCACAAATTCGTGTTTGCACCCCTGGGGATAAGGCATCTCGAAGTGAGGTTCCAAGCATTTCATCAGGTAGTTGGCGTTCAGGACCGCATCCTCCGACACCCTGCGGAGGCCCTCCGGCCCCATGGTCCGAATATAAGTGTAAGCCCGAACCAACATGCCGAAGTTGCCGTGGAATCCCTTCACCCGGCCGATGGTTTGGGGAAAATCGTCCTTCAACACGTATCCCTCTTCCCCGCGATCTACCACCGGCACCGGCAGGAAGGGAACCAACACACCCTTCACGCCGACGGGACCAGAGCCCGGCCCACCGCCGCCGTGGGGAGTGGTAAAGGTTTTGTGCAAGTTCAGATGGACCACGTCAAAACCCATGTCCCCCGGTCGGCTTTTGCCCAGGATCGCATTGGCGTTGGCGCCGTCGTAGTAGAGGAGGCCGCCGGCTTCGTGAACGATATCGGCGATCTCTTTGATCTCCTTTTCAAACAGCCCCAAGGTATTGGGGTTGGTCAGCATCAGCGCAGCGGTATCTGGACCCACCACCTGCTTCAAGTCTTCTACACTGACCAAGCCTTTTTCATTGGACTTCACTGTCACCGCCTCAAACCCGGCCACCCTGGCACTGGCTGGGTTGGTCCCGTGGGCGGAGTCGGGAACGATCACCTTGTTGCGACCGCTTTCCCCCCGACTGCGATGGTAGGCTTTGATCATCATCAGACCGGTCCACTCGCCCTGCGCTCCGGCGGCGGGTTGTAGCGTTACCCGGTCCATGCCGGTGATTTCCGCCAGGTCCTCTTGCAGCTCATACATCAACTGCAACGCCCCCTGTACCGTCTCCTCCGGCTGCGCGGGATGGATCTGGGCAAAACCGGGATAACGGGCGACATCCTCGTGGATCTTAGGGTTGTATTTCATCGTGCAGGAGCCCAGCGGGTAAAATCCGTTATCGATGCCGTGATTGCGGCGGGATAATTCCGTGTAGTGGCGGATGAGATCCAGTTCGGACACTTCGGGCAGTTCCGCCGGGGATGTGCGAAGCATCTCCTCCGGAACCGCGTCCGAGGCCGCTTCAGGAACATCGGATTCCGGCAGGCTGTATGCGGTTCGGCCCGGCTTGCTCAATTCGAAGATCAGTGCTTTTGCTTCGCTCATGCCAATCCCTCCAGTACTCGAACCAGCTCGTCAATCTCCTCACGGGTCCGCATATCAGTAACAGCGATCAGGACCGCATTCTCCAACTCCGGATAATCCCGGGCCAGGTCGTAGCCGCCGATGATGCCTGCCTCCAGCAGCTTCCGGTTCACTTCCGCTACCGGGCGGTCGAGATGTAGCGCAAACTCATTGAAGAATGGACGATCAAACAGAGGCGTGACTCCAGCCACCTGGCTCAGCCGTTTCCGGGCGTAATGGGCTTTATCCAAATTCAGTTTGGCCAACTGCTGTAAGCCCTTCTTGCCGAGGGCGGTCATCCAAACAGATGCGGCCAGGGCATTCAACGCCTGGTTGGAGCAGATGTTGGAGGTGGCTTTTTCCCGGCGTATATGCTGTTCTCGCGCTTGCAGCGTCAGCACAAAACCGCGCACGCCATCTTCATCTGTCGTCTGACCAACGATGCGGCCAGGCACTTTCCGCATCAGCTTTCGGGTCACCGCAAAAAATCCGCAGTGAGGTCCGCCAAACTGGACCGGGATGCCCATCGGTTGTGCATCACCCACCACGATATCAGCCCCGTATTCCCCCGGAGGTTTTAACAAACCCAGGGAGATGGGGTTGGCGCTGACGATGAAGAGCCCCTTGTGGGCATGGGCGATTGGCTCTACCCGGGACAGATCCTCCAAGTTGCCGAAAAAGTTGGGGGATTGCACGATGACAGCGGCGGTATCAGCATCCGATGCCTTTTCAAGTTCCTTGAGGTCGGTGACACCGTCCCGGCAGGGGATCTCCTGTACTTCCAGGCCGAGACCCTCCGCTTGGGTGAACAGGATCTGCCGGGCCTCCGGATGCACCGCACGGGAAATGAGCACCTTGTTCTTGCGGGCTACTGCGGAGGCCACCCCGGCGGCCTCCGCCAGGGCCGTCACTCCGTCATACATGGACGAGTTGGCCACTTCCATCCCAGTCAGCTCGCAGATCATCGATTGAAACTCAAAAATCGCCTGCAGTTCCCCTTGACTGATTTCCGGTTGATAGGGCGTATAAGCGGTGTAAAATTCCGAACGGGAGATCACATGGTCAACCACGCTGGGAATGTAGTGTTCATAGGCACCCGCTCCCAGAAAAGATGGGTACTGGTCCAAGGACCAGTTTTTTCCGGCCAGCTGCTTCATGTGCCGGGTTAGGACCGGTTCCGACATCGATTTCGGGATATTGAGGGAGCCTTGAAAACGGACACTCTCCGGAATGTCATCGAAGAGCTGATCGACGGATTGGATACCGAGCACCTTGAGCATCTCCCGTCGATCCGCCTCGGTCATGGGCAAATATCGATAATTCATCCCGACTCCTCCTCAGGAAAGGTTCCGATCTCGTTTACTGCTTTGACCGTTGATAGAAAGGGGTTTTTACGATTTTTGCCGGGATGCGTTTTCCCCGGATATCCACGTCCACTTCATTTCCCAGTTGGGCGTGTTCAGACTGAAGCAGAGCTAGGCCCATGTTCTTTTTCAAGGTGGGGGATTGGGTTCCTGAAGTGATCTCGCCCACTTCCTCTTCTCCAACATAGACAGGATAGTGGGAACGAGGGATCCCCCGTCCGATCATTTCCAGACCGACCAGTTTTCGGGGTGGGCCTTCTTCCTTCTGTTTGGCCAATACTTCGCGACCGATGAAATCCCCTTTCCCCGGCTTGACAGCAAACCCGAGTCCAGCTTCCACCGGTGTGATGCTGGCGGAAAGCTCGTTACCGTACAGGGCCAGCCGCGCTTCAAACCGAAGGGTATCCCGGGCGCCCAAGCCACAAGGGGCCACCCCTTCTTCTTCTCCTGCTTCTAGAATGCGTTTCCATAATACGGGGGCATCCTCCGCCGGCAAATAAATTTCAAAACCATCCTCGCCGGTGTACCCGGTCCGAGAGACCAGACCCCGGACGTCACCTAAACGCACCTCTTCCTGGAAGTGGAAGGGTTTGATCGATGCCAGATCCGTCTCCGTCAACTTTTGCAGGATCGTTTCCGCCTGAGGCCCCTGCAGGGCTAGTAGGGCAGTTTCATCGGAAACATTGGTGACTCTCACATTCCCCGTGGCATGCTTACGGATCCACTCCACATCTTTTTCGATATTGGCGGCGTTGATCACCAACAGATAGCGCTCATCGCTTCTCTTATAGACCAACAGATCATCCACGGTGCCGCCGTCGGGATAACACATGGCGGTATACTGGATTCGTCCGGATTCCAGGGTGGACACATCATTGGTCATCAGCTGTTGGAGCAGCGCCAACGCATCGGGGCCCGTCACTTCCACCTCACCCATGTGGGATACATCGAAGAGTCCGGCGCGAGTGCGCACCCGCTCGTGTTCCGCCTTGATCCCGGAAAATTGAACCGGCATTTCCCAACCGCCAAAGGGCACCAGTTTGGCCTCATCCTTATAGACGGGATACAGCGGTGTTCGCTTCAATTGGGACACAACCTTCACCTCCGCTGAATATTAAGATGCTGAATGATCCTCGATCCGTCACCCCTGTCGCCTAACCTGAGAGTTCAACCCGAAATCTCGAGCTTGCCCCTTGGGTGGCCGCAAATCGCGGCACTTTCCAGGGAAACGTCCGACGGGCCTCCTTTTGCCTGAGAGATTCGCCGGGCAACCGGCTTGCTCCTTCGGCGCCACCAACTGTGGTCTCTCCTCCCGTCATCAACCGCTTTGGAACAAAGGAATTCTATTTTATTGTGCCATAGTTGGCCCCTTAATTCGACACTTTGGCTCGATTTACATAAGGAGACGAAAATCTTTCCATACTAATTTGGAAAAAGGGTGGAGGTGCTGCAGGATGAAAACCGTTCCGATTCGGATGGACCGACGGTGGCTGACTCAATTTCAGGAACGTTTGGAGACTGATCAGGGCTGGTCTGACCCTGAGGGATTCGAACTAGCTCTAGAAGCGGCGAAAGCCCAACAAATCCCCGATTTTGACAGCCTTCGCTGTCAAGCCTTTCTCCAGGGATTCACCCCTCTTCCTCATCAGCTGGAAACGGCGCGACGAGTACTGGGGGAGATGCACGGCCGGGCGATTTTGGCCGATGAAGTCGGACTGGGTAAAACCATCGAAGCTGGACTGATCCTGAAGGAATACTTAGTGCGCGACTTGGTTAAAAACGCACTGATCCTGGTTCCTTCTTCCCTGGTTTTACAGTGGACTCGGGAGTTGAATCAGAAGTTTCAAATCCCCGCCGTCGCGCAAAAAAAAGCTTGGATGTGGGACAAATACGATATTCTTGTCGCCTCCATCGATACCGCAAAACGGGACCCGCACCGAGCCAAGGTGTTGGAGCGCCATTATGATATGTTGATCATCGATGAAGCCCACAAGTTGAAAAATCGGCGCACAAAAAATTATCGATTCGTCAAGGAAATTCGCAAGAAATACGCCTTGCTCCTGACAGCCACACCGGTGCAAAACGAGCTAAACGAACTGTACAACCTGGTCAACCTGTTGAAGCCCGGACAGCTGGGTCAGCAACAAGTATTCAGCACCCAATATGTCGCCGGCAAACGATTGGCCAAAAACGAAGAAAAATTGCGGGAAGAGGTCCACCGGGTGATGATTCGCAATCGGCGGAACGACGGAAATGTTCACTTCACCCGTCGACATGTGGAAACGGTACCCATCATTCTATCCCCGTCAGAGCGAAGGCTTTATGAGGGGATCACTCATTTTGTCAAAGACCAGTACAGAAAAGGCGGATCGATCAAGAGCCTTCTCTCTCTGATCACGCTGCAACGGGAAGTCTGCAGCAGCCGCGATGCCGCCTTTCCCACCCTGTTCAAGCTGTTGAAAAAGGGGGTGGAAGGCAAGGAAGACCTCCCGCCAGACGTCTACCGGCTTGTCAACTTGCTGCGGGATGTGGACAAGCAATCCAAGGTGGAAGAGGCGGTGAAGCTGGCCCGTGCCACCGAGGGAAAAATGATCATATTCACCGAATACCGGGCCACTCAGGATCTACTCCTCAGAAGCCTGGCCGAGGAAGAGATCCCGGCCGTCCCCTACCGAGGTGGATTTGCCCGTAATAAAAAGGATTGGATGATGGAGCTGTTCCGCACCCGAGCCCAAGTGATGGTGGCGACAGAAGCCGGCGGCGAAGGAATCAACCTGCAATTCTGCCACCATATCATCAATTACGATCTTCCCTGGAACCCGATGCGGGTGGAACAGCGGATCGGCCGCGTCCATCGCCTGGGACAGGAAAAGGATGTCACGATCTACAATTTTGCCACCCAGGACACGATTGAAGAGCATATTTTATGGCTCCTTCATGAGAAAATCGATATGTTTCGCTCCGTGATCGGGGATATCGAAACGATCCTTGCGGAAATGGGCGACCAAGCCGATATGGAACAAAGCCTGATGAAAATTATGTTGGAAGCAGAAGGGGACCGGGATCTCCGCCGGCGGTTGGACCATCTCGGAGAAAATTTTGATCAGGCACGGCAAGAAGCCCGCGCCAAACAACAGAAACGGGACGTGTTGCTGGATGGAACCCAACCAAGTTAAATCCTTCGCACAACGGTATTTGGACGCCTACAACTGCCGGGTGATCGAGCAGACGCCGGACTGGGTGGAGACGGAACTCTCCATTGAAGCGGACCAAGACTTGGTCCACCGCCCTTTTTATTGGATGTATGTCGAAAAGATGGGCTTGGCACCCCAGACAGTCACCTTGACTTGGTTTTTTGATGCGAAGAAAGCCCCGACCGATCGACGGGCGGAACTTTTAAGCTTCGGTTCCTCCCGATTTAATCAAATGTTGCAATCCGCCCAGAAGCGCGGACGGTTTGCTCGTCTTTTTGAGGATCGACCTTCACCTGTGCGCAGCCGATCCACATCCAAACCCTACGAGCCCTGGCTGGGAATCAATTATCGGGTCTCCTACATCTGTGACATGAAAAAAGACGAAATTCTCCCCTTCGGCATCCACCTGCGAACCGGGGACATCCAGGAAAACTTTTATCCTCGGATCCGATCCCGCAACTGGACTTCTGTCATGCCCGCACATCGCCACATTCTCCCTAATCTGCTGTCCATCCCGGAAGCAGTCGGAGAATTGGAATACAACCTTCAGGGGTACATCGAACATCAGGACCTATCCTGGGCGAAAAGGGCCAAAGAACGACTGGATCGAGAGATGCAACAGCTTCACGCCTATTATCCGGAAGAATGGCGGATGAGCGATGAGCTTCACGATGAGAAGAAACAACGAATCCGGGAAACTGTCTGGCAATACCACCCCCGGATCGAAGTGGAGGTGATCAATGCAGGGCTTTTTTATTTGGACGCGGATCATCCGGTGATTGACTGACAAAACACTCACCTTTTGTAAAGGGTTTATTAAGATTTGTTTTCCTCTCTCTATATTTAAGAGAGAAACCCTATCACCTTCCATCGCCACATGCTATCTTTAAAAGAACATCTCTCATTTCATGCGGGCAAACATTCCTTTGACATAGACAGGAACGTGGAGGTGGAACTCATTGTCGACCGAGATCGCTCAACAGCTGAAACAGGCGAGGATGGCAGCCGGCTTAACCCTGGACGAACTGCAGGACCTCACCCGAATCTCCCGTGGAGAGCTGGCCGCTTTGGAAAACGGGAAGTTCGAACAGTTGCCCGGACCCTTCTACGTCCGGGCATATCTACGTGCCTATGCCACCAAGGTAGGATTGGAACCCACCCCGCTGTTGAATCAGTACCGGCCGACAGACCCACAACCCAGCGCAGGGGCAAAAACATCGACGTCCCACTGGGAAAGCGGGAACCAACCCCGTACCACCGGCCCCCAGCCCCGTGCCGCTGGGGATCACCCCAGAATAACCGGAGGCCAACCCCGTTTCTCTGGAAAACAATCAGGGGGAGACAGTCAACCAACTCAGCGGTTTACCGGCAATCAAGCCAGCCTGACTGGGCGTCACCCCCGCGTGACCGATGATCGGTCCCGGTGGAACAGGGGCAACCGCCGTTCCACCGGGAGTCAACCCCGCATCACTGGGAGCCAGCGCCGGGTGACCGGCAGTCAACCCGCTGTCTCCAACCCCCTGTCCGGGGTGAATGATCATCATCCGTACCGGACCACCCCAACTGTCACCTCGACAGAACACAAAAAACCAGATTCCGTCTCCACCTCCCCAGCCTCCGATTCCCACACACCTTCCACTACAGTGGAAGAGAAGCCCAGCCGTTCCATACCGGGCCGCAGAAAAATTCGTCACATCGCCTCCAGCTTCCGCTGGCCGGCATGGGTAGCCGCGATCGGGGCATTGCTGCTGATTCCTCTGGGCCTGTGGATGGGCGGTATGTTGTCAGGAATCGGGAGTACATCGGCTGGATCCCCTTCCGAAAACCAAGCGGTGACCGATGATGCAGACGCCTATACACCGGAAGGGATGGCCCTGGTTAGCCGGGACGATCAGAAAAGTGTTTACGAAATGGCCAATAACCAAGACCTGCTGTTGGAGGTCAAAGCCGATGACACCTGCTGGGTCCAGGTTAAAGAAAATGAAGAGGGTGGTTATCTGAAAGATATCACCCTGGAAAAAGGGGATCCCCCCTTCCGGTTTACCCACCCGAAAAATGTAACCACTGACCTCTGGATCTACCTTGGCTCTCCTAAAGACGCGAAGGTGCAAATCAACGGACAAAAAATAAATGCCTCAAAGGTCATCCATATCAAGAAAGTGCGTTGAACTTTCCGAGATACAGAAACAGCTGGGCCTGACCAACAGGCGCCCAGCTGTTTCTGTATTTCAGTAAATCCAACAGTTCTCTCAGTTGTTCCTAAATAGAATAACGGGGATCGTCACCAACCATCTAGACGAAGGGGTCGTACTGTACCGTTTGGCGATAAACACGCTGTATTCATGTTTGTTTAACGAAATCGCTGAAGGAGCTCCTCCTCCACCAGAGACAAGGCATCCTGATCCGCAATCACCTGTGCCCGGGGGTGACGCTTCAGGACACTCGCCGGCAGCTGCTCGCTTACCTCCTGCTGCAACATCGACCGCATCACCGGCGCTTTACTAGTTCCGCTGGCCAACAGCAGGATTTCTCGGCTTTTCATAATCGTGCCGATGCCCATCGTGATAGCGTGGGTGGGCACTTCCTCCTGCTCGGAAAAGAAGCGTGCGTTTGCGCGGCGCGTCGATTCCGCAAGCTGAACCACACGGGTGGTTGAATCAAAGGGGGTTCCCGGTTCATTAAAGCCGATATGCCCGTTCACGCCAATCCCTAACAGCTGCAGATCGATGCCCCCTTGTTGCTGAATCATCTCCTCATAGCGGCGACATTCCGCTTCCGGATCGGCAGCTTTTCCATCGGGTATGTGGGTCTTGTTGGGCTGGAGATCCACCCACCGGAAGAGGTGTTCCTCCATGTATGCATGGTAGCTTTGGGGGTGATCTGGGGCTAAGCCCAAGTATTCATCGAGATTGAAGGTCTGAATTTCACGGTAACTGGTGCCATGATCCAAGTGATCCTGGACCATATTTCGATAAACGCCTACCGGCGTTCCCCCAGTAGCCAAACCCAAGCGCAGTCGCCGATTGTCCTTCACCCTCTGCAACAATATTTGGGCTGCTTTTTGACACAACTCTTCGTAATCCTTTACCTGGATGATTTTCATCGACATCCTGATCCTCCTGTTACAAACTGACCCTAGTGTACCATATTTGACCCCACCCTTCCCTATTTCCATCTTACCTCAGGGACTGATTCTTCTGTTTACACCCCAGAATAAGCCATAAACCCCCCGTCAACTGGAACGGTGATACCCGTGACAAAGCCGGACATCTCTTCATCAGCCAACCATAACAGCGTACCGAGGAGGTCCTCTGGCCGGCCAAACCGACGCATCGGGGTATGGGAGAGGATCTTGTGGGACCGGTCTGTGAGCGAGCCGTCTTCTTCCGTCAATAAACGCCGGTTTTGTTCGGTCAGGAAAAAACCGGGGGCGATGGCATTGACCCGGATCCCCACATCAGCCATATGGACCGCCAACCATTGGGTCAGATTATCGATACCGGCTTTGGCCGCACTGTAGGCCGGCACCTTCGTCATCGGACTGGGGGCACTCATCGATGACATATTGATCACCGTCGCTCCCCGGCGGTCGATCATTCGTCTCGAAAACACCTGCGTCGGAATCCATGTTCCCAATAAATTTAAATCAAAGACGAAGCGAAAGTGATCCTCCGCTAAATCAAAAAAGGTTCGAAGTCCGGCGTCCGCCAAGTCTTCCCATTTCAGCGTCTCCTTGGTGGTCGTAACCTCGGGATGGTTGCCGCCGGCTCCGTTGATGAGGATGTCACACCCTCCCCATTCCTCGCTCATCCTCTCTTCCGCCTGTTCCACACTCTTCTTATCCAATACATCACAAGGGATCGCCAGGGCATTCCCGCCAGCCTGTCTGATCTGCTCTGCCACCTGTTCACCCTTAGCCGGGGTGCGATTTAAAATGGCCACCTTCACTCCTTGCCGACCCAGCTCCTTTGCCATGGCGCGGCAGAGCACGCCGCTTCCACCAGTGATCGCTGCCACTTTACCCCTCAGGTTTTGATGCTGACCCAACATCCCTCTCCTACTCCCTTCTTTGCAAACTGTCCCAAATCCCCCACAAGTACATGATGCCAAGAGCCCGGTCGTACAGGCCGTAACCCGGCCGGCAAGATTCATTCCAGATATGCCGACCATGATCAGGACGGACGTAGCCGGTATAGCCGATATCATGGTACGCTTTGACGATCTCATAAATATCGAGGGAGCCGTCTGTGACTCGGTGGGACGTCTCCACAAAATCGCCGTTTTCAAAGATCTTCACATTGCGAATATGAGCAAAGGGAATGCGGTCCGCAAACTCTCTCACCATCTGCGCCACATCGTTGTCCGGATCAGCCCCCAAGGAGCCGCTGCATAGGGTGATTCCGTTATAGGGGCTGTCCACTATCTGCAACAGACGACGGATATTGTCCTGATTAGTGATGATGCGCGGCAGACCGAAGACAGACCATGGTGGATCATCTGGATGGATCGCCATTCGGACCCCATTTCGTTCCGCGACCGGGATGATTTTTTCCAGGAAATACTGCAGATGGGCCCACAAGTCCTCTGCGGTCACACCTTGATAAGCCTGTAACAGGCTTATCAAATCTTGTAGACGCTCCGGTTCCCAGCCAGGCATGGTAAAAGTGGGATCACCGGCGATCTCTTCGACGAGGGCTGCAGGATCCATCCCTTCCACTTTCGCCCGTTCATAAAACAAGGCCGTCGACCCATCGGGCAACTCTTTGTCCAATTGGGTGCGCGTCCAATCAAACACCGGCATGAAGTTGTAGCAGATCACCTTGACACCGACTTGGGCCAACTTTTCAATCGTCCGTTGATAATTTTCTATATAAGTCTCTCTGGTCGGCAGTCCCAGCTTAATATCCTCATGAACATTGACGCTCTCCACCACATCGATATGAAGACCGTGACGGTCCGCTGCTCGTTTAACTTTCAGAATCTGATCCATCGGCCACTCCGCACCTGCCGGTTGATCGTGGAGAGCCCATACAATCCCCTCGGTTCCGGGGATTTGCCTGATCTGATCCAAGCTTACAGTATCATTTGATTCACCAAACCACCGAAATGTCATCTTCATCGTTTATTCCTCCATCGCTCACTCGTTGACATGTAAAAGGACTTTGCGTACACGGTTCGGCTCATTCTCGATCAGGCGGACGGCCGATTGGATCTCCTCCATGGGAAAGTGATGGCTGATCATCTCTCCGGGCTGGATGGTCCCATCGTTAAACCATTGCACCACTTGTGGGAATTGGTCCGTCTGCAAACGGGATCCGGCAATGGTCAGCTCCTTTTTTGTCATATCTACTTGGGTTAGTTGCGATGGCTGCTCACTAAAACCGAGGGTGACCACCCGGCCAGCAACCGACGCCACGTGAACCGCATCTTCCACCAATGTCGGCGAACCGACAGCATCGATCACTATGTTGGCACCCATTTGTTGAGTAAGGCGTAATACTTCAGCACACACGTCGACGGATGCCGCGTGGATAGTGTGATCGGCCCCCCATTGGCGGGCAAAGGCCAGCCGCTCCTCGCTGAGGTCGGAGATGATACAGATAGCCCCTTTTGCTTTGGCGATGTTGAGGCAACAGAGCCCCGTCGGGCCGGCCCCGATAATAAAAACCACATCCCCTTTTTGTACGCCGCCGCGCCAGTTGGCTTGCGCTCCGATCGTGAAAGGCTCGACCAACGCCGCTTCGGAAATGTCCACATGATCGGTGAGGCGATGCAGATTGCGAACGGGCAGCACCATATACTCCTGACAACCCCCGTCCCGGTGGACGCCGTATACTTGCAGCTTTTCACAGACATTCGCTCGTCCGATCCGGCAAGCATAACATTCACCACAGGAGCAAATCGGCTCCAATACCACTCGATCCCCCAGACACACCTCGGTCACCCCGCTGCCGACAGCCTCCACCACACCAGCCACTTCATGTCCGATCACCCGCGGATAGACAGCCATCGGATTGCTGCCGTGAATGATGTGTAAGTCGGAGCCGCAGATACCGACCCTTTTCACCTGGATCAAGACCTCATCCGCCCGCTGAATTGCAGGCATCTCTTTTTCGATCGGTTGAATCGTTCCCGGCTCAGTCACTTGGAATGCTCTCATCATCCTTCATCCCCTGTTATTGAAATAGACTGGGCAAAAAAAGCGTCAGTTCCGGCACATAGCTGACCAACAGCAAGACCACGAGGCTGACTGCCAAAAAGGGCAACAAAGCGCGGGTCGTCTCTCCGATCGACACCTTGCCGATACTGGATGCGACAAAGAGACAGACGCCTACAGGCGGGGTGGACAATCCGATGATCAGATTCAACACCATCATCACCCCAAAGTGGACCGGATCCATCCCGATGCTTTCCGCCACTGGCAATAAGACCGGAAACAAAATCACCAGCGCCGCAATCGTTTCCATAAACATACCGACAAACAGCAACAACACATTGATGATCAAAACGATCAGAATCGGATTTTCCGTCAAACCGAGGATTCCTTGGGCGATCCACTGGGGAATTCGCTCACTGACGAGGATCCACCCAAAGAGATTGGCAAAGCCGACCAACACCATAATCGAACCCGTTCCCACCATCGAACGGATCATGATGGCGGGCACCTCTTTCATGGGAAGCTCCCTATAGACATACCGACCGATCAACCAGGCATACAGAACAGCGATCACTGCTGCTTCTGTCGGCGTAAAATATCCGCCCAAGATACCGAACAAAATGATCACGGTCATCAACAGCGCCCAAAAAGCCCCCCAAAAGGAGCGGGCGATCGTCGGGAGGCTTTGTCGCTCCCCTTTTGGATAGTTTCGTTTGACCGATATGATATAGACGGCGATCATCAATCCCACGCCTAACAGCACACCGGGAATAATTCCGGCCAAAAACAGGTCCCCGATAGAAACCCCGGCCAGGGTTCCGACAATGATCATCGGCAATGATGGCGGAATGATCGGCCCCAAAGTGGAGGATGAGGAAGTAACAGCCGCCGAAAAAGGAGCGCTGTACCCTTCCTTCTTCATCGCCGGGATTAAAACAGAACCCAGACTGGCCGTATCGGCAAGAGCCGTTCCCGAGATCCCCGCAAATCCCATGGATGAACCGACGCTGGCCAATCCCAGCCCGCCCCGGATATGGCCGATAACGTCATTGGTAAACCGGATGATCCGATTGGTAATCCCGCCAGCATTCATCAGGTTACCCGCCAAGATAAAGGCAGGAATGGAAACTAGTACAAAGGAGTTGATCCCGGAAAACATCTTCTGCGGAACAATACTTAAGGGGGTATCGGCCACTACCAGGTACAATAAGGAGGAGATCCCCAGACTGAAGGCAATCGGCACCCCCAGAAAAATGAGTGCCAAAAAAGTGAGAAAAAGAAACAAGGCCATCATCTGTTATCACTTCCCTGCCGGTTGGCTTGGATGCAGTCGATCATGTGCAACAGGCTGTAGATGGTCAGGAAAAAAAACATAATGCCGATGCTGGCGTAGAACAGAGACATATCCACAGCCAGCGTTGTCGACGAAAAACCGATCCCCAACTGAATAAAGGACCAACTGTGGATCAGGACGACGGCACTAAACAGGGCCACACCACCATAAATCACACCTTCATACTTCTTTTTTGTCTCATCTGAAAACAGAGAAAAAATCAAATCCACATGGATAAATTCTTGCCTACGAATCCCCAAGGGGGCTGCAAAGGCGATCGCATAAATAAAGAGATAACGGGAAAGTTCTTCGGTCCAAACGGCAGTATAAGGGAGATAACGGCTCATGATCTGGATGCAAACCACAGCGATCAATCCGGTGAAAGCTACCGACGTGGCGATTTCCAATATGCGATCAAGCACTTTTACCGCTTTCATTTTCGTCCCTCCTGTTATCGAACCTGTAAGATCCGTTGATAAAGCTCGTACTGCTCTGGGGTCAAACTATTTTTGATCGCCGGGATCATTGCCTTTTGAAAGGCTTTTTGATCCACGTCGTCGTTGATGATCATCCCTTCCGCTTTTAGTTGGGCGATCACCTGTTTCGTTTCGGTTTCCAACAGCTGATTGCTGTATTGTTGCGCTTCTTGCGCGGCTTCCATCACCGCTGTCCGCTGTTCATCAGGGAGTGCCGCCAGCTGTTCATTTCCGATCACCACATAGATCCAGGAAAAGACATGTTCCGTCTCATTGACATATTTCTGCACTTCGTAAAAACCGTTGCTGTAAATCAGGTCAGAGGGGTTTTCCTGGCCGTGGATCACGCCCTGTTGCAACCCGGTAAACACCTCGCTGAGATCCATCACGGAAGGTTTGGCTCCCGCCGCCTCCCACGTTTCCATAAACAGCGGCACATTAGGCACTCGCATCTTAAATCCGTGCAAATCCTTTGGCCTGTGGATCGGGCGATTGGATGTTAAATTCCGCGGGGCTCGCTCCATGTAAAACAGCGGCGTCACTCCCACCTTATTCTCAATCTCCCGTTCAATCTCTTTCCCGATCTCCCCCTCGATCACTTGGCGCATGTGTTCCTGGTTGCGAAAAGCATAGGGTACCGCCAACAGAGCCGCTTTTGGAGCCCAATTTTGCATGGTTTCTCCGGAAATGGTTAAATCGACGGCTCCGGTTTTGATGCTGTTGATCGTGTCTACTTCGCCGCCCAGCTGACTGTTGGGATAAATCGAGACTTCAATCTGCCCGTCGCTCTTCTTCTCCACCAACTCGGCAAATTTCACGGCCGTTTTATGCCAAATATGATTCTGATCGGAAATATGGGCAAATTTCCACTCGATCTTTTCACCCTTTTGTGGCCCAGGCGACGCGCTGCTGATACAAGCGGTCACCAACAGCAACATGGCGAGTAATACCGCAGTGATCCTTTTCATCTTGCGCACCTCCGTTACAGGATCGGGTCCGAATGGTTCAAAAATTGAAACACGGAATTGGGCACCGGGATCCCCTCTTTCAACCGCACTCTCTGTTTGAGTTGCTCCGGCTCCCCGGGAACCAGTACCTGTTCAACCCCTTCAGCCGGCAGGGTTTGATGAATTTCGTCGATCATATGATCCACCTGTTGTCTAAACGCCCCTTTCTCGGTGAAAATGGCGGGATCAATTACACAGAAAAAATGACCCAGTTTCCGTTTTTCCTCGTAATCACCGTACATCGCTGTAATATGCGGGCCGAAGGTAGATCCGGTCAAAATTCCGGACAAGACATCAACCATCATGGCCAAACCGTAGCCCTTTGGACCGGCAAAGGGGAGCAAGGCCGACACCCGGTGGGGATCCGTCACCGGCCTCCCTTGTCTGTCCACCCCCCAATCCGACGGAATTCGTTCCCCTTGTTCCCGGGCGTGCAATACTTTGCCCAAAGCGGCCTGACTCGTCGCCATATCCAGAATGATCGGTGGATGGCGAAATGCCGGCACACCAAAGGCAAGCGGGTTGGTCCCAAAAAACGACCGCGCCCCTCCAAAGGGAACCACCGCTTGATCGGTATGGGTCATCGCGATCCCGATCATCTGCTGTTCCGCCGCCTGCTGCACGAAGTAGGACAATGCTCCGCAATGGCTGCTGTTTTTCACTCCGACCATCCCGATCCCGCTCTGTTCAGCAATTCCGATCGCCGCCTCCATCGCCTCCTTGGCCACCACATGACCGATTCCGTCATCTCCATCAAAAATAGCCGAAGAAGGCCCTGTTTTTTCTAGGGAAAAACGAGGATCGGGATTGAAGCCACCGGACCGAAAGCGTTTGCAATAATGCTCAGTTCTCAGCACCCCGTGGGAGCTGACCCCTCTCAAATCGGCATGCACCAGTACATCTGCCACAACCTCAGCATGCTTCTCCTGCACGCCTACTCCTTGCAAGCGATGGATAACCAAGGCCTTTAATCGTTCATGTGCCACCCGTTGTTCTGCCATGTTGTACAAACTTCCCTTCCTATTGGCTGTTACTGAGGACTTCTTTTAGAAACCTTAAAATAGCTTGGAAACTGTTGAGTCAATTTTTCCTTATCGATCACAACGCGTGTCAGGTGTTCATGCATCTTGGCTTCTGCCGCAGCCGCATCTCGTTTTTTTATACAGGTTACAAGATCGCGGTGCTGTTCAACAATGTCATCCCAATTGTAGTCCGCCACCAGGCGCAAGACACGAACCCGCTTAAAATCCATATTCATCTGCTGAATAGCCGCCCACACCCGTGACTTTCCACAACCGGAAAAAATCGTCTGGTGAAATTGTTCATCCAAGGAAAAAATCTGCCGTTCATCCCTCTTCTGTCGATAAAGCGACTGCATGTTGAGATTCCAATCCAACTCCATCAATTTTTCTTCCGGAAACGACTTACAAGCGAGTTTTACCACCGCAGTCTCCAAATGTTCCCGCATAAATCGAGCTTCCTCCACCAGGGAGAGATCAATCAAAGAGACTCGCGTGCCCTTTTGCGGATAAATCTCCAGCAACTCTTCCCGAGCCAGTTGCTGAAAAGCCTCGCGTACCGGCGTCCGGCTTACCTCCATTCGCTCCGAGATCTCCTTCTCCGAAATCAATTGACCCGGTTCCAGCTTCAATTGGAGGATCTCCTCATACAACCGTTGATACACCGAGTCCCGCGTACTTATATGCGCTTTCCATCCAGCTTGCAAAGGCTTTCACCTCACCTGCTTTTACAATAACATACTAGCATACTTGTATGGTAGTGGGAACAGTCTGGTAAGTTCGACCACGAATATGATACACCAGGTCATCGCTTCCTGCTGTAAAACAAACAAACGGACCGTGGGCTACGGTCCGTTTGTGGTAGGCTGTTAGTCCAGAGTGGATTCTTCTAAACCGAGGCAACGACGATAGATCCATTTGTATTCTTCGGGGCTTTTGATGATGCGGGGGTTACCGAAGGTTTGCGGATCGTCGAAGGCTGCCTGGGCGTAGCGATCAATCTCATCCGGGTTGACCCCTTGTTCCCGCAAAGTGGGAATGTTCAGTTCACGTACCAGGTTTTCCACTTCCCGTACGGACGCCTTGGCCGCTTCCTCAGTGGACAAACCTTCCACGTTGACACCTAACGCTTGTGCGATCCGGGCAAATTTTTCCGGAGCCCCCATCCAGTTGTACTCCATCACAGCCGGCAGCATGGCGGAGACACACTGACCGTGCATCACCGGCACCATCCCACCTAAGGTCTGGGCCATCGCGTGAGCAGCGCCCGCAGAATCACTGCCATAGGAGAGTCCAGCCAGCATGGCGGCCTGAGCCATACCGTAGCGGGCTTCGATGTCGTTTCCGTTAGCGTAGGCCCGTCGGATATACTTGGCCGCATACTCAATCGCCAAGAGGGCCACCGCATCGGTGATCGGTTGGGATTGATGCATGGTGAAACATTCGATAGCGTGGGAAATGGCATCCACCCCGGTGGCGGCAGTGATGTGGGCCGGCATCGACAGGTGCAGCTCCGGGTCGATAATAGCCAGGTGAGCCGGGATCAGCGGTCCGCCGACGTTAAATTTGATTTCCCGAACCGGATCTTTAATCACTGCCCATTGGGTCACTTCAGAGCCGGTCCCGGCGGTGGTGGGAATCGTGGTCAAGGGCGGGATCCGTTTTTCCAAAGGCTTGCCGTCGTCCGAAGCTTCGTAGGTGATCAGCGGCTCCGGATGAACCGCTTCCACCCCGATCGCTTTGGCGGTATCCATGGAGCTGCCCCCGCCGATGGCAACGAGGCCGTCACAGCCTTGCTCCTTAAAGATGCGACTCCCTTTGGCTACCAGCTCCGTATCCGGTTCCCCTTCAATTTCGTTAAAGATATGAACATCCATACCTGCATCCCGCAGCGATTTTTCGATGGGATCGATAATACCAGAGGTATAGATACCCTTATCGGTCACGATCATTGCTTTGGTCACACCCAGTTCCCGGATTTCATCGGCCACCTGTTTCGAGGCACCGATCCCGGAAACCACCTTGGTCGGCATCACAAATTGGGTCAGATCCATCATCTGTTCGAAACGCATCATCCCTGCATCACTCCTTCAAAAGATTTACTTAAACCAGTTCATCGGTTGCGGATTCAGATTGTGGAAAATGTGTTTCTGCTCGGTGTATTCTTCCAGCCCGGTTTTGCCCAATTCCCGGCCGATCCCCGATTGCTTGTAGCCACCCCAGGGAGCCTGCGGGAAATAAGGGTGGAAATCGTTGATCCAGACCGTTCCCATCCGCAATTGGCGACTGACCCGCTCCGCCCGGCTCAGGTCTTGGGTCCATATCGCTCCCGCCAGGCCGTAAATGGAGTCATTGGCCAAGCAAACCGCTTCTTCCTCGGTCCGGAAGGTTTCGATAGTCAGGATGGGACCGAAGGTTTCCTCCTGCACGATGCGCATGCTCGCATCGCAACCGTCAAAGATCGTCGGCTCCACAAAGAATCCTTTTTCAAACTCGGGACCTTCCGGACGTTTACCACCGATCAGCAAACGAGCCCCTTCCTTCTTCCCGATCTCGATATATTTCTCCACCTTGGCCCGATGCTCTTCGGAGATAAGCGGACCCATCTGGGTGGACGCATCAAAGCCATTACCCAGTTTGATCCTTTTCACCCGCTTCACCAGCTCTTCCACCAGCTGATCGTGCAAGCTTTCTTCCACGATCAGGCGAGCGCCTGCGGAGCAGACTTGTCCAGCATGGAAGTACACGGCGTTCAGCGCGTAATCCACCGTCGTCTCAAAGTCGCTGTCGGCAAAAATCACATTGGGGTTCTTTCCCCCCAACTCCAGAGCGATCTTTTTTACGTTGTTGGCGGCTGCACGCATAATCGTCTTCCCGGTTTCAATCCCACCGGTAAAGGAGATCAAGTCCACCTGATCGGACTCGGACAACTCCGCTCCCACCGAGGCCCCGGGACCGGTCACAACATTGACCACCCCGTCCGGGAAACCGACCTCATCCATCAGTTCCGCAATTTTAAGGGAGGTCAGCGGTGTGATTTCACTCGGCTTCAGGACCATGGTGCAACCGGCTGCCAATGCCGGCGCCAGCTTCCAAGCGGCCTGGAGCAAGGGGTAGTTCCAAGGTGTAATCATCCCACAGACCCCAACCGGCTCCCGAACCACCTTACTGACGGCATCGGGTATGGGGGGCTCCACCGCTTCTCCGCCATCTTTATCTGCCAGTCCGGCGAAGTACCGGAACACATTGGCAATATCCTCCATGTCGGCCCGGCTTTCCACTAGCGTTTTGCCTGTATCCAGGCTTTCCAGACGGGCCAACTCTTCATTGTTTTGATCAATCCGCTCCGCTACTTGAAACAGCTTTTTGCCACGGTCGGCAGCGGGCGTATGGGGCCATTCCCCACGGTCGAAGGCCTTCCGGGCGGATCGAATGGCGTACCTCACGTCTTCCCGGTCCGCCTCAGGGACAATGGCTACAACTTCCCGATTATAAGGGTTAATGATCTCCCTTATGTTACCGGATTGGGCCGGAACCCATTTCCCGTTGATATACATCTGTTTTGATTCCAAAGTCCACTCACTCCATTTGTACAGTTTTTTCTGTACGAACTGTTTCATCTGCAAGATTAACATTGTCTGTTTTTTATGGCAACCGTTTTTTATTCACACCTCCCAGCCTGCGGAAGTTTGACTTTATCTTCACCTGTGTTACGATGTGAAACGTATGTACGGTTAAAACTGTACAAACCGAATTTTCCGCCCGGTCTTTTTGGGTCATACTAAGAGGGTATCTTTAACGGATTGGGGTGCGTGCTTATGCAATCCTCGGAAAAAATTGAACAAGCCCGCCAGGATTATATCGAATCCCTGGCCGAAACGATGGAAATGTATGGTTTGAGCCCATCCATGGGGAGATTGTTCGGTATCATGTTTTTCCATGACCAACCGATCACCCTGGATGAGATGAGAAGTTTAACCGGTATGAGCAAAACCAGTATGAGCACAGGCGTACGTGCGCTTTCCCAGCTCAAACTGGTACACAAAAAATGGAAAAAAGGGGTCCGTAAGGACCTGTATGAAGCGGAACATGACCAGTTTCGATCCTTCGTGGAGTTTTTTGCCCAGCTATGGGAGAAAGAGATTGAACTCAACCAAAAAACACTGCGAAAAACCGAGAGAAAGCTAAAAAACCTCTTAGATGACCCGGATGTGACCCCAGATGAAAAGGAAACTGTCAAAAGGGATCTGGAAAAATTGCAAAACGCTAAGCGTTATTACAGCTGGCTGGAGCATTTGGTCTCTGCTTTTGAATCCGGCGAAATTTTCGATCATGTGCCGATTCCCGAGGAGTCGGACAAATCCTGATATCACATGAAGGAGATGATGCAGACTCATGGATGTTGAGATTAAGCGAAAATCCTTCTGGACCCCCGGCAAGCTAGGGATGATCGGTTTCTTTCTCGCTGTGACTTTCATCGCTGTCTACGGCGCTTATACCGGACGAGAGATCCAATGGGGAGGCGTTCTCTTTCTTCTCTTTTTCTACGCTCTCGTCTACTATATCGGCGCCGTTACCGGAGGGAAGAAAAGCAACGATCTGAAAGATATGATGCTGGCCGGCCGCAGCATGCCGATATGGGTCTCTATGTTTACCATGGCTGCCACCTGGGTCGGGGGCGGCTATATCAACGGAACGGCGGAAGCCACCTACGCCGACGGCCTGGTATGGGCCCAAGCCCCTTGGGGATACGCCTTAAGCTTGATCATCGGCGGCGTTTTTTACGCCCGTAAAATGCGCCGCTATCGGTTTACCACCATGTTGGATCCCCTGGAAGCCCGCTTTGGAAAGCGACTGACGGGAATTTTGTTCATCCCCGCTCTCGCCGGTGAAATTTTTTGGAGTGGCGCTATTCTGACTGCTTTGGGAACCACTTTCGGTACGATCCTCGGGCTGGACTTCACCACATCGATTATTCTTTCCGCCGCGATCGCCATCGCTTATACGGTGGTAGGTGGACTTTGGTCCGTCGCACTCACCGATGTGCTTCAGTTCGCAATTATCATTATCGGGTTGTATCTGATCGTGCCCTATGCCCTTGGGCAGACCGGCGGACTCTCCATCACCTGGACCGAATACGTCTCCGGCATGGAGAAGATGGGCAGCAACTACGCCCAGCTCTTCCCTCCTCTGGACGGTTGGAAGGATCCCGACTGGGGACCTTATTTCTGGAACTGGTGGGATTGCGCACTGCTGCTTATTTTCGGCGGTATCCCGTGGCAGGTTTACTTTCAACGCGTTCTCTCCTCCAGCAGTGAACGTTCCGCCATGTGGTTTTCCATTATCGCCGGTGGGTGGGCGCTGGTCGCCGCCGTTCCCGCCGTCCTGATCGGAGCGATCGGTTATACCGCCGACTGGTCGGCACTGGGACTGCAGGAACCGAAGAACGCTTCCATGATTCTGCCCTATGTCCTTCGTTATATGACACCGGAGTGGCTGGCTGCATTGGGACTGGGTGCCCTGGCCGCTGCGGTGATGTCTTCGGTGGACTCCTCCATTCTGTCCGCCTCTTCACTGGCATCATGGAACGTGTACCGTCCGTTAATCAAACCGAAGGCGACCGGTGAACAACTGCAGAAGATTATCAAGCGCTCTATCATCATCGTCGGTGTTGCTGCCACCCTGATCGCCCTCAACGTGAAAAGTGTGTACGAATTGTGGTATTTGAGCAGCGATTTTGTATACTGTATCCTATTCCCGCAGTTGACGATGGCCCTCTTTTTCAAAGGCGCCAACCGCTACGGTGCGATCGCCGGCTTGATCGTCGCCTTCATCCTGCGCTTTGGCGGCGGGGAACCGGCGATGGGAATTCCTCAATGGATCCCTTATCCGATGGTGGAAGACGGAGTCGTACTCTTCCCCTTCCGAACCTTGGCCATGGTCTCTAGCCTGATCACTATTTATGTTGTGTCCAAGCTGACCGCGCGCATCTCGCCACCGATGCCGCTGAAAAACCTGAAAAACATCTGATAAAGGAAGCCCGCCTCTCAAAAATAGAGAGACGGGCTTTTCTAATAGGAACCGCTTGTCGATCCCCCCATTCTTGACTTACTATTAAAATAAGGCCAAAACTGGCATGCTCCTTCTGATCTTCCCAAACTCGGGTTGTGCATCGCGTTTTATCGTGAGGCACGATAAGACCCTTTCTTTTTTATATAGGATCAAGAATGAGAGGTAGCCTACAGGGAGGAGACAACATGCGTAAACTGGACATCCAGATTGAGGTCGCACGGGAACAGGACGGAATGGATAAGGAATCCTTTCACCGGGATCTGCGACAGGTGCTGGAGAAGTATTTCGTACTCAAATCCCTCCATATCCGCAAAGAGGTACATACCGTCGAAGTGGATCGGATCATTGTAAAGCCAGAAGAAGAAGAGACGGAGATTGAATGGCAAGATGTGCTCGATATCGAGCGGGAACCCCTGGTTACAGAGTTGGACTCCACCGGTAAAAACCCACAACAACCGACATCTGTCCGCCCCTCCCGAAAAAAAAGGTCCTAATCTTTTCTCTCCAACTTCTTTCACGAAAAAACTCCCCGTATCGGGGAGTTTATCATTTCAGCGATAGCAGCTGGGTACCCGGTCTTCGAAGACGGGAATCTTGTTTCGCACCCGGTCCACTTCCTCCGGATCCACTTCCACCGTGAGCACTGTTTCCTCCTCACCGGTTTCCCCCAAGATTTCTCCCCAGGGATCCACCACCATGGAGTGGCCGCAGAAGGTGTTATTCTTGTCGCTGCCGACACGATTGACGGCGATGACGATCATCTGGTTTTCCACCGCTCGAGCCTGATTTAACAGCCGCCAGTGGTTCAGACGGGGATGGGGCCACTCGGCTGGAACAAAAAGCAACTGTGCCCCCTCCAGGGCCATAGCTCGAGTCAGTTCCGGAAAGCGCAGGTCATAACAAATCATCGATCCGGCCTGGGCACTTCCCACAGAAAACAGGGGAGCGCGGCGCTTCCCCGGCTGGAGATATTTTTCCTCCTCCATCAGCCGGAACAGGTGGACCTTGCTATAAGCAGACAACTCTTTCCCTTCAGGAGAGAAAACGTAAGACGTGTTATAGAATCCATCATCCCGTTTTTCCGCGATCGATCCCGCCACCAACGTCACACGGTATTTTTCAGCTAGTTCCGCCAGCCAAGCGGGAAGCTTCCCCCGATCAGCGATTTCTTCCAAGCGGGAGAGATCATACCCGGTATTCCACATCTCCGGGAGAACGACAATGTCCGGTGATTCCTGAGCCATTGTGCAATCCAGATGATCGGCCACTCGATTTTGATTCTCTTCCGGCCGACCCAAGACGATATCCATTTGCACCAAAGAAATTTTCAACCGTAAACCCTCCTACACTTTCCATCCAGAGACACCGTACACATCATTTGCAAATTTGTGGACGGGCTGCTCAATAATTGCGGTCTCCCGGCAGAAACCTGAGCTGACACAGGTCTAAAAAATATCTTTCTTATAGAAGCATAGGGAACCTTCGCTTTTTTAAGATAGTTCCAATATATCATTGGCGCGTTAGCCGCTTCAAGCCAACCGGCTGTCCCTGTCGGTCAACGGGGCTTTGCCGCTTCCCCCGATCGGATCGAGGGCGCTGGTCAGATCAGCGATGATATCCTCCGGTTCTTCCAGACCGACGGAGATGCGAATCAGATCTTCCGTGATCCCCATCCGCTGCCGGGCATCTTCAGGAATGACGGAATGGGTCATCGAGGCGGGATGTTGCACAAGTGTGCATACTTCTCCGAGACTAACCGTCAACCGGCACAGACGAACCCCATCGAGAAAAGAGCGGGCCCCTGCACGGCCTCCTGCCACTCGGAAACTGATCATCCCCCCCGGTGCAGCCATTTGTGTTTTGGCCAACTGATGCTGAGGATGGCTTTCCAATCCCGGATAGAGCACCTGATGTACCGCTGGATGATCTTCCAGGAAGCGAGCGATCTTCTTCGCGTTGATCACATGGCGGTCCATCCGCACCGCTAACGTCCGGATCCCTCGCAAGAGCAGCCAGGCGTCAAAGGGGGACAACATCCCGCCTACATCCTTCAAGGTGGTCAGGCGCACCGCCTCCATCTCCTCTTTTCCGCCTACGGCCACTCCGGCAATCAGATCTCCGTGACCGCCTAGATATTTGGTGGCGCTGTGAATGACCAAATCAGCCCCCAGCTCTAGCGGACGCTGTAGGTAAGGAGTGGCAAAAGTATTGTCCACAACCACCTTGATTCCCTTCTGGCGGGCCATCTTGCTGACCGCTTTCAGATCGATCAAGTTCATGGTCGGGTTGACCGGGGTTTCCAAATAGATGACCCTGGTTTCAGAACGGAGCGCCCCTTCCAGAGCTTCCAGCCGGGTCAGGTCCGCATAGGTGGTCTTCACCTGAAATTTTTCTTCCAACATGTCTAATAACCCAAAGGTACATCCGTAAATTCCATCAGATGCGACCACATGATCTCCGCTTTTGAGAAGGTGTAGCAAAACTCCTGAGACTGCGGCCATTCCGGAGGAGAAAGCTACTGCGGCCTCGGCCCCTTCCAGATCAGCCATTTTAGCCTCTAGTTCAGCCAAGGTCGGGTTGCCCAATCGCGAATAGATGTATCCCTCTTCTTTTCCGGCAAATCGATGCCCCCCCTGTTCCATGTTGTCGAAGACAAAGGTGGATGTCTGATAGAGGGGCGGGATCAGAGAGCCCGTCGTGGGACAGGGTTTATCCGTTCCATGCATCAGTCGGCTGGAAAATGACAACGCTTTCATATCCATTCGGTTTCAACCTCCGATTTCTCAAATTTTTCTCTAATTCTTTCTGAGATTTTTATGCTGAACACCATAATCCTAATAATGCGATCCTGACGGCGACCTAGCCTGAATCACTCGAACCAACTGGACCATTCGTCCGGCCATGCATTTCCCTACCAATTGGGAATCCTCCCGGACCTCTACCGTCACCCGCAACCCTTCCTTCATCAGGGGCTGTAGCAAGCGAGCCTCCCCGACCAACTCATACCAGATCCCCTGCTCATCCACCAGCAGCCAGCATCCCCCCTGGAGCGGGTGAAACTGCATGGTGCCGGTGACGGTAAACGTCGGCACTTCCGCCGTCGCCTCTGCTGCAAAGCCGACCCAAACCAGGAGCAGCAAAAACACGAATCCATTGCTTCGCCGGTTGTTCACAGCCATTCCTCCCTTATGCAAACTGATTGTGCCTTCAGTTTGCAACAGAGAGGAACTCCCTATTAAAACAGAGTCCGTCCGGACCCGTACAACCGCTCAAACATCCGAACAGCGTAGGGATCGGTCATCCCCGCCAGATAATCACATACCACCCGGGCCCGGTCTTCAGGATGCTGTTCCAACTGCTTCCTGTCGTTCTCCGGCAGCAGCTTTTCTTCATCCATCAAGGCTTCAAACAAGCGCCGCACGATCCGATCCCCTTTAAAGGCTAAGGCCTGAACATCAGGGGAATGGATCACCCGGCGCTCCACCACTTTCTTTAACTGGCGGTTCAGCTCCCTCAGCCCCTCCGGCAACAGAGCCCGGTAGCGAAGTCGTGGCGAAAACTTCGATTCCCCCTCCTTCTTCAGCTCGACAGCATGGACAAAGGCGGAAATGAGATTGGCGAACACCTGTTTCAAATGATGCTTAAAATCCTCCTGCCGGAGATGAAGGCTTCGGGAGAGGTGGGCAGCCTGGCCCAATTCCTCACAGAAGGGATTTTCAGCCGCTGCATTTATCAAAACCTCCGCCAGCTCCTCCACCTCCACCAACCGAAAATTGACCGCGTCCTCCAGATCGTGAGTAGCATAGGCGATATCGTCGGCCAAATCGATCAGCGAGCACTCCAGGGACATGCGTCGGGTCTGGTGAAAGGGGGAAGATGGTTCCCGCCCTGTTTCCGTATAAAACGCCCGCTCCCTCTGGCTCAAAGAAGCCAACAGCCACTCCCAAGCCGGTCTGTCCGAGGCGTAGACACTAGCTTTAGGGGGGCGATTATCTCCGGTCAAGCCCTTGATCTCCCCCATCGCTTCCTCCATCGGGATCGGATACTTCATCACCGACAGCAGCAATCCGCGGGTCAGGTTGAGCCCTTCTCCCTTTTTTCCTTCCAACCGGGTGAGGATGCGAAAGGTTTGTGCGTTCCCTTCAAACCCGCCATAAGGGAGCATGCACTGATGCAGAGCCCGTTCCCCTTCATGACCGAAGGGGGGATGACCCAGATCGTGAGCGAGAGCGGCGGCTTCCACCAGGGAGACGTCAATCTTTTCCCCTGCCTGAAGCAGAGGCGACCGCCGGTTAAGGGAGAGGGTGATCCCCCGGGCGATCTGCGCCACCTCCATGGAATGAGTGAGCCGCGTCCGGTGAAAATCCCCCGCATCGGTCCCGATCACCTGCTTCTTTGCCTGGAGACGACGGAACGCCGCACTGTGGATGATCCGTCCGTAGTCTCGCTCAAAAGGATCCCTAAGATCCCGGCCAGACCGAGCTCCCCCGCCAAATCGACGCTCTCGATCTTCTGGTCCGTACAACCGGTTCTCCCCTCCGGCCAACCACATTTTTCCTTCACCCCCACACTTATATCTTTTCTCAACTCTTGTCCCGTATCCTTCTTCCTTCTTTAACAGCAGTTGTTTCTATTATACGGCGATTGACCCCGTCATGGGCCTCGATATCCCCACCAGTAGGGAGCTCTCTTCTTCCCTGTAAAAAGCTGTTCGAATAAGAAAGGGAGACCCGTGTTTGCTGAAGAGAAGGAAAAAGAACATGAGCCGGGTTTAAATGTTTTTTCCTTCCATTCGATCCGTAGGATTTATCCGCGATGAAGAACGAAGGTTTGCCTGTGTTTAGAGGAATGTGTACTCACTTTGACAGGAGAGACGACTCGCTTGGCTATTTACCAATTGTAACTTTCGATCGATACAGTGTTTCTCCATTCCGGAATGTATCATCAGACTCCCCCAGATGTTTACCGACCCTCATGATCGGACTGCCTGCATGATGTTCATCTGCAGATCGGTACCCCCTTCAAAGAAATCTGATGAAAGAAAACTACCACTTCTTAAAACCAGGCTAAAAGCGGACGCATCATACTCTGTATTTGCAATATATAAAGCCGAACCCATCTTCGATAGGTTCGGCTGTTAACAGACCCTCACACCAAGGCACCAGGTACGATCCACGGCCGATCCCCTTCCCAGGCCAGACGAAGATCGATGTCAAAAAGATCCCGCAGAGTTTCGTCGGTCAGGGCTTGCTGCTTGGTCCCTTGATGCGTCATCTGCCCATCGCGGAAAAGGGCCACATGGGTGACGGCGGGGATAATCTCCTCCACATGGTGGGTGGTATAGAGCAGGGTCGGCGCTGTTTCCGACTGGGCCAACTGCTCCAGGGAACGGAGGAAAGATTCCCGCGCCGGGAGATCCAAACCAGAGCACGGTTCATCCAGGATGAGCAGCTGGGGTTGAGCCATCCAGGCTCGGGCCAAAAACACCCGCTGTTTCTCTCCTTGGGACAGCTGCATAAAGGGACGATCCACAAGAGAACGGCAACCAAACTGTTCCAAAAGGTGAATGGCCCGCTCTCGCTCTTCTTTTCCAACACGGTCATACAGTCCGATGCTGGAGTGAAACCCGCTCAGCACCACGTCCAAGGCCTGTTCCTGTTGATGAAAACGGGCAAACTTCTCCAACAGGGAGGCACTGATGTAGCCGATCGATCGGCGCAGTTGGCGAAGATCGACGTTCCCGTAGGTGTGGCCCAACACCTCGACGGTTCCCGAAGTGGGCCATTGGTGGCCGCAAATGATGTTTAACAAGGCGCTTTTACCGGCTCCGTTGGGGCCGAGCACGACCCAGTGCTCCCCTTTACGAACCCTCCAATCGATCCCCTTTAAGATTTCTTTTTCCGGTCGTGACCAATTGATATGTTGAAGTTGAATCACAGGCAATATCGGCAACTCCTTCTGCATTTTTGGGAATGGTCTGACTTCAATCCTCTATTATACTTTATCGCATCCTTCGCCGGATGAAAAGAAGTCCCGCAGGGGAGCGAAATCGATGGCTACTTTGCTTTCATCTTCATCTGGCCCCCTTCTCCCTTTCACACCCAAACCGTCGCTTGTCCAACTTCCACCGTGTACAATCCCGGGGGAGGTCGGCTTTACCGAAGAAACCCCTGCCATCGGTATGGACCGTATAGCGACGGGAACCGCTTCAAAGCTTCAACTCAACGCTATTCCAAGGTTCACCCTCCCCGTTCAGGGTTTGTCCCATCACATGTCTCCCCCTGCGGCGGACCTGAACGATCACCGTATTGACCTTGGCTTCCCGTACATCCTCTATCAACTGTTCCACTGCTCCGGCGTTTTAAACCCGTCATGGAAGGCATTCACCCAGAAAGCGAGAAACTTCCTGCGGCAGTCGGTGGAAGCAACAGCGCCACGGTCAGCTAGCGGATCCATCGCTTTTTTGATCTGAATATTTGACGCACGTTGTTTTTCCGGAATTTTGCCAAAAAGAAAAAAGAGGCTTCAAGTGCAAAGGAGATCCTATCCATTGTTTATACACATCGATTTCAAGCTCTAAAACGGGATATTTTCTCTTGACACTGTATTAAAACGCGTTATCTTATAATTAAGGGGGATTTACTCTCCCTATCGTCACCTTATTGTTCAAAGGAGGGAGCGGGATGAAAAATAAAAAACGACCGGTGATCCGAGAGGAACTGCCTGTTCCGGCTGGGATTATTCCCCTGTTCCTGCTGAAACGAAAGAAAAAAACATCCCGTCACACGAGCGACTCCGCCACACAGAAAAAGATTCACTGACATGATTGCTGAAAGAGCAAAAACCCCCGCCTCAGACGGGGGTTTTTGCATAAAAGTGAATGCCGTTTGTTCAGCTTTTGTGTGAACAATGAAGCTAACACCTGGGCCATCCTTATGGAGGCGGATCACCACCAAGGCCTCTCCCATCCTTGGCCATACGCCCATCCGGGCTTTGGCTGATGACCAGCTTATCCCCCTCCATCGACGCCGAAGTTTGTCCGATCCGATTGATATCCTTCCAGGGAGGTCAGCCTCGCCAGGTAACACACGCCGCTTCCTTCACCTGCTCACCCGTTAAGGAGGCTATCGCGTCAAAAAGCTCCACGCGAAAACTGCCGGGTCCCCTGGAACGACGGGCGGCCTGTTCCGCTGCCACCCCGTAGGTTGCCATCGCCGAGACGGCGGAAGCCACCGGATCCTCCCCTGTTGCGGCAAAAGCAGCCAGGACGGAGGCACTCATGCACCCTGTCCCGCTTACGGTACTCATCAGCTCATGGCCGTTCACCACCTCAATCTGCTCCTGCCCATCGGTGATCCAATCCCTCGCTCCGGTCACGGTCACTGTTACTCCCCAGATTTGAGCTGCTTTTTTAGCGAGGGTCTCCAGATCGGAGCCCACCTGTCCAGAATCAACCCCTCGCACCTCAGCCTGTACACCGGCCAGAGTGGCGATCTCCGCAGCATTCCCTTTCAGATGAGTGATCTGAACGCGATTCATAAGCCGTCTGGCCGCTTCGGTCCGCATCGGGGTCGCACCGACTCCTACCGGGTCCAACACCACAGGGATGCCTTTCTTGTTAGCAGCCAAGCCCGCTTGGATCATGGTTTCCACCTGATCCTGATGAAGCGTTCCGATATTGAGCACCAGAGCGGAAGCCAACCGGGTCATATCCGCTGCCTCCTCCGGCGCATCGGCCATCACCGGGGACGCCCCACAACTGAGAGTGATGTTGGCGCAATCGTTGATGGTGACCCCGTTAGTAATATGATGGATCAAGGGCTGTCGCTTCCGAACCTTGTCAATCAGTGCGAGATCGCTTTCCACACGCTTCTCTCCCTTCATCAGTTCATGACTAATCCGCCGTCTACGATCAAATATTGTCCGGTTACCTGCTGGGAGAAATCCGAGGCGAAAAACAGGACAGCACCGGCCACATCCTCCGGCCGAGTGACCCGCCGCAGCGGAGTGGAGGAGCGAATGATTTCAAAAACTTCATCCGATGTCTTTTCGCTAGCCCGGGTTTTATCCAGTAAGCCACCGGCTACGGTATTGACGGTGATTCCGTAGGGACCCAACTCCGAAGCCAGTGTGCGGGTCAACCCGGTCAATGCCGCTTTGGCGGCGGTGTAATCGTGATAAGGCACCACCGGGTGGTCAAACAGGTTGGTCCCGATTTGGATGATCCGTCCGCTCCGGCGCGCTTTCATTTTGGGGACGACGGCCTGAACGCAGTGATAAGCCCCCTTTAAGGTCCCGTCCAGCTGGTTTTGCATCTCTTCCCAGGTAAGGGTATCCACTGTCGCGCGGTGTTCCGGATCAAATTGATACCGGTATAAGGCGTTGTTCACTAGAACATCCACCGGACCTAAAGCTTGCTCGATCTCTTCCACCATCTGTTGCACCGCTTGCCGCTCCCGAACATCCGCCTGGACCGGCAACGCTTGTCCACCCATGCTGCGGATCTCCTCCGCCACGCCTTCTGCATCATCCCGGCTCTCCCGGTAATTGACCGCCACTGCCGCTCCTTGGGCGGCGGCCGCACGGCAGATTGCCGCACCCAGCCCCCGGCTTCCTCCTGTCACCAATACGGTTTTTCCTGAAAGTTGCATTGCCGATTTCCCCTTTCTGAGTACGGGGAACCAAAAAAGCCACTCCATCGGGGAGTGGCCTCATCATCAAGCAGCAGCCGTACTCCCTTCGCTGGTATCAGCCAGTTCAGGTTCTAAGGGTTGGGAATTCTCCCTCTCAGCCCGCAGGCACCCCTGTACTCATTTTTCGCATTTGGAATCGCTTATCATCTTATATAAAGACGGAGAAATGTGTCAACCGGTTCACATCGTCACGTACCAACTGCTCCGTGTCCCTTGGCACCCCGGCGACTTCTTCGGCCAGGAATGTATGGCATCACCATCCGACGCCGGTGCATCCAAATCTGTACCGCCACCCACCCCTTATCTCCTCCGCGTCGACCACCGTCCGCTTTCGGGGTGAACCAAGTGAAGGCTGACAGCGATGCCCCCTTCAAACACGAGATCAAAACCGGTCTCCACCCTCCCCGATTCATAAAACAGTACGAGGTTAATAGAACCCCGCAACACACCCCATCATCGGTTTCCCCATGCTGTCGTGCGAAGGGTAAACAGGGCATACATCCGGATCCAGGTCATCAACCCGAACTGCAACAGTCCATGGAGGGGACTCATCCAGAGGTAGCGTTTCGCATCGGAAAACAGGCTACCCATGTTTCTCAAGTAAGCGAAAAGGGATATATAGCCCAAATAGTAAAGAAGAAGGCTCCAACCCATCTGTCCGCTGTTTAAAACCATATCCAGTAAAAAAGCCACAGCAAAGATCGGCCAAGTGAACAATTCCCCCAATGTCCAGAGGAAGGGAGCCGCCTTTTTCATGGTCGCGTACGTTTTCAACGCAGTCATACTCTCAATAATGAATGAGCGAGCCCAACGCAACTGTTGCTGAATAAACGAGGACCAACGTTCCGGGATCTGTGTCTGGCAACGGGCGGTGGATTGATAGACGGTGTGCCCCAACCGATTGGCCAAACCGGTAAGAAAACGGTCGTCGCCCATTTGGATCGGTTTTCCCATAAACCGTTGGTTCACATATTCATGGAGGTGATCAATGATGACTTCCCGTCGATAAGCGGCAAGAGGTCCTGAACAGTACAAGAGGTGTCCGGTGGCAGAATGGGCGGCGCATTCTGTACGGAAAAGGTATTGGTAGTGAAAATCGGTCAAACGGGTCAACAAGTTTTTCTTTTTCATGGTGACACCGATATCACCCGCTACAGCCATCACGTTTTGCTGGAAAAACGGTTGAATCAATTGTTCAATCGCTTCTGCTTGGAGAACGCTATCCATATCCATCGTCACAATGATATCAGCGTCTGTCTGCCGTAAAGCCCATGCCTGGGCGTGTCGTTTCCCCTGATTGATCGGGAAACGATGGATCTTCCACTTCAGGTTGTGGTTCGCTTTTTCTGAAATCGCGATACTGTCTGAGGATACCTGGGCGTGTGAGGATTCCCATGCTCTTTTTAACTTCAGAACCGTTTTATAGCCTGAAAGGTCGTGGCTTCCATCATCAACGACGTAGATTTCGTCCACGGGGGTCTTTTGGTGAAGAAGGCCGTTTACCGCTTCTTTTACCATCCGACCCTCCTCATTGTACATCGTCAGAATAGCAGCCACCTTGGGGCGTGGCATGTTTCTGAAAACAGTGGAATGGTGTTTTACAGTGGGTCGGGGACGGTACAATTGCGAAAAGAGAACTTGCGCCAATATGTAGGCCAATATCGGAAAAGAAGCGATCGCTAAAAACAGCCCTTTTTCACCGGCTAATTTCCAGTTGATCATGGAGAGAAGGGAGAAGAAAAGGAGGTAAAGGCAAATAAGGAGAATAGAATAACCGGCGTTGAGTTTCCATGAAACGCGTTTAGGAGAGAAAAACGATTTGAATGGACTTTTTATCATTCACCATACCTCCCAGAGGATTATTCAATTTTACATAATGTATTATATTATACAGTAAGGAGAATAAAAAGAGATGGAGACCGTTCAACCGATCCGAGATCTGAAGCAGATTGAAGAAATGAAGAAGAAATTGCTAGCCCAGTCTGCCCGTGATCACCTCTTATTCGTGCTGGGTATTAATTCAGGGCTTCGTATTTCAGATATTTTGCGGTTACGAATCCGAGATGTCATGGACCATGGGGGACGCCCTCGAACGTTTTTTCGACTGATAGAATCCCGCACCATGAAGGAAAAGACGTTTCCGTTTGGTGAAAATGTGCGGAATGCCATCAATCTGTACGTGGAGGAGACCGGTCAGTGGCCCGATTCAGATGAGTATTTGTTTAAGTCTCGCATGGGCTCCAGACCCATCTCCCGACAGCGTGCGCACCAAATTTTGAATCAAGCGGCTCGTTCTGTTGGTATTCAAGATAAAATCGGAACACATACCTTGCGGAAAACTTTCGGTTACCATGCGTATAAATCAGGGGTAGATATCACTTGGTTAAAATCGATCTTCAACCATTCCGCGCCATCGGTCACCCTGCGATATATTGGAGTCACCGAAGAGGAGACCGATGATATCGTGATCGATTTGAACCTTTGAGAAAGCCGGCCTTTTGCCAGGTCAAGCCATGAGTTCTCTACCGGTTGGTAAAATAACAGCGGCCTTAATCCATCTCTACGGGAAAAGGCCGCCAAATGTTTGTTGGAGACGCTCCTTGTTGTAAAAAGCGACGTATGGCTTCATCGGAACACCCTTCGATTGCACCCGTTAACCGAATTTTCTAAACTGAGAAGGGTAATGAAAACACCAATCGATGAGGGATACGGTTATGAATCATATCGTCGCGGTGGGCATCGGGGGAATGATCGGAGCGCTACTTCGTTATGGTTTAGGATTGATTCTGTTCCACCCCGGTGCAGGGATTCCTTTGGACACCCTGGCCGCCAACTGGACAGGCTGTCTGCTATTGGGCTGGTTAAATGCCCATCTCCCCGCATCCGTCCTGCTTCGATCCGGCATCGGTACAGGTATGATCGGCTCTTTCACCACCTTTTCCACCTTCAGTGTCGAAACATTAACCCTGACGCAAAAAGGGGATGTAGTCATGGCCGTTATATATCTGTTGCTCAGTTTTTGGGGCGGGATCCTGCTTGTCCATACCGGTTCCCGTTTGGGGACAAAGAGGAGGAACAACAGATGCTGATCCACGGCTTTTGGGTAGCCATCGGGGGCGCTTCTCCGCTACGCTGTCAGCCAATGGCTCAACCGGCCCCACCGCCTCCTTCCCTGGGGAACATTGACTGCGAACGTGGCGGGCTCCTTTCTGCTCGGCTCGATCGCCGACACGGGCTGGAGCGATGACTGGTTTTTGTTCCTCGGAACGGGTTTGCTCGGCTCCTTCACTACCTTTTCCACGTTGCATTGGGAAACGCTCCAGATGAGTGTTAAACACCGATATCTTTATCTCGGGCTCACCTACTCACTAGGTTTGCTGGCGGCTTTCCTCGGTTTCAAATGGAATGGAGCGCTTAACCTTTCGCTATTCGAAACGGTTGCTAAAAACCCACCTTTGGTTTAAGTTGAACGTATATGACTTCATTGGGTAAGAAGGTGACATCGATCCAACGTTTACGAACTTCCTTCCTCCCCTGGTTCCGGACCTTTCTCCTATCTCTGTCCGGTGGGGGTATTTTTGCTTTTGTCGGCCTTCCCCTTCCCTGGATCCTGGGACCGATGGTAAGCGTCCTCCTCTGGTCCCGTTTCGCTCCCGCGCCTCTCTATTGGCCTTCGGGGTGGCGCAATGCCGGGCTGGTCGCTATCGGATATATGCTGGGCTCCTCTTTCAACCGTCAAACCCTGGCCCAAATGATTGCTCAATTGCCGACGATGTTGCTGATGACCACATTGATGATGGGGTTTAGCGTCGGTTTGGCACTACTCATCTCCCGCCACACCGGCCTTAATTTTCGAACGGCTCTGACGGCCAATATCCCCGGCGGCCTCTCCCAGATGGTCACCCTGGGAGAAGAAATGAAAGGGATCGATCTCAGCATCGTCACTTTTTATCAGGTGACTCGCCTGTTGACCGTGATCTTTATCGTCCCTTTCCTGGTACTCGGCTTGACCGGAAAAGCCGCACCCGCGGCGACCGGCGGTGAGACCGACGGGGTGTCGTTGGATCCGTCATTGCTGTTGTTCGGTCTGATCGCCGCAGCCGGTGCCTGGGCTGCCCGCAAGCTACGTTTTCCGACCCCGTTCTTGATGGGACCGGTGTTGGTGATAGCCCTATTCGGGGTATCGGGCATTCATCCACCGGAACTCCCTTCCCTGATCCGGAATTTCGCCCAACTCTTTATGGGGGCTTATTTCGGCCGCATGTTGAAATGGGAGGATCTGTTTCGACGCCGCGGCATCGGCTTGCTGGCTCCGGTCACCGGGTTGGCTTTGGTGCTCTTTTCATGGGGGTTGGGGCTCTTGTTGGTCTCCCTGCACCATCAGTCGCTGGTCACCGCCTTTCTCAGCCTCTCTCCTGGAGGAATGGCCACCATGGGCGTGGTGGCGCGGGAGGTGGATGCCGAATTGGCCACGGTAACGGGATACCAGATGTTTCGCGTCTTTTTCATCCTATTTTTCATTCCACCTCTGCTCCGGCGGCTATTTAAACCACTGGCTCACTAATCTATTGTTTACTAAAGGAGTCCCGATACCATGCTTGCCATCGATACCCTACGCCGCTGGCTTTATACCTTGCTCGTGCTGTTCTACATGGGGAACTTGTTTCTCGACTCTCCCCACTTGGCGTGCATAACGGGGGGGATCGCGATCCTGTGTCTCCCCCTTTCTTATCCCGGTTCGATACGGACATTTCAGGCGGTCAGTCTTGTTTTTTTAACGGTAGGGTTGATCCTGTTTATCACCTCTGGGATGAGCTGGACCCAATTTCCCACCTTTTTCACCTCGACGGGACTCATCCTGTCGCTGCTCTACATGTTGCCCTGGATCAACAACTTGATCACCGTGGGCCGGTATGAGCAGCACCTGGGACGTCTGTTGAAAAACGGAACCCGCCATCTGGCTAGCCTGTACCGGCGCACCTCGCTGGTCAGCTATGTGTTGTGCATTTTCCTCTTTTTCGCATCGATTCCCTTGGTCCACCGGGTGTTGCAAAAGCCCCTGAGCGGGCTGCAGGAATCCTTGCGCCATCGGTTTGCCAGCGAATCGATCCTGCGGGCTTTCTCCATCGCCACTGTTTGGAGCCCGGTTGAAGTCTTTATTGTCGTAGCATCGGGAGCGACTGGGGTCGCTTATCCCGAGCTGTTGCCTTACTTGCTTCTCTTTTCTGTGGTGATGCTGGCCATCGATTGGCTGCTGGCCCAACGTTACCGCAAACACTCCCTGAAACCTGCGGTCACCCCCACCCCAGGGGGAGCGACCGCCCGGCCGGGCAAACTGCTGCAGTTGATCGCCGCCCTGTTCCTCCTGATCGGAATGTCTAATCTATTGACGGATTGGCTGAGCATCGACTTTTTTGCCGCAATTACGCTGTTCATTCTGCCATTCTGTTTGATCTGGGCGCTGTTGATCCGGCGGGGCAAAGCCTATTGGAAATACAGCCTGCTCGCTTGGAAAAAGCAGGTCCCGGGACTTCATAATCTGGCCCTCTTGTTTCTTTCCCTCGGTTTTTTTAATCGGATGGTGGAGGAGACCGATATCTTGTCCTATTTACAGGGTCCGCTTCTCTCCCTCGCGGAGACACCGGTGCTGCTTTTCGTGCTGATTCAGCTTTCCGCTATTCTGCTGGCCCTGGTCGGTTTTCATCCCTTAGTCACCCTCGGCTTGCAGGGGTTGCTTCTGCAACCGCTCTTAGACACTTTAAATCCTCTCAGCCTGGCGGTGCTGTTGTTAACCGCCAACCTCGCCAGCGACGCTTCCGGCACCTATAACACCACCGTCGCGATGATGACGCAGTTGACCCGGGAATCTCCCTACCGAATCACCCGCTGGAATATCGGATTCGCTCTCTTGTACAGCAGCGTGGGCACCGCCTTTGCACTATGGTTGTTGTAACCAAAAACATCGGCACCTCCTGTGAGGCGCCGATGTTTTTATGATCTGCTGGATTTACTTTTCTCGCGCTCCTGCCATTCCTTATAGCTGAGACGGCGACGGGAGAAGGTTTCGCCTATTTTCCCGAAGGAGAGACCGGCGAGACGGCCCACAGGATCCAATGTTTCGCTATCGATCCGCCCCTGCTCATACAGATCATCCCGGACATGGAACAGCGCCACTTCGCCGATCACCAGATCGGCATTGGGTTCGGCCGCCGTTCCACCCATCGATAGGATCTGATGAAGACGGCATTCCATCTGGATTTTGGATTGAACAATCCGGGGAACTTTCACTTTTTGACCAGGAACCACATCAAATCCAACGGCCTCCGCTTCACTCATCTCCGGCGGGAAGTCGGTAGCACACTGGTTCACCTGTTCCACATTCTCCCCATCCACCACCTGGATCACGTACTCCTTATAAGCCGCAATGTTGCGGGCCGTATCCTTTTGAACACCTCCCGGCTTGCGGTTGACGGTGACAGCCAGCATCGGCGGATCGGAGCTGACCACAGTGAAAAAGCTGAAGGGGGCCGCATTCACCTTCCCCTCCTCGTTCAGAGAGGTGACGAAGGCGATGGGTCGGGGAAGGACGCTTCCGATCAACAGCCTGTCGTTCTCTTTTTTGGCCTGATCTTTTGGATTGATCTGCACCTGGATCCCCTTCCTATTTAAGCATGATCGTCGGGCAACCAACTAGTCAAATACTGTGGATCTTCCACGTTCCGCGCCGCCTGGGTCACGTAGAGGGGACGGAAGGTGTCGATCATCACGGCCCATTCTTCCGTCCTTTTTTCCCGATGCTGGCTTCCGCCTTAACTGGATGGGGACCGTGGGGAAACCCACTGGGATGGAGGGTGATCGAGCCTTTCCGCACCCCTTTCCGGCTCATAAAGTTGCCTTCCACATCGTATAACACTTCATCGCTGTTCACGTTGCTGTGCCAGTAGGGGGCCGGGATCGCTTCAGGGTGGAATGGTACCCAAGCGATGATAAAAGGGCATAGTCCCGATTCCCCCTTTTCATTGCAATCATTCCCAACCCATTGTGCAAAACTCCAAATCCTCGCACATAAGGGCACCGCATTTACAATTTTTCGTTTTCCTTTATGTCTGCGGGGCATCTATACAGAAAAGGGGCAACGAGGGAACGGGCCCACGGTGAAGAAGGTGTACGGACTACTAACAAGGGTCAATGCGCCTGTGGTATCGTTGCCGCAAGCAGCTTGACCTTTTTTTACATCTCTTCAACCTCTACATCCAAACCCCATCAGGGAAGTTCAGGTGATCTCCTGGGGCAATGACCACTTTCTCCCGTTTGCGCATAGAATGGAACATCTTTCTTACGGGAGATGATCCACAGATGATGTCTGCTGACAGCCGATGGTATACGGTACGGGATGGTGAGACCCTAGCTGCGATTGCGCAACGGGTGGGAACCCCTCTGGATCGACTGATGCAAGCCAATCCCCACCTGCAAGGAGAACCCCTGCCGGGACAAGTGATCCGGATCGCGGACAACGGCGTGGATATGCCCTGTTGTCTGGTGCTGCCACCAGTTCATCCCGGAGCCGATTATCCATCCGGGGTTTCCCTCATTCAAAGGATCACCACCCCCTTTGGCAGCACTCGGACCCGTGTGGCGATTCTGGCATACGGGTTGCCTCATCCCGCTTCATGGGGTCCCTTTGATCAATATGAGGGATTTGCCCAGGTACCCGGTGTGATCAGTTGGCGGTTTCGGCTGTATCCCACCCCGGAGCCGGATGCCCCTACCTGGGCGGGACGATTTGACCATATTACGGCCCGACTCACCCCGGATACCCGGGTCCAGGTACGGCTCAGTCAATCGACAAACCAGGACTTGGGCCCCGTCCTGTTGGAAAACACTCTGAACAATTGCATCTGACGGCCCGTCATTCGATATTTTTGTTTTTAGGATATCAAGCCTCCCAACCGTTTCACCGCCATCAACGAAATGAATTCGCGTGTTTTTACTTTGAAGTGATTTGATCGAACGCCGTCGGATAAGGAATTAGATGGTCGTCACCATAAGGGAACAATCCAAATAAAAAAACGCTGTACCAATTCATGACCGCGGAATCGATAAAATCTTTACTTAATATCGAAAAATAAACGACCGTTTCGACTTCGGTTGTTTTGGGGCCAGAAAGGAAATTTCCCCTATTTTTTCAGGCCTGCCAGCTGTTTCACCGCCATCGCCACACCTTCCACATCATCCCGTCGAAATTGTTGAACCCCCGCCCCTTCCATGGGAACAGGGGTGACCACACCATGGACATGGGACAATTCTTGAACTAGGGAGAGGTGGGACTGTTCCGTCGCCATCACCAGCTTCGGATGCGAGGCATATTTAAATCCTTCCACCAGCACTAGATCCTGCTCCTGATAATGGATTAAAAGCTCATCCAGGCAAAGGGGGCGGGGAAAGATCAAGGCCGTCTGATTGGCAGCGGTAATCGCCACCGGATCCGCCCCCGCCTGACGGTGCAGCCAACTATCCTTTCCCGGCACATCGAACTCCAGGTTCCCGGCGTGACGTTTGATGCTGCCCACTTTCCATCCTTCTTCCGACAGCCGGGAAAGCAGGCGGGTGATCAAAGTGGTTTTTCCTGTGTTGGAAAAACCGACGATCTGAACAACCGGGGGAATCCTTCGATCCATTGGCATCAGTAACCCTCCTTAACAGGGATTCTCGACGATTTTTCCATCCCGATAAGAAGCAGCAAAACAGCGACCATCATCCCGGCCAACACCAACCAGGCCGGGGTGTAACCTCCCTGATCCACCACCCAGCCAAACAGCGGCGGGCCCAGAATGACGCCCCAAGAACCGATGGAAACGCTGAAACCGCTGGCCATGCCCGCCTGTTCCCGGGGAACCGACTCGGTGGCGGCGTTCATCCAGATCCCGTTAAATCCGGAGATGGAGAAGCCAAACACCACCACCAGCAGTAGAAACAAAAAGTACGGCACGTGTGGCGGCAACAGAGCAAAGATGACGCTTAATACGATCGTGATCAGCGTGATCCCCATCAACACGACCAAGCGCCGTCCCCCTAACAACCGATCGCTCACCCAGCCCCATATAATCCGGCCAGCAGACCCAGCCACCTCAGATACCACCAGGAGCGTGCCCGCCACATACAAAGGATATTCCAAGTGTTCATAAGCAAAAAAGACCACATAAGTACTGAGAACCAGGTTTCCCATGTTGAGCCCGACGGCGGCCAGGCTCAGCCACCACAGTGGACGACTTTTGGCCAGGGGACGAACCGAATGAATCAGCGAAACGCCTTCGTTTTTCTTTCTCGGCGCGGCCTCTCGGGAATCCCGGTACAGGAGATAGACGAGCACGCCGACCCCACCGGTACAAAGAGCAGCGGCAATCAAGGATTCCCGCCAACCCCAGGTCATGGCCGCCGGAAGCAAGATCAGTGCGGCCAAGGCGGACCCTGCCGTCACTCCCGTCTGCTTGATTCCCATCGCCGTCCCCCGCCTTTGCTGGGGGAACCAATAGATGATCCCCCGGTTGGTCACCGGGTGCATCCCGCCGTAAGCAAAACCGCCTACAACCACAAAGAGAAGCAACCAGCCGAAAAAAGGAACGCCTGTCACCAGTATAAAACTGGCCGCCGCTGACAGGCACAAGATCAGGAGCATGATCCGTGAACCGTATCGATCGGCAAAATAGCCCGATGGTAAATTAAAAAAAGACTGCCCCAGAAAAAGAGCAGCAGGCAACATCCCCACCTGTGCCTTCGTAATTGACAGGTCCTTCTCGATAAGCGGCCCCAACGGCGCCAACCCCCGTCCGAGAAAGGCGACTGCCACCTGGGCCGCCAGGAGGATTCCCAGCATCTTCCACGCCCGATAACTTTCATAAGGCGCTCCTTCACTCGACTCCATTCCTCTCCCTCCCTCATCATGACCTTACCACGATTCTGCCACGATGTCTTTTATCAACGAAAAAACAAACCATGCACTGAACAGCGCATGGTCCATTCACCAGGATATACGGCCCCGGGACCAGAGGAATCACTCAGAGCCCGGCGATCCAATTTAATCGAACTAAAACAATATACGAAATCAGGGTGGCTCCCCAGAGTCCCAAACCGATCAGGATTCCATACAACTCCGGCTCCTCCAGATTCTCCACATCCTCCGAGATGAAATCCTCTTTCTGACAGTCCAAGGCCGACACCTCCCTGTCTCCCGTTTTAAAATAGGATTCTTCTTTCTAATCCTATTCGGCATTTTCTCCCTGCATCCTCCTTATTTTTCAACATTGCAAAAAACCCCCATTCCTGTAAAAGGGAAAGGGGGTGGTGCTGGATTCCGTCTATATATCAGTATTGGATCAAGGTATAGATATCGAGGTCCGGTAACTTGGCCCGGCCATGGAGATAAGTCAGCTCGATCACAAAGGCGGCGCCGACCACATCCGCTTCCAATTGGCGAACCAGGTCTAGGGTGGCGTTGACGGTACCTCCGGTGGCCAACAAATCATCCACAATCAGCACCCGCTGGCCGGGGCGAATGGCATCCTTGTGAATCGCCAGCCGATCCTTGCCGTATTCGAGGCTATACCCGGTTTCCACCGTTTCACCCGGCAATTTTCCCGCCTTACGGACCGGGATAAAGCCGACACCCATGGCGTAGGCCAAGGGTGTGCCCACCACAAAGCCGCGAGCCTCTGGACCGATCACCAGATCGATCTCCTTGCTCTTCAACTGTTCCACCATTTGATCGATCGCTGCGTGAAAAGCTTTCCCATCCTTCAAGAGAGTGGTGATATCCTTAAAATTGACACCCGGTTGGGGAAAGTCTTGAATCAACCGGATTTTTTCTTTAAAGTCCATGTTTGCTCCTCCTCATTTCGGATCACCCGAAATCACCGAAACCGTTCTCTGACAAAGTTCTTTGTATGAAGAATAAACAAAAGCATGTTGGACCTGTTCCCGTTCCTGCTGTTGGCAGTAAAGATGCGATTCGCTCAAGGGGCGTTTGGCAGGTTGCGGAACCACGTCCAGCTGATGGTCGGTAAGGTGTACAAAGCCCAGTTCATCAAATACCCGCAGCATAAAAGCCACCCCCCGTGGGGACAGTCCCGTTCGTCGCGACAACCCTTTAAGCTCCGAAGGAACCTGATACTGCTTTTTTCTCAGCAAATATGCGTACAGACGTTTAAATTGTTCACGGTCAGGCGTGCGGGCTAAGCTGCCGTCCAATTCCGCATCCCCGAAGGCGAAATATACCCGTTTTACATCGGAACACTTCTGAAGCAACCGGTTAAAAGCTTCCACTGACGGAGGCAGATCGACCAAAACCAGCTGATGAACAGGGGGAAGGGAGGACATTTCCTCTATCTTTCCCCACAATAAGACCCGGGATGTCGATAGCCAGTTGGCGGCGCGGGGTTCCTTCCGGAACACAAAAACGGATCCGGACTGTGCAGCCAAGCGCCGGAACTGATCCGACTTATCCCGGTTGCTCCTCCAGTCAAACACCTGCAGATGAGGTACCGCGATATCCCTAATGATCAGCTGAGGAATCCGCCGATTGTTCCACTCGTTGATGGATAGCTCCCCTAACAATTCCGGTGCGGCGGAGGGCGCTATCTCTTCGGCCAGTTCCCCCAACCGAAAACCCACCGCCTCTAAGACACGATCCCCATCTTTTAAGGTCAGTTTCAGATGGTTTTTTTCCCTACCGATCAACTGCATCCGGGAAAGGCCCGCTCCCGTGATCCGGAACTGAGGCGTCGGATTGCCCACACCGTAAGGGGCTAACCGTTCCAACTCCTGGATCAGGTCCACATCCACATCGCCGATTGTCAAGTCGGCCTCCACTCGGGACAAGGGGATATAATCTTCCTCCTGCAGCCAGTCCCCGGCGATCTGATCCAGCCGGCGGTGCAGTTTGAGGAGGTTTTCCCGAGGAAGGGACATGCCAGCCGCCATTTCGTGACCTCCAAAGTGGGGCAAGAGATCGGCACATTCCGTCAATGCCCGATACATATCCAGACCGGCGATACTCCGAGCCGAACCCTTGGCCATGCCTGTTTCTTCGTCGATCCCCAATACGATCGTCGGACGATAATACTTCTCCACCAGCCGGGAGGCGACAATTCCGATCACACCCACATTCCATCCCGGGGCTGCCACCAGGATAAAACGGCGGTAGCGGTCGGGATCCGCCTCCACCATCGCCGTCGCTTCCCGGGTAATCTCTTCCACCAACTGTTGTCGCTCCCGATTCAATCGGTCCAGCTCTTCCGCCATGGACTGGGCTTCTTCCCGGTCTTCGGTCAGCAACAGTTCCACAGCAATACCGGCCGACTCCAACCGACCGCTGGCATTGATCCGGGGACCGAGGGAGAAACCGACATGTCCGGCCCCGACGGGAGGTTTCACTCCAGAAGCTTCCATCAAAGCGGTTAGACCCGGGTTTCTCTGCTGATTCATCCGTTCCAGACCCAGCGAGGCGATGATCCGATTTTCATCCAACAGCGGGACCAGATCAGCAATTGTCCCCAATGCCGCCAGGTCCAACACTTCTTCCGGGAGGGAGCCCAAGAGGGCATGGGCCACCTTTAGCGCCACCCCCACCCCTGCCAGCATGTCAAAAGGATATGGGCAACCCGGCTTTTTGGGATTGATCACCGCATAAGCATCGGGCAGAATTTCTGGGGGTTCGTGGTGGTCGGTAATGATCAGGTCCAACCCTAACTCCTTCGCCACCTCGGCTTCCGCCGCAGCGCTGATACCGGTATCCACCGAGATTACCAGCTGTACCCCTGCCTCCTTCGCCTGTTTGAGCGCCTCTTCGTTGAGACCGTATCCTTCGGTAAAGCGGTTGGGTATGTAATAATCGACGTCTGCGCTGAGGCGCCTGAAAACCATCATCATCAGGCTGGTGCTGCTAACGCCGTCCGCATCGTAGTCACCATAGACCAGAATTCGTTCCCGCCGGTCGAGTGCTTCCCGAATTCGGGCCACCGCCTCCTTCATCCCGTCCAGCAAAAACGGATCGTACATATCCGAACCATCCGCCTGAAGAAACTGACGGGCTTGTTGCGGCTCGGTCAGTCCACGGTTGGCCAGGAGACGGGCGATTAGAGGATGCACCTCCAATTCCTCCGCCAACTGTCGGATGAGAGGCTCTTTTGCCTCAACCGGCTGCCATCGTGTTTTCGATCGTAGCAATAGGGAACCACCTCCCTTGCCGTTTTTTATTATAGCATACCGAAGTTGACCCGGAAAAAAGGAAGTGACAGACAAAATCACTTCCTGTTTAACCGATGGATTCAGTTATCTCCGTATGTATCGCATTCATCTTTTCACCAAAACCATCCGAAGAGGGGATGGAGATCATCACGAGACCTTCCAACAAGATCTCTTCCCGATGCAAAAACATAGCTTTACTCATGGGTATCCACTCCTTCTTTTTGTTTTTTGACAACCCAGCAATAAAAGGCTTGGGCAAGGAGTGGCTTCGAGAAGAACTGGTTGAATGTCGTCTTGATAATATCCTTCAATTTGTTCTTCGTTAGCCCAAGCTGTTGTTACTAGTGCTCCTTTCAAAAATCATCCTGCTGGTGATGTTTCGAGCGGTAGGGGTTGATGTGAACAAAAACGTTGGAGACATGATGAAAATCTTTCATCAGTCGCTCCTTCACTTCTTTTCCCACCCGATGCCCTTCTTCTACTGTGATTCCAGGTTCCACCGCCACCTTCACATCGACGATCACGTAAAAGCCGTGTTCTCTGGCCAGCAATTCATCCACCCGCAACACCCCGTCCACTTTGGCGGCGGCTTCCACCAGGTCCTGGGCATCCTCATCATGAAGCACATGGTCCAAGGTGTTGTGAATCGACTCTTTCGCCAAATGATAAGCCATGCGCAGAACCAACAGGGAGACCAATACCCCTGCGATCGGGTCCAGATAAAGCAAAAAGGAGATCCCCCATCGTTCCCCCAAAACCGCACCGCCGATCCCCACCAGGGCTGCGATGGAGGAATAAACATCGGACCGGTGTTCCCAGGCATTGGCGATAACCGCCTGACTGCCGATGCGCTTGCCTAGGCGATATTTGTATTGGAACATGCCTTCCTTGGCCAGCATTGACACCAGGGCGGCAATCACCGCCAAACCGCCCGGGGCTTCGATAGGTTCAAACAGTGCTTGAAAGGATTGATAACCGATCTCCAGGCCCACCACCCCAAGCAGGACGGACACGATGATCGCCGCGATGGATTCCGCTTTTCCATGGCCGTATGGATGATCTTTGTCCGGCGGCACCTTGGCCACACGGACACCGATCAGCACAGCCAAGGAACCGACCACGTCCGAAGCGGAATGGACGGCATCCGCCAACAAGGCCCGGCTGTTGGCAATCAGACCGATACTCCCTTTCAGAATCGCCAACAGGAGATTACCGACAATCCCGACCCATGCCCCCCATTCCGCTTTGCGTACCCGTTCCCGATCCATCGTTTCATCTCCCGAAAAATGGAGCCGCGGGAATCCCGCGGCTGTCTCCATTACAGTTTATGGCCGGTACACCATTTTTTATTCGGCAGTCTGGGCTTTCATTTTTTCCTTCGCCATCGAGCGCCACTTCCAGGTGATCCAGATCTGGCTGGCGATAAAGATGGAAGAGTAGGTCCCGGCAGCCAGTCCCATCAGCAAGGCTAAGGAGAAGTAGCGGATACTCTCCCCGCCGAAGATAAACAGGGCAGTGGCAGCAAAGACCGTGGTAAAGGAGGTACTGAGGGAACGGACCAGCACCTGCCCGATACTGTCGTTGACCGTTTTTTTCAGCTCATCCCAGGTTTTCGGCTTATTAAAATTCATGTTCTCCCTGATCCGGTCATAGATGACGATCGTATCGTTGATGGAGTAACCGACGATGGTGAGTATAGCGGCGATAAAGACCAAATCCACTTCCCACTGGAAGATGGAGAACATCCCGATCACGAACAACGCATCGTGAAGCAAAGCGATCACTGCCGATACCCCAAACCGGTATTCAAAGCGGATGGTGATATAGAGGATGATCGCCAGCGCGGCCAACAACACGGAGATGATGGCATTTCGCGCCAGCTCCCGCCCGATCACCGGGTCCACCTTCTGCTCATTCACCCCGACGTTCTTATTGTATTCCGCCTGGAATTTCTTTTCGATCTCGCCTACCTCATCCGGTGACAACACCTGACTGGTGCGGAAGACAAGAATATCGTCGTTGGTTCCCGCTTTGCGAGCATCGGGACTGTTGTAACCTAGCTCCTCCAAATAATCCTTGGCCACTTCTAAGTTGTATGCCTGACCGATGTTGACATCGACACGGGTCCCGCTGACAAAGTCCACACCCAGGTTGAGCCCCTGGAACATGAGGGAGAGCAACCCCGCCACCAGAAATACTGCGGAGGACAACATAAACCATTTTCTGTGCTTGACAAAATCCAGCTTATAGTTCACCGATTTCACTCTCCTTCACACCAAACCAGCCGGGATGGCGGAACAGATTGGACCGGACCAACAGATTCAACATGATCCGGGACAAGGCTACCGCTGTCAGGAAGCTGACCACGATCCCGGTGATGAGAGAGACGGCGAAACCGCGCACGCTGGATGTCCCGAAGTAGAACAACACGGCCGCGGCGATGATGGTGGTGATATTGGCGTCGAGAATGGTCAGGAACGAACGACGGGAACCGGCGCGTAAGGCCGACGAGATTCTCTTCCCGTAGCGCATCTCTTCTTTGATCCGCTCATACATGATGATGTTAGCATCGACGGCCATACCCACCCCTAGGATTAGCGCGGCGATCCCCGGCAGGGTGAGAGTCACCTGCAAGAGGGAGAAGGCGAGCAGCACCAGATAGGTATAGCTGATCAGGGTGAGGACCGCCACCAGCCCGGGCAATCGGTAATAACCGATCACAAAGATAAAGATGATCAAAACGCCATAAAGGCCTGCTTCCACACTTTGTTGAAGCGACTCCTTCCCTAGGGAGGCATCGACAGCGAAACTATGTATCTCCTTCAGATCGACGGGTAGCGCACCAGCATTCAACAGCTCTGCCAACTCCTGAGCTTCTTCGGCGGTGAAATTGCCGCTGATGATGGCTTCCCCGTTGGGGATCGCTTCCTGAATCACTGGAGCGGACAACTGCTGCTCGTCCAGATAGATCGGTATCGGCTGGCCGATATATTTTTGTGTCAGCTTTTTAAATTTATCCGCACTTTTAAACTGAACGGTGACCGCAGGCTGACCGCTCTGATCATAATCCTGTTTGGCCCCGCCTTCTTTCAGATCGGACCCATCCATCAAAACCTTCTTTCCGTCCGGCGTGCGGAAGGTGAGTTTCGCCGGCTTACCGAGCACTTCCCGGGCTTTGTCCTGATCCTTCACCCCGGCTAGCTGCACCCGGATCCGGTCCTCCCCTTCCACAGTGATCTGGGGTTCCGTCACCCCCAAAACGTCGATCCGTCGACTTAAGGCCTGAGCGGTGTCCTTCAGCGTATTTTCCGTGATTTTCTGCCCTTTTTCCTGGGGCTGGGCTTCGTACAGAACTTCAAAACCGCCTTGCAAGTCCAACCCCAAAGTGATATCCTGGGCCACCTGTTTTCCGGTCAAGAGAACCGTTGCCAGGATAGCGATCACCAGCAGGGAAAAGATCACGATCTTCCCCTTGCGAACCCTCATGCTGACCTTCCTCCTTCTCTTCGAAGACAACCATGCCCATTATCCCAATACCGAGAAAATATGTCAATTTATGGGATACAAAAACACAGGCGATTATTTTTCCTCGCCTGTGTTTTTGTATACGCTCACCATCAACCAGTTCATAAACCGCGTCGCTTTTAAGGATAAAATGTCGTTAACCAACCGGTTCAGCCTCGGCCAACCGCTGCGATAGCTTTCGGAAACACAGGCCCAGACCTGTTCGCCGGTCACATTTTCATATCCGTAATAACGGAACTCCGCCGCTTTACTGTTACACAGGTCTTCAATGCACTTCATCAAATCCGACTCGCTCAAAAGCTCCACCGACTGCTGGCGCCGGTTGCTGACGGGTTTCAGATTTGCCAACCCCTCTCCCTCCTTTGCACAGAATGAGAACCCTTGAAAGCATAAAGGCCCGGGACCGGCGGGCGATCCCATCCGCCACCCGGGACTTGTCCACGGTGGGGTGCTCCCCCGTGGATCGAGTAACGAACCTGCCAACGATTTGTATCCCTAGGATCAATTATATGGCCGCGGCGCGTGAACAGCAAGGGCAAGTCCCGGATCCAGCCTTTCTTTCAGTCATGAAGCTGGGGGACAGGCGCATAAGCTTGTATCACAAGCAAACTGCGGAAAAAGAAGGGGGTCCGGTTTTGACCAAACAGACATTTTTGCACGGAACCCTGATCTTAGTCGGTGCCGGATTCGTCACCAAGGTCCTGGGGTTTGTCTACCGGATCGCACTGTCTCGGTTGATCGGGGATGAAGGGATGGGTTTGTTTCAGATGGCCTTCCCGATCCTGATCTTCATCATCACCATCACTACCGGGGGCATTCCGGTCGCCATTTCCAAACTGGTCTCAGAAGCCGAAGCGAAACGGGATGAACAGCGAATCCGATCCATCCTGATCGTCTCCATCCTCGTGGTCATTTGTGCCAGTCTCTTCTTCACCTTACTCACACTGGTGGGAGCTCCCTTGATCGCCCGCACCCTTTTGACAGACGAACGAGCCATCTATCCCCTGATGGGCATCGCTCCAATCGTTCCGATCATCGCTGTCTCCTCGATTTTCCGGGGCTATTTTCAAGGACGGCAGCATATGAGTCCCTATGCCATCTCTCAGATTGTGGAAACGATCACACGTATCTTTACCGTGATCATGATCGCACGCCTGCTGTTGCCCTATGGGGTGGAATACGCCGCCGCCGGTGCCATGATCGGGATGGTGATCGGCGAGTTTGCCGGCATGCTGTTTTTGCTCCGTTCCTATAAAAACGATCCGAAACGTCCCCCTCTCCGCTTTAAGCCAAGGGAGTTGTTTCAATGGAAACAATGGGGCCGCTTCCGGGAAACAATCATGCGGTTGATGCGATTGGCCGTTCCAGTCACGGCCAGCCGGACCGTCGGGTCCCTCTCCTACGCCGTGGAACCGATCATCGTGTCCCAGAGCTTAGCCATCGCCGGTATCTCCGTGGCGGCTTCCACAGCCCTCTACGGACAGCTGGAGGGGATGGCGATCCCACTCCTCTATTTCCCGGCCTTTATCACTTATGCCCTGTCTGTCTCCCTTGTCCCCGCCATCTCCGAAGCTGCCGCCAAAGGAAAGCACCGGATGGTGGCCCACCGGCTCAACCAGGCCATGCGCCTCGCCCTGGTGGTGGGCGGCCCCTGTGCCATCATCATGTTTGTGTTGGCGGTTCCGTTAACCGACCTTTTATACCACAACACCTCCGTCGCCCGGCTGCTGCAGATCATGGCTCCCTTCGCCGTCTTCCTCTACTTGCAGGGACCGTTATCCGCAGTACTGCAGGGATTGGACAAAGCGAAGGATGCCATGCGCAACTCCATTTTCGGGGCAGTAGTGAAAACGGCGCTCATCTTTCTATTGGGCTCCCAGCCCTTTCTAGGTATCGACGGGGTCGTGATCGCCCTTAACTGCGGTCTGGTGATCGTCACCGTGTTCCATTTTCTCAGCGTGATGCGCTACACCCCCTTTCCCCTGATGGCGGGAGATCTTTTAAAGTTGGCGCTGGCGGTGGGGGCAATGGGTTTTGTGGCTCACCTGGTCTTTATCCATGCCGCCGGACAGATGTGGATGCGCATCCTTCTCTCCCTTACCACCAGTGTCGCCGTCTACCTGATCGCATTGGTGGTTCTCTCCCTCTTAAAACAAGACGACGTCAGGCGGATCCCCTACATCGGCCACTGGCTGGCAGCCTTTCTACCGCGCTAGAAATAAGAAGGACCGGGCCGCCCAAAGGGTCCCGGTCTTTTAACTTTTGACTATACATCGATTGAGTTGCTCCTTATTGATCATCCCGGGGATCGATATAGAGCCTTCCGGTGTGGTCTACGCTGACGAAGAAAACCTGATTCAGGTCTTGGTAGCCGTACTTTTTCAATTGCTCCTCCAACCAGAAACGATCCTTGCCGATCTCTCGAAGGGAGTCTTCCTGAACTTCCCGGTCGATCACCAAGGGGATGGGTAGACTCATCATGCGAGGAAACGGCGGGGGGCCCAATACATCCTCTTTTTTGACCGCTTCTTTCTCCGTTTTGGGGAACACACTCAGCTTCCCTGATGTTTCCAGAATGGCGAATTCCACGTCGTCTACATTAGCCACGTTTTTTTCCCGCAGTTGGACCAGGAGATCATCCATGTTGTACCGATGTCTGCGCATCTCTTCTTCCTGAATTTTTCCGTTGCGAATCAAGTATGTCGGTTTTCCGTCTACGAGATGGCGGATCGTGGCACTTTTCAGGGACAACCAGGAGAAGAGGATCTGTGCGCTCATCATCACCAGGATCGGGACCAAGCCGCTGAAAAAGGGCATGTCGGTATTCTCGATGGACAAAACTGCAAAATCAGCAATCATGATGGAGACCACCAGATCGAAAACAGAAAGTTTGCCGATCTCCCGCTTTCCCATCAACCGCAAAACGATTAAGACAAACAGGTAGATTAATAAAGAGCGGAACAGCATGGTCCACATCGGTCCAAACCCCTCCCCCCATAGGCACTTCAGACTTAGTTTTTGCCACTCTGCCTGCGTTATATTTTTGAAGGATTTCCCATATCCAGTGGAGAAGAGGCTTACCAGCGATAAAGATCAGCTATCCTCATGGCCCGTTCCGCTGCTGCCACAGGAACCCACCCTCCCGGCATTTGCCGTTAAGCCGCGGCATAAAAAGGAAGACACGCTCATACCCATGTACAAACACCGCCGGGAGGTGCACTGATGAAACAGCAACAGCAGTCCAATATAGGTGAATCCACCCGCCCCTATTTGCGATCCCCGCTGCTCACGGGAGTCACTGTCGTCTTGGGAACGGTTTTGGTCGGATCGGTTCTGACGACGCTGCTCCTCCGTTTCACAGGAATCGCGGAAGCTTCCCTCCCTTATTTTACTTACGCCATCAATGGCATCGCTCTTCTGTCCGGAGGATGGATGGCCGGAAGACGAGCCGGTCAGAAGGGATGGATGTACGGGGGAATCACAGGGATCCTGTATGTTCTTATTGTGCTGATCATCGGTTTTCTGGCTTTTGACGCCACGATGCGAGTACAGCCCTTCCTTTTTACCGTTTGCGCAACTGGGCTGAGCGCCTTGGGGGGAATTTTCGGTGTCAACACCGACCCACGCTGATGCTCATGATTCAACACACGGCTTTTGTGGAACTCTTTTCTTACAAAAACCATCCGCTTCGGTTTTCCTCTTTAAGCCGAAGCCTTTCTTTTATGCCGAACCTTATTCAGCCAAGTAGTGTGAGCCGTGTTTCAATCCACCATCACCCTGCTGGCTGCCAGTCTCATCACGTTCCTGGTCATTCTGTTTTACTGTCTCCGGCAAAATCCCTTCCCGGTAATCATCGCCTGTACCCGGGATCTGGTGCGCCATCGGCTGATGCTGTTTCACCTTCTCGGCGGGAGCAGTATCCTGGTTATGAACAAGCTGGAATTGATGTTGGAACCGGAACTGAGGGAAGAAGTCAACGATTGGACCGCGTATATCCGGGCCTTCGAGGAAAACGTCACCCCGCTGGTTCAGGAAATGTTTCAGCATCCGATGCTGACCCAGGTGACGACCTTTTTCTATGTGGTCGTGTTTAGTGTGCTGATGTTTGTCTCCCTTCTCGTTTATCATCGCGAAGGAGATTTCCGTTCTTGGTATGCCCTGGTCTACGGGATCAGTTGCAATTACTTTTTGGCGATTCCCTTTTTCCTATTCGCCCCTGTTATGGAAGCATGGACAAGCCATCCGGACATCCAGTTTTTGATACCTGAGGTGTATCCGCGGTTTGAGCTAGAGTACCGCTACTTCTCCGGCATGGACAACTCCTTTCCCAGTCTCCACACATCGATTTCGGTGACAATGGCGATGATCGCCCTTCATTCCGAAAACCGAAGGCTGGCCGGGGTCAGCCTCTTGTCGGCAGGTGTGATCTTATTGTCCATCCTGTATTTGGGGATCCACTGGTGGGTCGATCTGATCGGAGGATTCGTCCTGGCTTCCATCAGTGTCGGACTTGCCTTCCGTTTGGGGGTGCTACCGCTGGGAAGTCATCAACTGAAACTACGTGCCCACAGAAAAAACCTCGGAACCTATGTGCCACCTTCCCTGATCGTACCGCTGTTGGATCGAAAGTAGAGAAACATCGTTTGTACAGATGCTAAAAGCAAGCAAAGAAAAAGACGGGCCAGAAAGGCCCGCCTGTTGGCTCAGCTGTTGTTCTCCTTTTGCTCCTCTTTATCTCCGTCCTGGTTAACGACAGCGTTCACAGCGGAACGTTCAAACACCAAGCGAGATTGATCGTTCACCTTCAAGGTGACGCGGTCATCGGTAAGATCCATGATCGTACCATGTAAACCGCCGATGGTAACCACCTTATCCCCCTTTTTCAAGCCGGCCAGCATCGCGTTACGCTCCTTGTTACGCTTCTGCTGAGGACGAATCAGCAGGAAATAGAAAACGGCGAGAATAATGATCAGCGGCAGGAATTGGGCTAATGCTGCTTCCATCAAACATCCTCCTATCTAAATGTTTTTCATTAAAAGTTTCTCGTCGGCATTGTGGAACCGTAATACTCTTCAAAGAAACGGTCCCGAAAGTCCAGCAGACGATCCTCCCGGATGGCCTGGCGCACCTTTTCCTTTAATCGGAGCAGGAAATAGAGATTATGGTAGGTGGTAAGCCGGATGCCGAAGGTTTCGTCCGATTTGATGAGATGCCGAAGATAAGCCCGTGTATAGTTGCGACAGGTGTAGCAGTCACACTCCGGGTCAAGGGGGGAGAAATCCCGGGCATACTTGGCGTTTCTCACCACGACCCGTCCCCGGCTGGTCATCGTTGCCCCGTTCCGGGCGATTCGGGTGGGAAGCACACAGTCAAACATATCCACCCCGCGGATCACACCCTCCACCAGCGCATCGGGGGAGCCGACCCCCATCAGATAGCGGGGTTTCTCTTCGGGTAAGAGGGGGGTAGTCCATTCCAGAGCCTCATACATCTTCTCCTTCGGCTCCCCGACGCTGAGGCCTCCGATAGCGTAACCTGGCAGATCGATGGAGGTGATGAGCCGGGCACTCTCCTCCCGAAGATCCCGATACATGCCCCCCTGGATGATGCCGAACAAGGCTTGGTCTTCCTTCCGACTGTGGGCTTCGGTGCACCGTTTCAACCAGCGGTATGTACGATCGAGAGAAGCCTTTACATAGTCCCGCTCTGCCGGATAGGGAGGACACTCATCAAAAGCCATGATGATGTCTGCTCCCAGTGCGTTTTGAATCTCCATCGACTTCTCAGGACTGAGAAAAAGGGGTTCCCCGCTCAGATGGGAGCGGAAGGAGACGCCTTCCTCGGAAATTTTCCGGAGATCGGCCAGGCTAAACACCTGAAATCCTCCGCTGTCGGTCAAGATGGCCCGGTCCCAGTTCATAAACCGGTGCAATCCCCCCGCTTCCCGCACCACCTCGTGACCCGGCCGCAAATAGAGATGGTAGGTGTTGGACAAAATGATGCCACTGCCCATCTCCTTCAACTCTTCGGGACTCATGGTCTTCACCGTGGCCAAAGTGCCCACAGGCATAAACACGGGGGTCTCCACCGTACCGTGGGGCGTATGTAATCGCCCGAGACGGGCGCCAGATTGACGGCATGTTTTGATCAATTCATATCGAACGGCCAATGTGGCTTCCTCCTACTCATTCCATTATACCTGAAGTGGCGGAGCGGATAAACGATAACTTGACACAAACGTCAAAGAATCAACATCGCATCCCCGAAACTGAAGAAACGGTATCGTTCGGAAACCGCTGTCCGGTAGGCTTCCAGCATCAACTCCCGGGAGGCAAAAGCAGAGACGAGCATGAGCAGCGTCGATTTGGGCAAGTGGAAATTGGTCAGCAGGGTGTCCACGACCCGGAAGGGGAAGCCGGGATAGATAAAGATATCCGTCCATCCCCGGGTTGCTCGCACCTCACCATGTTCCCTGGCAACGCTCTCCAAGGTGCGTACCGAGGTGGTTCCGACGGCTACCACCCGGTTCCCCCTCTCTTTCGCCTTTTGGATGGCTGTCGCAGACACCTCGGATACCTCGTAAAATTCCGCATGCATTTGATGCTCCTCCACGTTCTCCGCAGTCACCGGGCGGAAGGTGCCCAATCCGACGTGCAAGGTGATCGGAACGATCTCTACACCCTTTTCTTTGGCTTGCTCCAGCAACTCCCGGGTGAAATGGAGCCCGGCGGTGGGGGCAGCGGCAGAACCGACTTCACGGGAGTATACGGTTTGATACCGTTCCGGCTCGTCCAGCTGCTTTCGGATGTATGGTGGCAGCGGCATCTCTCCTAACTTGTCCAACAATCGCTCCAAATCAGAGGTGTTGTAGTGGAGACGAAACACCCGGCCTCCAGCTGCTTCGGTTTTTTCCTCCGCCACCGCTGTTAGATCCCCCTCCCCGAAGTGAACGATCGTCCCTTCCCTGATCCGTTTCGCCGGTTTTACCAAGGATTCCCAGCGATCCTCACCCAGAGGGTTTAACAGCAGCAGCTCGATGCGGGCTCCGGTCCCTTCCTTGGTTCCGATCAGGCGAGCGGGGCGGACTCGGGTATCGTTTAATACCAGCACATCCCCCGCTCCTAAGTAATCCAGGATATCAGGAAAGCGGCGGTGTTGGATTTTTTCTGTTTCCCGATCCACCACCATCAACCGCGATGCGCTTCGTTCCTCTGTCGGCTCTTGAGCGATCAAGTCTTCTGGCAACGGATAATCAAACATCGAAACATCCATAAAATAGAATTCGTCCTTTCTCACAGGAAAAAAGCCCGTCCCTCACCGGAACAGGCGAAATAGGTATAAAATTAGTGACAACACCACACTGATCACGATGCTGGTCACAATGGGAAAATAAAATTTGAAGTTCTCTCGTTCAACCACAATATCTCCCGGCAGCCGTCCCAGGTTGAACAGCCGGCCGCCAAAGTGCCAGACCAAGCCGACCGCCAGCAGAACGGCTCCCATGAAGATCAGCATTTTCGGGATCGGACTCATTTTGGCATTTCCACCCCAAAGTGTTGATAGCAGCGCGGTGTCACCATTCGGCCCCGGGGGGTCCGTTGCAACAGGCCGGTCTGCATCAGATAAGGTTCATAAACATCTTCCACCGTATGGGCCTCTTCCCCGATGGTAGCCGCAATCGTCTCCAGCCCGACCGGACCGCCGCGAAAGTGCTCCATAATCGATCGCAGGAGCTTGTGGTCCACTTCATCCAGTCCCAGTTTATCCACTTGGATCCGGTCCAATGCGTCCCGGGCGGTTTCCGCAGTGATCACGCCCTCCGCCTTCACCTGGACAAAATCGCGAACCCGCTTTAGCAGCCGGTTGGCCACCCGCGGGGTTCCACGCGCTCGGCAGGCAATCTCTTCGGCCCCGTCTTCCCGGATGGCCACCCGCATCAGATCTGCCGCCCGCATCACAATCAGGGTTAGCTGTTCCTGGGTGTAATATTCCAAACGACTGACCACTCCAAACCGGTCCCGCAACGGGGAAGAGAGGGAACCGGCTCGGGTAGTGGCCCCCACCAGAGTAAAGGGCGGCAGATCCAATCGGACCGAACGGGCGCTGGGCCCCTTTCCGATCACGATATCCAGGGCAAAATCCTCCATCGCCGGATAAAGAACTTCCTCCACACTCCGGTTTAATCGGTGAATCTCGTCGATAAAGAGGAGATCCCCCTGCTCCAGATTGGTCAGGATCGCTGCCAAATCCCCGGGTCGTTCGATGGCGGGGCCGGAGGTGGCCCGAACCTGCACCCCCATCTCGTTGGCGATAATGTGGGATAGGGTGGTTTTCCCCAACCCAGGAGGTCCGTACAGAAGCACGTGATCCAGCGAATCTCCCCGCATCCGGGCCGCTTCTATGTATACCTTCAGATTGTCTTTCACCCGCGTCTGGCCGATATAATCATCCAGATATTTGGGGCGCAGGCTGAACTCCACCGGTTCGTCTTCCGCTGACAGATGGGAAGAGATGATCCGTTCATCCATCCCGCATCCCCCCTTTAACTTTTCATGGAAAGTTGTAACGCGCGCCGGATCCATTCGTCGAGGTCAGGCTGACCATCCCCCCATCCCTCACGGGCAAGACGGACGGATTGGGCAGCTTCTTCCTCATTATAGCCCAGGGCCTTGAGCGCTTCAATCGCCTCCCGCTCCTGACCCCCTCCAGCTTCGGATATCCCCTTATCCCCTTCAGAGGGGAGCCATCGTTGGGACCAACCCGCCTTTTCAAATTTATCCTTCAAGTCCAGCACCATGCGTTGGGCCGTTTTCTTCCCAATTCCCGGGAGTTTGGTGAGAAACTTGAGATTTTCCTGTTCCACGGCCTCCACCAGCCGCTCCGGTGAACCGGAACCGACGATGGACAACGCTCCCTTGGGTCCGATTCCCGACACCTCCAACAACAGCCGAAACAGATCCCGAGTATCCCGTTCCTTAAAGCCGTATAACAGGTGGGCATCTTCCCGGACCACCTGGTGGGTATATACCCGAACCCGGCTTCCCTCTTCCCACTCAAAGGGATTCGTACAATAAATCTGATAGCCGACACCCTCTGTTGTTTCCACAACGACGGCCTCCATCGTGTGATAAGCGACGGTTCCCTGGATGAAGTCGATCACAAGCCTTCCCTCCCCTGTCCAATCCGCTTGGAAAAGGTGGTGGAATGTGCCTGGCAGATAGCCACACCCAGGGCGTCAGCCACATCGTCGGGCTTCGGGATCTCCGGCAAGTTGAGCAACATCCGCACCATCTCCTGGATTTGCCGTTTCTGGGCCTGTCCGTACCCAACCACCGCCATCTTCACTTGCAGCGGGGTATATTCGGTGATCATAGCTCCCGTTTCCTCCGCCGCCAACATCACGACCCCCCGGGCCTGACCCACGGCAAAGGCGGTGGTGACGTTCCGATTAAAAAACAGCTTCTCAATCGCTACCACTTCCGGTTGAAACCGCGAAAACAATTGCGTCGCCGCATCGTAAATCTGTTTGAGCCGGGTCGCTGTCGGCAGGCCCGCCTCGGTCTGAATGCTGCCGTAATCCACCGGCTTGAGGCGATTACCGCGTTGGTCGATCACCCCGTAACCGACAATGGCGATCCCCGGATCAATCCCCAAAATCCGCACGTTTTCTCCTCCCCATCCGAACACCTATTCTCTTTGGGAACTGATCAATTATATCACAATTTACGCCCGATTTTGGGAGAATCTTGTCGCATGAAACCCATCCGAACAGCAAATGATGAAAAGAGAACGAACACGGGGAGTGTCTTGGATATGATGAAACATTTTTACCTGCTGATCCTCGGCGCCGGTTTGATGTTGTATACGGCTGGATGTGGCGACAATGCTCTCAATGGATCGGAACAAGCCGCTGTCGATTTTTATAAAGAAGTGTGGGTGGAAGGGGACACCAACCACTCCCAGGGTATGCTGGATCACGTTTCTGAATCCGATGATCTGCAGTGGCGGGTGGAGCAGACAACCTCTGCGGAACGAAAAAATCCTCCCATCATGGTGACGGTCTCACCTACAGACTCGCAAATGTTTGAAAAAACGATCCTGATCCACCGCCCCTCGGACAAGAGGGATTTCAAAGTTCGTGTCCGCCGTACGAACGGCCGTTGGCGCGTGACCAAGTTTGAACAGAATTACGACAAACAGCGGGGCGGCTATATCAACAATGATGCTTATCAACGTTATCAAGAGGAATATCCGGCTCTCACTTGGAAGCGGGTGGAGCAGCCATAAATCAGCCGTTTTCGGTGTATAAAATACCGCTGTAGAAACGATAACATGCTCATCGTATCGATTCAGCACTTCAACAAGCCCAATACGCGCTGCAACAGATTCGCCAGATCGGCCAGCAACTGCAACAACAAGAATTGTAAAACACCTGGCAGTTCCAATAACTTCGGTTTCCAGGAACAACAGGCCGCCCAACAACTCCAGCAGGTACAACAGATGGCCCAATCAGGTGCAAACGTTCAATGCCCAACCCCAGACGTAGACGGCGACACAAAATGTTCTGCCGGCCTACAGCCAGACCAACGCTCAGGAAGTACGCCAACAAATTCAACCATCGCAAGCCTCCTGATGCCCCGAAGAAGAATCCGACCGCGGGTCGGCTTCTTCTTTAATGTTAAAACACCCGCTTTAACACCTTTTTCCGGTAATAGACATGGACCCCCCATTCCACTAAAGCAACAAAGGCCGCCCCTGCCAGGAAAAAGGAGAAATTGATCAAGGACCATTCCATCTGGTACAACCAGTTCCCTGTCCATCCGATCACCAGGAGTGCAAACAAAAAGTCCGCCAGGGATAACGTGAGGTTATGGAGATGGGGCAGCGCCCACCATTCCCCGATCACGTATCCTACCACGGTAAAAATCAGGCTGATCACGCCTAAGGCGGTCCAGTTCAGTCTAACCACCCAAGTCAACGCGATCAGCAAACCTACATAGATTGTTACAAACTTTGCCACCAAAATCCTGAAATGAATCATCCGCCTCCCCCTTCGCCTCCTTCGACTCCATCCTTCCCCCCTCTGTTTTATACGATACCCTGTCCCGCAAGTGAGGGATTGACAGATCTTCCATCCCCACATACAATACCTTTAAGCCATAAGTTTGCATAAGGGAAACTTTAATTCTGTGGAGCAAAATTTATTGTCTTATAAAATAATGATGAACCAAGACAAAAAGGAGGGCGCAATGGATGTCTGCAGAAATCTCCTTATCAAGAGCCCAACCAGGGCAAACATTACGCATCCGGCGCATGAGCTTGACAGGAAACGCGCGCTATCGCTTGTTGGATTTGGGATTTGTCCCCGGTGCAACGGTGGATGTGCTGCAAAAAAGCCCGCTGGGTGACCCGATCGCCTTTCGGGTCCGCCACACCACAATCGCTTTGCGTCGGGAGGAGTACGGACATATTTTTGGTGAGATCATCAGGAGGGGATAAAAGTGGACGGATGGAACCGTTGCCGAATTGCACTGGTCGGAAACCCCAACACTGGAAAAAGCACGTTGTTTAATGCCTTAACCGGCCTGCGCCAGCATACCGGAAACTGGCCGGGAAAAACGGTGGTACATGCTGAGGGGGCATACCGTTTCAAGGGGATGACCCACACCCTGATCGATCTTCCCGGAACCTATTCTCTCGACGCCAACTCCACGGATGAAGAAGTAACCCGGGACGTGCTCCTCTTTAACCCACCTGACGTTACCGTCGTTGTACTGGATGCCACTTGCCTGGAACGAAATCTGAACCTCGCGCTGCAAGTGTTGGAACTGTCCCGCCGAGTGGTGATTTGCCTCAATCTGATCGATGAAGCCCGCCGAAAAGGAATTCGGATCGATCACCATGGCTTATCTAAACGGCTGGGTGTCCCAGTGGTCAAAACCTCGGCCCGAGACGGACAGGGGCTAACCCAATTGAAACAAACTGTGCGTCAGATGGTGCTGGAGGAGATGGAACCTCGCCCCCTCAGAATCCGATACAGCGATAAAATGGAGCAAAAGATCGAGGAGATCACACCGGGGCTTGAACGCGCGTTGGGAGAGCAGTTTCCGATTCGTTGGATCGCCTTGCGTCTGTTAGAGGGAGATCAGCTGTTGATCGACGCACTCAAAAAACGGATCGAACAGGAGGACACATCCAATGACTTCCACCCGATGGAAGCATAACCGATCAGAACCGCTGTTTGCCTCGATAAAAGACCTTGCCGGATCGGTCAGCCGCGACGAGATCGTCACACCTCTTTACCAAACCAGCGCTTCCATCTGCCGCGATGTGGTTCAATATACCGCATCGGATCCCCATCAGACTTCTGATCGGATCGACCGCATCCTCACTTCTCGCCTATGGGGCTTTCCGATTATGTTCGCCCTCTTGGCCGCCATCTTTTGGATCACCATCACCGGGGCTAATGTTCCCTCCGCGATGTTGGCCGAAATGTTCGGCCACTTGGAACGTTACCTGAGTCTTACTTTTGCTGCCCTGAACGCTCCCGATTGGCTCCACGGCCTGTTGGTCCTGGGCTTATACCGGGGCGTCTCCTGGGTGGTCAGCGTCATGTTACCGCCGATGGCCATCTTTTTTCCGGTATTTGCGCTGTTGGAGAATGCCGGGTACCTGCCTCGGATTGCCTTCAATATGGATCGTCTCTTCAAAGGAGCCGGCGGTCACGGCAAGCAATCCCTCACCATGGCTATGGGCTTCGGCTGCAACGCGGCGGCCATTCTCTCCACCCGCATTATCGAATCACCACGGGAACGAATGCTAGCCATCCTCACCAACAACTTTGTTCCTTGCAACGGACGCTGGCCGATACTGATCCTTCTGTCCTCCCTGTTTATGGCCGCAGGCATTGGCGGCGGTTTGTCGACGATGGTGACTGCTGCGATGGTGATGGGGATCGTTCTTTTCGGAATCCTGGTCACCCTCGTGGTCTCCTGGGTGCTGTCCAAAACCGCTTTGAAAGGGGTGCCCACTCGCTACACGCTGGAGCTGCCCCCCTATCGCCGGCCAAAGATTTGGAATACCATCCTTCGGGCCACTCTGGACAAATCCCTGTTCGTGTTAAAACGAGCCGTGCTCGTCGCCGCACCTGCCGGTGTGGTCACCTGGACTCTAGCCAACTTGATCGTCGGCCATCAGAGCCTGCTGGAACATGTCGTCGGCTTCTTCGACCCCTTTGCCCAAGCACTGGGGCTGGATGGCTATATCTTGATCGCCTTCATTCTCGGCTTGCCCGCCAATGAAATCGTGCTTCCCATCCTCTTGATGGGCTATCTGTCCACGGGAGCGATGATCGAAGTGGAAAACATGGCCGATCTGAAACAGATCTTCCTCGATCACGGATGGACCTGGCTGACTGCCCTCAACATGATGTTGTTCTCCCTGCTCCACTACCCCTGCGGAACCACCCTGTTTAACATCTATCAAGAGACCAAAAGCCCCAAGTGGACCTTTGTTGCCTTTGCCCTCCCCACCGCCATCGCCATCGGCGTCACCTATACCGTCTCCTCCATCGTCCGTGGAATGGGGTGGGTATAACCCATAAAGAAGCAGACGGTTTAACACCGTCTTGTGGAGAAAGCCCTTCACTGCTTTCTCCACACTCTGAGACGGTTTAACACCGTCTGCTTTTTAAATGGAGCTATGGAACCGTGAGACCGATTCGATCCTTAGCGCACTTCCAAACCTCTTCAGCTTCACATTGGGCTCCGGGTTTTGCAGTAGACTGTCGTGGTTCTTCACCTTCTGAGACAGAGCCAAAAAAGCACCCCCGCCCCATCTTACCCGGAATCCAGGCCCATCACCCACCACCCCAGATGACCCATCGATATGGAGGTGTCCAAAGTAGGGCACGCAGAAATTTCACGGCCGGGGACACGATTCAGACTTCTGTTTCAGGGTGTTGTAAATCCGACGTCTCCACTTGAATCGTCGTATGCTTGATCTGAAATTGTTCGTCGATGATTCGGATCGCCTGTTGCAGGATGGTCTGACTGTCCCGGCTGTCTTCCACCACTAAATGACAGCTTAAGGAATCCAGTCCCGAGGTAATGGTCCAGATATGAAGATCATGGACATCACGAACCCCTTCGATCGCCCCCAGGGTCTTTTTCACTTCTGCTTGGTCGATGGTGACTGGTGTACCTTCCATCAGAATATGAATGCTCTGGGATAACACCCCCCAGGCGCTTCTAAGGATCAGGAGGGCGACTAGGACACTGATGACCGGATCCGCCACATACCAGGAAAAGGCCATCATCAACGCTCCCGCAACAATCGCCCCCACCGACCCCAGGGCATCACCCAAAACATGGAGGTAGGCACTTTTCAGATTGACGTTGTCCCGAACATCCCCTTTTTTCATAAGAAACCAGGCGCTCAACAGGTTGGCAATCAGGCCGATGGCGGCGATCATCATCATCGACCCTCCGGCCACCGTCGGTGGGGACATCAACCGTTCCACGGCTTCCCAGACGATAAAACCGGCGATTACAAAAAGGGTGAGCCCGTTAAACAGGGCAGCCAAGATTTCAAAACGGTAAAAACCGTAACTTTTGCTGGGTGAAGCAGGGCGAGTGGCGAACCACATCGCTACTAAGCTTAGCGCCAGAGAGGCGGTGTCGCTCAACATATGCCCGGAATCGGACAAAAGGGCCAAACTGTTGGTCAACAGCCCGCCGAAAAACTCCAACAGCATGATCCCCGCTGTGATGGCAAGGGCGATGGTCAGACCTTTTTTATTTTGCGTCCGCTGGTCATGATCATGATGATGGTGATGATGCAATCCCCTTCCTCCTTTATCGATGTTCTGTATGGCGGATCGCTTGCTGCAACAGACTGATCACATGATGGTCATCACAGGAATATCGGTATGTCTGTCCTTCTCTCCGGTATTTAACCAACCGCAGGTTGCGAAGTAACGCCAGCTGATGGGATACCGCTGATTGGGAAAGTCCCAAGGCATCTGCAATCTGTCCCACCGCATGCTCCTTTGCGGAAAGGAGACACAGGATGCGGATCCGCGTGGGATCCGACAGCGCTTTAAATGTCCTGGCCAACTCCTCCACCTGCTTCGAGGATAAGAAAAGTTCCGGATCGGAACGCAAGGGAACCCCCTCCATCCATTATATGAGCAAATGTTCATATATTGTACTTTTATTTTATACCAATGAGCTTTCCGTGAAAAGGAGCAAATAAAAAACGACCGATAAACGGCCGTCTCGGGATCCCTTACACTGACCAAGGGTTAATCCTGGTAGTTTTGGATCTCCTGATCATCCACTTCAAAATTGGCATAAACGTTTTGTACATCGTCATGATCATCCAAGGCATCGACCAGTTGGAACATCTTCGGTACATGATCCCCTGTCAAATGAATCGTATTTTGGGGAATCATGGTCACTTCCGCAGTGGAGAAACGGAATCCCTCTTGCTCCAGGGCATCCTTCACCTCTTCAAACTGATCAGGGGAGGTTATGATTTCATAGGAATCATCAGTCGCTTCCACATCTTCCGCTCCCGCTTCCAGAGCCTGCATCATCACTTCCTCTTCATCAAGGGCATCCTCTTCCCGATCGATGCGCAGAAACCCCCTGCGATCGAACATCCATGCGACACAGCCGCTTTCGCCCAGGTTGCCTCCGCGTTTGGAAAAAATGTGGCGGAGATCGGCAGCGGTCCGGTTGCGGTTATCCGTCAACGCTTCCACCATCACTGCGACGCCGCCCGGTCCGTAACCTTCGTAGGTGACCGACTCGTAGTTGCCGCCGCCATCTTCTCCGGTTCCCCGTTTAATGGCCCGCTCGATATTGTCATTCGGCATGTTTTGTGCGCGGGCTTTAGAAATGGCCAGACGAAGTCGCTGGTTCTGATCGGGATCGCCTCCCCCCTCTCTCGCTGCCACCGAGATCTCGCGGGAAAGCTTGGAAAAAACCTTTCCGCGGATTGCGTCCTGGCGGCCTTTTCGGTGTTGAATATTTTTCCACTTCGAGTGACCAGCCATCATAAACACCTCTTTCATCCTTAACATCTATCATTGTCAGGATGGGAAAGTAAAGGATCCACCGCGGACAAATCCGGAACGGCGGATCCTTTCTTTTCGTCAAAACGGTTTATCTTCCCGACCCCAATTCCGATTCCGAGCTTCTCCACCGTACCGAAGGATGACTCTAACATCATATCACAGGGTCTTTCATCGTCCAACCGGCCCAATACCGGAGAAAATAGAGAAAACGGGGCAGGGTGTCGACGATTTTTTGCAGGTAGGGAATGATTTTTTCACGGTCAAACCCGGTCTTGTTCCAAGCGATACCCAGTGCTTCACGAAAAAATTCATTAGGAAAACCGAGGAGAGCGGTCAATACCTCCCTCTCCAAAGGGCTCAATACCCGATAAGTTTCGTACGTGTTCAACACGTCGATAAAAATCTCCGGGTCCCAAGCCTGTTCCGCTAATGAACGGCTTAACAACTGCCACAAATCACCCACTTGAGCATCATAGTCTGCTGTCTCAAAATCGATCAACCATGCGGTTTGATTTCCGTCGATCAGTATATTATGGCTGGCTAGATCCCGGTGACTGATACAATGCAAACTCCGTTCCCACCCGATCAAAGGCTTCAGCGGAAGGCGACTCAAGCGTTGCCGAGCCCCCGTTGCGAACTTCAGAAAGTGCTCACCATACGCTCGCAATAAGAGACCCAACTCCCCGCCTACTCTGTCGGCCTTTTTCATCAATAAAGAAAAAGAGCGGTACCGACTGTCGATCCGCTCCCACAGGGAAACATAGCGTAAAGACGGGGGCGGGGTGAAAAGATGCCGTCCAGCCCGGTGGAAACGGGCGAGGAGATCCGCGGCCATCCGGATCTCCTCCCGGTTCCGATAGGTGGCTGGCCGAGCGTTTACCCAGGCGGTTAACAACCAATCCCTCCCGTCGGTTCGGAAGGAAGGCATCGGGTCAAATCCCCTCTGCCTTAATTCCCGGTCCACTCCGTACCACCAGCGTAAATGGGAGGGGTTGCGAAGGGGTTTTGCGACCCACTTGCCTGACGGGGTTTCCAGCAGAGGATACCTGCGGTTCCTGTGGACGGTGTAGATGGTCTCCCCCAGGATCTGTTTCCAACGAAGGATTTCTGCACCGTCCATCCCCATCCCTCCTCACAATTCGAAACCACGGACTTCTCACCTTTCTGCCGAACTCTCCTCCCATTCTTTTTCCTCTTCAAGAAAGGAGGAATAATCTTGCCCTATCTGTTCAAAGGGAGATAACAGCTCTCCACCACCGTCACCTGATTGCTGTCCGAGGAAAGGCTTCATCGGCGGTTGCAGATCTCCACCGCAGCCCGGCTGTTGCCCAGGCAAGGGATAGGGCATCATCGGTTGCTGCCCTTCTCCGCCACCTCCCGGCTGTCGACCCGGGAAGGGATACGGCATCGTCGGTTGCTGCCCTTCTCCGCCACCTCCCGGCTGTCGACCGGGGAAGGGATACGGCATCATCGGTTGCTGCCCTTCTCCGCCGCCTCCCGGCTGTTGACCGGGGAAGGGATACGGCATCATCGGTGGCTGCCCTTCTCCGCCACCTCCCGGCTGTTGACCGGGGAAGGGATACGGCATCATCGGTGGCTGCTGTTGAGGTGGGCTTTGCCAACCGGCACCTGGCTGCATCGGCCTCATCATCGGCGGGTAGGAACCGTAAGGCGGCATAAAGGGTCGTCGCCCGCCACACCCACATCCTCCTCCATAGGGAGGGGGGGAGGGATAGGGATATGATTGCGGAGGAGGTGTCGGCGGTCCGGGAGCCGGTCCCGGTGCCGGCATTCTCGGTGATTCCCCGCGGTATTGTGGAGCTTTTGGCATCGGTGGCATCATCTCCCGTGGCGTTGTCGAGTTCCAGTTGTCCTCAGGCGGTTTCGGCAATGGTTTTTCTTGGGGCGATTCCTCCCTTTCCGAAATTTCCCGGGAATGTTCCGCAGCTTTTTTCCCTTCCTGACGAGCGACTCGAACTTTCTCACCAGGAATTCGCACCTTGGTACCGGGTTTCAACTCTTTTGGGTTGAGATTCCTGTTGGCTGCCTGCAATTGTTTCACGGGGAGGTTAAACTGCTGAGCAATTTTTGAAAGCGTATCTCCCTTTTGCACGATATACAGTTTCAAACTGATGTCCCTCCTCTAAAAAGACAATACGTTTTATATATATGCGCGTTTGGGCGGTTTGCCCACTCGAACTGGGGAAAAGATATAAAAAGATACTACTTCCGAACAAAGAGAGCGAGGATGACCAATGCGGATCAAAGGACACCCGCTCTGGGTGATGTTCAGCCTGGTATCCCTGTTGATGGGCCTCACCCTGGCTTTCGGTTTTGTCTGGGCAGTCAAAGATGTGATCCAATCTCCCGGAGACCCGGTTTCTCAGGAAGAAGTTCGAGAAGCGGGCGCCCGAAAGGAAACCAGAGACAAACTGTTGGTCAGTTTGGGGGATTCCTTGACCCGCGGCACCGGGGATAGAGAGGGCCAAGGCTATGTCACCCGGGTCAAGGAGGCCCTGCAGAAAAATAACGAGGCGGTCCGGGCCGTCAATCTGGCGGTGATGGGACAAACCTCCGAAGGTTTGCTGGAGCAGGTAAAGCTGAAACGGGTACGCAGGGTGATTGCTGATGCCCGTTGGATCACCTTGACCATCGGCGGAAACGACCTCTTCCGGAAAGGAGCAGCTCTGGAGGAAGATACCGAACACACCCAACAGGCCCGGATCGCTTACCGGAAAAACCTAAAGGAGATCCTGACCCTGATCCGGCAAGAAAACCAAACCGCTCCAATCTTCCTTTTCGGCTTGTATCATCCCTTCGGCCATCTGAAAGATCCGCGTGCCGGTGATACGGTCGTTCACCAATGGAACAACACCCTGATCCAGGTGGCGGGTTCATTTGATCAAGTCGTCGTTATTCCCGTCTTTGACATCTTCCAGCTCCACCCCAAAAAATACTTAGCCTCTGACCTGTTTCACCCTAATCATACGGGATACGAATTTTTTGCTGACCGCCTGCTGCAGGCGATGAATGGACAAAGTCCGGGAGGTGTCCGTCAATGATTAGTGATCAAAAGCGGGAAGTCCTTCGCGTCTCCGGTTTGAAAAAGTGCATCAGCAAGCGGACCCTGGTGGACGACATTACCTTTCACATCAACGAGGGGGAAATATTCGGCTTTCTTGGCCCTAATGGTGCCGGAAAGACCACCATCATCCGCATGCTAGTCGGTCTGATCCGCCCCACTGCCGGGTCCGTTTCCATTTTTGGCCACCACCTAGCCCGTGATCCCTTAAACGCCCTCAAACATGTGGGATGTATCGTGGAAAACCCCGAACTGTATCCCTATCTAACCGGTCGGGAAAACCTGGAGCTTTTTTCACGGATGACGGAAGGGGTGCCACCGGAACGGATCAATCAGGTGGCTCAGCAGGTAGAGCTGGGGGATCGTTTGGACGATACGGTGAAAACCTACTCCCTGGGAATGAAACAACGCCTCGGCCTCGCTCAATCGCTGTTGCATCGTCCCAAACTTCTGATTCTGGACGAGCCTACCAATGGATTGGACCCCGCCGGCATCCGTGAAATACGCCAGTTGATCCTCCAACTGGCGCAGATGGAGAAAATGAGCGTCCTGATCTCCAGCCACATTCTGCACGAGATTCAACTCATGTGCGACCGAGTCGCCATTCTCAACCGGGGCCGAATGATCCGCGTCAGCCCGGTTGAGCGCCTATTGGAAGGCGATGGCCCCGTAGAGTGGGGAATCGATCCCCTGGATCGCGGCTTGGAAGTTCTGCAGTCTCTGCCCTATGTTCATGACCTGGAACCGCTCAGTGACCGCCGCATACGCACCCACATTCCGGAGGAGAAGATCGGGGACGTCAACCGGGAACTGATTCGGGCCGGCATTCGAGTGGAGGCGATGGATCGCCAGTCTCTAACGCTGGAGGATATTTTCCTCCAAATGACGGAGGGGGATTCTAGTGGGTAACATGAGCGGACTGGTCTACAATGAACTGTTGAAAATGGTGAAGAAAAAACGGGTCCTCAGCGTGCTCTTAATCATCGCTGTGTTGATCCCTCTTTTCACCTACGGCCAATACCGAACGATACAAAACACCATCGATCAGATGGAAACATCGGACTGGCGATCGATCCTACAACAACAGATCATCGACAATCAGAACCGCCTGTCATCCAGCCGAATGCCCCCAGAATGGAAAGAGCATCTGAAACTCCACATCCAACAACAGCAGTACTATCTGGACCATGACATCAACCCAGCAACACCAGGAGCTCCCACCTTTGTACGGAAGTTTATCGGGGAGGCGGTCTCCCTCTTCCTCCCCCTCTTGGTGGTCGTGATCGCTTCCGATATTGTCAGCTCGGAACGAGGAGCGGGAACGATCAAACTGCTGCTCACCCGCCCCGTCCGACGTTGGCAGGTCCTCCTTTCCAAATATGTGGCTCTGTTGCTATTAGTCTCCTTTACGGTGACAGCCACTGCTATACTGGGTACCCTGATTTCCGGGGTGATCTTCGGATACGCTGGTTGGGAGATGCCGGTTTTCACAGGATTTAAGGAGAACAACGGCGAGCTGATCACCCAACAGGTACATTTGGTTCCGCAATGGCAATATATCCTGATGGCATACGGTCTCGCTTGGTTTTCCTCTCTTACTGTGGCCACCCTCTCCTTCATGGTGTCGGTACTGATGCGGAGCACCGCTGCCAGCATGGGGACGATGTTGGCGGCAGTCATTTCCGGTAGTCTCCTCACCCAAATTGCGCCCAGTTGGACCGCACTGAAGTACTTGGCCTTCACCAACCTTCGCCTGACCGATTATCTGTCGGGACGGCCAGCGATGATCGAGGGAATGAGCCTCCCTTTTTCCTTGAGCATCCTCACCCTCTGGTCTTTGGCCGGTTTGATAATCGCTTTTACCGTCTTTGCAAAACGGGACGTGTTGGCATAAAAAACCCCCGTGTGCGGAACCTCTGCACACGGGGGTTTGATTCATCCTTCCGTTTCGTCCAACTGACATTCTTTGAGCGAGACCACTTTCGTCTTTTTCACCCATTTGTAACCGAGCCAAAGAGCCAAAAACAGAGGCAGACCGATATAGGAGACCAAGACCCCGTACCAATCGATCTCACCGCCGGTAAAGGCCGTGTAGTTTTGCCCCGCGATCACGATTAGACAGAGGGCAAAGGCGAACAGCGGACCGAAAGGAAACCACTTGGCTCGATACGGCAGTTCAGCCGGATCCTTGCCCTGGGCGACAAAAGCCTTACGGAACCGATAATGACTGATCGCGATCCCCAGCCAGACGATAAAGCCGGACAAGCCAGAGGCATTTAGCAACCAAACGTAGACGGTACCGTCACCGAAGATCGATGCCATAAATGCCAACATCCCGACGGCGGTCGTCAGCAAAAGCGCCCAGATCGGGATGCCCCAGCGATTGACCCGGGCAAACACCCGCGGAGCATGCCCCTCTTTGGCCAGGTGCCACAACATGCGGGTAGAGGCGTACATCCCGGAGTTACCTGCGGACAGTACCGCCGTCAAGATGACCGCGTTCATCAGAGAAGCGGCAAAGGCGAGACCGGCCCGGTCAAAAATAATGGTAAAGGGACTGACCGCAATGTTTTGTACATCTTCGTTGACCAGATGGGGATTGGTATAAGGAATCAAGAGACCCACCACAAAAATGGCCAGCACATAAAACAAGAGGATGCGCCAAAACACCTGCCGGACGGCCCGGGGAATGTTGCGGCGCGGGTTTTCACTCTCACCGGCCGCCACGCCGATCAGTTCCGTCCCCTGAAAGGAGAAGCCGGCCACCAAAAAGACGGCCAAAATCGCTCCGACGCCGTTATGGAACGGAGCATCGTTTAAGGTCCAGTTTTTGAAACCGATCGATTCCCCGCCCATAATGCCAACGATCATCAATAGACCAACGACGAGGAAAATCACCACAGTCCCCACTTTGATCATGGCAAACCAATATTCCGCTTCACCGAAGCCCCGGACAGATAGGACATTTAACAAAAACATCAGAGCCAGGAATAATCCGCTCCACAACATCGAGGGGCTGTCGGGGAACCAGAACTTCATCACCAGGGTTGCGGCGGACAAGTCGGCGGCAATGGTGATCGCCCAGTTATACCAATAGTTCCACCCCATGGCAAAGCCCAGAGCCGGGTCAACAAAACGGGCGGAATAGGTGCTGAAGGAACCGGCTACCGGCATGTAAGAAGCCATTTCACCCAAACTGGTCATCAAGAAGTAAACCATGATACCGACAGCGATATAGGCGACCAAAGCACCTCCTGGCCCCGCTGTCGCGATGGTGCTTCCGCTAGCTACAAACAGACCGGTGCCGAGGGCACCCCCGATGGCGATCATCGACAGATGCCGGGACTTCAGTCCGCGGCGCAGTTGACCGCCATCCTGTTGCTTATCGGACATATGTTGTCACTCCCTTCCTTGATTACTCGAAAGGAGCCTGATTGAAGGCACAAAAAAACACCACCGAAAGGAACGGCGGCATTGTTTGGCCACATCACCTTCCGAGATAGCGCTCCACACGGGGATTCCGCGTGACAGTCCCGCCCCTCTTAGGGAACGGGCCCAACCCGTGACTTCGGGGAAACAGATCCACAGGTTTCGGCAGTTCCGCCTTTCACCGACCATCAATGGTTATCCCCAAACCTCCTGCCGGTTACTCATCGTCACTGCTCCTCTACCTCACCTTTGAGGATGAGGGAAGCTTCACTTTTTTTATTGTTAATGTCAGTTTACGAGGAATTGTAACGAAATGCAATGGCTGCGTCTGAATTGAATCATTTACCTGTCTCGGATAAAATGACATACGTCGCGACACATTCCTTTTTTCACAGGGATTGAACATCGCAAAGGAAAACTGGACAAATAGAAAAATACCTGAAACAATGTCAAATTGAACGTCCCCCCGTCTATCTTCGTCACATAGGGTTGAACCTCTCCCGACCGGGGAAAAATACGGGTGGCATTCCTTTTTCGTAGAGATGCATCCAGCAATTTAGAAAGAAAGGACGATGATCATGTCCAAGCAGGAAATTGGAGTGGTCGGACTGGCGGTGATGGGCAAAAACCTCGCCCTCAATATTGAGAGCAAGGGGTTTTCCGCAGCTGTCTACAACCGGTCCCGGGAAAAAACGGAGGAGTTTCTCGAAGAGGCTGCAGGTAAAAACATCAAGGGGTGCTTCACCCTAGAGGAATTTGTCGATTCTCTGGAAAAGCCGCGCAAAATCATCCTGATGGTGAAGGCAGGCGGCCCGACCGACTCCACCATCGAAGAATTGAAGCCCCTGCTCGATAAAGGAGACATCTTGATCGACGGCGGTAACGCCTTTTTCCAGGATACCCTGCGTCGCTCCCAGAAACTTGAGGCGGAAGCCATCCGGTTTATGGGAGTCGGGATCTCCGGCGGAGAAGAGGGAGCCCTAAAAGGTCCTTCCATCATGCCCGGCGGCCCGAAAGAGGCTTTTAAGGAGATGGAACCGATCCTGACCGCCATCGCCGCCAAGGTGGACGGCGACCCCTGCACGACCCATATCGGCCCCGATGGCGCGGGCCATTACGTCAAGATGGTCCACAACGGCATCGAATACGGGGACATGCAGCTGATCTGTGAAGCGTACCATTTGCTGAAAGAGGTCCTTGGCCTGTCCACCGATGAGCTGCACGAAGTGTTCAGCGAATGGAACAAAGGGGAGTTAGACAGTTACCTGATCGAAATCACAGCAGATATTTTTACCAAAAAAGATGAGGAAACGGGCCAACCCTTGGTTGACGTGATCCTGGACACCGCCGGCCAGAAGGGAACCGGGAAATGGACCAGCCAGAGCGCTCTGGACTTAGGCGTCCCTCTCACCTTAATCACTCAATCCGTCTTCTCCCGCTTTCTGTCCGCCCTCAAGGAGGAGCGCACCAAGGCGAGCCAGATCCTGACCGGTCCAGAGGCCGGCACCATCACCACAGATAACAAAAAGGAGTGGATCGAGTCGATCCGGCAGGCCCTCTACGCCAGCAAAATCTGCTCCTACGCCCAGGGCTTCGCTCAGATGCAGGCTGCATCCGAGGAGTACGACTGGAATCTGGACTATGGCAGTATCGCCATGATCTTCCGTGGAGGCTGCATCATCCGGGCTCAATTCCTACAAAATATCAAAGAAGCCTACGATGAGGATCCCAAATTGTCCAACCTGCTGCTCGCACCCTACTTCCGAGATACCTTGGATCGGTATCAGAACGCCTGGCGCAAAGTGATTGCCCTCGCCATCCATAGCGGTATTCCCGTTCCGGCTATGTCCAGCGCCCTTGCTTATTTTGACAGCTACCGATCTGAACGGCTTCCCGCCAACCTGCTCCAAGCCCAGCGGGACTATTTCGGCGCCCATACTTACCAGCGTATAGACAAGGAAGGAAACTTCCACACCGACTGGTTAAACGTCTAAACATCAAATTTCCTGCGGCCGACCCCTTTAAGGGTCGGCCTTTCTTGCTTAATCGGCGGCAATCGGATATGATTTCTGTACAGTCTGAATACTCTTCATCCTTATTCAGGTGGTGAACCGATTGAACGCGAAGAAGATCGACAACATGCGCCGGGCGGGTGCCATCGTCGCTGAGTGCCACGCTCTCCTCGCCGACCGCATCCAACCCGGCATCGACACCGTCACCCTGGACCACCTGGTGGAAAAGCACATTCGAAAGCGCGGTGCTACGCCCAGTTTCAAGGGGCATCACGGTTTTCCCGGCTCTATTTGCGTCGCAGTAAATGATGAGATTTGCCATGGATTCCCCCGCAAAACCCCGCTAAAAAAAGGAGATGTGGTCACCATCGACATCGGAGCCCAGGTGGACGGCTACCACGGAGACTCCGCCTGGACTTATGCCGTAGGCAACGTGCGACCGAAGGTCCGCCGGCTGATGAAAACTTGCAAACAAGCTCTTTTTCTAGGCATCGAACAGGCCCGTCCCGGAAATCGGGTGGGCGATATCGGTCATGCGATCCAATCTTTTGCCGAGCCCCTCGGCCTCGGCGTCGTCCGTCAATTCTGCGGCCATGGCGTCGGCCGTAAGCTGTGGCAAGACCCGCAGATCCCCCATTTTGGTTTACCTGGAACCGGACCCCGGATCGAGACAGGGATGACCCTGGCCATCGAACCGATGCTCACTCTGGGCGACTGGAGAGCCCAAATCGATGCCGACGGCTGGACCGCCCGCACCGTGGACGGTTCCTTCTGCGTTCAGTACGAACACACCATCTGGGTAACCGAAGACGGCCCCGTCATTCTGACGGAGAAAAATTGAAAAGCCCGACTCTGCTCGGGCTTTCTAATCATCATCCGATTTTGTTCCTTCCTCCGGCCCGTCTATTTTGGGTCAATGCTTGGATACAAGCTTCCCTGGCTTCCACGCCTCAGGCGGATCCCCCCCCCGGGTCATCGTCCAATCGATGATAAACTCCTGATGCAGACGAATTTTTCTTTCCCCGATATCCTCTGGACGGATCCACTGTCTCACAGGAGGGAGTCAAAAGGATCCTGATCCTCTGTCTTGTCCGAGTACCTGGTGAAGCCAAACCTTCGGTCTCCCTGTTTCACGTAACAATGGGCCTCCGGAATAAAAGAGTATCCGTATCGTGCAAGCACCGGCTCCAACTTTGGTGTGTTGGCTCTATTCATCCGGTAGATCCCCACCATCAAATCGACAGGTTGCTCCTGTTCTGCTGCTAACCGAGCTAGAAGTGCATGTTTGGTGCTGCAGGTCCCCCACCCTTCGGAGAGCACCTACCGAAAATCTCCGCGATCTCGGTTTCGTCCGTAAGGAATCCGACACACATATTCAGCCGCCCTGTCGTACCTGACAATACCGAGATGCAGAAAAGCCTGGGAAATCTCCCCCACCGGGTGAATCCGAAATTGAAGTGTTGTTGGTAATTGCGTCATCGGCTCCACCTCTTCATGACTACAGAAGATTGAACTCTTTATGCTCATTCGACAAAGGTTCCCGGATCCTCTCATCACAAAAACCCCTTTCCCACTGATAGGAAAGGGGTTGATCATTGGTGCCGCCGGGCAAAGTCGACGAAGCGGAACTTGTCCGGGCGGTGGCGGGACTCTGTGTATTGAAAGAGGGTGGCATCCTCCAGGTAGACGTGGTTTTGCACCACCACGATCATCGGGTAACCTTTCATCTCCAACAAATCCTGGTCCTCCGGTGTCGGTTCCTCCACTGTGATCACCTTTTTGGCGAAGCTGATCGATTGATCCAGGGTGCGTTCCAGATACTCGTAGATGGAGTCCTCACAGATCGCTTTCGTCAGTTTGGGAACCAGATCCCGGCGCAGGTAATCTTTATCCAGAATAATCGTCTCCCCGCCGATGGTACGGGTTCGCACCACTTCCCAGACGGGCTGGTTAGCCCGGATATGCAGCAGGTCAGCCAGTTCCCGGTTCGGGGCCACTGTTTCTAAAGAGACGAGGCGGGTGCGGGATTCCTTACCGATACGAGCAGCCAGTTCCTTAAAGCTGACCAACCCGGAGACGGGAAATTCAAACCGGTTCACACCCAGGACAAAAGAGCCTCTCCCCTTCACCTTCTGGATGTATCCATTTTCCGCCAGCAGGTTTAAGGCCTTTCGTACCGTTTCCCTGGAGGCCCCGTACAATTGGGTCAATTCATGTTCTGAGGGCAGTTTGGTTCGAACTCGGAGCTGTCCCGATTCGATGCGCTCCGCAAAATCGCGGTAAATGGTCAGATACTTGTTGTCCATTCCACCCCTCCCGCAATGGTTCTATTTATTGTTCGTGCAACCGATAGATCACCGATTCATAGGGACGGAGTGTCAGTTCCCGAAAATCCTCTGACGGATCCGGATAATTGGCCAGAAGGCACTCCCCCTTCCAGGACGACAGCTGGGCGACCTCTTGAGGCAAGGCGAAGGGAACTTCGTTGTCGCTGAAGTTATTGAGCACCAGCAGCTTCTCTCCCTCTCCGTTTCGAACATAAGCAAACAGATGGGGATCATCCGGTAAAAGCAGCTGAAAATCGCCGGTGGTGACAACCTCGTACTCCTTGCGCAGCCGAATCAGTTCTTTGTAATGATAAAAGATCGAATCCGGATCAGCCAGAGCCTGCTCCACGTTGATCTGACGATAGTTGGGGGCCTCCTGGATCCAGGGTTCCCCTTTGGTAAATCCGGCGTGAGCCGAGCTGTCCCACTGCATCGGCGTGCGGGAATTATCCCGAGATCGCTCCCGGATGATCGCCATCACTTCCTCTTCATCCATGCCCTGGTCCAACAGGATGCGATACATGTTGTGGGTCTCCACATCCCGGTAGTCATCGATCGAGTTGAAGCCGGGATTGGTCATCCCGATCTCTTCCCCCTGATAGATATAGGGGGTCCCTTGCATCATATGGATAACGGTGGCCAGCATTTTGGCCGACTCTTTCCAGTAACGTCCGTCATCCCCATACCGGGAGACCACCCGCGGCTGATCGTGATTGCACCAGAAGAGGGCATTCCATCCACCGCCGGCGTGCATCTCCCGTTGCCATTCGGCAAGGATCCGCTTTAGGGCGAGGAAATCCATCTCGCCCCGGGTCCATTTTTCCCCCTGGGGATAATCCACCTTCAAATGGTGAAAGCTGAAGGTCATGTTCAGCTCCCCGCGGTCGGGGCGGGTATACCGAATGCATTCAGGAATGCTGGTAGAGGACATTTCGCCGACCGTTATTATATCGTAACGGGAAAAGACCTCCCGGTTCATCTCCTGCAGAAACTCATGGATCCGCGGCCCGTCCGTGTAAAACTTGCGACCGTCTCCCGGTGGAACAGAACCGTCGTCGTCAGGGAAGCGTTGATCCTTGGAAATCAAGTTGATCACATCGAGGCGGAACCCGTCTACCCCCTTGTCCAACCACCAGCGCATCATCTCGTACACTTCTCGACGCACCGGCGGGTGTTCCCAATTGAGATCCGCTTGGGTCACATCGAATAGATGGAGATAATATTCCCCGGTCTCTTCATCTTTTTCCCAGGCGGAGCCTCCAAATTTGGACTGCCAGTTGGTCGGAGGTTTCCCGCCTTCCTTTCCTTCCTTCCAGATATAGAAGTCCCGGTAAGGGTTCTCCTTGGAGCGACGGGCTTCTTGGAACCATTGATGGTCGGTGGAGGTGTGATTGACCACGATATCCAACATGATCTTCAACCCCCGATCATGGGCTTCTCGCAACAGCTCCTCAAAATCTTCCATCGTTCCGTATTCCTCAAAAATCCGACGATAATCGCTGATATCGTAGCCGTTGTCCTGCTGGGGAGAAGCATAGATCGGTGTCAGCCACAACACATCCACCCCCAGCTGTTTCAAGTAATCCAGTTTACTGATGATCCCCCGAAGGTCGCCGATCCCATTTCCTGTGGTATCCAAGAAACTCTTGGGATAAATCTGGTAAACGACCGCTTTTCTCCACCATTCTGTCATGACAAATGCTCCTTACCCACCAATTCTTGAATCTCTTCCTTGATTACCGAGGAACGGGTTCCGTATACCGCCTGAACTCCATCAGAGACCCGCAAGACGCCGGAAGCCCCCTCGTCTTTCAATGCCTGTTCATCCACTTTATCCGTATCTTTCACACCGACCCGAAGCCGGGAGATACAGGCGTCCAGTTTGGTGATGTTCTCTTCTCCACCTAGAGCAGCCAAAATTTTAGCGGCGCGGCTGTCGTCGGCTGCCCCATTATCAGTCGTTTTTTCTCCCTTGGATACGCCGATTTTTTCCCGAGCTTCCTCCTTGGAGTAAAGGCGTGTCTCCTCCCCTTCCTCCTCACGACCTGGGGTTTTCAGGTCCCGGGCAACAATGAGGAAACGGAAGACAAAGTAGTAGACGACGGCAAAGACCACCCCAACCCCGATAGTCCACAACCATGCGTTGGACTGATTGGGAAGGATATTGAACAGCACAAAGTCGATCAAGCCTGATCCTCCAGCAAATCCGGCTTTCATACCCAAGAAATTAGCCAGTCCGAAAGCGACTCCCGTCAAGAGGGCATGCACTCCGTACAACAGCGGTGCCACAAACAGAAAGGTAAATTCCAAGGGCTCGGTGATCCCGGTCAAGAAGGCGGTAAAGGCAGCAGCGATCAACAGGGAACGGGCCTTTGCTTTCCGGTCATCTTTGGCCACTCGGATCATCGCCAAGGCCGCAGCCGGCAACCCGAACATCACCGGAATAAATTTACCAGCAATATAGGTTCCTCCAGTGATCGCTATCGAGGGGTCCCGCAATTTATCGATCACCTGGGCGATGTAGACATTTTGGTCCCCGACCACCCGGGCTCCATCCAAGGTTTCATAGCTGGCCCCGATCTCAGTAAACAGAAGTGGAGTATTATAAATATGATGCAGACCGAAGGGGATCAGCAGTTTTTCGATCCCGCCATACAGCCCGACGATCAATGGATTGGTGTGCGTGGCAACGTATTTTCCGAGTATAAAAATACCCTGTCCGATCACCGGCCAGACGAAGTAAAAGAGTATCGCCACACCGATGGAGGCAAAAGAAGCGACGATCGGTACCAGGCGTTCTCCGCTGAATAAGGAGATGGCATCGGGCAATTCCGTTCGATAAAACTTGTTATACAACCAGGCAGTTAAAAACCCGATCAGAATCCCGCCGAATACCCCGGTCTGCATCGTCTCGATGCCCAGTTCTTCCCCCGTCAACTGGTCATTTAACTGCAGCCCGGTAATGTCGATCAGTGATCCCAACACCGTGTGCATGATGAAGAAAGCAACTAAGGCGGCGAAACCGGCCATCCCTGCCCCGGTCCAAGTGATGGCGATGGCGACAGCAAACAAAACCGGCAGGTTGTTGAAGACCGCCTGTCCAGCCCGCTGCATCAATTCACCTGCCGCCTGAAATCCATCACCGGCCAAAAAAGGCATCAATTGATGAACATTGGGGTTGAGCAGCACCCCTCCCAAACCCATCAGGATGGAAACCAGAGGCAATATCAGCACGACAGCCATCATTGAGCGGCCGACGCGCTGGAAAAAGTCAAATGAAATCCCTCGACTCTTGGCCATCATCCTTCACACTCCCTTTCTGATAACCTTGTTATTCCACAACAGGATGGTGTCTATATCCATTCCCCAAACCGAAACCTGTATAGACAAGATAAGAGTGAAATAGAAAGCCCTTTCATTTTAGCGGTTTCAATAGAGATCTTACACCTGTATATACAGGCTGTCAATAGATGAAAACCTCCGGCTCTGGATGAACCGGAGGCATCGGCTTTATTTTCGGGAAACCTCAACCAACCCCGCTTTTCCCTTTTGGATCTCCTTTTTCACTTTAAATTGGAGGCCTAGTTGGGGAAGGATTTTACCCACATCTTCCGCTCCCGGCATAGAGTAATCGTTCCCATCATAGAAGACCGGAACCCCAGGTAATGACGGATAGTGCATGCTGCCGAGATCCACATAATTGTCGATATGGATCTCTGATGTCGGTTCATGACCGAAGGCGGCGTCCAGCACCTGGTACCGGTCCGTCGCCGGATGATCCGGATCATCGTTCCAATAGTGAACCCGTTGATGGGCATCGACAACCCCCAGGAATCCTTCACCCGGGTGGTTTCCGGTATGGTTGTCCGCCCCTTTGGCATATCGACCGTCATAATGCCAAACCACCATTCCCGGGTCATACGTTATAAAGCTTTGGCCCCGCCGTAGGTTGGCCAGTCCTTGATCCACCCCGTTGTGGGTGCGCCATTCGATCAGATAAAAGCTGGGAAATTTCTCCCCGCTCCCGTCAAAATGTTTAAACCCGTCCAACTGGAACTTGGGTTCTCCTTCGGCGTCATCTTGAAAGATCGGCAGACCATCAGCTTCCACGGTGATATGATCAGCATAAAAACCGGCTTTGGACAGACCGCCATCGGTCACGTAATTAAATTCCAGCTGAATCTTTTTACCAGCAAACGCGGACAAGTCCAGGCTTTCCTGCACCCATTCCCCTTCGGTGGAATCATCGTAGGATTGGAGGGTGGTTTTTTCACCGGTGGCGGTATCGATCACACGGACATAGAGGTAGTCATATCCGGTTTCGATCTCCCGCCAGCTGTCAAAGGTTAAGCGGGCTGACTCCGCCCTGGTCAGATCGATCGGCTGAGACGTCATTTTGGTATTTAAATCATCGCCATAGTCGGAAAAATAGGCATACTCCCCACCCACCGGTTGGGTTGGCGGTTCTTTCTCCACATCCGGGAGATTGACCTTCAATACCTTCTTACGGGGATCGGAGCTGACCGCTTCCTTGATGGGAACATGCCTCTTGCCTTTGATCGCTTCGTAATCCATTTCCATCGGGGAAATCCAGTTACCGCCATAGGTGGCCTGCAAATACATTTTGGACCAAGGATCGAGACCGGTGGGTTCCGTCCCCAGGACTTTTCCGTTCCAACTGCCGGCAGACATCAGCGACCAGGAACCCACTGGAGAACCGAGGCCAGAACCGATCGTATCGTATAGATCGGGTAGTCCCAGGTTGTGTCCGTATTCGTGAGCAAACACCCCGACCGCACCATCTTCCGGTTGAATCATGTAGTCATACGCTTTGAGCGAGGTGCCGGGGATTTCCGTGGGCTCTTTCAATGTCCAGCGATGGGACCAGATAGCATCCTCTTCCAGCTCGCCGCCTCCAGCTTCTTCACCAATGCCGGAGTGGATCAGCATCAGGTTGTCCAAAAGGCCGTCTGGCTCCATCACATTCCCATCGCTATCTAGATCATAGGGATCCCGCTGGTCAAATTTCTCCTCGTTTCCTCGGATCGATTCGCCTACCTGTTCCAATGTCTCCTGCACCAGCTCCCGGGGTGCCTTGTCACTTCCGTCAGAATTGTTTCCCCCGTAATAAGCGGCCTCATGTTCCGCTTCAATCCAGGGGATCACCGTCCCGTCCACAGTCCAGGATCCCCCGGATTGTGCTTGGTAATACTGGGTCATCGTCATCAGATCCAGGCCCTCCGGTGTGGTATACCCATCGGGATGAAACAGCATCTGTTCATAGTGTTCAGGAGAAAAGTCCTCGGTGTACAGGTTTCCTTCCTCCTGCTTGATCTGGTTGTGAGGGAAATCCGGGTATTCGATCAAGGCCATCACTAATTGATCGGTGTGCGGTGCCCTGGCCAATCCTTTTTTCAGTCCGCGGTTGGCATTTTTGTGTCCCCGCTCGCGGACCTGTTCCAGTCCTTTTTTGGCCTTTTTCCCCGCCTTGGTGGAAGTGTCGATCCCGTGGGGAACCTTCCGATTTTTCACATATTCTTTTACGGCCTGTTCCACATCCTTGGAGGGAGCGTCACGATCAATCTTACCCTGATCAATAAGTGCTTGGGCCAACCGTTCGACGTTGACCGTTCCCCAATCCACAAACGGACCTTCTTCCTCAGAAGGTTTCGGTTTTGCGGAGACATCCGACATCCCGCTGCCCGCACCGACAACCCCCATGATCAGAGCGGCAGCCAGGAATCCTGACCATGTTCTCTTCATATTCAATCAATCAACTCCCCTTTCTTGTATCCAAGATGACGCGTCGGTCCCCCCTTTTACCGACCTGTTAATATTTCTCCCTCTCGAAATGCAAACCCTTTCTATTCATCCAACTTTTTCAATATTCGATACTTCGGAGGCAAGCAAAAGCCCTGACCTCTTTTCGAGATCAGGGCTGGAGAGGGGTGCTCGCTCAACCCGCCGGGCTTACTGTTTTCTGGTCCACCCGAGTTCCATCCACCGTCACCAGTTTGCGAAACTCCTCCAACAGGTGATTGGTGATCGGTCCCGGTTTCCCTTCTCCGATGGTGCGTCCGTCCACGTCTACCACAGCGATCACTTCAGCGGCGGTACCAGTGAGGAAGCATTCATCAGCGGTAAAGACATCATGCAAGGTGAAAGGCTCTTGTTTCACTTCGTAGCTCAACCGGTTGCAGAGATCGATGATCGCCTGGCGGGTGATCCCGTCCAGAGCACCCACATACCCCGGAGGTGTGAAGAGAACGCCCCGTTTGACGATGAAGATATTGTCACCGGACCCTTCGGCCACATAGCCATCATGGTTCAGCATCAACGCTTCCCCCACTCCGGCACGGTTGGCCTCGATTTTCACCAGAATATTATTTAGGTAATTGAGGGACTTGATTTTGGGATTGAGAGCATCCGGAACGTTCCTTCTGGTCGGAACCGTGACGATATTCAGACCCTTTTCATACCTTTCCTGAGGAAACATAGTGACCTGATCCGCGATGATGATCACCTGCGGGTCGGAACATTGGGCCGGATCCAAGCTCAATTCACCCACGCCCCGGGAGACAATCAGACGGATATAAGCGTTGGACAGCTCATTCTTTCGAACGGTATCCACAACAGCCTCTTCCAGCTCGTCGATGGTATAAGGGATTTCCAACAAGATGGAGCGGGCCGAATCGTACAGACGCTCCAGGTGTTCACGCAGCCGAAACACATTCCCTTCGTAGACGCGAATTCCTTCAAACACCCCGTCTCCGTACAAAAAACCGTGGTCAAAAATGGAGACGGAGGCCTCCTCTTTCTTCACATATTTTCCATTGATGAAAACCCAACGCTGTTCCATTGCATAACACCCCCGGAATGGTTCATTTTGGATATAAGAAAAAGCCCCTGCGCAGGTTAAGGAGAAATCAGAACCTGCCGCTAGGGGCTTTTTTCCCCACGGTGTACACCAGTGATCGGTGTTGATACCGCTCGGACCAGACCTTTGTCACACAAAGCGGAACCCTAGGTATCCTCCTGATTATACGATTCAAAATATTAAATTTAACGTTGATTATAGGGCGTCGTGACCCCTTTGTCAACGGAACGGTTCCCGCTGATTTTATCGAAACTGTAACAGGGATAGGAACCCAGTTGACGAACCCCGCAGCCCCATTTCTTAATTTCCTGGGACGCTTCGGCAACCCCCGGTTGGTTCGCTCCCTGCTCCGCATCGATGAAAAAATGGTAGGTCCCTAGCTTTTTCTTGGTGGGACGGGATTCAATCCGGCTCAGGTTGACCCCATTCCGGGCGAAAGAGGCCAGCACCCGATGCAGCGCACCGGGAAAATCAGAGGGCAGGGTGATCAGCAGGCTGCACTTCTCCCTTTCCGGTGCCACTATGGGATGGCTCCATTTTTCGCCTACGGCGATAAAGCGGGTAAAATTGTTGGCATAGTCCTGAATGCCCGAGCGGAGGACGGACAGACCATACAGCTCACCGGCACTCCGGGGTCCTACCGTTACCCAGGCTTCCTCCGGGTGGCCGGCTACCTGCCGGGCCGCTTCAGCGGTGCTGTCCGCATAGGCAATCTTCGCCTCCGGTAAGATTTCCCGCAGGTGGGAACGGCACTGGGCCACCGCTTGGGGATGGGAGATGACCCGGGTAAACCGATCAAAAGACCAATCCGCGTGCTCCCGATGGGTCATCAGATTTTGCGTGATCGGATACACCAATTCCCCGGTAATCTGGACATCCACATGATGAACCAGCCAGTCCAGTGTCATATTGACCGATCCCTCGATAGCGTTCTCCACCGGGACCACCCCGTAGGCAAACTCTTTCGAATCCACTGCAGTCAGCACATCGGGAATCGAATCACAGGGCGTATGTTGGTAACTCTCCTCGGGAAACAGGGACCTGGCCGCTTCATAGGTAAAGGTACCTCGAGGTCCGAGATAGGCAACCGGTTGTTTCATCGGCTCGCTCCTTTGATGTTTCCCAATAATCTACTATGCTCCTTTTCCCCTGTCAACCGAACCTTCGCCCCTTCTGAACAGGGTTTCAGCCCGATCACCTTTACCGGAACCCCTTCTTTTTGAAAGGATTCCTCCATGAAGCGGCGGGTAGATACCGGCTCCATGGAAAAAGCGATCACCGTAGGGCCCGCACCGCTTAAAGCGGCTCCGATGGCGCCGTGTTCCCCGGCATCGGTCAACACCCGTTCCAAGCCTGGAACTAACGCACTCCGGTAAGGTTGGTGAAAACGGTCCCGCAACCCCACCCGAAGGGCCTCCCAATTCTGGGTGAGCAGCGCTGCAGTCAACAGATTGGCCCGGCTGCTGCCCAAAACGGCCTCCTGGTGAGTCAGCTGCTCTGGTAACGCCTGCCGGGCCCGAGTGGTGGCCAGGGTCACCTCGGGGATTGCTGCCACCAGGTGAAAGGGAGGAACGGGCGCCTGCACCCGGCTCGCCTCCTCCCCGTCCCAGGAGGAAATAACCACGCCGCCGAAGAGGGAAGGGCCAACATTGTCCGGGTGTCCTTCCCACTTCACCGCTTGCTGAAAAAGCGTTTCCCGGTCCAGCGGGCGTCCCAGGAGATGGTTGGCAGCCACCAGTGCCGCCACAATCGCAGCGGCACTGCTTCCCAACCCCCGCATCAGCGGGATATTGCTTCGGATTTCCAGATGAAAGGAGGGCAGCGATGTCCCGGCTGCGAAAAAGAGTTCCCGCATCACTTTCAGGATCAGATTCTCCTCTTCCTCGATCATGGGTTTTAGCTCTGGGTCTGGAGTGGTTAGGGTCAGATGGGAGGCGGGGGAAAAGGATAACCGGAGTGTCCGGTTGACCGCCATCCCGATCGAGTCAAACCCGGATCCCAGATTGGCTGTGCTGCCTGGTACGGTCACCTCAAAGGGTTGAAAGGGATCCATGACCCGCCTCGCTCCCTTCCTTCACAGCCTGTAGCACCGCCTCCCGCTCACAGGGGAGCACCTTCGGTTTGACCGGAACGGCCTCCATCGCCGCAGCCGGGTCTTTGAGACCATTGCCAGTCAGTACACAGACCACCCGCGCGCCTTGCGCCAGCTCTCCGGAGCAGCGCAACTTTTTCACTCCGGCTAAAGAGGCGGCGGAGGCGGCTTCGGCAAAAACCCCTTCCTTCCGCGTGAGATCCCGGTACGCATCCAAGATTTCCGCATCGGAAACGGAGCCGATCTTTCCGACGGATTCTTCCGCCGCGTCCACCGCCATTTTCCAACTGGCCGGGTTGCCGATACGGATCGCGGTGGCCACCGTTTCCGGCTGTTCCACCCGTTCCCCCCGCACGATAGCGGCGGCCCCTTCGGCTTCAAAACCGCACATCCGGGGAAGAGTCGCGCTGTGTCCGGCTTCCTGGTACTCCTTGAAACCTTTCCAGTATGCGGAGATATTTCCGGCATTTCCAACGGGAATCGCCAACACATCGGGAGCGTCTCCCAACCGGTCGCATACCTCAAAGGCCCCGGTTTTCTGTCCTTCGATACGATAAGGATTGACGGAGTTGACCAAGGTGACGGGATGATGTTCGGCGATTTCCCGAACAATCTCCAAGGCCTGGTCGAAGTTGCCTTGAACCGCCAACACCTCCGCCCCGTAGATGACCGCCTGGGACAATTTGCCGAGGGCAACATGCCCATCCGGAATCACCACAATGCAACGCATCCCCATTCGGGCGGCATAAGCGGCGGCGGAAGCGGAGGTATTCCCTGTCGATGCACAGATCACTGCCTCACTGTCGGCTTCCGCTGCCTTGGCGATGGCCAACACCATCCCCCGGTCCTTAAATGAACCGGTAGGGTTCAACCCCTCCACTTTCAGATACAAGTCGATCCCCAACTCCTCCGAAAGGCGGTTCGCCCGAATTAACGGGGTGTCCCCCTCATGCAGGGTGAGGTGTGGGGTCTCTTCATTAATAGGTAAAAAGGAACGATAATGGTGAATCAGACCGGAATAGCTCATTGTTCTCCCCCCTCCACGCGATAATAGCTCATCAGCCGCCGCACCGCCGGCAACTCTTCCATGCGAAACTGAACGTCTTTCAACTGATATTGGCTGGCTGTATGGGTGATCAGAACGATTTCCGCTTCCCCGTCTTCACAATGGGGGACCTGCAACACTTTTTCCAGGCTGACCCCGGCTTCGGCAAAAATTTGGGTCAAGGAAGCAAGCACACCGGCTTCATCCTCCACACGAACCCGTAAAAAATGCTTGGAAAAAACCTCGTCGGCCCCCTTCATCCGTTTTTCCCGGTAGGGGGTGACGGTACTACGACCCGTCACACCCAACTGCATATTGTTCGCCACTGTCACCAAATCGGACACCACAGCGGTGGCCGTAGGCAGCTCTCCCGCTCCAGGACCGTAAAACATGGTTTCCCCCACCGCTTCGCCATAGACGCACACGGCGTTAAAGACGCCGTCAACGGAAGCCAAGGGGTGGGAGCGGGGGAGCAGCACCGGTTGCACACTGGCTTCCACCTTCTCCTTATCCAAACCAGCGATCCCCACCAGTTTCAACACATAGCCTAATTGCTCCGCGAAGTGGACATCCGCTGGGGTCACGTCGGATACTCCCCGGACCGACACCTCCTCCAGGGACAGGTTCGTATGGAAACCCAAGTTGCCCAGGATAGCCATCTTGCGAGCCGCATCCAGCCCTTCCACATCTGCGGTGGGATCCGCCTCCGCATATCCCAGCTCCTGAGCCCGGGCGAGGGCCTCCTCAAAGGGAGTTCCCTTCCGGGCCATCTCTGTCAAAATATAGTTGGTGGTGCCGTTGACAATCCCGACGATCCGCGTGATGCGGTCGGAGGAAAACCCTTCAACCAGCGCCCGCAGGATAGGGATCCCCCCGGCTACACTCGCTTCATAATACACGTCACAATTTCGCTGAGCGGCAATCGACAAGAGTTCAGCACCGTGAGCCGCCATCAGATCTTTATTGGCGGTCACCACATGTTTACCGTTTTCCAGGGCTTCTCGCAAATAGCCCCGTGTCGGTTCAATGCCCCCCATCACTTCCACCACCAGATCGACTCGGTCATTTTGGACAATCTCTTCCGGCCGATTCGTCAACAAGTCGGGATCGACAGCAAGGGGACGTTCTTTTAGTAGATCCCGGACAAGGATTTTCTCGATTGCAATCGGTTTGCCCGTCTGATGTACAAGATCTTCCTGGTGTTCTTCGATCAGTCGAACCACACCGGTACCAACAGTTCCCAAGCCCATCAGACCGACCCGGATCGGCTCATCCACCATATTCTCCACTCCTCGCTAGGTTTGTCTTTATTCGCCCCGGGCCACGAGCACAGCCCGGATCACACCATCCAATTCGTGCAAGCCATCAATCAGGGAGGTAAGCTCTTCTTCGATATTCGCTGTATCCAGGGACATCGTGACGCCAGCCACTCCTGACAGCGGAATCGTCTGGTGGATGGTCAGCACATTTCCCTTTCTTGAAGCCAGGTGAGATAACAAGCCGGAGAGAACTCCAGCACGGTGCTCAAGGGTCAGGGAGACCGTTACGATTTTCTCCTTCATCAACGCGTTGAAAGGATAAACTCCATCTTTATACTTGTAAAACGAACTTCGGCTCATATCGACCCGATCCACGGCGTCCTGCACGGTTTGCGCTTCGCCGGAGGCAAGCATCTGTTTAGCTTTCACTGTTTTCCGAATCGCTTCCGGCAACATATCGGAACGAATGAGATAATAGGTCTCTTCCTGTTGGCCCATGCCACCGTCCTCCCTCAAAAAACATATGTTCATGTATTACGGACAATTATAGATGGCCAGTTCCCCCATCTGCAACCTTTATTTTTATTAAGTTTTTTGAAGCGCTTACATCCCGCTTCCTCTGCAAGCTTGTGTTAAAATGTAAAAAGCCATTTTTATCTGGTTGTTGGATGAGGAGTGATTCACATGATTTCCGTTTTGTTCGTCTGTCTCGGGAATATCTGCCGCTCTCCTATGGCTGAGGCGGTCTTGCGCCACCAGCTGCAACAGGAAGGGTTGGGAGACAAGGTGCGGGTCGATTCCGCCGGCACCGGCCACTGGCACACCGGCAAACCGCCCCACCGGGGAACCCGAGATATTTTGTCCAAACACGGAATCTCCGATGCGGGGATTCAGGCTCGGCCCATCGAAGCAGACGATCTCACTCACTTCGACTACATCATCGTAATGGACGAAAATAATTATCGAGAGGTTGACCAGATGGCCCAGGAGTCGGGGATCCATATTCACCGTCTGGTCGATTTCATTCCCGAGTCCTCCTATTCCGAAGTGCCCGATCCCTACTTCACCGGCAATTTTGAAGAGACCTACCGCTTGGTGGAATCCGGTTGTCGGGGAATTTTACAGATGATCCGGGAACGGGAAGGATTGTGATGCTAGCCCGTCAGCTTCTGTCCGCAGTGACCACCGCCCTTAGCCAGCAGGGAGTCCCGAAACCGATACAACAGATCCATCCGGTTTCCGGTGGGGATATCGGTCATTCTTTCCGTCTGGAAACGGGATTCGACCGCTATTTTTTCAAGTACAGACAAGATGTACCGACGAACTTTTTTACCGCCGAGCGAACGGGTCTGGAACTCCTCGCCAGAGGTAGCACCGCGGTCCGAAGCCCCCGGGTGATCGCCCATGAAGGACCGGAACAGCAACCGGGCACCGGTTGGATTTTGATGGAGTGGGTGGACAGCAACCCCTCACCCCCAACCGTGGTTGCTGAGATCCTCGGTCAAGGACTGGCGGAGATCCACCGCCAGACCGCCCCTGCCTTCGGGCTAGAGAAGGACAACTTTATCGGCCTTTTCCCTCAGGTGAACGGCTGGATGGATCGCTGGACCGATTTTTACCGAGAGCGAAGGCTAACGCCTCAGCTAGAGCTCGCCCGAAAACGAAAACACCTCCCTCTTCGCAGGGAGCGGCTGCTCACCTATTTGATCGATCACCTGGACAAGTGGTTGCAGGATCCATCCATCCGCCCTTCTCTCTTGCACGGTGACCTTTGGGGCGGCAACTGGATGGCCGGTCCCGACGGCGTCCCCTACCTGATTGATCCCGCCGCTTACTACGGCCACCGGGAGGTCGATCTCGCCTTTTCCCAACTGTTCGGGGGCTTTCCCACCCGCTTTTACGAAGCTTATCAAGAGACCTGGCCTCTGGATCCCGGGTATGAGGAACGGAAACCCCTCTATCAGCTGTACTACCTTCTCGTTCACCTCAATCTCTTCGGAGAATCCTACGGCCCCTCCGTGGACCGGATATTGGAACAGTATGCCAAGGAATAAAAAAACCAGCCATTCCCGTTTAGGGAGAGTGGCTGGTTTTTTGAACCAATCTCAAATCAACATCCCCGCGATGGAGGCGCTGAGGAGGGAGGCCAGGGTACCGGCTAAAACCGCTTTCAAGCCGAAGCGAGAGATATCGCCTCGGCGTTGGGGAGCCATGCCGCCCAGTCCGCCCAGTTGGATGGCGATGCTGGAAAGGTTGGCGAAGCCGCACAGGGCGAAGGTGACCACTGCTACGGTTTTCGGTGTCAAGGAGTCGATTTGAGGCGCAAAGCTAGTGTAAGCGACAAATTCGTTTAACACGATTTTTTGGCCGATGAAGTTGCCTGCGGCCATCGCTTCCGACCAGGGAACGCCGATCACAAAAGCCAAGGGAGAAAAAACCCATCCCAGCACTTTTTCAAGTGTTAACCCAGAATATCCGAACAGCCCGCCGATGTTGCTCAGGATCCCGTTGAGCAAGGCGATTAAACCGATAAACACCAGCAACAGAGCGGCGATATTGACCGCCAACCGCAAACCGTCCAAAGCGCCGGAAGCTGCCGCATCAATCACATTGGTGTGCTGGGTATCCGCTTCAATCTCCACGTCATCCTGCGTCACCGGTTTCTCCGTCTCCGGAACCATGATTTTGGCGATGACGAGCCCAGCTGGTGCGGCCATAAAACTGGCAGCCAACAGATACTCCAAGGGAATCCCCAAGAGGGAGTACCCGACCAACACGGAGCCGGCAACAGAGGCAAACCCACCGGTCATCACGGCAAACAGCTCCGAGGAAGTCATTTTAGCAATATAGGGTCGAACCATAAGCGGAGCTTCCGTCTGCCCCACAAAAATGTTGGCCGTCGCTGACAGCGATTCCGCTTTGCTGGTTTTCAAGAGTTTAGATACGGCACCGCCGAGGATTTTAATGATCCACTGCATAACGCCTAAATAGTATAAAATCGAGATAAGAGCCGAGATGAAAATAATGATCGGCAGCACCTGTAAGGCAAAGATGGGACCCTCGTTGCCTTTTAGCAAATCACCGAACAAGAAACTGATCCCATCGTTGGCGTAATTGATCAGGCTCTGCACTTTGGCGCTAAACCAGCTGAGCGCCTCTTTTCCCGCCTCCCACTTCAACACGATGAGGGCAAAACTGAACTGAATAACCAATCCGCCCAGAATCGTCCGATAGCGAATCGCTTTGCGGTTCGACGAGAAGAGCCAAGCGATCAGAAGGACCACCAACATCCCGCCGATTCCCCATAATATTGTCAACACAAGAATCACCTTCCACCCATATCAGTCTTGAAAATCAAATTCCATATCCAAAATGCGAACGGTATCCCCCGCTTTTGCCCCCTTGGCGCGAAGTGCATCATCCACGCCCATCTCCTTTAGGATGTGGGCAAACCGGCGAATGGACTCATCATACTGGAAGTTGGTCATACGAACCAGCTTCTCTACACGTTCCCCTTCTACCACATAGATTTCATTCTCCCTGTGAATGGTGAAGGGAGTGGGTGGTGCTTCGCTCCGATAAATCTTCCGCTCCTCTTCCTCCTCATCCGGGGATTCCGTCGGCAATGCGTCCAACCGATCAGCCACCGCAAACAACAATTCCCGCAATCCCTGACGTGTCGCTGACGAGACGGGATAGACGGAGACTTCCTGTCCTACGGCTTCCTTAAACTGCTTGAAGTTTTCTTCCGCACCAGGCAAATCCATTTTGTTGGCAGCCACAATCTGTGGGCGGCGAGCTAGAGCTTCCCGATACTTTTTCAGCTCTTCGTTGATGTGAAGCCAATCCTGATAGGGCTCTCTCCCTTCGGTGGCAGCCATGTCCACCACGTGAATCAACATCCGGGTCCGTTCCACGTGACGCAGGAACTGATAACCCAGACCGACTCCTTCATGAGCTCCTTCAATCAGGCCCGGAAGATCGGCCATCACAAAGCTGCGCCCATCCTCCACTTCAACGACACCTAGATTGGGATGGATCGTCGTAAAGGGGTAAGCCCCGATTTTCGGCTTGGCAGCGGTAACAACAGACAACAGCGTGGATTTTCCGACACTGGGATAACCGATTAAGCCCACATCGGCCAACAGCTTCAGCTCCAGTTCCACCTGACGCTCCATTCCAGGTTCTCCGTTTTCAGCCAGGTGCGGCGCTGGATTTTTGGGGTTGGCAAAACGGATGTTACCGCGGCCGCCGCGACCGCCGCGGGCGATCACCGCCTCCTGGCCGTGACGGGTCAGATCAGCGATGACATTTTTTGTCTCTTTCTCATAAACGACCGTTCCCGGCGGCACACGGACCACTAACGGCTCCGCATTTTTGCCGTGCTGGCTTTTGGAGCGTCCGTTTTCGCCTCTTTTTGCTTTAAAGTGCTTCTGATAGCGAAAATCCATCAACGTCCGCAAGCCTTCGTCCACACGGAAGATGACGTCTCCGCCACGTCCGCCGTCCCCGCCCGCCGGGCCTCCCTTCGGTTCGTATTTCTCCCTGCGGAAGGCGACAATGCCGTTTCCGCCGTCGCCCCCTTTGACCAAAATGCTCACGTTATCGACAAACATTGCCCACACCGCCTGTCTATGTAGTGCTACTGCCTTACCCGGAAATCTGAATCGTGATGTTGGTATCCCGGTCAGTCGAGTCCATCGAACCGCCGTATATCTTTATCTGTTCCCGAAGCGCGCACCATTCACTCGCAGGGACTGTCTCCGCATCCCACTCCGGGTGGAAAAAAATCTGGACACCATCTTCTTGGCCGCTCAACCGGCAGTATAGATCCGGAACCTCTTGCGAAGCCCAAGGATTCAGCCATCCAGCAACCTCTTCCAGCACCTTTCGGATCTGATCGGCCCTCTGCTCCGGCAGCTGATCCACACTATCCAACTCCAGCGTCCATCGCCATTCCGGATGCCGTCTTTGAATCGTAACCAAGGAGAGGGCCAACAGCGGATGTTTCACCTGAGCCAACTTGCGTTCCATCTCCAACTGTTCTGTCAACTGCCGAAGATAAATGGTGATTCGATCCGTTTTGTTCAGCGAAGCGTATCCCAATAAGACTTGGATGTGATTCATCCAGTCATGGCGTTGTCTGCGCAGCTGGGTCAGCTGGTGACGGGCCGTTTCGACACGGTTATGCTCGATCCAATCCTCCGATAACCGCCTCAGCCATCGGATGATCCCCATCCACAGCAAAACTCCGATCGGGATCCCGACCTTCCAACCCCAGGGCTGTACGGCGATCAGCAGGATTCCCGCTGCGACCGGGAAAGATCGTTTCAGCCAAAAGGACCACCCATTTGACACAACATCTCCCCCATTTATTGAATCTTCCGGGCGTCCCTCATTTTACCGGATTTGCGGCAGTAAAAAAACCCCAGCGCAAAGCCGAGGTTTTAGTCGTAAAAGGGATTAAGCCTGCACTTGCGGCTGATCCGCTTGACTGTAGACGCTCACCCGCTTGCGGTCACGACCCATGCGTTCAAATTTGACTACACCGTCCACTTTGGCAAAGAGAGTGTCGTCACCGCCGCGGCCCACGCCCATTCCCGGGTAGATCTTGGTTCCCCGTTGGCGGACCAAGATGCTGCCGGCATTTACCAGTTGGCCGTCCGCTTGTTTCACGCCGAGACGTTTCGCAATGCTGTCACGACCGTTCTTGGTGGAGCCGACACCTTTTTTCTGGGCGAAAAATTGAAGGTTCATTTTCAACATGACATCCACCTCCTTTAAAGGAATATTTTTAATATCGGTTCATCTGTACATAAGCAGAATGTTCATCCGCAACGGACTGGAGGGATGCGGCCATCGCTTCCAGGAGGAAGCGGACCTGCTTTCTTTTGTCCGGTTCCAACTCTTCGGGAATGCGGCAATCGAGATAACCGCCTTCCTCCTCATCCGCATCCTGAACCACGGTAACACCTAACAGGGTTTCCGATGCGTTAGCCAGACCGATGGAAATACCGGATACCGCCGCACAAACAATATCTTCACCGGCCTCGGCATAACCTGCATGGCCTTGCACGACGATCCTCTCCAGTCTTCCCTCACCATCATGGTGCAATGAAATCCGGATCATGTGAATCAGGCTTCGATCTTGTCGATGACCACTTTGGTGAAGGGTTGGCGGTGACCCTGTTTCCGCTTGTAGTTCTTTTTCGGTTTAAATTTAAACACGGTCAGCTTTTTCCCTTTGCCGTGCCTTTCCACTTTTCCAGTTACTTTGGCATTTTCCACCAGGGGAGTACCGACGGTGGTACCGTCTTCCCCGCCGACGAGCAGCACCTTGTCAAAGGTAACCGTCTGGCCTTCTTCAGCATCCAGTTTCTCAACGAAGAGCGCTTGTCCCTCTTCGACGCGATACTGCTTGCCGCCAGTCTCAATCAATGCGTACATCCCGGAACCTCCTCCTCATGAAGACTCGCCAGGTGTGGGTGGAAGAACCCTTCCCCCTTCAAACCCAACCTGAGCGGTTTTTGCCTACTCCGGGAGAGCAAGCGAATTCACACAACGCTAATCATACCATATCAATTTATCCCTGTCAATGTCAGGCGATCAGATCCCCCATACGACTGTCCGGCTTTTTTTCATCGAAAAAGCGACGGAGTACCGCCTCTTCCGGAAGCGGATGCCATCTGCCGCGGAGATCCTGAACCAACAGCACGTGATAAGATTCCTTCCGCAGCTTTCTCATCACGTTGGTCAGCGCCTCCTCACGTTGAACAGGAATTTCGACGATCCGCGCATCCTCTGGAACCGGAGATTCCCTGCGCCGGATCAAAAAGCGCATATATTGAAACTCCCGCTGTCTAAACGCCGTCACATTGGAGTATATCAAAAACAGAGCGATCATGGCCAGATTGAGGTCCCACTTGCTCCCTCCCAAGCTGTATAGAAGGAGCAGCCCACCACCCACCCAGCCCCCGCTGAGACTCCAAACCAACGCCCTTCGATAAGGGAGATGATAACTGAACAGAGCTTGCAGCACTCGTCCCCCGTCTAAGGGATAAATGGGCAGGAGATTAAATCCCGCCATCAACGCATTGCCATGGATAAAATAGTTTGTCCACTCTGGAGACCACCATCCCATCCGATAAAAAAAATAACCGAACAGGATCATCATGACATTATGAAAAGGACCGGCTAGGGCGACGGCGATCTCCTCCCGGGCCGGGACGGTTCCCCACTCATCCGTGTGAGCCACACCGCCAAAGGGCAACAATTGAACGTCTGTCATCCGCCATCCCAAGGACTTGGCCACCGTGACATGACCCATCTCATGAATCAGCACCAGCACGAAAAGAGTGATCACTTCCATAAAATATCCGGTGATTACAGAAGTCAAGATCACAATCCAAAACAGCCCATGGATTCGAAAGTGAATTCCCTGCCAGGGGAGGGAATCATTCAACGGGCACCACTCCCGCCGGATCGACAAACTGTCCTCCCTGTTTCATCCCAAAAAAGAGGAGGGGGTCGCCCTCCTCTCCAGCCACCTCACCTAACAACTGCTTCGGCTGCACCCAATCCTTTTCTTTCACTTGGATCTCCCCCAGCCACCCGTACCAGGTTTCCCAACCATTCCCATGGCGGATGACCACCACCTTCCCTAACCCTTCCTCCCGACCGGCCTGCACCACCCAACCTTCTGCCGCCGCTACCACCGGAGCGTTTTCCGCTGCGCGAATCACCATCCCCCGGTCCTCGGCTGTAAAGGGACGTACCACCTCGCCTTTCAGCGGTGCAATCCAGGAAGTCGCGTCACGATCATCAGATGGTTTTTCCTGAAAGGCCGGAAGGATCGTGGGCATGCCTCCGATGTTTTCTTCATACCACTGTGCCACACCGGCGAAGTTGTAGTCCCGTACCATCACCTCGGATATAAAGGCTTGGGCTTGTTTGGCTGAAGAGGAGTCCGACTGAAACACCAGGTAGGTGCCAGTCAAGAGGAAAAAAGCGAAAAAAGCTTGTATCAACAGGCGGCTTTCTTTTTTCTTTTTCCGTTCATCCATCCAGTTTCCCGGCCGGTTCCAGGGAAGCTCGTCCCATCTTTCCTGGGACGGGGCGGCCCTCCGCGCAGAGTAACGAGGTTTTCTCCCCATCTCCCCCTTTCCTCGTTTAATCCGGTGGATCTGTTCCTGCCTTCGCTTGCTTACCCCCCGGGACCATTCCCTCATGAAACCTTCACCGCCTTTGGTCTCTTCCGCATTTTTGTACATCCTATGAGTTGTCTCAGCCGGTTATACCTAAAAAACCCCCGGCATATGCCGGGGGGAGGATATCATCATGTAAACATATTTTCATACCAGGCAGCCGCCTGGGCCACTTCGGTTCGGGTCAACTGATGGCCTCCATTCTGCCAGGCCACTTCCACCTTAGCTCCTGCTTTTTCCAACAGGGATTGCAACTCTCCTGTCTGCTCGGGAGCACAGATGGAGTCTTGGCGGCCTGCTCCGATCCAGACCGGAAGCTCGCTTAAATCGGGCAGCTTCAGCCCCCGTCGAGGAACCATCGGATGATGGAGGACAGCGCCGGCCAAGGCATCGCGATAATGGAAGAGCAGACTGGCAGCGATGTTGGCCCCGTTGGAATACCCGACGGCGACGATGTTTTTCCTGTCAAACCCGTATTCTTCTGCTGCTTCGTCCAAAAACCCATAGAGTTCCTCGGTGCGTCGAATCAAATCCTCCTCATCGAAGACCCCTTCCGCCAACCGGCGGAAAAAGCGGGGCATCCCGTTTTCCAAAACATTGCCCCGGACGCTCAATACAGAGGAAGAAGGAGAGATCATACGAGCCAGCGGCAACAGATCCTCTTCATTCCCACCGGTACCGTGGAGCAGCAGCAGGGTGGGGTGATTGAGATCGGTTCCCTCGCGGTATATATGCTTCATTTGCCATCCGCCTTTCGTTCGCGTACCTCGATCGGCAACAGAACCTGTTCGATTTTATCCCGATGGGGTTCCAGCCACGGGGGCAGCTTCAGCTTTTCTCCCAAAGCTTCCAATGGTTCGTCCAGGTCAAACCCCGGCGGGTCGGTCGCTATCTCAAACAAGATACCACCGGCTTCCCGGAAATAGATCGAGGTAAAATACTGCCGATCCTGTACCGGTGTGGGATGATAGCCCTCCCGCTCCAATAACTGTTTCCACTGCACCTGATCCTCGCCGTCCACTGCGCTCCAGGCGATGTGATGAACGACGCCGGCCCCCATCCGTCCGGGACCGGGAGCGTTTTTCATCACATCGATGACACTCCCCAGCTCGCCGGAGGTCCGAAAACGGATAAAAGACTCATCTTCCTCCACCTTATCCATTCCCATCACCGATTCCATCAGCTCCATGGTACGAGCGGGATGGGCTGAGCACAGAATCCCTCCGCCAAAACCTTTGATCGCCTTTTCCGCAGGCACACCGTTAAAGGACCATTTACTCTGCGGGCCCTCCTTACGGGCGACCAACTCCAATTTCAAACCATGGGGGTCGTCAAACTGGAGAAATTTCTCACCGAAGCGCTCCGTTTCCATCACGGATACGCCGAAGGAGTCCAATCGCTCCTTCCAGAAACCGAGACTCCCTTCGGGTACGAGGAAGGTAGTCACTCCCACCTGACCGGCACCCACCCGGCCCTGCCGGGCTCCCGGCCATGGGAAAAAGGTCATGATCGTTCCCGGCTGCCCGGACTCATTGCCGAAATAAAAATGATAGGTGCCGGGATCGTCAAAGTTGACTGTCTTTTTCACCAAGCGAAGTCCCAGGACTCCAGCGTAAAAATCCACATTTTCTTGCGGATGACCAACAATCGCTGTGATATGATGAACGCCAGCGGTCTGTTTGCTCATGGGAAACCTCCTAAACTAAACAAAAAAAAGCAACTTTCTTTTGGTTAGTATTTTATCCTTTCGCTCCCCTGACCGTCAAGCGGGATGGCCTCCATTCCGACAGCAAAAAAGCGCCCATCTCCAGGACGCCCCAATCTCAACGATAGTTGACAATCACTGTAAAGTTTGAATCATCGTGACGAACCACCTGCTGGATAAACACGAACTCCGCCTCTTTTTTTTGCTGGACCTGACGAATCACCGCCTCCAACCCCTCGGACAAACTCTTATCCTTTGTATCCAATTCGATAAAGATCTGATCATATTCCATGTTGCTCCTCCTCTGCAGCAATTCGTATACGGGTCAGAACCTCTTATTACTCTTTCCCCACCCATGCCACCTAAAAACGTATAGCCGCCACTGGTCTGAAGATCAGTAAAAAAGAGTCTCCTCCATCCCCGGAGAAGGCTCTTTTTAGATCCTTCATCATGCGAAGCCGAACCACCGCTTCATCCGCTTGAAAAATCCCCGCTCCTTTTCCCCGAGGAGAAGGGGGACGGCTTCTCCCTGGATTCGTTGTGCGATATTCTTATATGCCTTAGCCGCCGGCGTCTTTTTATGTAAAACGATGGGTTCTCCCAAATGTCCAGAGCGGATAACATCCTCATGGTCCGGTACGACACCCAACAGGTCGACAGCCAGAACGGAGACGACTTCATCCACATCCATCATACCTCCGTCCTTCGCCATCTGCGACTTAAAACGGTTGATCACCACCTTGGGTTGCGGCACCTTTTCTTTTTCCAGCAATCCGATCACTCGATCCGCATCCCGGATCGAGGCGCTCTCTGCAGTAGTGACCACAATCGCCCGGTCTGCACCGGAAACGGCATTTTTAAAGCCCATCTCAATCCCGGCAGGGCAATCAATCATCACATAATCGAATTGTTCCCGCAACTCGGCGATCAGCCAACGAATCTGTTTGGTATTGATGGAGGATTTATCTTTGGTCTGGGCCGCAGGCAAAAGGTATAGGGCTTCGCAACGTTTATCCTTGACGAGCGCCTGATTCATTTGGCAATTTTGTTCCATCACATCCACAAGGTCATAAATGATGCGATTTTCCAGGCCCATCAACACATCCAGATTCCTGAGGCCGACATCGGTATCCAACAGGCACACTTTTTTTCCGGTCAGCGCCAGAGCAATACCGATATTGGCCGACGTCGTCGACTTACCCACACCGCCTTTTCCGGATGTGACCACAATGGCTTCACCCATCTTCCTCCCCCTTCCGGCATATCCTGTCACCCTCTATCGTTTAAAACGGTTATCCTTCCATTCGATATCGGGACGGATCCGGCTCAGATGGTGCATCTTGTCTACGGCGATCTGACCGTTTACCAAGTAAGCGAAGTTCATGCCCGACGTTTCAGATGTTTCCCATTCATCCGGGGGGCGAGAGACCACATTGGCGATCCGGAGTTGGGTTGGGCACAGGCTGGAAGCGGCGATGATAGCCGAATCATCCCCTTCCCCCCCGGCGTGAGCAAGTCCGCGCAAGGCACCCAATACAAAAATGCTCCCCGTGGAACGAACGGTGCCCCCCGGGTTGACGTCGCCGAGAAGCAACAGATCACCCCGATGTTCCAATACTTGTCCAGAACGGACCGTGCCCGCCTGGAGTTGAATTCCCTGATCATCCACCAGATACGGTTTACCGTGATCCGCCTCGATCGTGTGAATGATCAGGTTTTTGTGTGTGGAAAACAACTCCCGCATCTCTTTTTCCTCGTCCCGCGTAATCTGCCGATTCCCTAACTTAATGCAGACGCGGGTGTCTGGCCCGTCCCATAGATTAGAAGCATTTTCCAGCTTATATTTCAGTTCGCTCAAGACCGCGGGAAACGGACGGGATTCATCGAGGAGAAATAGGAGCCCGTCCTTGGTCCCCTTGATATTGACCGCCGGCTTTAACACTTTACCCATGTTGCGTCACCCCGCCTCACTCTTATGTTTTCGGCACCATTTACGGAAATCCTTCCTATCCTTAGAAGCATTGTGTTAAATGCAGCGGGCAACGATCGAATGAAATAATGAATCGTACAGCCGTTGCCGCCGCTCGTATTTTATCATGCTTCTGTCACACCGGACGATCACTATGCCGGTCAATCGAACAGTTGGACGGAATGAGGGTGAGAGCGTTTAAGAATCCAGCGAACACCGCGATAGATGGGATAGGCAACTACCATATTGATCAGCACCGAAGGAATAATATGGTAGAATAAAGCCATTTTCCAAGGCATCTCCGTCATATTAAATAAGCGGAACCAACCATAGCTCATCAAAAGATGGACGGCCTGACAAACTCCCGTTGTCATCAGGGCAACCAGAGGCCCGGAAAAGAATTGACGCGAGATCAACCCTGCCACATATCCGATCGCGGCGGTACTGAAGGCGTAAACACCTAGTGCCTGTGCATAGATCACATCATGGATCAAACCAAAGCAAAATCCAAAGATCATCCCTGATTTTCTGCCGCGGTACAACGATAGAATAATGACACCGCTAGTCACCAGCTGGGGAATCCAGACAAGAGGTGAACCCCAAGCTTGCGGTGCTACATACTGCAAAACCGTCCCTTCCAACAAAAAAAGGAAGGAGAGGAAGCCGGTCAGTATCCAAACCACCACTTAATCTCCTCCCCCTTTGCGTTTATTCAGTTCCTTGCGGTGTTCTTCCACATGAATCTTGGCCGGATCACGGACGACCATCACATAGTGAAGTTGTTCAAAGCGGGCCGCCGGTTTAACGTAGACCATCCGGTCCACCCCAAATTCTCCTCGGGTCACTTCATCTACGGTTCCAATCAGTAGATCCCCCGGAAATAGATCGGAGAGTCCGGAAGTGACCACCAGTTGTCCCTTTTTCAGCTCGGCCCCGTCAGGAACCTTTTTCAGCAGCAATCGTTTTTTCTTCGCATCGTAACCTTCGATCAGACCGAACACATTTTTCCCTTTTGCCTGAACCTGGGCTGCAATCCCGGGGGTGCTGCCCGAGTCGGTCATGAGTTGGACATCGGCCATGTGGTCGGTCGCTGCCGATACCCGGCCGATCAATCCCTCCTCGGTGATGACCGGCATTCCTTTTTTCACCCCGTCATCCTTTCCCCGATCGATCACCACCCGATCATTCCAGCGATCTGGGCTGCGGGCGACGGTTTTAGCTGTGATGTAGCTACGCTTATCCTCTTTATCGTAGCCAGCCACTTCTTTCAGGTTATCATTTTCTTGTTTCAGCCGGGCCACTTCCGCTTTCAGCTGTAGGATCCGATCGGATTCCGATCCGTCCCCCGCAACCACATCACCGCCAAACCAATCTGCTACAGCCTGGGAAGGGGTAGCCAGCCAACCGCTCAACCATGCACCCGCATTTTTTAAACCAGCTTCTGCCCAGGTAAGTCCTCCTCGCTCCCGTGTGAGCCCTATACTGACGACCAACAAGATCACGGCCAACAGGGTGACAAACAGACGACGATTGGCAAACAATCGCATGAACAAAAGACATCACCCTTTACGGACGACGACGGGAGGAGGTGATCCCCGCCCCGGATTTAAACAGATGGATATTTTCAAGGGATTGACCGGTGCCGATAGCGACGCAATCCAATGGGTTATCCGCCACCACCACGGGCATTTGGGTCTCTTCGGACAGCCGTTGATCGAGATCTTTCAACAGGGCCCCTCCACCGGTCAACACGATGCCGCGATCCATAATATCGGCGGCCAGCTCCGGAGGGGTCTGCTCCAAAGTGAGCTTGACCGAATCGATAATCGAATTGACGGTGTCGTCAAGGGCCTTCACAATTTCTGAGGTGGTGATCTCAATCGTTTTGGGCAAGCCGGAGATTAGGTCTCTGCCCCGGATCTCCCGGCTTTTTTCTTCATCGGATGGTTGGGCGGAGCCGATCTCCAGCTTCAGATTTTCCGCGGTCCGCTCTCCGACCATCAGGTTATAAACCCGTTTGATGTAGTGGATGATGGCATCATCCATTTCATCTCCGGCCACGCGCAAAGAATTGGCGGTCACGATGCCGCCTAGGGAAATCACGGCCACCTCCGTAGTTCCACCGCCGATATCCACTACCATGTTGCCTGTCGGTTCCCAGACAGGCAATCCCGCACCGATAGCAGCGGCAAATGGCTCCTCAATCGTGTAGGATTCCTTGGCTCCGGCCGCACGAGTCGCTTCCTCCACCGCCCGCTTTTCCACCGGTGTCACTCCGGAAGGAACGCAAACCATCACATTGGGGCGTCGAGGAAGGTAAACCCGTTGATTCTGGGCTTTTTTAATAAAATACTCCAACATGGTGGCAGTGGTATTGTAGTCAGCAATCACCCCGTCTTTCATCGGACGGATGGCCACAATGTTGCCGGGGGTCCGCCCGATCATGCGCTTCGCTTCATTGCCGACCGCTTTGATCTCCTTTGTTCCCGTTTCCCGAGCAACAACCGAAGGCTCCCGTACCACAATGCCGTGCCCTTTCAAATATACCAAGGTGTTGGCGGTTCCCAGATCAATACCCATATCCCGAGTAAAACCGCCGAATTTCTGAAAAATGGTTTCTGTTTCCCCGTCGTTTCCCTTGCTCCCAAACCAAAATCGCATGAGTTGTCTCAACCCTTTGCTTTGAGTTCTTTCTTTTATATTCAGGCTTGCAGCGGAATAATCCCTTTTTCTTTCAAGCTGTAAAACCGGTTGTCCCCGATAATGATATGGTCCAGGAGTTCGATGCCGACAATCCGTCCTGCCTCGAACAGCCGTTCCGTCACCTGAATATCCTCCCGGCTTGGCGTCGGATCTCCGCTGGGATGATTATGTACGCATATCAACCCGGCGGAGCTGCGGCGTATCGCTTCCCGGAACACCTCTCGAGGATGAACCACCGATGAGTTGAGGCTTCCGACAAAAATACATTGTTTATCGAGCACCCGGTTTTTCGTGTTTAAAAACAGACACAGAAAATGTTCCTGAGTTAGGTATCGCATCTCGTCCATCACATAGTCAGCAGCATCCCCTGGGGACCGAATCACAGCTCGTTCCGCGGGCAGAGCACGTGACACACGACGTCCTAGCTCCACCCCCGCCAGCAGCTGCACCGCTTTGGCCGGTCCAATGCCTCGAATCTTCACCAATTCATTCATCGTAGAACCGGCAAGCCCTTTCAATCCCCCTGCCTGGGCCAAAGCCCGGCCGGCCAGTTGAACAACAGATTCGGCGGATGTACCAGTGCGAAGAAGGATAGCGATCAACTCCGCATTGGACAGGGTGGTCGGTCCTTCCCGGGCCATCCTCTCCCGGGGCCGTTCCTCTTCCGGCACATCCCGGATCATCAACTGTCCCTCTTGACGCAACCCATACAACCTCCCGTCAACCGGTCCATAAGGAAGCAGGGTGTTTGGTCTGGTTGTTAGGCCTTATTTTCCGGAGAAAATGATGGTTTCAACACCGGGTAGCCCATCTCGTTCATCATGTCGTACAAAAGGGGAAGCGACATCCCAACCACATTGGTATAACAGCCGTCAATCCAGTCGACCCACAGAGAGCCCGTTCCTTGGAGGCCGTACGCTCCCGCCTTGTCCATCGGCTCCCCTGTGGAGACATACCATTCAATCTCTTCCCGACTCATGTTACGGACCATCACTTCGGTCACGCGATGGTTGATCAGACGCCGATTGACTTTACCTCCGGTCACCTCCACCAAGGCGATCCCCGTGTATACCTGGTGAGATTGTCCCTGAAGGCGTTCCAAAGTTTGACAGGCTTCCGTTTCGTCCGCCGGTTTTCCCAGGATTTCATCCCCCAGTGCCACGACCGTATCTGAACCGATCACCAATGCCTGTTTTTTTGTATGTGCCACCGCCAATGCTTTCTTGGCGGCCAAAATCTCGACCAGCTCCCCAGGTGTCGGGTCTCCAGGGACTTCCTCTGTCACTGAACTCGGGTGAACGGAGAAAGGAAGACCCAGAGTTTTCAGCATCTGTTTTCGTCGAGGGGAAGCGGAGGCGAGAACGAGTTCCGGCGGCATGGGACCCCGACCTCCTTCAATTTCTGCACCGACTCTAGTTGCATTCCTCTATGTGTCATCTATCCAGTCGGGTTTCGCGTTCAGAGCTTATAAAACCAAAGAAATCGACCCTGCTATCTCCGTCCGGAAGCGATCCGGACGACCGTCCCTAACAGGGACGAACAGGATCGGAGAAAACATGTGACATACAAGTTCAGTTTAGCAAATTCGGTCTGGTGGAACAAGAAAGATTCCCTCCTTTACCGGAAGGCTTCCAAGAAATTTTCGTAGGCCAAAGCATATCGAACTAATCCTTCCTGGATCTGCCACAAAGTGACTGTCTCCGGATCTTTTTGATAGGTTCGACTATTTTGCACCACTTGATCCAAGGCTCGAACCATCTGTACCAAGTGTGGTGTGGCCTCTTTCGGCAGCGACTTCTCCATTTTAGGTGCTTTTTGGGCTACTTCACTGTATTTGGAAAAGACATCTTGCCATACCGACTCAAAAGAAACCGAATCCTTGCCCTGACGAAGCCCCGTCGTACTCTTCTCACCCATCAGCCGAAAAACCTCATGCCCCTCTTCAATCATGTCTGACAACGCTTTTCGCTCCTTGTCGTCGTTAGTCCAATCGGCAAGCGAGACGGGCTTGTCCGCAACCCGAATCGGCTTTAGATGAAGATCCGCTCCTTTTTCCTGCAAGGAGGAGGAAAGAGCCTCAGCCTCCTTTTTATTCATGCCGACACCGCGATAAATCCGGTAGGGAGCTTGTTCGGTGGTCACCGCCGCCATCCCTTGGGAACGGTATTCCCGCACCTTTTTCAGCGCGTTGGGCTCCTTCTTAAATGTTCCGGCCTGAACCAAGACTGCTTCCAATTTTGGCAAGGAACCTTCCTTTTGATCGGAGGATTCCTTTTTTTTAGTGGTGCCCGTCTCTGACTCCTCCTCCTTCCCAGGAACCTTTTGTAAATGGGAATCGATGCTCCAGTTGGAGACATCTGCATCACCGGAAAAAAAGAGGGACATGATCAAAGCACCCATCAAGCTTCCCAGCAGCACCGCTCCCCCGACCGCTTTCACAATCGCCCAGAGCCGCCCGTCTGGACGTCCCCGCCGCCGGTTTCCGGAATAGGGACTTCCCCATCCGACCGTCTTCCCATCGCTTTCTTCCCGACTCTTCCAGGACAAAGGCCATTTCCGGAAACCCCCATCCTCCGCCCTCGTTTCCTTGGGGGAGATCTCCCTCCCGGCAGCCGTTTTCTGCTTACTTTCCTCTGTATCATGCGGGGGTTTCTCTTCCGACCGACGGGGAAGGGGCGTCGTGGCATGTTTAGCTCGCATACGAATTCGGATTTTTGCCATCGGTCCATCGTCTCCTTCTTCCAGCGAGTACTACCAATAATCTATGTTTTGATAGATTGAGATAGAACCCGATGAAAGATAAGCCAGGGTTACAGGATGGATTCCAAATGAAGGTAGGAAAGATAGCCCTGCACCAGCTCCTCCCCCCACAGAAAACCGACGAAAAAACCGATCGCCAGATGGGGGGCGAAAGGAAGCGGCGTCCTTTTCATTGCCTTTCCCCTGAGAAGAAGCAAAATGGACCAGAGTCCGCCACTTATAATGGCCACCGCCAAACCGGATACCATGCCAGTCCAATCCAGTGCGACTCCAGAGGCGGCCACCATTTTAATATCACCGCCTCCCATTCCGCCGCGGGAGAGAAGAGCGACTGCCAACAGGAACGCAGCGCCCCCGCTGGCAACGAGAAGCGGCTCGATCCACCCTCCATCCGATATAGCGTGACACATCACGAAGAAAAGGGCGGCAGTCAAGTTGAGACGATTGGGAATCAACCCCCGAGAAAGGTCGATGGTGGCGGCAGTCACCAAATAGAGAACCAGGATATACCCAGTCCATCGTTCCGCGGGAGACGCGCTGCTCAGAGTTACCAAAGCAAAACCGACCCCGCCTGCCGCCGAAAACCAAGGTTGAGGCTTTACCTCCTCATTGAAAAAGAGCCGAAACGACCCGGCCACTCCGTATCCTGCAGCCCACCACCCGATCAACATCGACAGCCAAACCACGCTCTCCTCTCCTCGTGGACCAAATTGGGATAATTGCATTTTATACCATTTTTCGACAAATAAAAAGAGGGAATCCCCTTGATGTCCACCTCATAGGCAAAACCTGGACACTGGAGATCGTCTGAGATAAGATTTCAAGTATGTGAAACCAATCTACGCGAAAGGTGAGGGTTCGTCTTTGCTGGAAGTAAAAGCATTGACTGGTGGCTATTCCACCGGACAACCGGTGATTCACGATCTTTCGTTCACCGTAAAACCTGGTGAAATCGTGGGACTGATCGGCCTGAACGGGGCCGGCAAAAGTACCACCATCAAACAAATTCTCGGTTTTCTCACCCCTACACAGGGAGAGATCCGCTTCAACGGTCGCACCCTGGAGGAAGATCCGGCCGCTTTTCGGAAACAGTTCGCCTACATACCGGAAACCCCTTATCTGTACCCCGAGCTGACTCTGGGGGAACATCTGGAGTTGACTGCCGCCGCCTATGGTATCGACCCCGCTGTAAGCCGAAGTCGGATGGACAAACTGCTAAAACGGTTTCATATGAAGAAAAGGGTGGACTGGTACCCGGACACCTTTTCTAAAGGGATGCGTCAGAAGGTGATGGTTTTGTCCGCCTTCCTGTTGGAGCCTTCGTTGCTGATTGTGGATGAGCCTTTTATCGGCTTGGACCCGCTGGCCATCCACAACCTCCTGGAACAGATGGAAACGCTGAAACAACAGGGAACGGGTATCCTCTTATCCACCCATGTGTTGGCCACAGCTGAAAAAACTTGCGACCGTTTCGTTCTGCTCCGGGAGGGGCAGATCGCCCTTAAAGGGACTCTGGACGAGATGCGGCGACAGGCCGGATTGCCCCAGGCTTCTCTGGATGAGCTGTTTATTCAGGCCGCCGGGGAGGAGGGGCTATGACACCGATACCCGCCCTCTTTCGGCAACGAATGAACCAAGCCTGGGTCAAAGGCTCCCGGTACGTCGCCCTGATCGCAAAAGGGCTCCACTTTCTCCCGGTGTTCCTCTTGATCCTGATCTATTTCGGTTACCGGGCTTTTTTAGAGTGGCTGCCCGCCCACTTCCCGGTTTACCTGCTGTTTACCGCTATTTTCACCTGGTCCTTGTCCCGAACCCGCATTCGCACCTTTGTGCAGCCGGCTGATCCCGTATTCCTGTTCCCGGATCTGGCGGGATTGAAAATCTATTTTCGCCGCTCTCTCGCCTACAGTGCTGGAATACAATCCTTGAAAATATTTCTTTTGCTGTCCTTTTTATCCCCTCTCTACCTCACCCGACTGGGGGATATGGCCGGCCTTGTCACTTCGTGGGCCGTCTTGACGGTGTTAAAGGTCTGGAATGTTTGGATTTACTGGTTTGAACTTCACCACCGGGACCGGCCAGGGATCCCACGCTTTCTTCGTTGGGGAAGCAACGGAGTGATCACCTTATGGTTATTCTCCGGTCACTTTTTCGGCTGGCCCCTGCTGGTGGCTATCCTTTGGATCGGATGGCTGACCCTGTATCACCTGAAACAACAACCTCCCCGCCACTTGATTCCCTGGGAGGCTTTGATCATCAGGGAACAGCGAACCGTCTCAACCTATTACCGGTTGGCCCATCAGTTTATCGATGTTCCCTACATTGGAAACGAAGTGAAGAACCGCCCCGCCTTAGGCTTTTTTTATAAGTGGCTGCCGCCCACACCTGAGAACAGCTATCTGTATCTGTATCTGCGCACCTTTTTTCGGTACAGGGAACCCTTTGGGGTCTATATCCGATTGACGTTGGTTACAGCGGCGATGATGGCCTTTCTGCGCTTTGAATGGTGGATGGCCGCCCTCACCTTAGCAGGCGGTCTGTATCTGACCGGAGTACAACTGCCCTGGATCCGGCGCATTCACCGCTACCAACCCTGGTTCCGTCTTTATCCCCGTCCAGTGGAGCAGAAACAGAAGGACTGGTCCCGCCTCGCTGTCGGCTTGCTGGCGGTACAGGCTGTCCTCATCCTCCTGCCCCAATGGTGGTTGTGGCAAGCACCTGTGACGCTGCTTCCTCTTTTTCTGCTCCTCGGTTGGATCATCGCCTGGTTTCTCGGTCGCGTTTATCTGCCCAAACGGCTGCACAAAAAAAGCTCTCTCCTGTGAGGGGGCTTTTTTATGTGTAGGAAACCGTGAAGTGTTGTGAAAAGCGAGCAGCGGCATTTCCGAAGCTGCTCCGACTGCACCCATAGGGCACAAGTCTCGCCAGTCACTTCGTTCCCGGTCTCGCTACAAAAAAAACCGCTGACCTTCCGTCAGCGGTTTTGGTAGCCATTATTTTTCCCCGGATCGGATCGGCTTCGGCCGAGGATTGTCCTCCTGCATCGATTTGAACAGGGAGAAAGCCATTCCGATAATTACAAAGGCGAAGGGGAAAGCAGCAATGATGGAGGCTGTCTGCAATCCCTGAAGCCCGCCGGACCACAACAGCACCGCCGCCGAAGCTGCCTGAATCACACCCCAGGTCAGTTTGACGGACTGAGCAGGGTTGAGGCTGCCCTTCGTCGTCATCATTCCCAGCACAAAGGTGGCGGAGTCAGCGGAGGTGATAAAGAAGGTTCCGATCAGCAGGATCGCGATGATGGATAGCACTGTACCCAGAGGTACCGATTCCAGCAGTTTAAACAAGGCGGATTCCGTCCCCTGGCTGTTCATCACATCGACGATGCCCGCCTTATCAAACATCTCGGCGTAAAGGCCGGAGCCGCCGAGGACAGAGAACCAAAGGGCGCTAAACACCGTCGGAACCAACAAAACGCCCAACACGAATTCCCGGACGGTCCGTCCTCGGGAAACCCGGGCGATAAAGGTTCCCACAAAGGGTGCCCAGGCGATCCACCATGCCCAATAAAAGATGGTCCAGCTCTGCGTCCATTCCGCCTGCTGCGAGCTTTGGAAGGGGTTCAGGTTGAGACTCATCCGGGGCAGTTCCTGAATGTAACCACCCAAGGTGGTGGTGAAGAAATCCATGATGAACTTGGTAGATCCCGTAAACAGCAAGAACAGCATCAGGAGGACGGCCAAGGCGATATTAATATTGCTGAGATATTTAATCCCTTTGTTCAGCCCAGACCATGTCGATGCCATAAATAGCACCGTCACCACCGCGATGATGGTGATTTGCGTGGTAAAGTTATTGGGAATCCCTTCGACTAGGTAGCCAAGCCCGCCTGAAATCTGAATCGCTCCCAGGCCGAGAGAGGTAGCCACACCGAAAATGGTGGCGAAGACCGCCAGGATATCGATGGTTTTTCCGATAGGACCTTTCACCCGATCGCCCAAGAGCGGGTAAAAGGTGGCACTGATGACACCGGGAGCATCTTTCCTGAATTTAAAATAAGCGAGAGCCAAAGCGACCAGGGTGTAGATCCCCCAAGGATGCAATCCCCAATGGAACAAGGAGTACTGCATCGCATCTTTTGCCGCCGCCCGTGTTCCAGGGTCTCCCGTCGGCGGGGCGGAGAAGTGGCTGAGCGGTTCCGCCGTCCCCCAGAACACCAGCCCGATCCCCATGCCGGCACTGAACAGCATAGCAAACCAGGTGATATAGCTATATTCCGGCTCTTCATCGTCTTTGCCCAGGCGTATGTTCCCCATACGGGTAAAGATGAGAACAACGACAAAAACCAAAAAACCAGTGGCAGACAGCAGATAAAACCAACCAAATTTGTCTTGAATCAACGACTGAATCTGACTGGTGATCTCGCCTGCCTGTTTCGGCATCACCGTACCCCACAGGATAAACAACACAGCGATCAAAAGGGAGATACCAAAAACAGCCTTGGAAACCTTTTTCACATTAACCCACCTTTAAAGGATATTAACGTTATGTTCATTCCCTCTCAACAAAAATATAAACACAATCATGACCCTCGGGACTGTCCTTATTATGTCTGATTCGGCGCCATTTTTTTCACGACGGACTACAATAAGCGAATTTATCGAAAAAATCTAGGACTGTCAATGGAAAGAAAAACCGCCCGGCTTTAAGCCGAGCGGTGAAGAACCGTTTTTAGCCTTTACTTTTTTCCTTTTGCCGGGCTTTCAAAGCCGGTACCAGATTGTGCGCCACCCGCCAGATGTCTCCGGCTCCCATGGTGATCACCAGATCTCCGGGGCGAGCATGATTCAAAAGATAAGTTTCCACTTCTTCTTTGCTTGCCCGGTAGACGGTATTGGGGTTGCTGTTTTTCTTCACCATCTGGGCCAGCCGTTCCGAGGTAACTCCTTCGATCGGAGGCTCACCCGGCGGTGAATAGATATCAGTCAAAACCAGTTCATCCGCTTCTGCAAAAGCACGGCTAAATTCATCCATCAACAGATGAGTTCGGGAAAAACGCTGCGGCTGAAACACCGCCAAAATGCGGCGATCCAGTGCCTTCAAACCTTTGAGAGTGGAGATGATTTCTGTGGGATGATGTGCGTAATCATCCACCACCATGATCTCGTCCACTTCACCGATCACCTGAAAACGGCGTTTGGCACCCTGAAAACGGGACAGGCCGTCAACCGCCTGCTCAAAGGTGAGTCCCGCTTCCAAACAGACCACGACAGCTGCCAAGGCGTTGGCCACATTATGACGACCAGGAATGTGAATCGTCACCTCTCCCAGGGAGGTCCCGTGATGTCGAACGGTAAACTGAATCCGATTCAGTACCTGTCGGATATCTGTGGCGATATAGTCGGCCTCCGTGTCCAGAGCATACGTGATGATCCGAGCATCGCTCTCTTGGGCGATCTCCTTGAGGTACGGATCATCCCATCCCAGGACGGCGACACCATCCGGCTTCACTTGGCTGAGAAACTGGCGATAGGCATCTTTTAGGTTTTCAAAGCTCCCATCATAATTTTCCAGATGATCGGATTCAATGTTGGTAACGACAGCGATCTGGGGTTCATACTCCAGGAACGTGCCATCACTTTCATCTGCCTCCGCCACCACATAGGGGCTCGCTCCAGCCTTGGCATTGCTGCCCAAGCTGACCACTTCCCCTCCGATCACGTAGGTGGGATCGGCTCCACTCTCTTCCATTGTCTGAGCGATCATGGAGGAGGTGGTTGTTTTTCCGTGCGCCCCAGCAACAGCGATTCCTTTTTTATCGTTCAAGAGATTGGCCAGCATCTGGGAACGGTGGAATACCGGCATCCCTTTCTCTCGCGCCGCTTTCAGCTCCACATTTTCCTCGGGTATGCTGGAGGAATAAACTACCCGATCCGCCCCTTCCACCAGGACGGCTTGATGACCGATATGGATTTCCGCCCCCAAAGCTGCCAACCGTTGGATCAATTTATTTTCAGCTACATCGGAACCGGTTACCCGGTACCCCATCTCCAGGAGTACCCGGGCGATAGCGCTCATCCCGTAGCCACCGATACCGATGAAATGTACATGTTCCTTGGGATTCAACACCTACTCACCCACTCTCAAAAACTTGATTCCCGACCCAGTGTTTTTTTGATTTCCGATATTAGAAACAACGTTCCTGTCACCAGAATGGCATCCTGATCGTTGGCTTCAGCTCGAAGTTGTTGAAGCGCCTTGTCCGCTCGGGGTTCCCAATCGATCTCCACATCAGGGCACAGTTGAAGCGCTTTTTCCCGGAGTTGTCGAGGATCCAGTCCCCTGTGGTGGGAGACGCCCGTCACCATCACACGGTCCGCCAGTGGAAGAAGCGGGCGCAAAATGGCATCCACATCCTTATCCTCGAGCACCCCGATCAACAGATGGAGGCGGTCATATCGAAAATCCCGGATCGCCGATGCCAGGGCTTCCGATCCCTCCTGGTTGTGGGCCCCATCCAGAATGATTTCCGGCTGTCGAGCCACCCGTTCCAGCCGACCGGGCCAGTCAACTTCCGCCATCCCTTTCAAGATGTCTTCATCATCCATCACGGTGGCGTAATACTGGCGCAACACCTCCAGGGTCATCAGAGCGACAGCTCCGTTTTCCAACTGGTGAGCTCCCCGAAGGGGCACAGAAACCTGTTCCAAATGGCGGAACGGGCCCTGAAATTGAAAAGATCCGCCTTCCTCACCCTGGGAGAGCACCTCTAGATCAAATTCATGACGGAGCCGGTACAACTTGCTACTTTTTTCCTTAGCCACCGACTCAACCACTTCCAGCGCTTCCGCCTGGCAACCGGTCACTACAGGCACTCCGGGTTTGATGATCCCCGCTTTCTCCTGGGCGATGTCGGAAATCCCCTCCCCCAATATATAGGTATGGTCATGCCCGACATTGGTGATGACGGAAACCAACGGATAAACCACATTGGTGGAATCCAGACGACCGCCTAACCCGGTTTCCCATACCACAAACCATGGCACGGCCTCCTTGGCGAAGTAAAGGATCGCCACCAGTGTCCAAAATTCAAAGGGCGTTACCTGATCTCCCTCCATCTCTTCCACCAGCGGGGCCAGACGGCCGGCCCAATAGACAAAGGATTTCTCAGGAATCGGCTGACCGTCCATGCTGATCCGCTCATTCCAATCTTTCATATAGGGAGAGATAAACATCCCCGTCGGAAAGCCCGATTCTTGCAGGACGGAAGCGATCATCGCCGCTGTCGATCCCTTCCCGTTGGTCCCGGCGATATGGATAAACTTCAACCGGCGCTCCGGATGATTCAACCGTTCCAGGATCCACTCCATCCGTTCCAAACCGGGGCGGATTCCCTGAGTGCAATTGGTTTCCATCCAGTCAAAAACTTCGCTTGCTGTGGAAAAAAACGCATCATCTGTCATGTTTGTTTCGCCCCTTTCTATCCATCGATTCCCAACGGGGATAAAACGGGATTATTCCCCTCTCAGTTCTTTGAGGCGGTTGACCACCTTCTCCCGCTTCTCCCGGTACTCCCGACCTTTTTGCCGTTCTTCCTCCACAACGTGGGCAGGCGCTTTGTTGACAAATCCCTCATTGGCCAGCTTCTTCTCCACCCGTTCCACTTCCTTATCCAACTTTTTCCGCTCCCCTTCCAACTTAGCGATCGTCTGTTCAATATCGATCACACCTTCCAAGGGGAGGAAAATTTCCGCGCCGGTCACCACCAGAGCCATCGCCCGTTCCGGACGGCGAAGCGACGGGTCCACCTCCAACCGATCCACTCCGCACAAGCGACGAATCGCTGCCTCGTTGTTCCGGAAGGCAGGCACGGCTTCCTCTCCCGCACGGATCAACAGATCCACCTGCTGTTTGGGCATAAGATCCATTTCCGCCCGGGTATTCCGAACCGCCCGAATCGTCTCGATCAAAATCTCCATTTCACCCACGGCTTCCGGCGCCTCAAAGCGGGATTGGCTCTGGGGCCAGGATGCCACCGTGATGCTATCCCCTTCCACGGGAAGATGTTGCCGGATTTCTTCCGTAATAAAGGGCATGAAGGGGTGAAGCAGGCGCAGGGACTGATCCAACACATAAGCCAACACGGATCGGGTGGAGTCTTTAGCAGCCTCATCATCACCGTATAGGGGAAGTTTGGCAAATTCGATATACCAATCGCACAACTCATCCCAGATGAAATGATACAGGGATTGTCCCGCGTCTCCGAAATCGTAGCGGTTGAGTCCCGCCGTCACCCGCTCCACCGTTTCATTCAAGCGATGCAAAATCCACCGGTCCGCGGTAGACAGGGGACCGTTCAAGGAAAGATCCTCCGCCTTGACTCCTTCCAGGTGCATCAAGGCAAAGCGGGATGCGTTCCAGATCTTATTGGCGAAATTGCGGGCAGCTTCCACACGTTCCCAGCGGAAACGGACGTCGTTCCCCGGGGTGACTCCAGTAGACAACATAAACCGGATGGCATCGGCCCCGTATTTCTCAATCACTTCCATCGGATCGACGCCGTTGCCCAGGGATTTGGACATCTTACGCCCCTCGGCATCACGCACCAAACCATGGATCAGCACATCCCGGAAAGGTTTGGTACCGGTAAATTCCAAACCGCTGAAGATCATTCGAGCCACCCAGAAGTAGATGATGTCGTAACCGGTTACCAGCACATCCGTCGGGTAGTAGCGCTTCAGGTCCTCCGTCTCTTCCGGCCAACCCATAGTGGAGAAAGGCCACAAACCAGAGCTGAACCAGGTGTCCAGCACATCTTCATCCTGATGAAGATGCTCTCCGCCGCATTTCGGGCAGTGATCGGGATCTTCCCTAGCGACAATCGTTTCACTGCAATCGGTGCAATACCACGCCGGGATCCGGTGCCCCCACCAGAGCTGTCGGGAAATGCACCAGTCGCGGATATTTTCAATCCAGTGGAGATAAATCTTTTCAAACCGCTCCGGCACAAATTGGACGCCTTCACCGGAACGGATATCCTGAATCGCCTTTTCGGCCAGCGGTTTCATTCGCACAAACCACTGCGTCGACAGATAGGGCTCCACCACCGCACCAGAACGTTCACTGTGACCAACAGAATGGGTATGCGCTTCGATTTCCGTCAATACCCCCGCTTCTTGAAGGTCATCGACAATCTTCTCCCGACATTGGAAACGGTCCAAGCCCTGGTAGGGACCGGCGTTTTCATTCATCGTACCCGTTTCGTCCATCACCAAGATTTGCGGCAGATCATGACGCAACCCGATTTCAAAGTCATTGGGATCGTGCGCCGGCGTGATTTTCACCGCACCGCTACCAAATTCGGCATCCACGTGTTCATCGGCTACAATCGGAATCTCCCGGTTGACCACCGGTAGGATCACCGTTTTTCCGACCAGATCCCGGTACCGATCATCCTCAGGATGAACAGCCACTCCGGTATCCCCCAACATCGTCTCCGGTCGGGTGGTGGCCACGCGAATCGATCCGCTACCGTCTTTCAAGGGATAGTTCATATGATACAGGTGCCCTTGCACCTCTTTGTGAATCACTTCGATGTCCGACAGGGCGGTCTGCGTAGCGGGATCCCAATTGATAATATATTTGCCCCGGTAGATCAGACCTTTTTGATACAAGCGGACAAAAACTTCCCGCACCGCTTGAGATAATCCTTCGTCCATCGTGAACCGTTCCCGGGAATAATCCAGGGAGAGGCCCAACTTTCTCCATTGATTTCGGATAATCTGAGCGTAATGCTCTTTCCAGTCCCACACCTGTTCCAGAAATTTTTCCCGGCCGAGATCGTGGCGGCTCACCCCTTCCTCCCGCAGGCGAGCTTCCACCTTGGCCTGAGTAGCGATGCCCGCATGGTCCATCCCCGGGAGCCAAAGGGCATCATAACCCTCCATCCGCTTCCAGCGAACCAGGATGTCCTGCAAGATATTGTCCAAAGCATGCCCGATATGCAGATAACCGGTCACGTTTGGCGGCGGAATCACCACAGAGAAGGGTTTCTTCTCCGGATCTTTGCCCGCCTCAAAAAACCCTCCCTCAATCCAATAATCGTACCATTTGTCCTCTGCCCGTTTCGGGTCGTATGCGGTGGGCAGATTGGATGGTTGTTCAGCCAAAATGAGACCCCCTTTAATTCGGTCAAAATAAAAACCCCTTCATCCCCTAAAGGACGGAAGGAGTTGTTCCGCGGTACCACCTTTTTTCACCGGCGGCGTCGCACCGGTGCTCTCAATATCCGTAACGTGGATCGACGGTCCGCCTTACTCTTCTTCTGGCGGACAGCTCCAGGGTGACATTCGGCGAGGTTTCACCTGGAGGTCTTTCAGCCTGAGGACCTCCTCTCTGAAAGGCTCAGCCTGCCTACTCTCCCCTTCACAGCCGATATCGTTTGCTCATTCTCCAAGTATAACCTGTTCACAGGTCCTGCGTCAAATCTTCCCAACTCCATCACCAGGAAAGAGGAGTGATCCCATGGATTCACTCCCTTCAAACGTAGGGATATGCAGGAAAAAATGATTTCACATTCCGAAGGCCTGCTGCACACTTTCCCACATCAACTGTGGATTTGCGAGAAAGGCCAGCAACAAGACCGTGCTGAGGAGCATAAAACTGAGCGCTAAAATGATCAAAATTCCACGGTACATACTTCGTACAGTTGATTTCACCACGGCTAAGACAAAACCTCCTTTGCCTACCGTTATCTAAGGATTATTGTGCGCTTTTCCCGTCGACTTGTCCACCCTGTTTACTGTTTTTTTCATGAAAAGGCTCACCCTGAGGCTGTTATCTGTCAAAAAAAAAAGCCGGTGAAGACCGACAAATGGATAAGCGATTTCGATTATGGATGGCTTCTGGATGGTTTCTTTCTCGCAGCACGGACGCCGGCCACCGCGCGAGGGCTTTTTTGACTGCGATTGTTTTTCTCTGCTGTCCAGACTCGACGCACCCATTCCTGGAACAGGTGCAAACGATCGATTTCCCCCTCCAACTGGCGGACGGATGCAGATTCCGACACGGTCGGCCGTGGTTGGTAATAAGCAGAAAGAGCTCGCATCACCGACTCCGGATAGGAAAGATGGAGGGCCAGCAAGCGCTGTTCTTTCTCTTTGAGGGGATTCTGCTTTTGATATATATCCAACAGAGAGAAGGGATCGACAACCTCCTCACTGTCAAAGGGAAGGAACCGGCGCAAAAACATAGCGATATCGATGACTGGACTCCCCACCCCGCCGTGGTCGAAATCGATCCAACGCCACCCGCTTTTCCCCACCAACAGATTATGAGGATGGAGACGCCCATGAATCAAAGCCGTTCTCGGTGCGGGTCTCCCTTCCACTTTTTCCAGCCCTTGCACCGAAAAGTTGATAGCCTTTTCAATTTCATCAATATAAGATAGAAACGTCTTCTCAAAGGGGGAGACAAATTCTCGGGAAACGGCAATCTCATGCCATTCCTTCAACCGGTCCACCGCACTTCTCTTCTTCTCCAAGGGATCAGTCCTCAGGTGTGGACCTGTTTCCTTTTCTCCCTTGACCAAAGGTTCGGTCACTTGATGAAATCGGGCCAAGCCCTGGATCAGATCCTCAGGGCGAACCTCATCTCCCTTTTCCGCCGCTTGACCATACCAGGGCAGAGCATACCAACAGCCTTCTCCCTCTTGAACCACCCGAGCGCCGTTTTTGGTCGCCACCCGGGGCAAAAAGTAAGGAAGTTCCGTCTCGTCCAATTGGTCGAAAACCCGGTCCAGAAAAGCTAAGTGCTCCGGATCGGCCGATGTTTTTTTCAGGGCAAACACCCCATCACCGGTCTCCACCCGAACAACCCCCCGTATATATCGCACTTGTCGGGGGGACCAGCCGTAAGCTTGAAACACTCGCGGCAACACGGGACCGTCCCGGTTGGGTTCCAATTTCAAAGACTGTCCCTCCTCTGTTTTTTCACAAAAGGGCCACTGCCCAAAAAGTGCCAAAGAGTGGGCCGGCAGCGGCCACGTTATCATGGATTTATTTATTTTCCGTGGGAATATAAACGATCTGACCCTCCTCCAACACGTGGGACTCCAGCTGGTTCATGGTTATGATTTTCGTCGCGGGCACCTCATACCGCTCCGCCAGCGAATCGATGGAATCCTCTTCGTGCACAATCACCATTTTTAACTTCGTGAAGGATTCCTCTTCCTCCCGAAGCATCCATTTGATCCAATCCAGCCCGGCCTCCGTCGTCTTCTCCTCTTGCTCTTCCACAGCGGTGGCGTCTTCTTCCGGAATCCCTTCCGTTTCCTCCGGAGCCGATTCGACTCTATCTTCTGCTCCAAAACGCTTTTCTTCACCGTTCAAATCTTGAAAATCAAATTCTCCATCATGGGGGCTCCGTAAAAATTGGTCTGTGAGCTGATGATCCTCGCGATCACGGATTGGAGGAGCCGGCTTAAACACGATGGTTTTTTCCTGCTCCTCCGGAGCTTCAGTCGCGTCCTTATCCACAGACGGTTCCTCTTCCTCTGACAACTCTTTCTCTGTCGCTTGCGGTTCACCCGAGGCTTCTTGCGAATCCCCGTCGTCAGCCGCATCCACTTCCTCAAAAGCCCATTTCTCTTTATCGGCTTCATCGCCCGCTGCTGTGTTCGGGCCGCTTTCCTCTTCCGTTTCCTCTTTTGGTTCCTCTTCTTCGTCGCTGGATACTGCTTTAACCTCACCCAGCGGATCGTTTCGGGCCACATGGACAAACTGGTACTCCTCCTGTGGCGGTTTCAAGTCTTCGACTGTTGTAATGATCTCCTCCTCATCGTCGACCGTCTCTTCGCTTTCTTCACTTCCTTCTGAATCCCCGATTTCCATACGGCCGGATTCCGGCACGGAGAAGGTGGCCATCCGGTCGACCACTTCATATTCCGACTCTTCTTTTTTCTGTTCTTCCTCCCGCAAGCCATCAATGGTCAGCACCGCTTCAATCTGAAGTTCGAAGGGCGAAAGCACCTGGTAATCGAAAGAGTCGATCTCAGAGGAAATCCGATCCGCATCCACTCGATCCGCCGGTAGTGTAATTTCTACCGGAATCACGTACGCAATCTCTTCCACCTTCGATTGTCGTCGCTGCTGTTTGAAGGCTGCCTCGTTATCTTCCTCCTCTCCACCAGGTGATGGCTCCTCTTCCTGCGATCCCACGTATTCCCCATTCAGACGGAGATATCCGTGGATCTTCAGGTGAGTCCCCTGATCTTCAATTTCGACATCTGGATACAAGTCCAGACTAAGCAGATTGCCAATTCCCTCCTGATGGGGATGCAATCGGACCGTCTCCAGTATGTCAAACCGAAGTTGGCTGTGGTTGCTCTCCGTCACCAAAATCCCCCCTCCTGTACATCACCGCCGCGAAAACCAGCGACCGCCGGCACGAATGGTACGCGCCGGGAAGCCACAGGTTGACGACTGTACTGTAACTATATGCACTTCTCCGACGGATATACTTGTGCCCCGTCCATGCCCTATATAGGGATACAGGGAGAAAACAGAAAAAAGCCGCCGGATGAGTTCCGGCAGCTATGACACATTTTCAACGTTACAGTTCTTGAAGGGCGCGACGGTTGGCTTCCAGCGTCCGATCGATATCTTCCTCTGAATGGGCAGTGGAGACGAACATCCCTTCAAACTGGGAGGGAGCGATGGAGATCCCCTGTTCCATCATGTTTCGGAAGTAACGGGCAAACCGTTCCGTATCCGCCGTCTGCGCCTGTTCAAAGGAAGTAACTTTTTCTCCAGTGAAGAAGAGGCAAATCATCGAACCGACCCGGTTAATATGATGGGGAATCCCGGCTTCTTCCGCATTTTGGGCCATCCCCTCCGCCAGACGGGCCGCACGTTCTTCCAACTGCTCATAAGCCCCTGGTTTACCCATTTCCGACAGGGTGGCGTAACCAGCAGCCATGGCGAGGGGGTTTCCGGACAGGGTACCGGCTTGATAGACGGGACCTTCGGGAGCCACCCATTCCATGATCTCCCGCCGCCCGCCGTAAGCACCCACGGGCATGCCTCCTCCGATCACTTTGCCCAACGTGGTCAAATCCGGATCGATCCCATACCGTCCTTGGGCGGAGTGATAATCGACACGGAAGCCGGTCATCACCTCGTCAAAAATAAGCAGAGAACCGTAATGATGGGTTAAGCGGCGAAGCCCCTCCAGGAATCCAGGTTCGGGGGGAACGACACCCATGTTGCCAGCCACAGGCTCCACAATCACACCAGCAATATCGTGACCAAACTTCTGGAAGGCGACCCGGGCGCTGTCCAGATCATTATACGGCACTGTCAACGTATGTTGGCCCGTGTTTTCCAGGACACCCGGACTGTCAGGAAGGCCGAGGGTGGCCACACCGGATCCGGCTTTGATCAGGAGACTGTCGGAATGTCCGTGATAACAGCCCTCAAACTTCAGGATCTTGTTCCGTTTGGTATAGGCCCGCGCCAGGCGCAGGGCGCTCATGGTCGCCTCTGTACCGGAGTTGACCATGCGGACCACATCCAAAGACGGAACCCTTTCTGTCACCAACCGGGCCAATTTCGTCTCGATTTCGGTGGGGGTGCCAAAACTGGTCCCCATTGCCGCAGCCTGTTGCACAGCCTCCACCACAGCCGGGTGGGCATGCCCCAGGATCAACGGACCCCAAGAACAGATATAATCGATGTATTTGTTGCCATCCTGATCGAAGATGCGGGAACCTTTGCCCCGCTCAATAAAAACCGGTGACAAATCTACGTTTTTAAATGCCCGCACGGGACTGTTTACCCCGCCGGCGATATATCGTTTCGCCTCTTCAAAACTGGCTGCCGATTTTTCATAGCTTCGAGCCAACGAGATCCACTCCTTTATAAGGATTCAAACCCTTCCAAAAAACCGATTCCGGAGAAGGTGGCCCGGGCTCGGGGACCGACAGCCACCCGGCAAATGTCAGCCTCCCCCCAGAGCCGATGTCCCCCTCCAGTTATCATCTCCAGGATGACCCTCTGACGACGGTTATAGTAATGATGCTCCAAGACATCCATCCCGTCGGCATCGACCCCGATCACTTCCACCGACCAGCTTTTCAGGTTCGATGGACCTGGCATCTCCAACCGGATCCAACCGCTCTCAAAGGACAATGCGCGGGAATAGCCGTCTATCACCGCCCAGAGTCCACCTAGAGCGTACGTGTCAGACAACCTTGGTCTCCTCCGCGCAACCCCGGTGCGATCATTCCCGTCCTTTCCCTCATACGTCCTCCGCCAACCAACGGGCGGCATCTTTGGCATGATAGGTCAGGATGAGATCCGCACCGGCCCGCTTCATTCCCGTCAACATTTCCAGCACGACGCCGCGCTCATCGATCCAACCCCGCTCCGCCGCCGCTTTCACCATGGCGTATTCCCCGCTGACATTGTAGGCGGCAACGGGTAGATCAAAACGGTCCCGCACCTGACGAATGATATCCATATAAGCCAGCCCCGGTTTCACCATCAGCATATCCGCTCCCTCATCCACGTCGGAGGATGCTTCGCGCAAGGCCTCTCTCGCATTAGCCGGATCCATCTGATAAGTGCGCCGATCCCCAAACTGCGGGCTGGAATGGGCCGCATCCCGGAAAGGACCATAAAAGGCGGAGGCATATTTGATGGCGTAAGAGAGGATCGGAACGTGTACAAACCCGGCTTCATCCAAGGCTTGACGGAAGGCCGTCACAAATCCGTCCATCATATTGGAGGGGGCGATCATATCGGCACCCGCTTTGGCTTGTGACACCGCCGTCTGGGCCAGAATACGGAGAGATTCATCGTTGACGATCTCCCCATTTTCCACCACTCCGCAGTGACCGTGATCGGTAAATTGACAGAGGCAGGTGTCCGCCATCACATAGAGGTCCGGATGGCGTTCTTTCACCTGCCGGATCGCCTGTTGTACGATCCCGTCTTCTGCATAGGCCGAGCTGCCGCAGGCATCCTTCTCTTCCGGTACACCGAATAGAATAATGGAACCGATGCCTAACTCGGCAACCTGGTCCACTTCCTCATGCAACCGATCGAGAGAATAATGGAAGACACCCGGCATCGAAGGGACCTCCTCCTTGATGCCGCTTCCCTCAACGGCAAAGATCGGATAGATAAAATCAGCGGGGGATACGTGGTTTTCCCGCACCATTCGACGAATAGCCGAATTTTGTCTCAGGCGGCGATGACGTTTAAAGGATTGCATCCATCATTCCTCCTCGTATCGTAAAGGATGTCCCGGCAGACGGGTCACCGCATCGATCAGTCCATCAATGGTATACGTATCGGCAACTGCATCCACCCGAATTCCCGCATCACGGGCCGTATCCGCAGTGATCGGGCCGATACAAGCAACCTGCGCCCTCTTGACGAGAGACTCCCAGCGCGGCTCTACCGCGCGCAGGGCTTTCACGAAATAGCGCACCGTAGAGGAGCTGGTGAAGGTGAGCACGTTCAGTTTCCCTTGGCGCAACAGTTCCGCTATTCGTCGGGCTCCCTGTTGAGCGGGAACCGTACGGTACCCATCCACATCCGTCACCTGACAACCAAACTGCTCCAACTTCCGGGCTAAAATTTTGCGGGCGATATCCGCCCGGGGAAGCAACACCCGTTCCCCTGGTGTCACCAAGGGACGGAGGGTTTCCGCTAAGGCTTCGGCGCGGTATTCCTGCGGCAGCACTTCCACCCGCAGCCCCATCCATTCCAATGCACGTGCGGTTTTCGGTCCGATCGCCGCCAACCGCGCCTGGTGCATACGACGGACGTCCAAGCCCAGCCGATTCAGGTGGCGGAAGAAATGGTTCACCCCGTTGACGCTGGTAAAAATCACCCATTGATATTGCTCCAGCTGATTCAAAGCGGCATCCAGCGCTTCCAACTGCTCTGGCGGACGGATTTCGATCGCGGGGATCTCCACTGTCTCCCCCCCCAACTCACGCACTTTCCGCGCCATGGATTCACTCTGTTCGTGGGCTCGGGTGATCAAAACACGGCGTCCGAACAACGGTTTCTGTTCATACCAGGCCAATCGCTGCCGAGACTGGACCGCTTCACCCAAGATCATCCATCCTGCCCCCCGGTTCTGGGCGAAAGCGGGGAAGCTGTGGAGGGATCCGATCCAAACCTGTTGTTCCACCTGGGTCCCCGATTCCACCCAGGCGACGGGTGTCTCCCCATCCACCCCGGCGGCCAAGAGCTGTTCCGCCGCGTGGGGAGCCTCCTTGCCCTGAAGAGACAGGATTCGTGTCCCGTGAAAACCGGCAAATGCTTGCCACTCCCCCATTTCCATATCCCGATATCTACGGACCATCCACCCGGAGGAGATCCCGATCCCCGCATAGACCGCGGTCGCTGTTTCATCGGGAATACCGGGCACCGGCTCTATCCTTGCCCCTTTACCGGCCAACTGCTCCGCTTCCCATAGCGAACCCGGGTTTAAAAAAGGATCACCGGGAACGAGGCGAACCGCCTGCTCCCCCTTGGAAAAAGCTTGCCATAAGGCTTCCACTGCGTCTCGGGAACCTGCCTCCGCCGCCAGGTGAATCGTGGCGGAAGGGAGATGTTGCAACAGGGCAGGAGGAACAGCCGGATCATAAACGAGAAGCTCCGCTCGTTGCAGCGCATCCCGGCCTTTCACTGACACCAGGTCGGGATCCCCTGGTCCGGCGCCGATCAAATAAACCGGCTTATTACCCTTCGTCATTGTTCTGCCTCATCCCTCACTTCATCCAACAGTTTTCCCGCCCCTTTTTTCATTAAGTCATCTGCCAAATATTGACCGCAAACAGTAGCATCCTCGTGTTGTCCTTCCCCTTCGATCACTTGAGTACCGGTGGGATGGGCCACAAGACCGCGCAGGCGAACCTGGTTTTCCTCCAGGGTGGCGAAGCCTGCAATCGGCAGATGGCAGCCTCCGTCAAATGCGTGGAGAAAGGCCCGTTCCGCAGTAACCGTCCGCTCCACCCCGGGATCGTTGATCGACTGCAAAACATCCAATATCTCTTTATCGTCCGCCCGGCACTGGATTGCCAGCGCTCCCTGCCCCACGGATGGCAGCATCACGTCTTCGGACAAAACCTCTGTCACTTTATCTTGCCAGCCCATCCGTTGAATACCGGCATAGGCGAGAACAATCGCGTCAAACTGCCCATCCATCAGTTTTTTGTAACGGGTGTTCAGATTGCCGCGCACCGGTTCCACCTGCAGGTCCGGACGGCGGGCCAATACCTGAGCTTGACGTCGGAGACTGCTCGTCCCGACCCGTGCCTTTTCCGGAAGCTCGTCCAAGGTTTTTCCCTCCCGGGAGACCAAGCAATCCCAGGGACTTTCACGCTCCGTGACAGCACCCATGACCAGTCCTTCCGGCATGTCCGCAGGCATATCTTTCATGCTGTGCACCGCGAGGTCGATCCGCCCATCGAGGAGAGCCTGCTCAATCTCTTTAACGAATAGTCCTTTGCCCCCCACTTTGGACAGGGTCACATTCAATATCTGATCCCCTCGGGTGACGATCTTTTCCTGCTTCAGTTCCCACTGGTCTGGTAAATGTTCTTTCAGCCGATCCATCACCCACTGGGTTTGGATGACGGCCAGCTCGCTTCGTCTGGTGCCCACGGTCACAGTTCGCATGGGTTCTCCCCCTTTAAGTTGACATGATGTTTTCATATTCCCAAAAAGCGCCCGCGGCTATAGCGGGCGGAGTGATACTACCGGCGGTTACAACCATTGATGAAAGGAAAGCCCCGCATTGGAGATGATGTAGTTTACCACAATGGTCGCAAAGGAGAGCAAACTCCACCAAGCGAGGCGTTGACCGTTCCAGCCCCTGACCACTCGTTGGTAAAGATAAACACCATATGCCACCAGGACGAGGAAGGAGCCGAAGATTTTGGGATCATACCAGAAGCCCCCTTCCACCTTTTCATGGGCCCAGATCAAGCCTAGTACCAAGGCCAGCATCAACAGAGGTACACCGATCATATTGAGCCGGTAGGCAAACAGTTGAAGCGTTCCTAAACTAGGTAATCTTCTAAGCGTCCAGTTCCACCTTTTCCGCTTCAACAGGTAATTCCCGATCAGATAAAGTGCCGCGCATACCGTGGATAAGGAAAACAGCACATAGGCAAAAAAGGCCATGATGGCATGGATAAATACCAGCTCCGACAGCAACGGCTCCGTCAGTGGTGAACTTTCTGTGGGAGCGATGAACAGATGAGAGGCCAAAAAGGCGAAACCCAATAGATTACCGGCAAAAACAATAAAATCCATTCGGTAAAGGCGTTTGATCACCAGTGTGACGGTCACCAGCGCCCAGGAATAAAAGAGGAGTGAATCGTTACCGGCGAGGGCGGGATATTGATCGAAAACCTTCCATGAGAAAAAAACCGTTTGCAAAATCCAAACGGCCACCAAAAAGAGAAGCCCCAACCGACGCCCCTGCCGATTGGGTTGCACAAGGTCGGAAAAAACGAATAAAAGGCTCAATGCATACAGGGAAATGATAAAGTCGTAAAGCAGACGCTCATCACCAAGCACAGGGCCTCCTCCTTCCGTCAAGAACGGATGGAAACCTCGCCGGCAACCGTCGCCGCATGAAATGACCGGCTGGCAGTTGCTTTCTTGTCTTCCCTTTTCGCCGTTTCTTCCTGTTCCAGTTCCTGAAGGGTGTCCTCCAGGGCGAAAAGATGGACAAACATCTCCAAAGCTTGATCCTGCTCCTTCGTCGCCGCTAACTCCTTGATTCGGGTCACGGGATCACGGAGCATCTGGTTGATGATACTCTTGGTATGCTTCCGCAAGACTCGCTTCTCCCGTTCCGTCAGATCCGGCAATTTCCGCTCGATGCTGTTCATCGTCTCCTGCTGGATATCGGTCGCTTTTTTGCGGAGAGCCGTGATCAACGGAACCACACCCAGTGTGTTGATCCACTCGCGGAATTGGCCCACCGCTTCACCGATCATCTGCTCAGCCTTTGTTGCTTCCCGCTGACGCAGATCCCTATTGGCCTCCACGATTCCATTGAGGTCATCGATATCATACAGAAACACATTGTCCAAATCGTGAATCTGCGGATCGATATCCCTCGGAACGGCAATATCGATCAAAAACAGCGGAGTAAGCCGCTTTCCTACCGCCTGTTTCACCTCATCCCGCTGGATGACGGCCTTCGGGGCACCGGTGGAGCTGACCACAATATCGGCCTCACTCAGGGATTCCGTCAGGCGGGAGATGGAACGTGCTTCACCACCGAACCGATCGGCCACTTCCTCTGCCTTTTCATAGGTCCGGTTCAGCACGATCACTCGGTCCGCTCCGGCCTCATGAATATGTTTGGCCGTCAGTTCTCCAGTCTCCCCGGCGCCCAGAAGAAGAACCGTTTTGCCAGAAAAGGTGCTGAACATCTTTTTGCCCAGTTCCACCGCAGCATAGCTGACGGAAACGGCATGTTGGCCGATCTCTGTTTCCGAATGAATGCGTTTCCCCAGGGTGACCGTTTCTTTAAAGAGACGGTTAAATATCGTCCCTGTGGTCTTTTGTTCCTGTGCAGCTTGGAAGGCATCCTTTACCTGTCCGAGAATCTGAGTCTCACCCAGCACCATAGAATCCAACCCGCCGGTCACCCGCATCAGATGACGAACCGCCTCATCCTCTTCTTTCACGTACAAATGGTCGACAAATTCTTCCTTAGACATGTTAAATTCCTGTTCCATAAATGCCTTGGAGTAATAGCGGCCCGTATGGGGCTGGTCACTCACCACATACAACTCCAATCGGTTGCAGGTGCTGAGGATCACACATTCCATAATGCTCTTCATATTGGACAGCCGTTGGAGAGAACGGTTCAGGGTTTCAGGAGGGACTGTCATCCGTTCCCGCAGTTCAATTGGTGCCGTTTTATGATTAAATCCTGTCACAATGATATGCAATCGTCTCACCTCAATCTACCCGGCCTATTCGATGTGCCGGACATCCCCCGTAGACAGGCTGACCCCTTCGGTTCTTATGGAACCATAGCTACATTCATTCATCCCCCATTATAGCACAGGCTATTCTTTCTTGAAGGACGATGGTTGTGAACAGATTTTGAAGCGGAGGCATAGGATACATCAGCCCAATTTGATTTTCGAGGGGGAAGGGGAATGCACCGGATCAAAAGAGTAATGGCCATCTTGTTGATCCTGAGTCTAGCGATGCTGTCAGCGGCCTGCGGTTCTAACGACCGTTCCGGAAGCGGGCTCGATACGGTACGTGTGATGGAAGTGACCCGCTCTATTTTTTACGCTCCGCAATACGTAGCCATCCATAAAGGCTTCTTCAAAGAAGAAGGCATTGACATCGACCTTTCCAACGGTTTTGGCGGCGATAAAACGATGACAGCGCTGTTGTCCGGCGATGTGGACATCGTACTTGTCGGTGCGGAGACCGGCGTCTATGTAACGGCTCGCGGCGCCCAAAACCCGGTAGTAGGTTTTGCCCAGGTAACCCAAAGAGATGGCAGCTTTCTCATTTCGCGAAAACCGGTGGATGATTTTGAGTGGCAGGATCTTAAAGGAAAACAGCTGCTGGGACAACGCAAAGGCGGCATGCCGGAGATGGTGAGTGAACACGTCCAGCGAAAAAATGGGTTAACCCCCCACAAAGATGTGAAGATCATCCAAAACGTGGACTACAAAAACTTAGGCGGAGCCTTCCTCTCCGGCACGGGCGATTACGCTCAGCTGTTTGAACCCCTCGCCTCCAAAATCGAACAACAAGGCAAAGGCTACGTGGTGGCCTCCTTTGGTGAAGATAGCGGTAAACTGCCTTACACGGTCTATCTGAGCCGTAAAGGATATATCGACGAAAACCAAGAGTTGTTTGAACGCTTTACGCGTGCCCTCTATAAAGCTCAGATCTGGGTGAGAACTCATTCCACGGAAGAAATCGCCGATGCGATTCAGCCTTCCTTTCCAGATACCAAACAGGATACTTTGGTCAAGGTGATCAACCGCTTCAAATCCCATGACACTTGGGCCACCAATCCGGTCATTGACCGGGAGGAGTATGAAAATATGCTTCAAGTGATGAAGGAGGCTGATGAACTGCCCGGTAAGGTTCCCTATGAAAAAGTGATCCGTACTGATATCGCCGAAAAGGTGATCCAATCATCCAAATAACCCCGGGTAGGGGAAGGAAGGGGTGACCCTGATGGACACCTATGCCATCGAAGCGGATAGCGTCACCAAAGTTTATTTGAACCGACAGGATGAAGTGCACGCATTAAAACCAATCTCCTTCCGGATCCATCCGGGAGAATTTGTCAGTCTGGTCGGCCCCAGCGGGTGTGGGAAAAGCACCGTCTTATCCCTGATGGCGGGTTTGATCCGCCCATCTTCCGGATGTTTACGTATTTTTGGAAAAGAAGTGACAGCTCCCTCTAATCGGGTCAGTTATATGCTCCAACAGGACTGCTTGTTGGATTGGCGCACAGTGGAAGATAACATCACCCTAGGCCTGGAGTTTAGGGGGAGGAAAAATCGACAAACTTCCCATGATGCGCGCCAGCTGTTGGAGCTGCTGGGACTTCGACACACGTTGAAGTTGTTTCCGTCTCAGCTTTCCGGAGGGATGCGACAGCGGGTTGCTCTTGTCCGAACCTTGGCCGTTGAACCAGATCTCCTATTACTGGATGAACCTTTTTCCGCAGTCGATTATCAAACTAAACTTCACTTGGAAAAATTATTGACTGACGGACTGAAAATAAGAGAGATGACCGCACTACTCGTCACCCACGATTTGGAGGAGGCCTTGTCCCTGTCGGATCGCATACTGGTGATGGGAGGCCAGCCAGGGGAGATCCGCCGAACGTTGGAGGTGCCTGAAGAGCTGCGATCCGCCGATCCCTTGACCGCCCGTGGGATGCCCTCCTTCCGCCCGCTGTTCAACGAATTGTGGAAGGAGATGGAGAGTCATGATAAAACCGTTGACTAGATGGCTCACCAGAGGGGCACAGTCGGAGATTCACGCTGACTACTTACGGCGTCACCGGTTGAGGGATTGGGGAGTCGGCATCGCCCGGGCGGCCATCCTGATTTTGTTTGTTGCTGGCTGGGAAGTGAGCGCCCGACAAGGGTGGATTGACCCTTTTCTATTCAGCAGCCCCACCCGAGTCTGGGAGCTATTTCTTGAGATGACCGCCAAAGGAGAGCTATTTCACCATATTGGGATCACTGTATCCGAGACCGTGCTAGGGTTTATCCTTGGTACTGCAGCAGGAACCGCTTTGGCCACCTTGATCTGGGCCTCTCCTTTCCTCTCAAGGGTGTTAGACCCCTATCTGGTCATTTTAAACAGCTTGCCTAAAGTAGCCCTCGGCCCATTGTTCATCGTCACTATCGGAGCCGGCTTCGGCTCCATCCTGGCGATGGGGGTCGCTATTACGGTCATTATCACCACACTGGTCATGTACAACAGTTTCCAGGGAGTAGACCCGGATTATCTGCGACTGGCCCGTGCCTTTGGCGCCAACCGGTTCCAACTCTTTTCCCGGATTATCTTCCCAGCCAGTATACCGGACTTGATCGCTGCCCTCAAAGTGAATGTGGGCCTCTCCTGGGTCGGAGTGATCGTCGGCGAATTCCTCGTATCCAAAAACGGGCTGGGCTACCTGATCATCTACGGTTTTCAAGTATTCAACCTCACCTTGGTCATGATGAGTCTGTTGATTGTGGCTGTCCTCGCTACCTTGATGTACGATATGGTCTCCCGGATGGAAAAACGTCTGCTCCGCCACCGCAACACATAAAAACAACCGGACGGGAAGGCCCGTCCGGTTGGGTGTTTTAGTAGCCCGAATCAGTCCAACAACACCAATTCGTGTTGAATGGCGTGAATAATCGCTTGGGATCGGCTTTTTACCCGAAGCTTTTTCAGAATGTTACTGACATGGATTTTGACGGTTTTATCACTGATAAACAATTGCTCCGCAATTTCCTTGTTGGACAACCCCTTCACCATCAGGTTGAGCACATCCAGCTCCCGCGGCGTGAGTGAATCTTCGCTGCTCCCGCGATCCGTTTTTTTCCCGCCGCTGATATTGTCCAACAGTTTCCGAGCCATGATCGGATGGAGCGTCGACTCGCCCCGATAAGTAGAGCGGATCGCCTCAATAACATCGCCGGAGGGAGCATCCTTTAACAGATATCCCGTCGCCCCGGCCCGGATCGACTCATACAGGTATTCATCCCGATCAAACATCGTCAACACCAACACGGCGACCTTGGTATTTTTGGACCGGATGCGCCGAATCGCCTCTACTCCGCTCATTCCCGGCATGTTGATATCCATCAGCACCACATCAGGATTTAGCTCATCAATCATCTGCAAAGCTTCTGCTCCACTGTTCGCCTGCCCGACGACCTCCATGTCCTCCTCCAGGCTGATGATATTGGACAACCCGTCCCGCAACACCGCATGGTCGTCCACCAAGATTACATTAATGGGCATGGACAGCCGCCTCCTCCTCTTCTCCAATCGGTATGGTCAAAATCACCCGTGTCCCTTTTCCTTCTTCGCTGTCAAATTGCAGGGCCGAGCCCAGTTTCTGGGCCCGTTCACTCATGCCGACAATCCCATAGCGTTTTTGCGCTTCCGCCTTGTGTACCGCTTTGGCCAGGGAGAAGCCCACTCCGTCATCCTCCACGGTTAAACAGACATGATCACTAGAAAAGGCCAGTTGGACCCGAACGTTTTCAGCTTTGGCGTGTTTGGCCGCGTTGGACAGCGCTTCATGACAGACCATATAAATCGTTTCTTCAACCTCCGATGTCAGAGGGAACCGTTCTCCCTTCTGCTCAAAGATCCCATCTGCCCCCGTCTCGTTTTCAAAAGCTTCCACCCGGCGACGCAAGGCCGGGATTAACCCGATTTTAGCGGCGGGGGAAGGTCGGAGGGCTGTGATGGAATGGCGCACTTCTTTCAAACCGTCACGCAGTTTGAGACGGCTTTCTTCCAGCCATTCCCGCACCTTTTCCGGTTGAGAATCAAAGATTTTTAATGAAGAATCTACCTTCATCAATACACCGGCAAAAGATTGGGCGATTCCGTCATGGATTTCCCGAGCGAGTCTGTTCCTTTCTTCAGCCACGACCCGCCGTTCTCTTTCCTCCAGCAGCCTGGCGTTTTTAATCGCCACCACTGATTGGCTAGCCAAGACTTGGAGAAAGGTGAGATCTGCATCATCGAAGGCACGCTCTTCCGTCTTACCCAGGGTGATTACACCCAGCACTTCCCCTTCCATGATCAGCGGAACGGATAGGAGCGAACGCAGCTCTTCAGCTGCTTCTAGATCTCCGTGACAACGCGGATCATCCTTCGTGTTATGTACCATGGCTGGAACGCCATGAGCGGCTACCCAACCGCTGATTCCGTGATTCAGGGGAAGGCTTCTCTCTTTTAATTCCACGGGGACGTCCCCCGCTATCACCGCCGGATGCAGGCGGCCGTTTTTCATGAGATGGAAAAAACCGAAGCTGTATGGAATCACCTTGGACAGCGGAAGCAGCGTCTTTTCCATCACCTTCCGAAGGTCCAGGTTTTTGTTGATATCGCTAGCGAGTAGGAGCAAAATCTTCAATTTGTGTTCTTTCCTCGCCAGTTTGACGATCACGTGGGACAAAACAGCAAATGCCGCCAAGGGGGCGTAGAAAAACAGAAAGGCCAACGGATCTGTCTCCCTACCCACATGCAGCATCCCGTAATAAGCGAGGCAATAAATCAGAGATAAGACGGCCCCGCCTGTCTCCAGTTTCCAGTTTGCCAACCAGAGCCTCGACCAACGCGGGCGAGCACGCAGATATTCCACACCATCCCGAATCCCTTTGCTAACCAGCTCATAGACGAGAACACATCCCGTGAGAGCGAGAAACGGTAGGCCAATCCCGCCTTGATTGATCCAAGTGATGCCGATCGTGGCTAAAAATAACTGGACCCCGTACAAGCCGATGATGGTATAACCGGTACGGAATGCGGCCCGATAAAGGGAATGCTTCTTGCTCCAGGTCACCGTCAGCACAATCACTGTATAGACAACCCCTGCCAATCCCGGTGAAAACATGGAAGAGAGGGTGAACAGAAAGGGAAAGTGAACCGTTACCCTCCCTTCATGGCCGGGGAAAGGAAAAAACTCCGTAAACATCAGCAGGGCTGACAGCGTGATCAGATGAAGCAGGCTCCAGCCGGTGCCAGGATCTTTCAGGAGGGTAAAAAGGGATAGAAACCAAGCAAAAAAGACAACAGACCAACGACTCGTCCGTTCCAACCAATTCTGCCATTTCATTTTCATCCATACCGCCATTCTTTTTCAAACTCTTAAAATACTGTTTAGATTATGTAAAGCATTCTCCTTCTTCCTTCCTGCTGGAACGTGAAGCAGTCCCAACCTCCTTTCCGACAAGTTACCTGTTCCCTTCGGCGACCGCCTGCAGCAGTGACTATAAGCGGCACAAGGTTGCGAGGGAACCTGCGCTCGTCTTATTTAATCTTAACATAATTTTACCATAGTTATTAAGACAAAGACCATGATGACGGGGGTTTCAATACTTATTTCCGGCTAAATTGTGTTACTATGAAGTTTAGTCCGATCATTTACATAAGAGGGGATTCGCATGAACCATCACAGGATCCGGGCAGATGGGGCGCTCCTGATGATCGCCTTTGTTTGGGGAGCCACTTTTGTTCTCGTCCAGGGTGCGATTGAAATTTTGCCGCCCTTCGCTTTTCTAACCGTCCGATTTGGGTTGGCTGCCCTGCTTTTGTGGCTGTACCTTCTGTGGCAGAAGGATCATCGGAAAGCTTTTCAGCCCAGGTACTTATCTGCAGGCATATTTCTGGGGCTGTGGTTGTTTGTCGGATTTGCCTTTCAAACCTTTAGCCTGCTGTATACCACCTCCGGCAAGTCCGGTTTCCTCACGGGTCTTTCAGTCGCCTTGATCCCCGTTTTCAGTTTTTTCATCTCGGGAATTCGACCGGGAATCAACGCCTGGATCGGCGTTGGATTGGCCGTCGCCGGTCTATATCTTTTAGCCCTGGCCGATTTTTCCCAGGTGAATCTCGGAGATATATTGGCCACCATTTGTGCAGTGGGATTTGCGTTTCAAGTGGCCTACACCGCCAAGTACGCCCCCTGGGCGGAGGCTATGCCCTTGGTGACGGTTCAAGTCACCTTCGTGGCGGTAGCCAGCCTGATCCTGTCCGTGTTGTTTGAGCCCTGGAGCCGGTTAATGACCACCCAAACTTGGGCACAGCCAGGAGTTTGGGTGGCTGTGTGGGTTACCTCCCTATTTGCCACGGTATTGGCTTATGTCGGACAAACCCATTTTCAGCGTTTTACCAGCCCGACACGGGTAGCGCTCATCTTTTCGATGGAACCGGTCTTCGCGGCATTAACCGACTACTGGTGGCTGGATACCGCCATTACCGGATGGCGTTTGGTGGGATGCGCCTTGATCTTGACCGGAATGATCATTGCCGAACTCCCCTCCAAATTTTATCAAAACCAGAGAGAGGGAACCACATGCGAGCAAAAACCTTCGGAATATTAATCGCCTTGACCGGTGTGCTGTTGCTGCTCCGGGAGCTGGGTTACTCTTTGACCCAAAACCTGGCCACATGGGAATTCCTACTGATTCTTACCGGTGTTTTTATCATCTTACATGCCATGCGCAAGCCTAATCACCCCTATATGATGATCTGGGGGGGAATTGCCGTGGGACTCGGCCTTCACGCCTGGGGACTCAACCACCTGGAATGGTGGCCCAGCCATTGGAGTTTGGTCCCCGCTATCATCGGGGCCGCCTTCCTGATCTGCGGAGGAATCATCAAAAAAAACCGGAGACACGGCACCATCGGAACCTTGCTCTTGTGTATGGGAATCTTCGCATGGCCCGGTATTCACCAGATCCCGGGTATCGGTCCTTTTGCGGTCTGGCTGAACACATACTGGCCGGGTCTTCTAATCATTCTGGGACTGATGCTGGTTTTCCGAAAGAAATAGCGCCAAGTTGTTGGAAACGGTGGCCTTTTTGTCTCTCACAGAAATCTTACCTTCTTTTGCTAGAGAGAATGCGGAAAAGCTTGTTTCAACACCTGACCCTATCGTCGTCCTCAAGAGAGAGAAGGCTAAAGATATTATTCTAAATTCACCTGAGTTTTCTAAGCTAGAGACCGCGTGTCCGTATGTCTCATAGTACAGTTAAATGAAACTCTTCCTTAATCCTAATGTGAAAGCCCTAAAGAAAACCCCACTAATTAGCGGAAATAAGTAGCCGTTAGGATACTTCCCCACAATTCGAAAGGTGGTGTTTACGACAACACTGTATGAACTCGGATAAATGCTCGAGTCATGGTCGGGAGCCATGGCCAATTTCATTATGATTGGCTTTTCTGCTCGCCCGACTGAAGAAGTTCGATCATCACAAGGACAACCGGACTTCGAAATCCTGGACTGTTGCACCCGTTTTTTTACCAAACGTCATTCACTGAAAAACCCCGCGTCCTCACGCGGGGGTTTCATTATTCCGATCCAAACCGGGTCGTCGATTTCTTTTTCTCATGATATCGCTCCAGGGCCAGCTCAATCAGACGAGAAATCAGCTCCGAGTAGGAGAGACCCTCATGTTTCCACAGGTTGGCATACATACTGTATGGAGTAAAGCCCGGCATCGTGTTGATTTCGTTAATCAGAACCTGGCCATCTGCATGCCGGACGAAAAAGTCCACTCGAGCCAATCCGCTGCAGTCAATGGCGCGAAAAGCCTCGATCGCCAAACGGCGGATCTCCGCTGCCGTTTCCAGCGGTAGATCGGCAGGGATGCGCATCTCCGATTTTCCATCCAGATATTTGGCCCGGTAATCATAGAAGTCATTGGAAGAGACAATCTCCCCGGGGACCGATGCCTGGGGTTGGTCATTGCCGAGGACCGCCACTTCCACTTCCCGAGCAGCGACAAACTCCTCGACGATCACCTTCCGGTCATACTTGGCCGCCAATCGCAAAGCGGCTTTCAATGCGTTCCGATTCCCTGCTTTGGAAATGCCGACACTGGATCCGAGATTGGCCGGTTTTACGAAACAGGGGTAAGGAAATAATGACTCGATGTTTGCCACGACCGAATCAATTGCCTCCTCGATCTGCGAGCGGAGAAAAGAAGTAAAGTCACCCTGGGACAAGCCTTCGGCGGCGAACACCTTTTTCATCATCACTTTATCCATGCCGACACTGGAGGCGAGAACTCCTGCACCCACATAGGGGATATCGACGATCTCCAACATTCCCTGCACCGTTCCGTCTTCACCGAAGGTTCCGTGGAGAACAGGAAAGACGACATCGATCTCATCCAGCTTCAGTGCCGGGAGACGGGTGGTGGCAGGAAGGTGGTCATCGTCCGTTATACTTTCTCCCAACTGTGTGAACAAGCGCGGCTCCAGTTTGCCCTCCAGTGCAGAGAGAGCCTGAGCTCCCTGTATCCAAGCCCCCTCCTGACTGATCAGTACGGGGAACACCTCGTATTTCTCGTGATCGATCGCTTGTATCACGGAGGCGGCGGAGGAAAGCGATACTTCGTGTTCTCCTGACTTGCCCCCGTATAGTACAGCTACGCGGGTTTTTGTCTCCATCTCTCCCAACCTTTCTCCAAGGATGCGTTTGATTCAGCTATCGTGATATGTACCCTATTCCGTTATTTCCCCAATGGTTCCTCTCTATCAGAAACGGGAGTCGGCTTCGGTAAGTCGTCGAATTTCTTTCCAAAGCTCCTCTTTTCCCTGTCCGGTCTGGGACGAAAAAGGAAGCAGCGGATCAGAAGGATCCAGCTCGATCCCCTTACGGATCTCCTTCAGATGTTGCTGCCGGCGACCACGGGTGATCTTGTCCGCTTTGGTGGCCACGACGATGGTCGGCAGATCATAGTGTTTTAGATAATCGTACATAGTGCGATCATCCCGGGTCGGGGGGTGGCGAAGGTCGATCAGCTGAATCACGCCGCACAACCTCTCCCGACTGCTCAGGTATCCCTCAATCATCCGTCCCCAAGCCGCCTTGACGGATTGGGGCACCCGTGCAAAGCCGTAACCGGGCATATCTGCAAAATAGAGCTGGTTGTTAATCCGATAAAAATTGAGCGTCTGTGTTTTTCCCGGCCGCGAACTGGTCCGGGCCAGGTTTTTTCGGTTGATCAAGCGGTTGATCAGGGAAGATTTCCCCACATTGGAACGCCCGGCCAGAGCAATCTCCGGCAGGGCGTCCGTCGGGTATTGGGCCGGTTTTACGGCACTAATTACCAACTCAGCCTGTGTCACTTTCATCGGTATCCCTCACCATTGCCAGCTTCAACACTTCATCCATATGGGAGACGAAGGTGATTTTCAGATCTTTACGCACGCTTTTAGGGATATCATCCAAGTCCTTACTGTTCTCTTCGGGCACCAGAATATGGGTCAAGCCGGCCCGGTGCGCGGCGAGGGATTTCTCTTTTAACCCACCGATGGGCAGCACCCGTCCCCGCAGCGTGATCTCCCCAGTCATGCCCACGTGACGGGAGACCGGACGGCCGGTCAAAGCCGATACAAGGGCCGTTGCCATGGTAATCCCCGCTGACGGACCGTCTTTTGGAATGGCCCCTTCGGGGACGTGGATATGGATATCATTTTTTTCATTGAAATCGGGATCGACCTCCAGCTCTTTCGCCCGGGAACGGATGTAGCTGAAGGCGGCTTGGGCAGATTCTTTCATCACGTCACCCAACTTACCGGTCAGGGTAAGCTTTCCTTTGCCAGGCAACACCGTCACTTCGATCGTCAAGGTGTCACCTCCAGCGGCCGTCCAGGCTAAACCGGTGGCTGCACCCAACTGGTCGGTCTCCTCCAGCTTCCCATACCGGAATTTTTCCGGTCCGAGGAATTTGGATAGATTTTTCCCAGTGACCACCACCCGTTTCCGATTGCCTCCCACCAACTGTTTCACCGCTTTGCGAGCCAGTTGGCCAAAGGTCCGTTCCAGATTGCGGACGCCGGCTTCCCGAGTATAATGACGGATCACCTTGAGAATGGCATCGCCATGAATCTGAAACTGATCCTTGCTCAAACCATGTTCTTCCAGTTGCTTGGGGATCAAATAATCCTTGGCGATTTTCTCCTTTTCAATCTCGGTGTATCCCGAGATATAGAGAGTTTCCATCCGATCCAACAACGGTTGGGGAATCGTATGGAGGGTATTGGCTGTGGTGATAAACATCACCTTGGACAGATCGTAGGGAACTTCAATGTAGTGGTCGCTGAAATTCCGATTCTGTTCCGGATCCAGCACCTCCAACAACGCTGAAGCCGGATCCCCGCGGAAGTCCATGGTCATTTTATCAATCTCGTCTAACAAAAAGACGGGGTTGGACGAACCAGCACTTTTCATCCCTTGAATGATGCGACCCGGCATCGCTCCCACATAAGTCCTGCGATGCCCGCGAATTTCCGCTTCATCTCTCACACCACCCAGAGAGACACGGACAAAGTTACGGTTGAGCGCCCGGGCGATGGAGCGACCGAGAGAGGTTTTACCCACCCCTGGAGGGCCGACGAGACAAAGAATGGGCCCCTTCATTTTCTTCACCATCTGTTGGACCGCAAGGTATTCCAGCACCCGTTCTTTGGCTTTTTCCAACCCGTAATGGTCTTCATCCAGAATCTTTTCCGCTTTATTGATATCCAGATCATCATCTGTCTCTTTATTCCAGGGCAGCTCCAGCAACCACTCCACATAGGTGCGGATAACGCCGCCCTCAGCGGAGGTCGTAGGGATCTTCTCCATGCGATCCAGCTCTTTTTCGACCTTTTCTTTCACTTCCTCCGGTGCGTCCAGCCCTTCCAACTGCTCCCTGAGCTCTTCCACTTCACCCAGTCGGCCTTCTTTTTCCCCTAGCTCCCGCTGGATCGCTTTCATTTGTTCCCGGAGGTAGTATTCTTTCTGTGTCTTCTCCATCTGCTTCTTTACGCGCTGAGAAATCTTCCGTTCCAACTCCAGAACTTCACGCTCATCGTTCATAATGGAGAGAAGGGTTTCCAGGCGCTCTTTGATGTCGATGGTCTCCAGGATTTTTTGTTTGTCTTCGATCTTCAAGGGGAGATGGGAGGCGATCACATCAGCCAGCCGTCCCGGTTCGTCGATATCCGACACCGCCGACAGAGTTTCAGGTGAAACCTTTTTGGAGAGGCGCAGATATTGTTCAAAGTGATCGAGAACTGAGCGCATCAGCGCTTCAATATTGATATCGTTTTCTTCATCTTGAATGATCTCGTTGACGCGTACTTGATAATAGGATTCGGTCTCTGTAAATTCTTGGAGCCGCGCTCGATTCAGCCCTTCCACTAAGACCCGGATAGTCCCGTTAGGCAGTTTGAGCATTTGCCGGACCCGGGCGACTGTTCCCATTTTATAGATCTGATCCGGGGTCGGCTCCTCCAGCTGAACTTCATGCTGTGTTGCAAGGAAGATCAGATCATCATCCACCATCGCCTGTTCCAATGCCTTGACGGAACGTTCGCGGCCAACATCTAAGTGCAAAACCATACTGGGATAAACCAGCAAACCGCGAAGGGGCAGCAATGGCAGTACGCGCTCCTCCTCTTTGAGAGCCATGTACGCACCTCCGTTGCCGTATCTCACGCTTACTAACTCAAGCTTTTAACGATTTTATCTTATTCATTTCCTTTTGTCCATGACAGCCCGGCTCTCATACAACAGGGCCGCCGATCCCGAAAAACGGAACCATGCGGCCGATCCTGTTAGCTTCAGGTTGCCGGTGTCGGGGTAGCGGTCAAAACACCGGCAGCAGGCAAGGAGCTATCCTGCTCCTCTTCTACATCTTCTACAGCAATCAGAGGAAGCACCTCTTCCATGTCCCGCACCGGAATCACTTGAACTCCGTCTATCTCTGCAAAGATCGCCTGCATATTCTCCTCTGGGATCAACACCCGAGTGGCTCCCCCTTGTTTGGCGGCTTCCACCTTGGATACCACACCGCCGACGGGTTTCACCTTCCCGTGGATGCCAAGCTCACCAGTCATGGCCAAGCGGTTATCCACCTCGATTCCTTTGATGGCGGAATAAATAGCCGAAGCCATGGCAATGCCGGCAGAAGGGCCATCCAGTGGAACACCGCCGGGAAAGTTGACGTGCAGGTGATACGCATAGGGATCGATATCCGTCCGTCTGAGCACCGTCAAAACATTTTCGACGGAGCTGCGGGCCATGCTCTTCCTGCGCAGGGTTCGTTGCCGGCCACCCAACTCTTCTTCGTCCACCATTCCTGTAATCCGAAGGGTTCCTTCCCTTCCTGGGCTGGCGGGGACCGCCGTCACCTCGATTTCCAACAGCGTGCCCATATTGGGACCGTATACGGCCAGCCCGTTGACTAAGCCGACCTGCGGCTTCTCAGGCACTTTTTTATCGGGGCGAGGGGTGAGCTGGCTGCTGTGAACCACCCACTCCACATCAGAGCTCTTGATCTCTTTGCGCCCGTCGGTCAAAGCCAATCCGCCTGCGGTTTGAACGATGTTGACCGCCTCCCGGCCGTTAGTGGCGTACTTTTTGATGACGTCGATCGCCTTTTCCTGATAGGTAAATCGAATCCGTTCAATCGCTTGGCGAGCAATGTTTTCGATCTCCTCACCCAAGAGCGGACGGAAGAAAATCTCCAAGCAACGGGAACGAATCGCCGCAGGAATCTCCTCTGGATTTCGGGTGGTCGCACCAACCATGCGGAAATCCGCCGGGAGACCGTTCTGGAAGATATCATGGATATGGGACGGTGTGTTGGTGTCTTCTGAGCTGTAATAGGCGCTTTCAAAATGGACCTTCCGGTCTTCCAATACCTTCAACAACTTGTTCATCTGAATCGGGTGCAGTTCACCGATTTCATCGATGAACAAGAGTCCGCCGTGGGCCTTGGAGACCGCACCGGGCTTCGGCTGGGGAATCCCCGCCATTCCCATCGCCCCCGCTCCCTGATAAATGGGATCGTGAACCGATCCGATCAGAGGGTCCGCAATCCCCCGTTCATCGAAGCGGGCTGTGGTCGCATCGATTTCCACAAATTTGGAGCTGCGGGTAAAGGGAGATTCGGGATTTTTTTTCGCTTCCTCCAACACCACCCGTGCTGCGGCGGTTTTACCAACACCCGGTGGCCCATAAATCAGCACATGCTGGGGATTGGGACCACATAAAGCTGCTTTCAATGCCCGCAATCCCTCTCGCTGACCCACGATCTCATCGAAGGAAGAGGGTCTCGTCTTTTCCGAAAGAGGTTCTGTCAGGGATACACTCCTCATCTTCCTCAGTTTATCCATCTCTTTTCGCGATTCCCGGTCTACCGCCGACCGGCTGGATTGTTGATTTCGCAACAGGTTCCAGAAATACAGGCCGATAACGATTGAAAAGAAGACCTGCAACAGCATAATCATAACTGTCCAGTTCATCATTGATTCCTCCCCATGGTCCAGAAGGCGGTCCGCTTCGATTCTGGGTGTTAGTATGACCGCTCCACAGGGAGGATAGTCAGACCGAAATTGCCCCGCTTCTACCCGAAAGCGGGTGTGAGCGGGGCGGTTGGGCTCTTTTTACGGGATCGCCTCTACAGCGTTGCCTTTTTCTTCATGTTGGGACGGTATCGGATTTCGCTCCGTCAGCTCCAGAACCTCATCCTCTACGATCACTTGCCGGTCAAAAACGGCCGTGGTCATACGAAGCTGAACCGGAAGTTCTTCACCTGGCCTTGGAAGGGGCGCCCCTGACGGGACCAACAGCACGCTGGTCTGCATATGGGGCGGTTCCGCAAACCACAGACGTTTTCCCCGGTAGGAAAAAGGGCTGAGATGGCGGTTAACGAGCCCGAGAAGCCAAAAGGCCGTCAACTTGGCCCAATCTTTGACGCCCCTGGCACAGGCGGGGGCTTCCAAGCCCACCCCATTGGCGGTACCCCCGGCGACGTAGACGAGATGGCCCGTACGGGGGGAACGCAGCTGTTTATAGCCGAACCGTTCCCCCCGCCGAATCGGTTTCACATCGAGTACCGTACTTTTCGTCTCTACGAAAGACTTGTCCGCCAGCCATAGGTCGGTTCCCAGGCGAATGGAAAAGTCAATCGTCGGCCAGCGGTCAACCACAGCCTGATATTGAGCCGGTGTCAGGTGACTTAGATACATCTTGCGACGGGAAGGATCGATTCGATCCATCACCCGCACCCAGTCCCCGATCTGCTTCTCCCGCGCTGCAGCCGTCATTCTTTCTTTCGGGAAATGGATGGACATACCCGCTACCTCGACGTGGACCCGGTCCGTCTGGACCCCATCGATCCAATCGGGGATCCGTTCCGCATCCTGAAGAGAAAATCCGTACCGTTTCATGGTGGATTCACACTTCAACAGGATGTTCAGCCGGAAGGTGACATCCATCTCAGACCAGACGCTTCCTTGTTCGGCCAAAAGGCGGTCAAAGGACTTCACCAGAAAGCGAAGCTGTTCCCGACTGCCTACGGTGTACGTCCTCCCCGACACCAAGTCCGCGCGGGTTAGTTCGGTCATCACCGGGGTAAGCACGATCACCTCAGAAAAAGTGCCTATCTTTCCCAGCTGTCGCGCTTCGTCCACGGTTCCCACCGCGATCACTTTTTTCTTCTTCTCCAAGGCGACTTCGGCTAAATATTCATTACCGAAGCCATACCCGTTCCCCTTGATAACGGGGACAAAGCCGGGATAATGCTGTTCAGTCTCATCAATATGTCGATACCATTTCCGTCGATCCAGATATAAACTTAGACTCACGGCATGAACACCTCATCGCTTCTTCATGTACATGTCAAAAGCCCACTGCAGAAGCGGTTGAAGAGGATAATCCCATTCCCCGATCAACTGGCAGGCCTTCCCTCCGAAGCCCAACTTGAAACGGAGCAAACCATAAAGAGGATCGGATTCGTCAAGGGTATCACTGATCCCCCGAAAATCATAAGTATGAGCTCCCATTTCATGGGCATCCTGTATCATCCGCCATTGGATCGCGTGGTTCGGCATCTTCTCGCGCATCTCATTCCCGCTGGCTCCGTACAAATACCAAGTATGGCCATTCGCGTAGATGGCGATGGTGGAAGCCAACAGTTTGCCTTCATATCTTGCCATATATAACCGGATCCGATTCGGATCTTCTTTGCTCATGGCCTTGTACATCGTTTCAAAATAGGAGTATCCGCGCACCATAAATTGATCCCGCTGCGCTGTCACCTTTAAGAGATCGTAAAATTCCGGCAGGTCCTGCTCGCCGCCAACAGTTACTTCGACCCCTTGTTTTTTTGATTTCCGGACATTGCGCCGCCAGTTGCTGTGAAAGCCGGCAAACACATCATCAAGGGACCGGTCTTTGAGGGGAAGGCGGTACACATACTGGGGTTGTACCGCGGAAAAACCGCCCTCTCCCTCTTTCTGTTTCCATCCCATCGCCGCCAACTCCTGTTGGATGAATTCGGCGTGGGGATCCACTCGATCCGGCCCCAGATCGAGCAATCTTTTTCCTTTTAGGCCGTGCTTCCGCACTTCTTTCAGATAACCTTTAATCGTTTTTGTCTCCCATTCGGCACGAACCACCGGCGGTTCCATTTTTACACTAAAAACATTTCTTCGGCGCAAATGTTCGAACAGGGGCTCAAACCAATCCTGGATCTGTTTGCTCTCCCAGTCGATCATCGGCCCCCGGGGTATGTAAGCTAAATATTTATTCAGGCCCGGCAGCTTCCGATATAAAATCAAAGCACACCCAACCATACGCCCTTCCGCATCGAACCAACCTAATAGATCATTTTTCCATTCGGTTTTTACTTCCGCCCAGGACGGATACTGCATAAAATTGCCCCAGGGTTGTTTCTGGATGAAGGATAGATAATCTTCACGAGAAACCACTTCCACTTGCAGCATCTGACCACCGCTCCAGTTCTAAAAGATTCCATCATTATTTCCGGCATCGTTCAAGCTTGCAGGACCTGAACGTAGAAAAGAAAAGGATGAATGTTAATAAACCCGACAGGCAGAAGAAATGACTGCCATTCATATTCTATCATAAATCCCCTCTTTCCGAACGGGATAAACAACGCCTCCCACAAAGGTTTTATATTGTTGAGTTGAGTCCGAAATAATGAAACGCACCCTAGAGAGGGTGCGTTTCATGGAATCAGGCGCTTTCTTCTTTTTTATTCACTTCTCGGCCTTCTCGGGTCGTCAACCGCGGAGCCACCTTGTTGCGAACCGTTTCTTCGGTTACCACGCATTCTGTCACGTCCTCCCGGGACGGAAGATCAAACATGACATCCAGCATGATCGACTCGATAATCGCCCGCAACCCTCGGGCACCGGTATTTCGACGGATCGCCTCGTCCGCGATGGCTTTTAAGGCACCTTCTTCAAAGACGAGGTTGACCTGATCCATCTCCAACAGTTTCTGATACTGTTTGACGAGTGCGTTTTTGGGCTCGGTCAAAATCCGGACCAGCGCCTCCTGATCCAAAGGCTCCAAGGTGGAGATAACCGGCAACCGTCCCACAAATTCCGGAATGAGACCGAAGCGGAGCAGATCTTCGGGGAGAACCATGCTCAGGTATTCGCCCGGTTTCAAGTCAGCGGTGTTGCTTTCGGAACCGAAACCGATCACTTTCTTACCGATACGGCGTTTGATAATCGGCTCCAGACCGTCAAAGGCACCACCGCAGATAAACAAGATATTGCTGGTATCGATCTGGATGAACTCCTGGTGGGGGTGTTTGCGTCCGCCCTGTGGGGGAACGCTGGCCACCGTTCCTTCCAGGATCTTCAGAAGCGCCTGCTGCACCCCTTCGCCGGACACATCCCGAGTAATCGAAGGGTTCTCCGACTTCCGAGCCACTTTATCGATTTCATCGATATAGATAATCCCGCGCTCCGCCTTTTCCACATCATAATCAGCCGCTTGAATCAACTTGAGCAAGATGTTTTCCACATCCTCCCCAACATAACCCGCTTCTGTCAGGGAGGTGGCATCGGCGATAGCGAAGGGAACGTTCAAAATCTTGGCCATGGTTTGAGCCAGCAGGGTTTTCCCGCTCCCCGTCGGCCCGATCATGACGATGTTGCTCTTTTGCAGCTCCACATCCTCGTTCTTAGAGGCGGAATTGACCCGCTTGTAGTGGTTGTAGACGGCAACAGACAGGGATTTCTTCGCTATATCTTGCCCGATCACATACTCGTCGAGAATTTCGTTGATCTCTTGAGGTTTGGGCAAGTTTTGCAGATCAACCTCTTCTTCGCCACCCAGTTCTTCCTCCACAATCTCATTGCAGAGCTCAATGCACTCATCACAGATATATACACCCGGACCGGCCACCAATTTCCGGACTTGATCCTGGGATTTACCACAGAAAGAGCATTTGAGTTGCCCTTTTTCCTCGTTAAACTTAAACATTGTATCACCCCTCTCAAATTCTCTAGCGGGTGATCACCCGGTCCACCAAACCGTCATTTCGGCTATACACCCATCAACGTTCCTAGCGTTTCCGACGATGATTGTGAATCCCTCTGCTTGATTCGCATGTGCGGGCCCCTCCTCACACATGGTTTTCCAGGCGTTTGGTGAATCATCACCTCGCTGTTTAGAGCCGCGATGTCCCCTTTGGGCCGGCCGCCAGCAGGAATGCCCCCGTACCCGCAGCCGGCACCTTCCGGACGTTATGTATCTTTCAGTTTGAACCATGCAGAGCTCTCAACAGTCAACCCTGCTGAAAGATTGTTTATGTACAGGTTATATGGATTACTGATGATCCTTCACACACCGATGTCCTAGCTCCGTTCCAAACTCATCGTCTCCGACGCCAAAAGTCCTTTTTCCCTCCTCCTTTCATATATGTTTAAAAACAAGGCACGTGTCAAACGTGCCTCGCTTTTTACATCGTCCTATTTTCATTATGCCGCATTTTTACTGTTGGATACAAGTAGGTCGACCGTTTTTCGGATCTTCAGCTCATCTCGAATCTGATCCACTCCACCCTGTGCTTGCAGGAGTTTGCGGACTTCTTCTTCTTCCCGCCCCATCTGTTCTGCCAGTTTTTTCAGCTCCTGGTCGACCTCTTCATCGTCCACTTCGACGTTCTCTTCAGCGGCGATCGCTTCCAAGACCAGGTTGGCACGAACCTTCTTCTCCGCATCCTCTTTAAACTGTTCCCGGATAGTCGATTTCTCTTGGCCGGTAAACTGCATGTATTGATCCAGTGTCACCCCTTGCATCTGCAGCTGCTGCTCAAAGTGACCCAGCATATGATCAATCTCATGCTCCACCATCACTTCCGGCAGATCGATCTCCGCATTTTCAGCCGCTTTTTCCACTAGGGTGTTCCGTTTGTAGTTGTCCTCATCCTGGGACTTCTGTTCTTTTAGTTTATTCTCGATATCGTCCTTCAATTCCTGCAAGGTATCAAACTCGCTGACATCCTGTGCGAATTCATCATCCAGTTCAGGCAGCCGCATCCGTTTGACCTCGTGCAGCTTCACCTTGAAGACGGCTTCCTTTCCAGCCAACTCTTCAGCTTGGTAATCCTCGGGGAAGGTGACAGTGATTTCTTTTTCTTCCTCCGGCTTCATACCGACCAGCTGCTCTTCAAACCCGGGAATAAATTGACCGGAACCCACTTCCAAGGTATATTTCTCCGCCTGACCACCTTCAAAGGGCTCTCCATCGATAAAACCTTCAAAGTCGATCATCACACGGTCTTTCTCTTCTACCTGGCCATCTTCCACGACCACCAGTTCACCTTGGCGTTCCTGCATTTTCTTCAATTCTTCTTCCACATCTTTATCGCTGACGGAAAAGTCTTTTTCCGGAACTTCCAGATCCTTGTACTCACCCAGTTTCACTTCCGGTTTCACCGTCACCGTCGCTTTGAAAATAAAGGGTTTGTCCTTTTCCAGCTGATCGATGTCGATTTCCGGCTGGTCTACCGGTTCGATCCCCGTTTCTTCTACAGCAGCTTGGTAGGCCTCCGGAACTACGATTTCCACGGCGTCCTGATACAGAGACTCCACACCAAACCGCTTTTCAAAGATGGGACGCGGCACCTTTCCTTTCCGAAAACCAGGGACGTTGACGTTTTTCACCACTTTGCGGAACGCCTGATCCAGCGCTTTGGAGAATTTTTGTTCATCCACTTCAACCGTGAGCACACCACGGTTATTTTCGGTCTTTTCCCAGTTAGCCTTCATCAGCTATGTTTCCCTCCTGACCAGCTCTATTTGAAACCGTACTTCCCACAAGGGTTCCGTACATATGCAACTGCTTCATTATATCATATGAGTCGCCCTTTGCAAGGGAAGGGAAGCCCCCTGAAAACATAACAAAAGCCCCGAACGGGGCGATGAAAACCAGGTGAAACTCCAGTCCAAACAGGATGGCGTCCCAGGAGGGATTCGAACCCCCGACCAACGGCTTAGCATACCACTATGACTTTCGTCACCAGTCGTTTCAGACTGTTTGTGGTCTGGACTATATCTTCACCGTTTCAGGTGCGACACGTATAGTCTCTACGGATCCTCACGGCCACCTATATCGGTGACTTTCAGGGTTTTTACCCTCAAACCCTAAGGCTTGATCCTGTAAAACCCCTTCATCCCCTCGCGGGAATCGTGAGTTTCCTCGGTGTTACCATCGGCGGCATACCCCGTTAAGGCTTCACCGATACAGTGTCGTCCACTCTACGGGTTTTCGTTTCCCCATAGAGGCTCCTTTGTTGAAGGCCGTTGCTCTATCCTGCTGAGCTACTGGGACCCGACGGAGTTTCACCATAATAATCCTAAAATATATTATACCATGAACCCTTTCCCCGTCAAGATCGGAGATGGAGGGTGTACGCTCCACCTCTCTCCGGGATAAGTGTTCCATCTGGAGTATAAAAGGCGACAGTCACCGCTTCTTCCCCTTCCATCTCCAGGATGGCGTAAGAAGGGTGGGGAAAACCCCGGGGATCGACGAGGCTGCCCGGATTAATCAGCAACACCCCGTCTGCCTGTTCGCATAAAGGATAATGGGTGTGTCCGTAACAGGCGATATCCGCCCCATTTTCCTGTGCCCGGTATTGTATCGGCAACAGCGTGGATCGAACCTGGTGACGATGGCCGTGGGTAACGTAAAAGCGATGGGGGCCGCCATCCCAATATGCCTCTTCCCTTACTTCCTCCCAGTCGCAATTGCCACGAACCACGGTTAGGGACCCGGTTGGGAGGTGGGAAGCTTCCGTACAAAAATCGCCGCAGTGGATGACGTGATCGGCATCGACTCGATCCACCACGGTCCGGAGCAGCTCACCCTGTCCATGAGAATCACTGACGATCAACACCCGCATGTGAACATCACTCCTTCGACGCTGGCGAAGTCGCAAACTGAAACTGCTCTTTCAACAGTTGAATCATTTTCTTTGTCGCCGCAGACCGGTGACTGATTCGATTTTTCACTTCCGCCGGCAACTCGGCCATCGTACATCCCCTTTTTGGGAGCAGAAACAAGGGGTCATAGCCGAAACCGTGTTCTCCCCGCGGCTGCATGGCGATCCTGCCGTGGCATTCTCCGCGAACGATTCGGGTCTCCTCCCCAGGGAAAGCAAGGGCCAACACACAGACAAAAGCAGCATCCCGCTTTTCTTCCGGCACCCCGGTCAGTTCCTTTAAAAGTTTTTCATTATTGCGGGCATCGGTGGCGCCGGGCCCGGAATAACGGGCGGAGTAGACACCTGGCGCTCCCTTCAGCACTTCCACTTCGAGACCGGAATCATCGGCCGCGACAGGACGCTGTAAAATAGCGGCGATGTTTTCCGCCTTCTTGGCCGCATTTCCTTCGAAGGTGTCCCGATCTTCCACAATCTCGGGGAGATCGCCAAAGCCGTCCAAACCGACCACCCTGATCCCGAGAGCATCGGAAAACATCGCGTCAAGCTCTTCCACCTTATGTCGATTTCGGGTGGCAAAAACCAGCTCAGTCCATCGCCACGGATTGGCCATGGGGCTCACCCCCGATCGAACGGCCCGCCTCTTTTAGCACTTCTTTTTGCGCTTGAATCAGCTGGGCCGTTCCTTCCCGGGCCAAACCCAATAGATTGTTCAGCTCTTCCGCCGAAAAGGGAGCCTCTTCCCCTGTTCCCTGGATCTCCACATACTTGCCGGAGCCGGTCATCACGACATTCATATCCACCTTGGCCTGGGAATCTTCTCTATAGCAGAGATCCAGGCTGGGATTTCCGTCCACAATGCCCACACTGGTTGCTGCCAGATAGTCGGTTACCGGCATCGATTTAAGCGATCCGGACTGGACCAGCCGGTGGAGCGCCTGGGCCGCCGCAACAAAGGCACCGGTGATCGATGCGGTGCGCGTTCCTCCATCCGCTTGGATCACATCGCAATCCAGCCAAATGGTCCGTTCCCCCAGCCGATCCAGCTGAATCACCGAGCGGACGCTTCTGCCGATTAATCGTTGAATCTCCATGGTTCGTCCTCCGACTTTGCCCTTGCTGGATTCGCGAATGGTGCGGGATTGGGTCGCCCGCGGCAGCATAGAATACTCCGCCGTCACCCAGCCTTTTCCAGACCCCCGGAGAAAAGGAGGCACTCGATCTTCCACCGAAGCCGTACAAATCACTTTGGTATCCCCGACACAAATATAGACGGACCCTTCCGCATGTTTCATGTAATCGGGTGTTATTTCCACTTTTCGAAGCTGATTATATTGACGTCCGTCTACCCTCAAATCATACCCCTCCAATATGTAGTCTCATCATTATAACACAGCGCCGGAAGCGATGAACCCGAAAAGAAAAAAGAGGCGGCATCACCTCTTTAGCCTTCCTGTTTAAGGTTTTCCCAATGGCGAGGCTTCAAATACCGGACGGGTTGATCTGTTTGGGTCGAGTTACCGGCTTGTCGAAGTTGTCTCCCCCTTTGGCTCCGACGTCCGATTTCCCGTCCACGGTGATTTTCACCTTTTCAGCAGTTGTATTCTCTGTCAAGGACAAGACGATGGCGTTAAGTGCATTGCGGGACGCCTTTTTTTCATCACTGTACTGAAGGAGTTCTTTTCCAAAATCGGCTACAGCGGTATCTCCTTTTACCTTGACACTGTTGACCCGAGTAGTTTCGGCCAAAGCGCTGACTAAATCGGATCCGTGCTGAGGCCCTTTGATCAATTCTTTCATCGCCGCTTTAGCAACATCCTCCTGCCGATTGATCATCCGTGTTACCGGAACGTAGTACACGGTATTGTCCTTGGACTGTCCCAAAAAATAAAGGGTGACCGGCATGCTGTTGCTGGCGTCGACGCCCTGAGCCAGTTCCAGGTTGATCCCCATCTCCCGGGTCAACCCCTGTGCAGGCGTTTTCCCTTTAGGCATGGTCTCCAACTTGCGCCCGTCCACCTGGATATTCACCTTTTTCACCGACTCAAAACCGGTCAAGGTCCAGGTGACCGCACTTAATATATCGTCCTCCATTTTTGCTTCGTAATCGAGAAACTTTTTGGAGAAATCGACGATAGCGGTCCCGTCTTTGATATCCAATCCCTGGACTTCGGTACCTTTGGGCAATATGCCGCTAAACCCTTCCGGCAGCTCCTTCTCCGCCGCTCCACCTTTCACCATATACTCCAGGGCTTCCTTTGCAATCCCTTCCACCTTCGGGACATTCAAGGAGTAAGGGACCACCATTCCCTCGTCGGACAAAAAATACAGCTCCAATTGATTCTGTTTTGCACTTTTTTCATCATCGGAAGATTCCTGTTTTTCCTCTTGTTGTTGGGAGTTTTTCGGGGGTGGATCAATGGGAGCTGATTCCTTTTCGGGACCGAAGAGACACCCTGTTGCGACCAGCGGGAGGGTTAACAGGGGAGCGATCCCTCTGAACCATTTGTTCATACGCACTTCCCTCCTGGGACAATTGATCTAGTACATGTATACGAGCCCCCAGATGAATTATCACACTTGTTTGTCCACTCCCCACAAAAAATCCCCACGAGAGTGTCGTGTACCGTGAGCAGCTGCATTTACCCGAAGCCGCTTCGGCTGCTTAGAGAAGACAACCTTCCGCGGATTGCATAACCAAAGTCGCGATTGCGGGTAAATACTTCCCCTCGTACACACCCTCAGGGAGTTCTTTATACCGGGTTTTCTTCCAGAACAGGCAATTCTACGTGCTTAACCGTCACCTTTTGACCGAGCCATCTTTCCGCAATGGATCGGAAGAGCTCCGGTTGACCACTGGTGAAAAACTGATGTTCACCTGGATGGCGGGCCGGCCCATCGCAATGCAAGCCTTTGTGATGCAAAACTGTGCTCAGTTCTCTCGCCGTTTCCTCGGCGGAACTGATCAAGATCACGTCCTCCCCCATCTCCCGTCCAATCCAATCAGCAATCAATGGATAATGGGTACAGCCCAGAATCAGGGAGTCCAATCGACTTTTTTTCAAAGGGGCGAGGGCTTTTTGCACGATACTGCGTGCTTGCTCTGTATCCTCTCCACCGCTTTCCACCAAAGGAACCAAGGTGGGACAAGCAAGGCTCTCCACATGAATATCGGGGTCAATTCGTTTTAAAGCGGATTCGTAGGCTGCGCTACGTACGGTCCCTTGTGTCCCGATCACCCCGACCCTTCCCCGACGGGACATTTTGATTGCGGCCCGTGCCCCAGGCTCGATGACCCCCAACACGGGGACCGGCAGTTCGTGGCGAACCTTCTCCAAAGCGACAGCCGTGGCGGTATTACATGCGATGACAAGAGCCTTTAAGGGATAAAGGGATAAATAACCAATTATTTCCATCGTAAACCGAACCACTTCCTCCGCCGATCGTGGTCCGTAGGGACAGCGAAGCGTATCCCCGAAATATAAGATCTGTTCCTTGGGGAGTTGTCGAAAAACTTCTTTGACTACGGTTAGACCACCGACACCAGAATCCAGGATGCCGACGGCGCTTGTCGATGAGTACTGATCTGTCAATCATTCCATCCTCCAATTCAATCAGGCTCGGTTCCATCCTCACTTCCAACATATGAAGATCGAGTGAATTCGGTATGTGCTCACCACCGTAATGCCGCAATTTTACCAAAGGGTACTACAAGGGCAAACCGGATCCGTTTGTTCTAACAAAAAGACTCCCATATGGGAGTCGGCCGGCGATTGGTGCCCGCCGCGAGGCCAAATCCCGCAAGCCCACGGTTTAGCTTTTCATTTCACGGTGAAGCCTCTCTAGATACTTCGACATTTCCTTGATTTCCGCTTCGGAAAAGTGAACCAGAACATCGGAAAGATAGGATTGCCGGGCCGCCATCACATCGCGGATGATCGATTTCCCTTTATCGAGGAGATGAATCCGAACGACACGGCGATCCCGTTCATCTCGTACCCGTTCCACCAGTCCGTTTTTTTCCATCCGATCAACCAAGTCTGTCATGGTGCTGCAGGCCAGGTACATTTTTTGACTCAGGTCGCCAATAGTCAAGTCCCCTTCCTGGTTCAGCCACAAGAGTGCGGCAAACTGGGGAGGCGTGATGGGAAATTCGTTCAAGATCTCCCGGCCCTTCCTTTTCACAACATTGCTGATTTCCCTTACAAGGCGTTCAATATCTGAGACCAGTTCCTGTGACAATCCTGATTTTCCATCCATGGCGGTTACTCCTTCAGGTATCGTCACCGGCCAACCAAAGTCTTACTCAAAAGCAGCTTTCAATCGGCAATCGGTGACACCGAGTCTTGAATACATAGTACCGGATGAACTCCGTAGAGACAAGCATCCCTTTCCCGCCAGTAAAAAAACCCTACACCAGCGGTAGGGCCATGGGGGAAACTAGATTTTCAATTCGCCGAGCCGGACCAACTCAACCACTGCTTGGGACCGTCCTTTTACGTTTAATTTCTGCATCACATTCGAAATATGATTGCGGACGGTTTTTTCGCTGATAAAGAGTTGTTGTGCAATTTCCTTGGTCGTCTTGTCCTGAACCAACAATTCGAATACTTCTCGTTCCCTGTTGGTCAGTAAAGGCTTACCTTTTTGGTTGCTCGTCAAGTGCGTCACCCCTCCTTGCTCGGGCTCTCAGAACACGAGGGTCAGGGACTCAGTCCAGTCAACTTATCCTATGAACAGGCTCGTTTCGGGGTGCTGTCCTGGCGGAAAATTAGGCGATACCCGGTCGGGGCTTTACCGGCTCGATAACAAGGGGACATTGCATCTTATGTCAGGGGTTAAACAAGGGTGACGCATCGACATCAACGGAAACGACGAGGGCCGGACATCACCGGGAACCAGATTGATCTTGGCGCTTTGTGTGAAAGGCGCAGGAAGAACCTACATGATGTCGTCGGGCTCCGATATACCCTTCTTCCCATACCAACAGGGGTAAGTGGGGAAGGTGGCGCCGAAACCAATATTCTGCATCGTTCCGTGTAGTCAGCGCCCAGGCTGTGTCACGGATGTCCAAGTGGGGAAGTCCCCATTCATGCCGACTCAGCTGCATCCGAGGAAAGGGAACCCCGGAAAAGGCCAAGACGACATCTCCGTATTGCAAACACTCCTTCAGACAGTGCACCAGGGGATAATCCTTGGACGTGCGCAAGAGGTGAATCGGTTCAAACCCCAGCTCCTGCACCAGGTGACGAGCATCCTCTTTTTGCCGGGGCTTTTTTCGCTGCTTCCTCCCCTCTGTGGATAGAATAGGAAATTGATCAATCAAATAGATAAAAGGAATGCCGTGCAGATACATGTCCACAACCCTCCCTGGCGTTACCCTGCCCTATAAAGGAAAAAACCAACCACGTCAGTTAAGAAAACATCCCTTTGTATACTATAAAACCCCGAAGTCAGCCAAGGAGGAATGAGAATCGTCATACTCCTATCAGCAATGTTGTTGTCCGTCATCCTGCTGATAAACCGATTGATGGACCTGCTCGCCGATCAGCCAGCGCTTAAAAAACTCCTTCTGGTTAAGGGATCCGATGGAACTGTGTTTGTTGATCCGATATGAGCGCTGTCGACAAAAACGGCTCAGCCGAAGTCCACAAATCGATGAAAAACGCGTCGTTATCACCCAAGGTCGAGCGTCGGAGGGTATAAGAGCGGTCATCCGCGCATAGCATGGGGGAAGACGGGGGAAAGGCCAAATCGGTTTCATCTTAAACCTCGGCTCTTTTTTGTTTTTTCACCTGTGCCGCCTCCTTCCAACTGCCTTACCGAATGGTTGTTCCACATCATGACCCAAGGGGGTTTCACCCATGACCACGACTCGGATGACCAAACGGATCCAACTTTCGATCGGTCAGACGGTCGATACCGAACCACGTAGCCGTCGCATGAAAGTGTATCAACTGCACAACCCGGGGATGGTTCATCGACTCCAACGCTTAGCGCGGCAGGATGATATCGATAAAATTCTTTTTTATGTCAAAAGAGAGCAAATTCCTCGTTTAATCGGTACCGGTTGTGTGTTTGAGGGCTATATCCACGGGTTTTTTCGAGGGGAGACCGCCTACATTTTTTCTCTGTTTCTCAACCCGGATCGCAACCACCCTGTTTCCCATGATCAACAACGTCGGGTCATGAATCTGGTGAAAAACGATCACAAAAAAATAGACGGCTTGTCTCTTCCCGAAGGATATGTGATGAGCAAAGCCGTCAAAGCGGATACCCCGGAAATGGCCCGTCTCTATGATACGATTTTCGAAACGTACCCCACCCCGATGAATGATCCGCAATATATTTCCGATATGATGGACCGACAGGTCTTTTTCTCCATTATCCGATATCGCGGCCGGATTGTCAGCGCCTGTTCCGCCGATCTCCTGCCTACTTTCAACTCCGCGGAAATCACCGACTGTGCCACGCTGCCACAACATCGAAACCAACTGTTGCTCTCCCACCAGTTTTCTCACCAGGTGCAGCAGATGCGGCAAAAAAAGGTGCAAACCCTGTTCTGTTATGCCCGCGCGGTCTCTGCCGGCATGAATTTGATCACCGCCCGACACGGGTTTACCTACGGCGGCCGGATGGTGCAAAACAGTCAGATCGCCGGGCGGTTGGAGTGCATGAATATCTGGTTTAAACAGCTGTTGTAGGGAAGTTACATCGCACCGTACCCACACCCCAGCGCGTTTTTGCCGATCCAATTATATTCCTGTCCCCAGCTTTCCCGGGCCAGCTTTTCAATCTGTTCCACCGTTTCATCCTCAACCGCAAATGCATCCCCCTGCTCGTAGGGGTTGTAGTGAAAAGCATACAGCCGCGAGACGAACTGGTGGAAAGGAAGCGAAGATTCGCCCTCGTATTCGCCATGCCCCCGTACAGCCGGCTTGATTCCCTGACCCCAGTTTTGCGAGCTGTCGTTGTTGGGGTTGTAAAAATAGACTCGGTATTCCCCTTTAGGATCCTTGGCGATCCGTTGGATCGAGATGGCATGAAACCCGAGCATCTTACCGTATACCGTCGTAATACAAATGCCGACGGGATTGGGATAAGTCATCTCGTATCCCTCGTTATATTCCGGATGGTGTGTGGCGTAAAACAGACGAACAAAGGGGGCATAATCGGTTACATTCCCCGTGAGATGATCAAATACCTTGGTAAACCCATTGGGGATCCACTGGCCGTAAAAGGCCGGGTTGACCCATTTATGGGGATCATCCAGCCGGAATTGCACCCTGCGGACCATTTCCGCATAGATCCGGTCCAGATGAGGGACCAGGATCAGAGAGACCGGATCCAGCTCCTTGTGCAGTTCAGGAGCCAGGCCGCCGGGCAGATCCTTGGAGTGGATCGTATCCCCTTCAAAATCCATATCGATATCCCCATCCCGGGCCGCTCTGGCGACCAGCTCCAAAAGATAACCCGGCGCATGGATCGACCACAGGCTCAGGGCCCGCGCACTTTGACAAGTAGGGTTTAAGCCTTGCCCCACCCCCAAAGGCTGCCCCAACACACTGATCACACCGGCGGTCATGATATCGTTCGCCGTCAACCCATCGGTATCAGAAAAAGCGTTTAACAGGGTTTGCCGCACGTTAGGGATAATATCCAGCTCGACTAGCCGACGCAGTCCGGGAACCACGGGATGATAGGACAATACCCCCCGTTCCAGCATGCGGGCAAAGCCATAGAGGGATTGCCGGGTCGGCAAGTGGATAGCCACTTTGATCAGCTCTCGAACCAGGGAAAGATTCTCCTCCAGATTGGCCTTCCCTTTGGCGTTCAAGGAGAGGGCCGTCGGGAGCAGATCCGTCTTCGAGCGGTTGAGATAGCGGATCAGAATCACATGATACGGAGAGACGAGCCCTGTCTCTCGCATCGACTCAGCAAAAGCCTCTGCTTCCTTTTTCAACTCCCCTTCATCCAGATTTTTCAGTTCCTGGCGATAATCTTTGTAATCGGAATGCTTTTGGCTGAGTGGAGTCAACTGGGAGATGGCCCGGTAATAGCGTTCGATCTCTTTTCGATGCTCTTCATCCACATTAGAGTTCATCAGCTGTGCCGCTTTTTCCACCATCAACTGGATCCGGTCGACCATGATCGGCCGTTGAACGGACAAGCGTACTATCTCTTCGATCAAGGTGCCGGACAGGGCTTTGAGCGACATTTGGTCCACAATCACCTTAAACAGGCGCTGCGCCCGTTCCGTCTCCTTCCCCTGTTGGGCCCCTTCATCATCCACCTCTTCAGGAAAGATAAAGTCCAGATTGAGCGCCATCACCTCGTTAACATACTCCTTGGCCTCTTCCGCTGACACTTTTTCGTGTTCGACCCGTCCCTGGGCAATGGCCACCATCCTCAATTCACTCAAAGCGGCCACAATCGATTCCACGCCATCCACTCTGAGGGAACCGTTAACCAGATTGGGTTGCAGCTTCGATGGATCTTGCCAAGGGCCGCCTTCAAACACTCCGGCTTCATCGAAGCGATCCGCATAGGAATACAACATCTCCATACCGTCCAAGGTATCCATCTGCCGGCCCGCTTCCTGAAAAAAATGATTCTGGTATAGCTGTTTGGCAAAAGGTTGCGCTTCCGCCAAGGTGTTGAGTGCCTGTACAAACCGATCCGCCCTGTTTTTTTCCGTCATTTCCATCGCCATAAAGCACATCTACCTCCATGTTGGTTATATGTAAAAATCGTGTTTGACAAAATCACGTAACGGCTGTCTCACCTGCTCGCAATCCTGATGGTAGAAAAAAACCGTGCCGTGGTGATTTCCGTAACCTTCCCGGTCGGGGACCTTCCGTTCCACCGGGGTGAACATATTGTGTCTGTCAAAGCCCGGGTGTTCCTCCAATTCTTTCGGAATATCAAGTCCCTGGATCCGTTTGACACGGGGATAAACCAGCAAGCTTCCCGCATGACCGTTCGCTTTCCTCTCATCGGGAAAGAGACTTTTAAACTCCTCATCCTTCACATCGGGATCAAAGCACAAGAGATGGGCTTCGAAGGGATTAAACCCATAAGTTTTTTGGATGAGTTCATAGATATGGCCGCCAGGGACTCGGAAGGCGACTTCACCGAAGTGAATTCGTCCATCATCTGCCAAAAAAAATTCCGGGTGGATCACGCCATACTCCAATTGAAAGGCGTCGATCAACTGTTGACAGGCCTTACGAATCTGGGGGCGTTTTTTTTCAATTTCAGGCGAAGGAGGAGCCATCATGGAATAGCCGAAGACCACATATTCCGTGATGTTCAAAAACTTGATCTTCCCCCGGTGAATAAAAACTTCACAGGAGACCTCCACCCCTTCCAGGTGGCTTTCCATCAGGCACGGAAAGTTGCTGTCATCCAGCTTCTCTTCGATATCCTTCTCCGACTGTATCAACCGGTGGCCCGCTGCTCCGGCCCGGTCGAAAGGTTTGATATGAATCGGTGCTTCTCTATCCGCTTGGAGATGGACATCATTGATCCGCTGGAGAAAACGACGCACATCCTCTCTATTATTCCCCTCCTCAAATACGCCCACGCTGAGGCCCCCGATCAACGCCCTCCGCTTCATTTTGGCCTTGTGACGGAACAAAAGCGAATGGTAAAAGAGACGCGGATCCTCTCTGAACATCCCGTTCAGCGCCCCGGCCCACTCCACCGTCTCTTCAAACAGCGGAATCGCCAAACGAACCCCGTACTCTTTTAAACGGTCGTATAGTTCACCGGCGTGCTCCAGACGTTGTTCCATAGGAATCTCGTTGTTTAGTCTCTCAAAGTCCCAGCCTACGAAGGGAATATCGTATCTTCTGGCGTAACTTTCACAACTGGGCGGTCCCACGACCACAAAAGGACGATTAAGACGGTCGGCCGCCTCCATCATCGGTAAACTCCATCCAATCAAGGCTACAGGTTGTTTTGCTTCCACAGTTGGTTTCCCTCCACTTCATATTTCTCCACATTTCTCATCTTTTCCATTGGCCCTTTGGGAAATACCGGGGGCAGAAAAAAGAGACGAACCGTGCTTACGGATTTGTGATAGGTCAAGCCGCCGTCCACATAGCATGGGGTAGCGGAAGATATGATGGGACCATATCTCCTGTCTGAAAGAGGGGGGATGGAACACGAACCGTACCGACCGCACTTCAAGAATGACCTCAGTCCCACCTCGAAGCCGTCGCCTGTCGTCGATTCCGCTGGACAATTTATGGCCCCATCTGCCACACGCTGTTTTGGCGTTGACAGAATTGGAACAGGATGAGATGTATCCGTTACTCACAGCCACCGCTATTCCCCGTTATTTAGAAGAGGCGACCGCTTTTGGGCGGGAGGCGGCGACAAATGAGAGCGATGATGGGGATCTCACCCGTCTGTTCAATCGGATCATTCAATCCGGTGTACGGGTTCGCCTGATCGAGCAAAACGGGGCGAAGGGAAACGGCTGGATTCGCGCACAGTATCATCGAAAACCGCCCACAATCGATGTGTATCGTTCCTCCATGGAGCAGTTGGAACAATTTTTTGCCAAATGTGGGTACCGCGTCGCTGAAGAAGACCTGATCGCCCTACATCTGTATCACGAGTGGTTTCATCATCTGGAGTCGACGCGACTGGGACGAACCGACTACCGTTTGCCCAAGGTGAGGAAAAAAAAGTGGGGACCGCTTGTTTTCCGACAACGGGTTTACCGGCTCAGGGAGATTGCCGCTCACGCCTTTACTCAGGAAGCGATGGGCTTAACCTGGTCCCCGTTGTGGTTGGATCATCTGCTGTTGTTGACGGAAAAAGGCTGGACGAAAAGCCAAATTCGGGAACACTTTCAGTTTTTGCACCAAAAGTATCAAAAGATCACGGAATCCGACCGAGAAGCAAGAACATAACCCTCGCTGGATGCGGGGGTTTTGTCGTGTTTCCGCCCTACCCAGGGAATGAAGAAGGGAAAATCACGGAAAAATAGAAGCGAGATTCGGGATCAGTGGGGGGAATGATCTCCTGGGTTTCGATATTGCCTTGAACAAGGGTGTTTCCTCCCTTCGCGATCACTCCCCCCGAGGAGGTGTCTAGCGGTGGAGAACCCTTACCTGTGTCCGGTCTGCGGTACCAATCGCATGCGCTTTAACCTGATTGAACAAAAAGCGCGACCAGTAAAAAAAGATCCTCGGACAGGGGAAATCATGGAAGAGGTGGACAGAGCCGACCCCCTCCATATCCCTTACCGGGGAGAAGATGTCCGTGTTCAGTGCGGGGTGTGCGGCGTAGTGGACACAGAAGAGCGTTTCATCAAAACCGCTCAGCATGAATCCCATGCCCGAAAGGGATAAAACGACTCCAAAACCCGGGACAGATCCCGGGTCTTTCTTTATCTATACATCTCGGCACTTCGCCCACAGTATTATATAATAGAAGTGTAGAGGAATCCGAAAATGTAAAAAGGAGTTTGTCTAGTGATGCAATCATTGAAGGAATCCTTGCTGGAATTAATTACAGAAACCTCCACCAACCTGCCTCCGGATGTACGGTCTGCCATTCAACGGGCAAAGAAAAAAGAAGATTCCGGGACGCGGGCCGCATTGGCATTGTCCACCATTTCCGACAATATTGAAACAGCTGAGGAGAATGTCTCTCCGATCTGCCAGGATACAGGGATGCCCACTTTTTATATCAAAGTGCCTGTCGGCATCAACCAGATCGAGCTAACCCGCGCCATCCGGGAGGCCATCGTGGAAGCCACCCAAACCGGAAAACTCCGCCCCAATGCTGTCGATCCCCTCACCGGTGAAAACAGCGGCGACAACCTGGGAGAAGGCGTCCCGGTCATTCACTATGAACAGTGGGAAAAGGACGAGATCGAAGTCCGACTGATCCTGAAGGGCGGCGGATGCGAAAACAAGAATATCCAGTATAGCCTTCCCACGGAACTGGAAGGTCTGGGACGGGCCGGCCGCGACCTGGACGGCATTCGGAAGTGCATCTTGCACAGTGTCTACCAGGCCCAGGGACAAGGATGCAGCGCTGGCTTTATCGGTGTCGGCGTCGGCGGCGACCGCACCACCGGCTATGAGTTGGCCAAACAACAGCTGTTCCGGAAATCCACCGATACCAACCCCAACCCCGACCTCGCTCGCCTGGAAGAGTACATCATGGAAAATGCCAACAAGCTGAGCATCGGCACGATGGGCTTCGGTGGAAATACGACCTTGCTCGGCTGCAAGATCGGTTCGATGCACCGCATTCCGGCCAGCTTTTATGTGTCCGTCGCCTACAACTGCTGGGCCTTCCGCCGACAAGGGGTCACCATCGACCCGGAGACGGGGAAAATCAACCGCTGGCTCTATAAAGATGAACCCGACACTGAACCGGTCACTGTCACCGAGCCGGAGGAGCCACAGACCCAATCCAGCACCCGGGAAGTGCGATTGATTCCACCTATTTCCGAAGAGGACATCCGCAACCTTCGTGTCGGCGACGTGGTTGTCTTGGATGGATTGATTCACACCGGTCGAGATGCTCTGCACAAATACTTGATCGATCATGATGCCCCTGTCGATCTGGAGGGAGGAGTCATCTACCACTGTGGTCCGGTGATGCTGAAGGATCGAGAGGGTAACTGGGAAGTGAAAGCTGCCGGCCCTACCACCAGCATCCGGGAAGAACCCTACCAGGCGGATATCATCAAGAAATTTGGCATCCGGGCTGTCATCGGAAAAGGCGGCATGGGCGCCCGCACCCTGGAAGGCTTGAAGGAGTCCGGCGCGGTCTACCTGAACGCGGTCGGCGGTGCGGCGCAGTATTACGCCAACTGCATTACCGGAGTGGAAGGCGTACACTTTATGGAATTTGGTGTACCGGAAGCCATGTGGCACCTGCAGGTCAAAGATTTCGCCGCCATTGTCACCATGGATGCTCATGGCAACAGCCTCCACAAAGATGTGGAGATGGACTCTCTGGAACGGCTGGCCCAGTTCAAAGAAAAAGTTTTTGCCTGATGGCAACAAAAATATTTTCAATGAAAGGCGGGATCGCTACCGCCTTTTTTTGTTATTCACACCCTGTCGATTTCCATGTAAAATAAGGCTGTATTGAGAATTGCTCCCTCAGGGAAGACGGGAAAAACCTTGAATATCTCACACAGCCACAGCAGGGCAAAACATATAAAATCCTTTATACATGAAACAACACTAACATTTTCCTCGTCTTTATAAGTTGAAAAGGAGGTTTTCTTTTTGATAAAGAAACGAATGCCACTTTGGACATTGATCGGACTGCTCCTATTCGCTTTTGCTCTTCCAACCACCGTTTCCGCTGATGCGGTGACCGGTGAAACCGTGGTGACGCTGGGACAGGATTTGACTCCGCAGCAGAAGGAACAGATCCTGCAGGAGATGAATGCCGACTCTAATGTGAAGCAGATTCAAGTGACTAACGAGGAGGAACATAAATACCTGGGGCAATACCTGGATAAAGCCACAATCGGCAGCCGGGCCCTTTCCTCCGCCAAAATCACCTTGACCGAGGAAGGATCCGGCATCCAGGTGCAGACCAACAACATCACCTCCATCACGGAACAAATGTATGCCAATGCCCTAACCACCGCCGGCGTCAAGGATGCCGAAGTATATGTCACCGCTCCGATGAAAGTTTCGGGGACTGCCGGCCTGACCGGAATTCTGAAAGCCTTTGAATCAGCTGCCGGTAAAAACATCAATGAAGAACAGAAACAGGTGGCCAACGAAGAGATGGTCCGTACCTCCGAACTGGGACAAAACATCGGAGATAACCAAAAAGCGGCCGATTTTATGAATCGGGTAAAAGAAGAAATCGCCAAACAGCAACCCCAGTCCCCTGAAGAAGTGAAGGATATCATTGTCAACGTGGCCGGCGACATGAATATCAACTTAAACAACCAGGATATCGAGAACATCACCAACCTGATGGTGAAGTTCTCCGAACTAAACATCGACTGGGACAATCTGGCCAACCAGCTGGACAAATTGAAGGATGTGGTCAATTCCGAGGAGGCCCAAGGATTTTTCGACAAGCTGATCAGCTGGCTCTCCGATTTGCTAAACTCCTTGAAAGGTGTTTTCTCCTCTTAAAACCAACCGATCGATCCATTAAAAACCCGGCAGAAAACCGCTCCGCCGGGTTGTTTATATACCACAACCCTTCTTAACTGTCGGTCAGTTTCGGGCGTTTCGCTTCTAATCCTTTAACTTCCCGCAATCGGTGGCCAGCGCTCATCGAAAGGTGATCCCCCATGATCAGACGCCCGCCCACTAGATGTTTTATGATGAATGGCAGGTCCGATACGAGGGGGCGTTTGCCGAAAGAGGGACTTACTCTCCTGTCTCGCGGAGAATTAACAAGGGGGCAAGAGGCAACAACCACCTTCAAATTCACCCCGGCTTTACCCCTGCCCGTAGCAGAATCATATGAACGGATCAACCCATCTTCTCTACAGGACAGCAGTGGGAGCGGCTTTGGGTAAATGCCATGCTCATTCTCGCAATGCTTCTCAGCAGGTGTGTCCGGATGGACAGGCGCCCACCGACCTACCTTCCTTTTCACAGGCACAAGTACTTTCCTCCTCTCGCACTTAACGGGCCCATAAAAAAACTCCCCTGTGAACAGGGGAGTTTTTCTGTGTGATGCGTTTACCGGGAGAGCCATTTGCGGAACATATGCTTGGTTCCTTCCCGGTTCATACGGGCGATGGCCGTGGTCAGCGGAATCCCTTTGGGACAAGCTTGGACACAGTTCTGGGAGTTACCGCATTCCTGCAGGCCGCCGTCTTCCAACAGGGCGTCAGTCCGCTCATGTTTGTTCATCGCCCCGGTGGGATGGGCGTTAAACAGATCCACTTGACCTATGGCAAAGGGACCGATGAAGTCGGAGCGGGAGTTGACATTGGGGCAAGCCTGCAGACAGACACCGCAGGTCATGCACTTGGACAACTCATAGCGCCATTGCCGGTCCACTTCAGGCATCCGCGGTCCGGGGCCCAGGTCATGTGTCCCGTCGATGGGTATCCAGGCTTTCACCCGTTTCAGCGCATCGAACATCCGACTCCGATCTACCACCATGTCCCGGATCACCGGGAAGGTGTCCATCGGCTGTACCCGAATCGGCTGCTCCAGGTTATCCACCAGTGCGGAGCAGGCCTGACGGGGGGTACCGTTAATCACCATGGAGCAGGCACCGCAAACCTCCTCCAGACAGTTGGCCTCCCAGCTGATCGGATTGACCCGTTCCCCTTTGGCATTCACTGGATTGCGCTGGATCTCCATCAAGGAGGAGTTCACCGTCATATTGGGGCGATACTCCAGCTCAAACTCTTCCTCATAGGGCTGGCTATCCGGTGAATCCTGGCGGGTAATGATGAAGCGGACGGTACGTTTTTCCTCCGCCGTCTTCGTTTGTTCACTCATTTATTCTCCGCCCCCTTGCTGTCAGCTTGCTTGGCCACGTCATACCGACGCGGACGCGGTTTGATGAGGGAGGTGTCCACTTCTTCATATTCAAAGGCCGGTCCGTTTTCCGTATACTTGGCTTTGGTTGTATACAACCAATCTTCGTCGTTACGGTCCGGGAAGTCCGGCTTATAGTGGGCCCCGCGGCTTTCGTTCCGATTGTAGGCACCGATGGTGATCACCCGGGCCAGTTCCAGCATGTTCCACAGTTGCCGGGTGAAGGAGGCGGCCTGGTTGTTATAGGTGCTGGAGTCGGCGATGTTAATCCGCTTGTACCGCTCCATCAGCTCCTGAATCTTATCGTCCGTCTCCTTCAATCTTTTGTTGTAACGGACCACCGTCACATTATCGGTCATCCATTCACCCAGCTCCTTATGCAGCTGGTAGGGGTTTTCGTCCCCATCCATGCGCAGGATATTGTCGTATTTCTCCTGCTCCTTCTTGCCCTGGGCTTCAAACAGACTGGAGGGCAGATCCTCATAGGATTTGTCCAGACCTCGAATATACTCGAGGGCACTGGGGCCGGTCACCATGCCGTCGTAGATACAGGAAAGCAGGGAGTTGGCACCCAGACGGTTCGCGCCGTGGTATTGATACTCCACCTCACCGGCGGCAAACAGACCCGGAATGTTGGTCATGCCATTGTAGTCCACCCAGAGACCACCCATGGAATAGTGGACCGCCGGGAAGATCTTCATCGGTACCTTGCGAGGATCTTCACCCATAAACTTCTCATAGATCTCGATAATGCCGCCCAGCTTAACATCCAGCTCTTTCGGATCTTTGTGGGACAGGTCGAGGTAAACCATGTTTTCCCCGTTGATTCCCAGTTTCATATCGACACAAACCTTAAAGATCGCCCGGGTGGCGATATCCCGGGGAACCAGGTTTCCGTATTCGGGATACATTTCCTCAAGGAAATACCAGGGTTTCCCGTCTTTATAGGTCCAGACGCGACCCCCTTCCCCGCGGGCGGATTCCGACATCAGCCGCAGTTTGTCATCCCCTGGAATAGCAGTGGGGTGCACCTGGATAAACTCGCCGTTGGCGTAGTAAGCACCCTGCTGGTAAACGGCGCTGGCCGCTGTTCCGGTGTTGATCAGGGAGTTGGTCGATTTACCGAAGATAATCCCCGGTCCGCCGGTAGCCAGGATCACCGCATCCGCCGGGAACGACTTAATTTCCATGCTGCGCCGATCCTGGGCTACAATGCCGCGGCAACGCCCTTCATCGTCCTGAATGATCGACAGGAACTCCCAATGTTCATACTTGGTGACGTTCCCCGCCACTTCATAGCGACGAACCTGCTCATCCAGGGCGTAAAGAAGTTGCTGACCGGTGGTGGCACCGGCAAAGGCGGTACGGTGGTGTTTGGTCCCCCCGAAACGTCGGAAGTCCAAGAGGCCTTCTGGCGTACGGTTAAAGGGAACACCCATCCGGTCAAACAGATAGATGATCCCGGGTGCCGCTTCACACATCGCTTTGACCGGCGGCTGGTTGGCCAGAAAGTCCCCGCCGTATACAGTATCGTCAAAGTGTTCCCAAGGAGAATCCCCTTCCCCTTTGGTATTTACCGCACCGTTGATGCCTCCCTGTGCACAGACAGAGTGGGAACGACGAACGGGTACCACTGAGAAAAGGTCGATGTCGGCCCCCGCTTCGGCCACCTTGGTCGCAGCCATCAGACCGGCGAGGCCGCCACCGACGATGATCACTTTTTCCTTCTTCATTTTGGCAAAGCCCCTTTCTACCGCTGAGCCAACTGATTGGCAAGATCACCGAACGCAAACAGCGCGCGGAGTCCAACATAGCTGACCAGTACGAATACAACTGCCCAAACATAAGAGGAAACCCGCTGAGCCCGGGGACCCACGGTGATTCCCCAGGATACGAGGAAGGACCACATCCCGTTGGAGAAGTGGAATACAGCGGCCAGAATCCCGATCGCGTACCATACCTGGGTGACTGGATCGGAGAGAAGCTGCGCGGTCATCCCCGCTAACTCATGGGCACTATAGTCGTACAGTGCCACCTTTAACCGGGTCTCCCATACGTGCATCGTTACAAAAATCAAAGTGATGACACCGGTTACGCGCTGAAGCATAAACATGACGTTGCGAAAAGTACTGAAGTTTTTCAGGTTGTTGCTCCCCGTAAAGGCGATATACAGTCCATAAACGCCGTGATACAGGAGAGGTAAAAAGATAAAGAAGATCTCCAGTACCGGCAGGAAAGGAATGCCCCAAATCCATTCCACCTGCTCGACAAAAGCGTTTACACCTTTGGTTGCTTCATAGTTTGTGATCAGATGCTCAACCAAAAAAAAGCCGACTGGGATCACACCCAGCAGGGAGTGCAACCGTCTGTTGAAAAAACTACGGTGCTTGCTCATCATCTGCCCTCCATTTACCCCTGATTTAAAACGTGGAAACCTTCTCCCCCAAAAAGGCAACGGCTGAGAGGCCTCATCTAAAAGGTTTCGCTTCCGGGAAAGAAAAGTTTCATCCCGATGACATGATAATTGTACTCTCAATTTCGACAGACCGTCAAGTTAGGGGTTGCGGCAATTCTGGTAAATAAAAGCAACGAGCATAAAAAAACGGACCGGTTTTAACCAAACCGATCCTGGGACTTTTAACTCAGCCCACTGTACTGCGGGAACGCGTCCCTGTTAAGAAGTTTTTGATACGGGGTCCCATTTCACGAAAATCGACTAGAAATGCATCATGACCATACTCTGAGGATATCTCCAAGAGGTCACAATTTTTGTCCAATCCTTTCAACTGCTTATAGAGTTCCCGCTGCTGCTCGATGGGAAACAACTGGTCCTCCTGGATTCCGATCACCAGCACCTCCGCCGTGATCCGAGACAGAGGCATCTCTTCCCGATCCCGTGCCAGGTCGTGAGTATCCATCGCCTTCAACAGGTGCAGATAACTGTTGGCATCGAAACGCTTTACCAACTTATTGCCTTGGTGGCGCAGATAACTTTCCACCTGAAATAGAGAGTTCATCTGGGCCACATCCCCCTCCACCTGCAGCCCACGGCTGAATCGCTTCTCAAAGAGCTGCGGCGTGCGGTAAGTGACCATGGCCAACATGCGGGCTACAGCCAATCCCTTCACCGGACCCGGCCCCGGATAATAGTCTCCGTTTTTGTATCCGGGGTCGGACAAGATCGCCTGCCTCCCGATATCGTTGTAGGCGATCGCTGTCGGTGTCAGAGAAAAAGCGGTGGCGATCGGGACCAGTTTTCTGGCGAAGGCGGGGTACATCACGCCCCATTCCAACACCATCATCCCGCCCATGGAACCCCCGATCACCATTTCCGCCCGTTCAATTCCCAATACCTCCAAACACCGTTTCTGAACCCGGACCATATCTCGGATGCTGACGAAGGGAAAGGAGGAACCGTAAGGCTTCCCCGTTTTCGGATTCACAGAGGAGGGGCCGGTTGAGCCGTCGCATCCGCCCGGAACGTTCATGGTGATCACATGGTACTGATCCGTATCGATAAAACGATCAGGACCGATCAATCCGTCCCACCAACCGGGAGAGGCTTCGTCCCCTACCGCATGGGCATCACCGGTCAGCGCGTGGCAAACCACGACCACATTGCTCCCATCGGATTCCGGTGCCTGCCCAGCGGATTCCAATGCTACATTTACTTCCGGGAGTACCTCTCCACCTTCCAGTCGGATCGAACCCACCGATACGGTTTTGCGCTCGAAGATCCGGGCAGTTACCGGCATTTGTATCCCCTTCCTGTACTTGAGAAATAAAAACACCCTCTCCCGGAGGAAGAGGGTGGCGAATACACGGTTGTCACCAACGCTCTTCTCATCTTCCGGGGCAGCCCCGCAGGAGTTGGCACCTTTCCCAAAATGGGTGGTTGCCGCGGTTTCATCGGGCCAGTCCCTCCACCGCTCTGGATAAGAAGAAGTCGATCATCGTTATGGAATTGGCTTTATCATAAGACGATTGTTCACAATTGTCAAGACCTTATCTAGTGGGGTGGTCCGTCAGAATACCCTTTACTTATCTACACTGTCTGGAGAGGTCATGTTGCCCTACGTCCGTTGCACCCATACCATAGGGCACAAGTCTCGCCTGTTCACATCGTTCCGGTCTCACTATGCCATTCTTGAAGAGTGACACTGTTGCTCCGGATCACCCTACGGGCGTGGGCAAAAGCTGACACCATGCAGTAGATTTCGTTCATGATCAATGATGGGGTCCCCTTCCCCCTTTTTTTGCATAGAGATAGGCAAAATGCCTTTTTTGAAAAGGGGATAACGTCATGGCTATAAGACCACCGGCTTTACAGATGGGTGATACGATTGGGGTCGTCACATTAGGTAGTCCGCTCCCTGCGAATATCATTAATGAGCGTTTAAACACGGTCCGAAATATGGGGTTCAATGTTGTGCTCGGTGAGCATGTGTACGATCAAAACGGGTTTCTCGCCGGGACGGACGTGGAACGTGCTGCTGATCTGATGCGCATGTTTGAAAACGAGGATGTGAAATTGATCCTGCCGACAAGAGGCGGGGTGGGAGTCGCCGGGATCCTGCCCTACTTGGACTTTGAAGTGATTCGTCGCCATCCGAAAATTGTAACAGGATACAGCGACATTACCGTATTGCAAAATGTGTTAACGCAATATGTCAATTTGATCACGTTCGACAGTTTAATGCTCATCGACTTTCAGTTGGAGACACCGATATACAATTTCAACCAATTCTTCACAGCCACTTCGACTTTCACTTCACCAAGACAAATACAAAATCCACCGGGCATTCCACTGGTAAGCAAAGTTCCCGGCAATGTGATCGGTCCAGTTGTCGGGGGAAACTTGACTTCGTTCGTCGATACGTTGGGAACTCCTTTTGAAATCGATACACGAGGAAAAATTTTACTCCTAGAAGAGACGCATGAACCGATCAATACCGTATACAGGTATATGAATCAGCTGAAGTTGGCTGGTAAATTCCACGATTGTATCGGCATTATTATGGGTCAGTGTACGGAATGTCCGATAGCTTATGGTCAGTCATATGAAGATTTAATCAACGAATTGATCGTCCCGCTCGGAAAACCACTCATGACCAATCTTGCCACGGCACATGGGAGATATAAAGCGGCGATTCCGATTGGCGCGAGGGTTCACTTAAATACGATGAATCAGACGATAACAGTGATGGAACCCACGGTTTCATATACGGGTTGAGAGGCAACACTTACCATTGGTATGCCCCTTCCTGTGCTTGAAGTAAAACCACCCTCTCCCAGTGGAAGAGGGTGGTGTGTACGCGGTGATCAGCAACGCTCTTCTCATCTTCAGGGGGCAGCCCCGCAGGAGTTGGCACCTTTCCCGAAATGGGTGGTTGCCGCGGTTTCATCGGGCCCGTCCCTCCACCGCTCTGGATAAGAAGAAGTCGATCATCGTTATGGAATTGGGGTCATAAGATGATTGTTCGCAATTGTCAAGACCTTACCGAATGTTGACCCGGGCGGCGGGCTCATCTCGGTCTGCCGCTGGGGCGTCCGGGTGTTCCAGCCAACAGGAGACCTGGTGAGAATCAGACACCTCGGTCCACGCCGGCATCTCTTCGTGGCAGATGTACATGGCATGGGGGCACCGATCAGCAAAGGGACAGCCCCGTGGGGGATCGAGCAGATCCGGCGGGGAGCCGGGGATCGGGATCAGATCGTCCTCCCGCTTCTGATCCAGCCGCGGCATGGAATCCATCAGTCCCCAGGTGTAGGGATGGCGGGAGCGATGGAAGATATCATCGACGCGGCCGGTTTCCACCACTTTTCCTCCGTACATGACGGCCACCCGCTGGGCCATTTCCGCCACCACGCCCAGATCGTGAGTGATCAGAATGATGGCCGTCTCCATCTTTTGCTGCAGTTCCTTCATCAGGTCCAAGATTTGAGCCTGAATGGTGACATCGAGGGCGGTGGTCGGTTCGTCTGCGATCAAGATTTTCGGGTTACAGGCGAGGGCAATGGCGATCATCGCCCGCTGCCGCATTCCCCCGCTGTATTGGTGGGGATACTGGTGGATCCGTCTCTCCGGGTTGGGAATCCCTACCAACCGCAACATCTCCACCGCTTTTTGGAGGGCTTCCCCTTTGCCAAAATCATGGTGCCACTGCAACCCCTCTGTGATTTGCCGCCCTACAGTCATCGTCGGATTGAGGGAGGTCATCGGATCCTGGAAGATCATCCCGATCTCAGAACCGCGAATTTTGTACATCTCCTGATCCGGAACCTGGGTCAGATCCCGCTCCCCAAATCGAATCGTGCCCGACTTGATCACCCCTGGAGGGGAGGGAATCAGTCGGACAATAGACTGAGCGGTGACGCTTTTACCGCTCCCCGACTCCCCCACGATGGCCAAGGTTTCTCCCTTATCCAGGTGGAGATCGACGCCCCGCACCGCTTTTACTTCTCCATTATAGGTTTGAAACGAGACATGGAGTCCCTCGATTTGCAATATCGTCTGGTTAGTCATGTCATCCCCACCTCACTTTCGCATTTTCGGATCCAGCACATCCCGAAGCCCGTCCCCAAAAGCGTTGAAAGCCAGCAACGTCAAGCTGAGGAATAAGGTGGGGAAAAACAGGCGCCACCACTCGTCGGTCAAAATCACCGTCAGGGCATCGTCGATCATCGTCCCCCAACTGGCTACCGGCGCTTGCACCCCGAGTCCGAGGAAACTGAGGAAAGCCTCAGCAAAGATGGCATTGGGAACAGTATAGGTGAGCAACACCAGAATCGGTCCCATCGTGTTGGGAATCAGATGCTTCTTCATCAGCCGCTTGGTATCCGCCCCCAAGGTGCGAGCAGCCATCACATACTCCTGGTTTTTCAGCTGCAACACCTGTCCGCGGACCAGACGGGCCATGTTGAGCCACCCGGTCACAGTCAACGCGATGATGATCGTATCGAGCCCGGGGCCCAACACCACCAAGAGCAGAATCACCACCAGCAGATAGGGCAGGCCCCACAGGACATCGACGATCCGCATCATGATTTCATCCGTGCGCCCACCCTTATATCCGGAAATCCCCCCGTACAACACACCGATCACCAGGTCGATCAGAGCGGCAACCACCCCGATGGTGAGGGAGACTCTCGCTCCGTACCAGGTTCGTACAAACATATCCCGGCCCAGGTCATCTGTCCCAAACCAATGTTCACTCGAAGGCCCCAAATTGCGCCCATCCCCTAGATCCTGCTGATAATAGGTGTATTCCGTCATCCAGGGACCGGCGATGGCCATAAACGCCAACAGCAGGATGACGACCAGACCGCCCATTCCCAGCCAATTTTTGCGAAGACGAATCCAGACATCCTGCCAAAAGGTGAGACTAGGCCGACGAATCGCTTCCGCCTCGGTCAGCTTCCGTTCCGCCCGCTGAAATTTTTCCGCAGGAATCGCCATCTAGTTCCCCTCCTTTGCGCCCAACTTGATGCGGGGATCGATCAGACCGTAGAGGAGGTCAACCACAAAGTTCATCATGACCAAGAGAGCGGAATAAAAGATCGTGACTCCCATAATCACCGAATAATCCCGGTTGCTGATGCTATCCACAAAATATTTGCCGATTCCCGGGATGGAGAAGATTTTCTCGATGACGAAGCTCCCCGTCAAAATGTTGATGGTGATCGGGCCCAGGATCGTCACCACGGGAATGATGGCGTTTCGCAGCGTATGACGGGAAAAAACCTTCAATGGGGGCAGTCCTTTGGCGCGGGCGGTCCGGATATAATCTTGCCCCAATACATCCAGCATGCTGGAGCGCATCAACCGGGTAACCAAAGCCAGCGGAAGGAAGGAAAGAGCGATAGAGGGAAGCACGGTATATTGAAACTCGCTTCCAAAGCCGTCCCCCCAGGAGGCAATCGGGAAGATCTCCCACTCCAGCCCCAAGTATTTCTGCATGAGCGGGCCTAGTACAAAATTGGGGACGGACAACCCCAGCACGGCCACCACCATCAGGATATAATCTGTCGGACGGTTTTGCCGGATCGCCGCGATCATCCCCATGATCACACCGGCAAAGGAGGCGATCACAATCGCCTGCAGCCCCAGGCGGGCCGATACGGGAAAGCCGGCGGATAAGATCTCATTGACGCTGCGACTGGGGGTTTTGATGGAAATCCCCAAATCCCCCGTAGCCAGATTTTTCATATACAACACATACTGTTGCGGCAGCGGCTTGTCCAGATTGTACTTGGCCTCCAGAGCCCGCAACGTCTGCTCCGGCAACTTTTTTTCCGAACTGAAGGGATCCCCAGGGATGGAATGCATCAAGACAAAGGTTACGGTGGAGATCAACCACAACGTCACCAATAACAGGATCAATCGCTGTCCGATATAACGTGCCACCTGCAACACCTCCTCCGGCGGTTGAAAAACGCATGGCAAAGCCACCCCGGAAGGGGTGACCCGCCACGCTTCCCCACCTTACTTCTCCGTCACATAGGCTTCGGTGTAGTCGATGCTGGCATCGGGCAGATACTTGACGCCTTTGACATAATCTTTACTGAGATACACCTTGGTGTAGAAGTAGATCGGCGCAATCGGCATCTCTTCCATCAGGAGATCCTCCGCCTCGTGCATCGCTTCCATCCGCTCTTTCTGATCGGCAGTTGATTTCGCCTTTTTGATCAGTTCGTCGTACTTCTCATTGCTGTAATTGGTGTCGTTGTTCCCACCCCCGGTCACCCACATGTCCATGAAGGTCATCGGATCCAGATAATCAGGCAGCCAGCCGAGACGGCCGATCTGGAAATCGCCGGACTTGGTTTTCTCCAAGTACACCTTCCACTCGGAGTTTTGCAGCTTCACATTGACATCGAGGTTTTTCTTCCACATCTGCTGGATCGCTTCAGCGATCTTTTTGTGCCCTTCGTCGGTGTTGTAATCGATGGTGACGGAAGGCAGTTTATCCCAGCCTTCCTCTTTCATGCCTTCCTCCAACAGTTTCTTGGCCTCTTCCGGCTTGGCCTTAGGAGCGAGATAATCATCCCGGGTATCCACCCACTCTTTATCCTGGTCATGATCCGGGATCCCCCAGGGTACAAACCCGCTGGCCGGCTGCTGGCCGCCTTCGGTCACATTTTCCACGATGGAGGTGCGATCGATGGCCATAGCGAAGGCCTTACGGATCTTCTGGTTGGTGAAGGGTTCCTCCTCCACGTTAAACATATAGAAGTAGATCGCCGGCTCCTTGGTCTTCTTCGCCTCTCCTTCATCGAGCAGCTTTTTGGTCATATCCGCTGGGATGATCGTGGTATCCCCCTCATCGACCTTGCCGGCTTGATACTGTTGATAACCGGTGGTCGCGTCCCCGATGAAGGGCAGGTTGATCTGGGCCAATTTCACCTTGTCAGCGTTCCAATAATCTTCGTTCTTCTTCAAGACGATCTCCTGGTCATGCTTCCAGGTGTCCAGGGTGAAGGGACCGTTACCGACGTAGGTTTTGGCCTCGGCAGCCCAGTCCTCATTCTTCTCCGCCACACTCTTGTTAACCGGCATCAGGGTGTAAAAAGAAGTGAGACTGACGAAATAGGGTGTCGGCTGTTCCAGTTCCACTTCCAACGTCTTGTCGTCGACGGCTTTCACCCCGACATCTTCCGCTTTGGCATCGCCGTTATAAAACTTCTCCCCATTTTTCAGGTAGAAGAGTTGGTAGGCGTAGTCGGCGCCGTTATCAGGATTGAGCACCCGCTTCCAAGCGTATTCAAAATCCTCCGCCGTCACCGGATCGCCGTTGGTCCATTTGGCGTTTTCCCGGATGTGGAAGGTGACCTTGGTCGCATCTTCATTCACTTCCCACTCCTCCGCCATCGCCGGCTTCGGCTCGCCATCCTCCCCCATCCGGGTGAGGCCTTCCATCACGTGACGCAGGACCAGACCGGATTGATTATCAGTTGCTTTGAGAGGATCCAGGCTGGGTGGTTCGCTCTTAATCCGTCCCACGTTTAATACCTGTTCCTCGGCCATCCCGCCTCCACCGGCTTCACTTCCTCCGCCGCAGGCCGCCAAAAAGGCCATGCTGACGATGGTCAGAAGCGAGATCCATCTGGTCAGATGTCTGGACATGTCAAAACCCCCTTGAGTGAAATGAGCGGCTCCAATAGCCATGGCAAGCTGTCCGAGAAGACGATGGAATAAGATCCCGATCGTACGGACGACTTACCTATGCCCAATAATTTATATTCGGTTCCCTCGAAAAAAATCCTGCTGTAATCACCCAATTTTTCTTTTATTCTATCTTCAGAAATCATTCGAAAATTACAGCAAGAAACAGCTGCCATCCGATTTTTCTCACAAGGGGATTACGCCGGACGACTCTTGGTCCCAGGAGCTATCGCTCATCAAAAAAGCACCGGGTGGTCACCGGTGCCCAAAAAGGTGTCCTATTTTGCAAAAGGGATCAGGAACCGACGGTCGCCAGTTCTTCCACATCCAGTCCGAAAACGGTATGCAGTTCCTGAACCGCCTTGACTGCCTCTTCTTTGGCGATCACACAGGAGATCTTGATCTCGGAGGTGGAGACCATCTTAATGCGAATCCCCGCCTCAGAGAGCGAGGTAAAGGTCTTGGCCGCCACACCGGGGTTGGTAACCATGCCGGCGCCCACGACCGAAACTTTGGCCAGCCCGGTCTCCGACAACACCCTGAGGTAATCCAGCTCTTCCTGGTGATCTTGGATCACTTGGCTCGCTTGCTCCCATTCATTTTCATGAACGCTGAAGGCGACATCGATCCGCTCGTCGTCGTGTTCGCTGGTAACGATCATGTCCACGTTAATGCTGGCATCGGCCAATTTGTTAAACAGCAAGGTGAGCGATTCCGTGCGGTTGGGTAGTCCCACCACTTTCATCCGGGCCACTTCCAGATCGTGGGCCACTCCGCGCACATTAAGTTCTTCTTCCATCCCTTCCGCCTCCTTCACCCAGGTTCCTTCCTCTTCTACAAAGCTAGACCGGACCACCAGCGGCACCCCGTGGGTCATGGCACACTCGACGGAACGGGGGTGCAACACACCGGCGCCCAAGTTGGCCAGTTCCAGCATCTCTTCATAACTGATTTCCGACAGTTTCCCTGCCTTAGGAGCCATTCGGGGATCCGCCGTAAACACCCCGGTGACATCGGTATAGATCTCGCAACGATCGGCCTCAAGTGCCGCCGCCAGAGCCACTGCTGTCGTATCGGATCCTCCTCGGCCCAGTGTGGTGATCTCCCCATCGGGAGAAACGCCCTGGAATCCCGCTACTACCACCACTTCTCCACGATCGAGAGACTTGCGAAGGTTGGCGGTGTCGATATGTTCAATTCGCGCCTTGCCGTGGATGGGATCGGTCTTGATACCGGCCTGCCAGCCCGTCATGGGATGGGCTTTCGCACCTTTCTCCATCAGTGCCATCGACAAGAGCGCGATGCTCACCTGTTCCCCAGTGGTCAGCAGAACATCCATCTCTCTTTGTGCCGGACGATCGCTGATTTCTTCCGCCAGGGCCACCAACTCATCGGTACTTTTGCCCATGGCGGAAACAGTCACCACCACCGAATGCCCTTCCGCCCGGGTACGGGCAATCCGTTCCGCCACTTTTTTGATCTTTTCCACGCTTCCGACGGATGTTCCGCCAAATTTTTGAACCACAAGTCCCATGTCGGTTTGAGAACTCCTCTCCTTGTTTTAAATGGTTTTCGACCGCCGAAACAGCTAAGGCGACAGCAGGAAGGTCCAGCTGTCGCCTTGACTGACGGCAATGAACAGCCTCGTCGCCCCCTGTGACACGTAGTGCTCCACAAATCCAGACAAGGATTTGTGACAGTCCCGGTCCTGTTCGGCCCGGTCCCAGCTTTCCACCCCGCGGCGGGATGGAAAACTTCGGCGAGTCCCCCTTTCCCTGCCGGTCCCCGGTTGCCGCCCCCTCGCGACAGGTACTGATGATCACCCGCTCCTCTAGTTCACACGAACGTGAGGAATCCTCATTTTAGTTACCTTCTGAAGAGAAAACCGCAACGATTGCTGTCTTCCCGATGTTGTTTCGATCTTAACATATGGCATGGAGCACCGACAAGCGAAGATAGAAGGATGTGGGTACGGCTGTTGTTAGCATCCGCCGGTCTGGGAGCTCTCCTTTTCCCTCAACCCAAAATCGGAAACGAAACCAAGCTACAGCGCCTTAACCGATAAAAATCGATCAGGCAGTTCCGCTAAATTGTTTCAACAGGGATGAAAGCCGCAACGCCAATGAAAGATCCCCTTTCACTTTCAATTTCCCTGTCATAAAAGCAGTGGTGGGATTTAATCGCCCTTCCGCCAGCTTGATAAAATTTTTCTCCGATAACTGAATGGTACAATCCGACGGTAACGCCTCTTCCCCTCGGTATTCGGCAGCACCCCTCTTCAGGCGGAGTTGGTGGATGCCTTCCCCATAGATCTCAAGCTGGTAAACCACTTCCGTATCCCGGATCCATTCCGGATTCTGGTTCATGTTGTCGACCCATGCGGTAATGGTCTCTTTTACAGCCAAGAGCGTCCCCTCCTATGAATGAATAATCATTCATTTTTTGCTTTGATTTTAAGCCTCTCTACGGCGGTTGTCAACGTAGTAGCGGGCATATCGACAGCCCTGGGGGAGAAAATAGAAGGGTAGGAGTGAGGGACCCGTATCCAGCCCGTGCCTACTGAAATACAACAGAAGACACCGATCTCTCTCGCGCACGCCGATTTTCCTTCACCACACATCTATCAAAGCTTAACTTGGCTTCAAAGAACGGGGGCAGTATAATATGAGATAGAAGACTGTGTTGGATACTCCTCACGATCCGATAACCGCAGGTCCGAAAAGGACTGGAAGGAGTTGACCCTTGTGAGCCAGATTGGAGTTCCCGGAGTTATTCTGATCATTTTGGTCGCACTCCTCTTGTTCGGCCCCAAAAAGCTGCCCGAACTGGGACGCGCCGCCGGCCGAACGCTGAAGGAGTTTAAAGACAGCGTCTCCGGTCTGTCCGATGATAAAAAAGAAGTCGACGCAACCAACAAAGACGTCGACCGGAAATGACACCAGCCCCGCCCCGATCAGGCGGGGTTTTTCTCACTCCTCTTCCCAAGCTTCCGCGCGCCGATAATCTTCCGGCCGGTTCATGTTAAAAAAAGCCTGGGAAGGGAAAGATTCAGTTACATACCGGGTTTGAACCCGATCCAAAAAATCGCCGACCCGTCGCTTTCCTTCCTGCAAAAAGGCATCCAGCTCCCCTTGCAAACGCCGATGGTAAATGGAGAACAAGGGATGGGCCCGACCGTCGCAAACGGGAACCACCGCGTCATAGTCCCCGTCCTCCGCCACCTGCGACAAACGTCGAGCCACGGCTGCAGAAGCGAAGGGCAGGTCGCAGGCGACCACCAGGTTGAAGGTGCAGGGAGAACGGCGGAGCCCTGCTTGAATCCCCGCCAGGGGGCCGGCCCCCGGCAAATCATCTGCCACGACGGGGATACCCCATTTTTGATATGGTTCCGGCTGGTTGGCGCTGATCAAAACAATGGAGTTCCCGTCGAAATCCAACCGCCGCAATAACCTTTTAACCATCGGCTCTCCGGCGAAGGATAAGAGCGCCTTATCCTGCCCCATGCGACGAGATTGGCCGCCAGCCAGCAAAATCAGACCGATGCCCGGGGATATCAATCGACTCTCTCCCCCGAGCCTTCATCCTTGGACGCCGACTTTGCCGTTTCCTTCAGGTGTGCCAAAATGTTTCTGGCCAATTTATCACCGATCCCCGCTTTGCGGTATTCCTCCACCGTAGCTGTCCGCATTCGGTCCAGGGACCCAAAGTGTTTATACAGCTGCTGTTTCCGCTTCTTGCCCACCCCCGGGATGTCATCCAGCACAGAGCGAACCATCGACTTCCCCCGCGTCTGTCGGTGGAAGGTGATCGCAAACCGGTGGACCTCCTCCTGAATGCGCTGCAGCAGGTAAAACTCCTGGGTGCCCTTGGGTAGATCCGCCTCACGAGGCGGATCGCCGATCAGGAGGCGAGCCGTCTTGTGCCGGTCATCTTTCACCAGCCCAGCGACAGGGATAAACAGACCCAACTCGTTTTCTAACACATCGGCGGCCGCCGACATCTGACCCCGTCCGCCGTCGACCACCACTAATTCGGGTAGCGGTAAATCCTCCTTCAATACCCGGGTATAACGGCGGCGGATCACTTCCCTCATCGTCGAGTAATCATCCGGTCCTTGAACGGAGCGGATTTTATATTTACGATACTCCTTTTTGTCAGGGGTGCCATCGGTAAAGACCACCATCGCCGACACGGGGTCAGCCCCCTGGATGTTGGAGTTGTCAAAGGCTTCGATCCGCCGCGGATAACCGATGCCCAAGGCTTCTCCCAGTTTGCGCGCCGCATCAACCGTACGTCCGTGATCTCGCTCGATCAGCTTAAATCGCTCGTTCAATGCAATCCGCGCATTTTCATTGGCCATCTCCACCAGCCGCTTTTTCATCCCCCGTTGAGGAATGTGGACCTGAACGCCGGTCAACCATTCGTCTAACAAGGCGACATCCGCATGAGCCGGCAAATTGATCTCCTTCGGCAGCGCCGGCTTTTCATGATAAAACTGGGTGACATAGGTGAGAAAATCTTCCTCTTCCTCTCCGTAATGAGGGAAGATCGCCACATCCCGCTCAATCAGCTTTCCTTGGCGAAGGAAGAAAACTTGAACGCACATCATCCCTTTGTCCGCCCAATAACCGAATACATCACGGTCTGTCTCATCTTGGAGGACGATGTTTTGCTTCACCATCACCGCTTCGATATGCTGAATCAAGTCTCTCAGTTCCCGAGCCCGTTCGAAATTGAGCTCTTCTGATGCCTGTTGCATCTTTTCTTCCAGATCCTTCTGCACATCCTTATATCCACCATTCAAAAACCGAACGATATTGCGAATCATTTCCTCGTACTGGGTTGGGTCCACATCAAACTCACAGGGAGCTAAACACTGCCCCATGTGGTAATAAAGACAGACCCGCTTGGGCAGAGTCCGACACTTGCGCAGAGGATACAGCTTATCCAACAGCTTTTTCGTCTGCTGTGCTGCTTGTGCGTTGGGATAGGGGCCAAAATAACGCGAGCCATCTTTTTTTATCTGCCGCGTCACTTCCAGCCGCGGGTGAGTCTCTTTGGTCAGCCGAATATAGGGATAGGATTTATCATCTTTCATCAACACGTTAAACCGGGGCCGATGGCGCTTGATCAGATTGGCTTCCAAGATAAGCGCCTCCATCGCACTGTCGGTGACGATATATTCAAAGTCATCAATTTCCGAAACCAACAGTTGGGTTTTCCCGTCATGGCTGCCGGTGAAATAGGACCGCACCCGGTTTTTCAACCGTTTCGCCTTGCCGACGTAGATAATTTGTCCGTCGGCATTTTTCATCAGGTAACATCCGGGCAGATCCGGCAGGAGAGCGAGTTTTTCTCGAATGTTCTCTTTCATATTCCCATTTTCCCTCCCCGCTCTTTATCTTATCACATCCGCAAAAGCGCTCCAGCGGGAAACGGAATGGAGACAAAGCCGTTCTTGGTGAAAGGGGGGAAGCACGACCGCTTGTCCCGTCTTTCGGGAAAAGATACGATAGTTTTGTAATTGCTCGTTTGGGGAGGGATCAGATTGGGCGAATCGTTCCGCCTGTTAAACCGGCACGGGGCCAAACTATGGTTTGCCTCCCTCGTGGCTGGATGGTGTGTCTTCTTTTTTCTGATGGTGCCGCAATTATGGATTGGATTTCTCTTGGGGCCCAAACTCTCCGTTCTGTTGGATCTCTTCAAAAACGTCTTGACACCTGATGGTACATCCGGGACCGTCAGCGGGCTGATTTCCGCGTTGATGCAGACAAGCGGCCCGATTGTCACCTACCTGACCGGCTTTACGCTGTTAGCCATCCTGGCCTTCGCCTTTTTCCACGCCGGCTTGATCGGAGCGGTTCAGGATGCATCCCTAGACAATCAAGTCCGCGTCGGAAACTTCTTTATCTATGGGTTTAGACACCTTTTGCGTATGTTTGGGCTGAGTATGCTCCATTTGTTGACCTTCGCCGTTTTGTTGGCCGCATGGGGGGGATTGTACTCGCTGCTGTCCCCCGTAACTGTTCTCACCATCATCTGGACGGTGATCGGCGCTATGTTGGGGCTTCTCCTCCTGCTGGCGATCACCTATTCACCAGTGGTGATGTTTGCGGAGAACATGGGCGTCTTTCGCTCCTTCGGGTATGGATGGCGGATCATCTTCGTCAAGTTTGGGCGCGCCTTGACCCATTTCTTGGGAGCGATAGTGGTGGCCGCCCTCAGTTGGACAGTGATCGCACTGGTCTCCGCATTCCCTTGGTTGATCCTTCAATTTTTCGAAGACGCCACCGTCGCCGATATCGTTGGCATCACCCTGGGAACTTCTCTGTTAGCCTTCTTGGGCGTATTTCCCTTTATTCTCTACTATGGGGTCCTGTTTCGGCAGTATGCCCTCCATATTCAGCAACACCTGTTTCCCGAAGAGAACATCGATCCGGTGTATTTGGAACCCTCCTTCGGGGATGAGCCCGATGAAGCGGGGAAACATCGTTCAACCGGTTGAAAGAACGGCGCAGGGGGGCTTTCCTCTGCGCTTTTTGACGGAAAAATACTTTCCGCAGCATTTTTCTGAAACCCATCCCCCACAAAATCGTATATCATGGTGATTAGAAACATCAGTTTGCATCTGAGGAGGTAGATGGATGGTTACCTACTTTCAACTGTTCGGCAGGCACGGCCTGAAAATGTGGGGTACCTTCCTGCTGGGAACATTAATGGCCCAAGTCATCAATATGATCATGGCAGTCATCTTCTACTTTGTCGGGGCTGCCGTCTTCCTCGCTTCAATCGGCTTGAACCTGGAAGACTTACAGTCAGGAACTTCTCCTGAGGAGATGTTCTCCGGCTTTGAACCTGGCGCCTTTTTGGTCGTGATCCTGCTGCTCCTCTTGTGGATCATCCTCCAGTCATTTGTCTCGTGCTTTCAAATGGCGGGCAGCTACGGAATGGCCAGTGAGGCGGTCCTGGACGGAAGCACTTCCATTGGTACATATTTCCAAACAGGCTTCCGGTATTTTTGGAAATTCTTTCTCCAATGTATATTGATCCTTCTGTTTTCGTTGCCTCTTTTGATTCCCTTCGGCTTAGCCGATCTGGGTATCCTCTTTTCAGATGAGGCGGGTAGCACAATCGGCCTCGGTATTTCCTGGTTTTTCTGGTTCGTGTTCGGGGGAGGTCTCCTGATGTACTTCTTCAGTGTGATGTTTGCCCCAGTCATCCTCACATCGGAAAATATGGGACCCTGGCAGTCACTTCGTTATTCGTTTCAATTCACCTACCGTTCCTTCGGCAAGGTGTTCGGAACGGGCTTGTTGAATACCTTGATCCTACTGCCTTTCGCTGTGATCTTTATCCTTTTATCCTTATTGATGGTTCCCCAGGGGGAGGAAGCATCCTTAGCTGCCATCGGGAGCACCCTGCTATTTATCCTGCTCACCTTCCTGCTGGTCCCGCTGGCCCAGGCGGCGGTTTTGTTAATGACCGCGCTCCGATACAAAATCCATCTCCGTAAAATCGTGGTGCCCGAAGCCCATGAATTGGAGACAGCCGCGTCGGAAACCTCGGCCTCCTTCGAGGAAACACCCCTGGCAGAACGAGAAGAACCTGTCTCCCGCCCGGCTGATCCTTTTTCACCACCAGAATCTGTATCGCTGGATGAACCGTCACCTGCTGGAGATGAGCAATCCAAACCCCTCGATTCAGAGGAGAAAGACCCACGTTCATAAAAAAGAGCCCGCCGCCGGAGGTCTTCAGGCTGTCGAGAAAGTCTCGACAGCCTATTTTTTTGCCGAATCCTTTTCACTGCTTCCCACCGTTTATTAGGTTGAAGAAGAATGGGAGGGATGGGTGTGTTACGTTCCAATAAAGAGAAACAACATGAGCTGGAGTTTGTCTGTATTGAAGAATTAGTTCCGGAAGATCACTTGCTCCGCAAAGTGGACAAGCATATCGACTTTTCTTTTATCACGGACAAGGTGCGGCCTTTGTATTGTGAGAACAATGGAAGGCCCTCCATTGATCCGGTCGTTCTCTTTAAAATGATGTTTATCGGGTATTTGTTCGGGATTCGTTCTGAACGTCAATTGGAAAAAGAGATTCGAGTTAATGCG